>NZ_JBSGHN010000018.1:0-30374 GCF_053604425.1 Microbispora sp. NPDC004025 | reverse complement strand
GTGCCGCGGGCGTCGACGGTGATCTTCTGGGAGAGGTCGCCCTTGGCGACGGCGGTGGTGACCTCGGCGATGGAGCGGACCTGGCTGGTGAGGTTGCCCGCCATCGCGTTCACCGAGTCGGTGAGGTCCTTCCAGGTGCCCGAGACCCCCGGCACCTCGGCCTGTCCGCCGAGCTGGCCCTCGGTGCCCACCTCCCGCGCCACGCGCGTCACCTCGGAGGTGAACAGGGACAGCTGATCGACCATCCCGTTGAAGACGGTCGCGATCTCCGTCAGCAGGCCGTCGCCGTCCTCCGGGAGACGGGTGCCGAAGTCGCCGTCCCGTACGGCGGTGAGGCCGGCCAGGAGCTGCCGCAGATCCAGTTCCGGGTCACCGCCGGCGGCGCGCGCGGGTCGCGCGCGCTTCGCGGTGCCTGCCCTCTCGACCATGTCCACCCTTACGATCGCCGTATGACCAGGGAAAAGAAAGCATATAAAGCACTGCTGGAGGCCGTGTTCCCATGTGACCGCGGTCGCGGCCGGAGCGGGCGCACCGGCCTGTAAGGCTACCCCGCGGGCGATCTCCGCGAATCGCCCTCGGAGGCGACGTGTCAGTGTCGATCAGGACTCCGGGGCACATCCACGGCGTGCGTGTACTGCGTCTGTGCTCCGTCTTCGCCGCGCCCGTCGCCGCGCTGCGGGGCAGGGGCGTGCGGTTCCCAGCACGAGCAGAAGGGAGTGGACGTCCTGCTGCGGACGCGCACGGGAGCGCCCCTCCCGGGGCGTCCCCTCAGCCAGTGGAGTCCCGGCCGGCGTCGAAGACCTCCTCGTAGTGCGCACGCGCCTGCTCGACCACCGAGTCGTCGAGCCACGCGACCGGTTCGACCTGGTCGATGAGCGGCTCGTGGTCGGGGCCGCGGGCCACCGTACGGCCGGTCAGCACCCACGCGTGCCGTTCCTCGTCCTTCTCGGCCAGATGCGTGTATTTGCAGATCTGGCGGGCCAGCCAGTCACGTAGCGGGAGGGTCCACCAGCGCTCGGCGTCGAGCACGGTCACCGACAGGCCGGGCAGCTCCAGACGGCTCTCGTAGTCGACGCTCGGCTTGCCGGCGTCGGCGTCGGGCCCCTTGGAGTACCGCAGGTACAGGCCGGGCCGGTTCTCGACGAGCTCGGTCAGCTCGTCCAGGCTCTTGATGGTGGGTATTCCGCTCACTTCACCCCTCCGCGGTCCCGCTCCGCCCTCTCCGCTCGGGACGGGGGCCGGGCGCGGCTCTCACGTCAGCCCGGCCGCCGTCGTCCCGGTCCGCCGCTCCGCGATCGCCCGCGGTCGACGCGTCCCGCCAAGTCACGCGGGATACGGAGGACGCTGGTCCGGCGGGACGCCGCCGCCTTCTCCGCCGCCCTTGTTCCCCTTGTCGGTGCCGTGCGGCTGCCCGCCCGGCTTCGTGGCGCTCGCCGACTCCGGAATGACGTCGACGTTCTCGTCGTTGGCGCCGCCTCCGCCGGAACGCCGAAGCTCGGGTTGCTGAGGCTCGGTCATCGTTCCTCCTTACGGACCGCCGTGAAGGCCGAAACGGACCGTCCGCAACCATCCCCCGGCGGTGCTGTCCTCCCCTCCCCGTCCGCCGGAAGGGCAAACCCGGGAAAGGTCTCGTCAGGTCTTCGAGGTACCCGCACGAAGCACGTCGGCCAGGAAGTCGATCGAGCGCTCGATGATCGGGGAGATGTCGGCGCCGGTGAAGCCGTGACCACCGTCCGCAACGACGTCGAGCTCCGCGCGTACGCCGGCCGCGCGGAGCGCTGCGACCAGCGTCTCACTATGAGAGAGGGGGACGTTCTGATCATCCGCGCCGTGGACGCAGAGGAACGGCGGCGCGCCGGGGTGAACCTGGTGGAGCGGGCTGCCGAGCCGGGCCAGGTGGGGAAGGTCCGCTGGAAGGCCGCCGAACAGAGGGATCGCGGGATCACCGGGCTCGGGGGAGCCGCCGGGAAAGGTCAGGTCGGACGGTCCGTACCAGTCGACCACGGCATGAAGGCCGAGCGCCGGATCACGCGCGAGTCCGGCCAGCGCCGCGAGATGGCCCCCGGCGGAGTCGCCCATCACCGCGAAGCGGGTGACGTCCAGGTGTAACTCATCCGCATGGGTTCGCGTCCACTCGATCGCCGCGCCGATGTCGTCCAATTGTGCTGGATATACCGCCTCGTGGCTCAGCCGGTATTCCACCAGTCCCACGGCGAAGCCGCGTTCGAGCAGCCGGGCGTGGAGATCGGCCCCGGGCATGCCGGGAGTGGGGTCACGGCGGCTGCCCGCACACCAGCCGCCGCCATGGATCCAGAAGACGACCGGGTACGGGCCGCGCTCCCCAGGGACCAGCAGATCGAACTCCAGAGGACGGTGCCCCGGGGGCCTCGCCACGACGATGTCCGGATGCCTCTTCGCCCGGTCGTAACTGTTCATGGACATCGACCGCGCCCTCCCGTCATTCTGATCGTGAGACCCAGGAGCATGCCGATGATCCCACGGGAAGCACACGCCCTCACAGGTACCTGGCTGGGCGACGAGGGGGCTCTCTACTACATCCGGCATACGGGCAGCACTGTCTGGTGGGCCGGGCTGAGCGTCTCGTCTCCCCGGGGCTCCGGCGACCTGAACATCGGAACCGCGTTCACCAATGTCTATCGAGGCAGGCTCATGGGCGACTCCGTCGTGGGCGAGTGGATGGACACCCCACGCGGCGACGTCTTCCAATGCGGGACGATGGATCTGCAGATCGTGCCGCCGGACGGGATGCGCAGGCTCCGTGAGACGGGCGGGTTCGGCGGCGCCGCCTGGCGGCGGATCGAACCACCGGCCCGCAAGATCGACCGTATCCGCGCCGCGCTCCGGCACGACGCCCTCATCACCGATGTCTGCGCGGTGATCCACGGAACGATGACCACCGGTCTGACCGAGGTGGCCTCGTCCGGGGACCTGCAGTTCCAGATGCGCGTCGATCCATCCGTGGTCAGGCGCCCGGCGTTGCCGCTGGGCAGCACTGTCACGTGCCGCCTCACCGAGCACGGCACCGACGCCGTGATTCCCGGCTGGCGGGATCGCGACGCCGTCAGCATCCTGTTCCGCAACGGCCGGCCGGTCAACGGCGATCTCCGCAGAGACGAGAGCGGGCAGTTCCTCGTCCTGGGCCGACCGCTTTCTCCGGGGACGCACGTGCGGGTCACCGGTGCGCTGTCCACCTCCCCGCCGCTGATCTCCCCGGTCTACGCCGTGGACGTGCAGGATCGCACTCCCCGTACGACGCTCACCGGCATATGGGCGGGCGACGACGGAGGAACCTACTACCTCCGTCAGCGTGGCGACGCTCTCTGCTGGCTGGGCTTGAGTCCGGACTGGGGAGCCACCTACACCTCGGTGTTCAGCGGGGTCGTCCTGGCGGAGCATGACGTGATCACGATCTGCGGACGATGGGCCGACCTGCCGCTCGGCGGGCGAACGCGAGAGGGGGAGGCGATCCTCTCCCTGACCGCTTACTCGGTGCTCACCACGGCCGGGGGCGAGCACATGGGCCCCGGCCGTCTGGAGCGGTTATCCGACTCGTTCACTCAGTTCTAGGCAGGAGAGGTATGGCTCAGGAGAACCTCCGCGTGTTCCTCAGCCACACCTCGGAGCTCGGTGTGCACCCCGAAGGCCGATCCTTCGTCAGGGTGGCCACGGAGACGCTGCTGAAGGCGGGACATCACCCGGTCGACATGGCTCACTTTCCGGCACGTGACCAGCAGGCCGCCGACTATTGCCGCGAGCAGGTCCTGAACTGCGACCTGTACCTGGGCCTGATCGGCTTCTGTTACGGGTCGCCGGTGCGCGACCGCCCGGAGGTCTCCTACACCCAGCTGGAATATCTCACCGCGGGTGCGGCCGGCATTCCCCGGCTGATCTTCATGCTGGACCCGGCCGACGGTCTCCCGGCCGAGCTGCTCGACACGGAGCACGGCGACAGGCAGCGGGCGTTCCGCCGTCATGTGGCCGATGAGGTGCTGGTGCAGCGGTTCAGCACGCGCGAGCAGCTGGAAATCGCGATTTTGCACGCGTTGGTCCGCTTCGACGAGAAACCCGGAACCAGAGCCTCCCCCGTGAAACGTCCATGGATGGCTCCGGCCCCCACAGGCCCGGTCGTCGACCGGCCGGGGCTGATCGGTCCGCTGGTCGAGGCTCTGATGGCGACGGGCGCGGAATCCGTCGGGGTGACCACCGCCGTCGAGGGTGCGGGCGGCTTCGGCAAGACCACCCTGACGGCTCAGGTGAGCCGGATGGAGAGCCGGCTGGCCGGGCGCTTTCCCGGAGGCCTTCTGTGGGTGACACTCGGACAGCACGTGACCGGTGCGGAGCTGGCCAACCGGGTGAACACGTTGTGTGAGGCGCTGACCGGCAGGCCCAGCACCACGACCGATCCCGAGCTGGCCGGCATACGTCTGGGAGAGCTGCTCGACCAGCGTCCCAGCACTCTCCTGGTCGTCGACGACGTGTGGACCGCCGCCCAGCTCAAGCCGTTCCTCATCGGAGGTCTGGGCCACCGGCGACTGATCACCACCCGCATCGGAGGACTCGTGCCCCCGGGAGCCGTGTCCATCCTGGTCGACGCGATGAACCCGGACGAGTCGCGCACGCTGTTGCGCACCGGTCTGGGCGTCCTGCCCGAATCGGCGCTGGCCCGGCTGGATCGGCTCACCGGCCGGTGGCCGGTGCTGCTCGCCCTCGCGAACGGCCTCATGGCGGAGTACGAACGAGGAGGAGCCTCGGCCGCACAGGCTGCGGAGTGGGTCATCAGCAAGCTCAGTCTCGAAGGGCCGGCCGCATTGGACATCGACAACCCCGAAGAGAGGGCACAGGCGATCGCGGTCACGGTGGGAGCGAGCATGGAGAGCCTCTCGTTGCTCGATCGTGAGCGCTATCTCGACCTCGGCATATTCCCCGAGGACACGGACGTGCCGCTCGACGCGCTCACCCTGCTCTGGAGCGCGCGGAGCCCGATGGGCGGCAGAGCCGCGGAGCGACTCCTCTCGCGTCTCGTCCAGAGCCGATTGGCATTGGGGACGTGGCAGAGCGGGCCGGCGTTGCGCCTGCATGACGTGATCCGCGGTTACCTCCGCCACCAGCGGTCGCCCTCCCAGCTGGCGCAGGTGAACCGGTCGTTCGTGGACGCGGGCCGCAGTTTGCTGACCGGCGAACCGGAGGACGGCCTCAGCCCTTGGTGGTCGATCCCGGAGAGCTTCGGTTACCTATGGGGGAACATCGTCTACCACCTGGCGGAGGCCGGACACCGTGACGAGCTGTCATCGCTGGTCACGCACCCACGCTGGCTTGTCACGAGGCTCGACCGCTTCGGTGCGGCGGCGGTGGACGGTGATCTGGCCTTCGCCGGCCGGCACGCGGATCTCCGGCACGCACTGGCCAGAGCCGCTCACCTGCTCACGCCGCTGAGCCCTTCGATTGTCGACACTGTCGCCTCCAGGCTTCACGGAACCAAGGCGCTGCGGACGCTCGTCAGGAGACTCGACGCGAACGATCCGCCGCCGCTGCTGGCGCCTCTCTGGCCTCTGCCCGATCAACCGGATGCTGCGCTCAGGCGAACCCTGGAAGGACACACGGGCGCGGTACGGGCCTGTGCCGTCGCGGCGGACGGCACCTGGATGGCCACGGGTGGCTTCGATCGGACTGTTCGGATCTGGGATATCACGGGACGATCCCGGTCTCTCGTGTTGCGTGGTCATACGGGGTGGATCTGGGATTGCGCGATCTCTCCGGACGGGACATGGCTCGCCTCGGCCGGAGACGACGGCACTGTCCGGATCTGGAACGCCGAGTCGGGTTCCCCGCTGCGTACGCTCCGCTGCCCGGACGGGGTGACGGGGTGCGCGATCGCGCCCGACGGCGCCTGGCTCGCCGCCACGGATCTCGACGGCGGCATCCATGTCTGGAATCCCCACAGCGGCGAGAAGCTCCGCCTCCTGCATCACGGGGCAGGAGTCACGGGGTGCGCCGTGGCGCCTGACGGCACGTGGCTCGCCTCCGCGGGCGTGGACGGCCTCGTACGCGTCTGGGATGCGGCCACGGGCGTGGTGCGGGTAACCCTCGTCGGGCACGAAGGGCGTGTCAACGGCTGTGCCGCCGCCCCCGATGGCATGCGCCTCGTCTCGGCCGGGGCCGACGGCAGCGTGCGGGTCTGGGAGGTCGCCGGCGGGCGGCAACTGGCTCTGCTCGAAGGCCATCGCGACTGGGTCAACGACTGTGCCGTCGCGCCGGACGGCGGCTGGCTGGCCTCCACGAGCGCCGACGGCACCGTACGCGTATGGGACGCCGGCACGTATCAGGCGCGGCTGGTGCTGCCCGGGCCCGCGGGCGGGGCGAACGCGTGCGCCATCGGGCCTGACAGCACATGGCTCACCGCGGGGTGCGTGGATCGTACGGTCAGAATCTGGGAGGTCGCGCGGACCGACGTCAGACGCCGGGAGGACAGCCGCATCGGGATCATGCGCTCCTGCACGGCATCCCCCTCCGGCGAGCTTCTGGCCGCTGGTGACGTCAAAGGCGTGACCCGCGTCTGGAACAGCGATTCGCAGGAGCCGTCGCTGACTCTGCCCGGTCATGAGGGATGGGTGCGGAGCTGCGCGTTCGGGGCCGACGGCGCGATGCTGGCGACCGGGGGCGCCGATGGAAGGATCCGCGTCTGGGACGTGCGGCGGGGTGCTCTCACGCACACCATGACCGGCCACGAAGGGTGGGTGAACCGGCTGAGTTTCTCGGCTACGGGAATGCTGCTGTCGGCCGGGTCCGATCAGACCCTCGTCGTGTGGGACCCGGTGACCGGGACGCGCGTTGCGAGGTTCGACTGCGCCGCGCCGGTGTTCGGTGGCGCGATCGCACCGGACGGAACCTGGGCCGCGGCGGGGTGCGCCGACCGTACGGTCCAGATCTGGGATGTCCGGGAAGGGCGGCGGCGACTGGTCCTGTCCGGTCACGTGGGCAGAGTGAACGCATGCGTGGCGGGGCCCGACGGCCGCTGGCTGGCCTCGGCGGGGTTCGACCGGACCGCCCGGATCTGGAACGTCGAGGACGGGGCGCTGGTAGCTGTCCTCAGCGGGCATCCCGGGCCGATCTGGGGGATGGCCGCGTCTGAGGACGGTGCGCTGCTCATGTGCGTCAGCACTGACGGAACCGCCCACGTGTGGGATGTCGCGTCGACACGGCGACTGGCGGCCATCCGCGTCGACGGGCCGCTGCGGGACTGCGGTTGGCTGTTGGGAGGCCGGGCCGTCTGCATGGCGGGTGACTCCGGCCTCTATCTTTTCGAACTACGCAGGCCATCCGACAACAGGACCAGTGGTCCGAGATCGCCGTCGCCCCATACCGGTGTGGAGTTGAAGTCGATGATGTAGGCATGCTCATCGCTCACGAGGACGTCGAACGCACCGAAGTCGCAGCCGTGGGACGAGATGAAAGCGTTGACGGCCAGCCTCGCGGCGTCGGGCACCGTCTCCTCGGCGACCATCAGTGACGTGTCGGACGGGACTCTTTTCACCCGCTCCGCGGAGATGAATCTGAACCACGCCCGGCGATGGCCGAGAACCGCGCATCGGAAAAGCCTGTCTTGTTCGTCGGAGATGAACCGCTCCACGACCAGATCGGGACGATCCCACGTGTCCGGGTCCAGGCCTCGGCGCGATACGACCGGATACTCCATGGGTTCGGCCGTGGGGCCGGGGGCGGTCGCGTATCCGGCGACGCGTTCGGGAATCCCGCCGTAGTTGAGGTTCGTCTTGACGATGAGCATCTCCTCCGGTGGGCCGACGCGCTGTGCGGCGGTCGTCGGCAGCCCGATCTCCGCGCACTTGCGCTGCAGGCTCCTCTTCGAGATGTCCTCGACGCCCGCGTTGAGAACCCGTACTCCGCGAAGGCTGAGCTCGGCGCACAGGTCGGCCCTTGCGAGCGGCCTTTCGCGAGCGGACGTGAGATCGATGTGGAAGATGAAGAAAGAGCAACCGGGATCGAGACACGAAAGGATGTTCTCGACCGTGTCGGCCCGCCCGGAGACGATCCTGGTGCAGCCGGGCAGAAGCCGTTGCAACAGGTACCCGGTCCAGCGGCTGTGGTCGTAGACCGCGACGTCCTCCTGAAGAGACATGCCTCTCACACTCCTCCGCGCGAGGGCCGAGTCCAAGCGAGGTTCACGTGCCGGAAGCCCAGTGCTCCCTCGCGGTCAGGTGACGCCCCCCCGGCCGTCGCCCGCGCTCGACCGTCTGGTGATCTGCGTGGTCGGCGCCTTCCTGGCACTGCTGCGCGCCTGGGCGGACGGCGACGTCTCTGCCACCCCCGCCGAACTCGGCGTCACCTTCCGCACCACCGTCCTCCCCGGCGTGCGGTCCGTCCTGGTGCGGAGCTAGCTGCCGGGGCTCAGAGCCGGGGCTTTTTCGCCTGGTAGAGCCATGCGTCGAAGAAGGGGCGGAGGTTCTGCCCGCTGAGCTTCTCCGCGAGGCCGATGAAGTCGGCCGTGGTCGCCGTGCCGTGCCTGTTCTCCTGCGCCCAGGTCTTCAGCAGCGGGAAGAAGACCCTGTCCCCGATCTTCGTGCGCAGGGCGTGGACGGTCATCGCGCCCCGGAGGTACACCGCGTGCTCGTCGAACATGTGCTCCTGGCCGGGATCGCCGGTCTTCAGGTTCCAGAAGTGGCCGGTCCTGCGGTAGTGCCGGTCGAAGATCTCCTTGGCGGACGGCCCGCCGTGCTGTTCCTGGTAGAGCCACTCGGCGTACGTCGCGAAGCCCTCGTTGAGCCAGATGTCGCGCCAGCTCCGCACGCCGACGCTGTCACCGAACCACTGGTGCGCCAGCTCGTGCACGATCTCCGAGTTGTCGGTCGGGCCGCCGCTGTAGACGGGCCGGCCCTGCGTCTCCAGCGCGGTCACGGAGCCGTTGCCGTCGGCGATGCCGCCCGTGGAGGAGAACGGGTAGGGGCCGAACAGCCCGATCTCCCAGGCGACCGCCTTCGCCGTGAAGTCGTGCAGGTCCTTCGACTTGTCCGCCAGAGAGGGGTCGTAGGCGGTCACGTTGGGCATGCCGCCGACCGTGCCCTCGCTGACCACGAAGTGTCCGATCGCGACCGTGGCGAGATAGGGCGCCATCGGCTGCCTCATCTCCCACCGCACGGTCTTGTAGCCGTCGTCGTCCGCGCCGTCCGTCCCCGTACGCTCACCGTTGGCCAGCACGGTGAGATCCTCGGGCGCCGACACCCGGAAGGAGAAGGTGGCCTTGTCCGCCGGGGTGTCGTTGGACGGGAACCAGCTGCGCGCGCCGTCCGGCTGGGACGCCACGAACGCGCCGTCCTTGGTCTTGATCCAGCCCTGGTGACCGGTCGCGTCCGAGACCGCCTTCGGCGTGCCGGCATAGGAGACCGCGACCGTGAACGTGCTCCCCGACCTCAGTCCCTTCGGCGGGGTGATCACCAGTTCCTGGCCGTCGCGGCTGTAGGCGGCGCGGGCGCCGTCCACCAGCACGCCGCTGATCGGCGGCCCGGAGAAGTCGAGGTTGAACCGCGACAGGTTCTGGACGGCGGTCGCGGTGATCGTCGTGGTTGCGTCCACCTCGTGGTCGTCGGGGTCGAACCGCAGGCGCAGGTCGTAGTGTCCGACGTCGTAGCCGCCGTTGCCCTGGAGGGGATAGTAAGGATCGCCCGCTCCCGCCGACCCTGGGAGGAAGGTGACCGGCTCCGCGGCGGCCGGAGCGGCCGAAGACGCCATTACGGTGAGGCTCGCGGCGAGGGCGGCTAATTTACGCACCATCCCCCCATGATGGGGATTTTGGCTAAAAAGCGGTAATTCATCCCGATTAGTCACTTTTGTGGCGATTTTCCCGTAAATCACACGGGTCACTCACCCGGTCATCGCCGCGTCCACGAGATCGAGGCCGAGATCCTGCGCCTGCCGTACCGGCAGGCCGGCGTCGGTGAACCAGTCGTCGGTGGCCTCCGGATGCGGGCCGACCACGGCGACCCGGCCCGCGCCGTACGGCGTGACGAGGGCGGCGACGGCGCCGTTGGGGTAGGTGGCGAGGACGCTGGCCTTGTTGCCCGGTTCGAGCAGGAAGCAGGGACCGTCCTGGAAGAACACGCTCCTGTTCCGGCCGCGCCACCGCACGTCGACGAGCGTGTCCTCCTCGTCCTCCACCGTCGCGCCCGGTGTGACGATGTACTGGTCGGTGTCGCCCGGCAGCAGGGCGAACCCGGGGGTGGCTCCGGCGAGATAGCCGCCGAGGCAGAAGCCGAGATAGCGGCCGCCTTTGGCGACGAAGTCACGCAGCAGGCCGCGATGCCGCCTGAGGTGCCGGTAGCCGCGGTCCAGATCCCCGCCGCCGGGCTGGGCGTACACGGCGGCCTCGGCCAGTGACTCCGCCGTGAGCGGGATCTCCTCGTGCGGGCCGGTGTAGCGGACGTCGAAGTCCCAGCGGCTGGCCTCCAGCAGTCCGGCGACCGCCTCCGAGCATCCGGGAATCGAGGCCGGGCCCCGGTAGACGAGCGCGAGCGGCCGTCCGGAGCGTGGCGGAGGGGCCTTGTCGGGACGGAGGACGCGGCGGAGGGTTTTGAGGATGCCCACAGTGGACCCCATGTGCTTCTCCCAGATCTGTCAGGCGAGGCCGGCCTGCGCCGGGATGCCCCGCCAGCTCGTGCCCGGCGTGAGCCGCTCGCCCTTCATCAGCAGCGACAGTGCGCCGAGCGAGACGTCCTCGCCCACCACCGAGTCGTAGAGCACCACGGCGCGGGCGCCGATGCTCGCGCCGGACCGTACGGTCACGGCGGACATCTTCATGACCCGGTCCTCGAAGAGGTGGGTCTGCAGGGACACCCCCGATCCGATCGCGACGTCGTCGCCGATCTCCACCAGGTCGAACTCCGTCATGTAGGTGGTCGCTATACAGGTGCGCCTGCCGATGCGGGCCCCGAACCACCGCAGCACGGGCGGGAGGAACGGGGTTCCGGCCAGGAGGGCGACCCCGGCCGGAACCGCGGCGGCCTCGTACAGCCCGGTGACGAACTCCGTGCGCCGGACGAACCGGCTCCACAGCGGCTCCACCCTCGGCCGGTACGCGCCGATGAGCAGTCGCTTGGCGGCGACGCAGCAGCCGATCATCGCCAGCCCCGCCGCACAGGCGACGAGCGGCGCGGCGGCCACGACCGCGGGCAGGGTCAGGACGCGGGCGAGCGCATGCACGCCCAGCAGGTAGAGGTAGAAACCCGCCCCGAACAGCGTCGCCGGGAGGGTGGCGCGGAAGAACTCGATGCCCAGGCGGTGGAGCACCAGCCGGCGGGGCGGCCGGAACGTCTGGTCCTCGGAGAACGAGCCGCTGTCCTGCCGCACCGGAAGGTGCATCGGGGGAGAGCCGAGCCACGAGGTGCCCTCGGGGACGCCGTCGGGTGGCGGGATGGTGCTGACGCCCACCAGGGACCCCGGTCCCATCCGCGTGCCCGCCGGGATGACCGCGGCGTTGCCGACGAACGCGCGCCTGCCCACCTCGGTCGGCAGGAAGGCGACCCGGCCGCGGGCGAAGTCCGCGGCTCCCACGCTCGCCATGTCCGCGACGAAGCTCTCCTCGCTCAGCGTGAGGAGATCGGGATCGAGCTGCGCGGCCGTGGACACCTCGGCGCGGCGGCCGACCCGCGCGCCGAGCAGCCGCAGCCACGGCGAGGTGTACAGCGTGCCGTAGAGCGAGTTGGTCGACCGCAGGCTGAACTCCAGGAGCTTGTCCACCGCCCACTTGCGTACGCCGAGCCAGGAACGCGCCGGGTGCACGCCGACCGGCGCCTTCGGCAGGACGAGGCGTTTGCCGGCGGCCACCGCCGCGCAGACGACGACCACGTACAGCGGGCCCGCCACCAGGACGGCGGCCGGCCCGGCCGCGAGACCCCGGGCGGCCACGGCCGTCCACACGACCAGGACGCTCGGCACGATCGAGGCCAGCATGACCGCCTCGAGGCAGCAGAGGACGGCCACCGCCGCGGCCACGTGACGCGCCTTCCACCCGGCGGGGGAGGGGGCGCGCAGCATCGTCTCCACCACGGGCCCGAGCGACTCCACGGGGTTCGGCGGCGACCCGGCCCACCGCGCCCCCTCCGGCACCGTCTCGCCCCGCGTCAGCGCCGACTGGTCGCCGAGCCCGGCATGGGCGGCGACCCGTGCGCCCGGGCCGAGCACGACGCCGTTCCCGACGAAGGCGTGCGGACCGACCTCCACGGGGGCGACGACCACCCAGCCGTCCACCACCAGCCACGCGTGCAGGGAGGAGCGGTATCCGACCGAGGCGCCCGCACCGATCCGCAGCAGCGCCGGAAGGTTGACGTCGGCCGTCGCGACGGCGGCGCCCGGCCCGACCCGCGCGCCGAGCAGCCGCAGGTACGCCCCCATCATGGGGGAGCCGCTCAGCAGCGGCAGCGGGGAGACCGACAGCAGCAGCTGCAGTGCCCACAGCCGCAGGTAGGTGACGCCCCACAGCGGATATCGGCCGGGCCGGACGCCGGCCGCCAGCGGTCGCGCGAGCAGCACCGGCAGCAGCCAGTGCACCCAGACATAGGTGGTCATCGCGGCCAGCGCCAGTGAGGCGAGCAGGTCGGCGCCGTCACCGGGCAGCATCAGCCACCCCTCGTCCCTCCTCGGGACACCGGGGATCGGCCGGGGGGTGGTCCACCCGTACAGCGTGACGGAGACCGGCAGTGTGATCACGAGCAGCAGCAGGTAGATGACCGCGCTCTGCGCGGCCCCGGCGAGCGCGATCCGGCGGCCGCCGTGCCGCAGGGGAGCCGGGCGGGGCGGGGCGGCCGGCTCCGGCGAACCGGTACGACCGCCCAGATGCGCGGCGAGGCGCCGCACGGTGGGGTTGGCGTAGAGGTCGCGCACCGCGAGGCCGGCGCCGATCTCACCGGCACGCAGCAGCGACACCACGCGTGCCGCCAGCAGGGAGTGACCGCCGAGGTCGGTGAAGAAGTCCGCCTCGACCGACAGCGACTCGGGGGCGAGGCCGAACGCCTCCGCCCACACCTCGCGCAGGCGTGTCTCCAGCTCGCCCTCGGCGGGCGTCACCGGTCCGGGGCCCACGAGGCGACGGCCGGTCGGCGGGGGCAGCTTCCGGCGGTCCACCTTGCCGCTCGGCATGGCCGGCAACGCGGCCACGACGTCCAGGAACGAGGGCAGCATGTACGACGGCAGCCTGCGGCGCAGCCGGTCGTGAAGCCGCCCGGCGAGGGCCCGGCCGGTGTCGCCGTCGCCGTCGCCGTCTTTGCCGGCTACGGCGGGCACGACGTAGGCGGCGAGTTCACCGCCGGGGGCGTCCGTGCCGGGCACGGGCATGAGGGCGGCCACGGCCTCGGCGACGCCGGCGTCCTCAAGCAGCACGTTCTCGATCTCGCCCAGGTCCACCCGATGCCCCCGGATCTTCACCTCGGAGTCGGCGCGGCCCAGATATTCGATCTCTCCGGTCGCGGTCACCCGGCCGAGGTCCCCGGTGCGGTACAACCTGCCGCCGGGGGGAGCCAGCGGGTGCTCGATGAAGCGGTCGGCGGTCAGGTCGGGACGGCCGACGTAGCCGCGGGCGACGCCGGGTCCCCCGATGCAGATCTCACCGACCTCGCCGTCCGGCACCGGGTCGCGCCGCTCGTCGAGTAGCACCACCGAGTAGGTCGGCAAGGGCCGGCCGATGGTGACCCGCCGCCCCGGGAGCAGTTCGGCGCAGGTCGCGGTGACGGTCGCCTCGGTGGGCCCGTACGTGTTGAGGATCCGGCGGCCGGGCCGGCTCCACCGCTCCACCAGCCGGGGCGGGCAGGGCTCGCCCCCGACGATCAACGTGCGCAGGCGCGGCAGCTCACGCGGGATCGTGGCGAGCAGCGTCGGGACGCAGTAGAGCATGGTGATCCCGCTGTGGTCCAGGAAGTCCGCGAGCTCCGCGCCGAACTGCGGTAAGCCGGCCGGGCCCGCGACGAGGGCGGCGCCGGCCGCCCACGTCGGCCAGATCTCCTCGATGGAGAAGTCGAAGGAGATCGTCATCCCCTGGTAGACGCGGTCGTGCGGCCGCACGCCGTACAGGCCCGGCACGACGTCGAGGAAGTTGCTGATGCTCGACTGCGCCACCTCGACGCCCTTCGGCCGGCCGCTCGACCCGGAGGTGTACATGACGTACGCGACCGGATCGTCGTCGGCCGCGCCGTCGAGCGGGCGGGTGACCGGCGCGGCGGCGGCGAGGCCGGCGCAGGCGTCGAGGTCGAGCACGCGGTGCCCCAGCGCGACGACGGTCAGCGACCGGTCCGACGTGGTGAGCACGAGGTCGACGCCGGCGTCGTCGAGGATGTAGCCGACCCGGTCCGGCGGCGACTGCGGGTCGATCGGCACGAACGCCGCGCCCGCCTTGCCCACCGCGAGCAGCGCCACGTACGTGTGCACCGACCTCGGCAGCAGGATCGCGACGCGGGACCCGCGACCGACGCCCAGGTCGCGCAGCAGGTGCGCGAGCCGGTTCGCCCGAGCGTCCAGCGCGGCGTACGTCAATTTCAGCTGTCCGCACTCAAGGGCCGTCGCCCCCGGCGTCAGGTCACAACGTGCCTCGAAGACGTGGTGCAGCCGTCCGCGTGATCGCCTGAGCGGAATCCGTGAGCCGCCCCCGGCCCGTGCTGTGCGCGATGCGTGACTCGGCATGATCACCCTTTGGCCGATCGCGTGTGACTTGGGCGGGTTCGTCGATCCGCACGAAGAGTGTCCGACGCGACCCGCGAGACGGACGCGGGATCGTGTCCGCCGCCGGATCCCCTGATGCCCGATGACACCGCCGCGAGGCGGTCGTCCTAGGGATGGTGTGCCCCCGATGCCGCCACGCTGCGGCAGTGAATTCCCCAGACAGGGCAAAAGGTTGGACTCCGGCCGCCCGGCTCGGCCCCTGTTTCGGCCGCCGGACGTGGTACCGTGCTGATCGTTCGGTGTCGGATCAAGGATGAGAGGGAGGTGAGGTTTGATGACCGCGGTGAAGACCGCTGCCGTGCGCAGCGCCCGGACAATCCTCACGTCCCGGGCCCCGGTCTGACCCATTTCTTCCCTCCGCCGTCAGCCTGTCCGGCTGCCGAGGCGGGGTGGTTCCTGTGTCTCGTCGGGGCCCCTTCCCGCAAGGTGTCTCACATTGTCCAATCCTTCTGAATTCGGCCTGTCCCGCTATGGATGGACCGAAAGTCTCGACCATGCCTTCGCGCCGTACCGCGAAGCCGGCTTGGTGCCCGCCCGGATCGCGCGCGTGGACCGAGGCCTGTGCGACGCGGTCACCGAGTCCGGGCCGGTGCGGGCCCGGCTCGCGGCGACGTACTCGCCCGATCCGCTCGAAGCGCCGTGCACCGGCGACTGGGCCGTGCTGCGCCCGGGTCCCGACCCGGAACTGACGGCCCTGTTACCGCGAAGCAGCGCGATCGTGCGCTCGTCCGCCTCCCGCTCCTCCCACGGCCAGGTGCTCGCCGCCAACGTCGACGTGGTCGCCGTCGTCGTCTCCATGGCCGTTCCGCTGGACGCGGCCCGGCTGGAGCGGCTGCTCGCCCTCGCCTGGGACAGCGGCGCCGGCCCGCTGATCGTGCTCACCAAGGCGGACCTGGCCCCCGATCCCGCCGCCGCGCGGGCCGAGGCGGCCGCGCTGGCGCCCGGCGTGGACGTCCTGGTCACCAGCGTGGCCACCGGCCGGAACATCGACGTGCTGACCGCGCTGCTGAGCGGCACCACGGTCCTGCTCGGCTCCTCGGGCGCGGGCAAGTCCAGCCTCGGCAACGCGCTGCTCGGCGACGAGCTTCTCGCCACGCGGGCGGTGCGGGCACGGGACGGCAAAGGACGTCACACCACCGTCCGCCGTGAGCTGGTGCCACTTCCCGGCGGCGGGGTCCTCATCGACACGCCCGGTCTGCGCGGCATCAGCCTCTACGACGCCGCCGACGGCCTGGGACAGGTCTTCGCCGAGATCGAAGACCTCGCCCGCAACTGCCGCTTCGGCGACTGCGCCCACGACACCGAACCCGGGTGCGCGGTGCGGGCCGCTGTCGAGGCGGGAGAACTGACCCGGCGCCGCCTCGACAGCTATCGCAAGCTGCGACGCGAGAACGCCTGGGCGGCGTCGCGGACGGACGCCCGGCTGCGCGCCGAGCGCGGCGACCGGCAGAAGGCGATCACCAGCCATCTGCGCGCGACCTACAAGTTCAGGGACCGGCAGTCATGACCGGCCGCGTCGACCCGGACATCTCCCCGACACCCCAGACCGACGCCCTGCGCCCGCAGGCGAGCACAGAGACGGACGCCAACCCTCCCATGACCCTTTCCTGGACCACCCGGCCCGAGACCGCCGCCGACCTCGCCCGGATTCGTGAGGTCAACCTCGCCGCCTTCCCCACCCCGCACGAGGCCGACCTCGTCGAGGCGCTGCGGGCCGACCCGCAGGCGTGGGTCCCCGGCCTGTCCTGGGTCGCCGATGCCCCCGGCGGTGACGTCGCCGGATTCGCCCTGCTCACCCGCTGCCACGTGGACGACGCTCCGGCGCTCGCTCTGGGCCCGTGCGCCGTCAGGCCCGAGCACCAGCGGAAGGGCGCGGGCTCCGCCGCGATCCGCGCAGCCCTGCGCGCCGCCCGCGAGCAGGGTGAGAACCTCGTGCTCGTGCTGGGCCACGCCGAGTACTACCCGCGCTTCGGCTTCACCCCGGCCTCCGGCTACGCCATCCGGCCGCCCTTCGACGTCGAGGACAAGTACATGATGGCGCTCGTCTTCGATCCCACACGGCCCGTGCCGGCCGGCACGATCCGCTACCCGGAGGCGTTCGGAGTCTGACTCCCGCCAGGCCGCCCGGCTGCCCGCTCGCGTTCGGCGAGGAGCCGGGCGGTCTCGTCGGAGACCTCGCTGGCGAGGACCGCCGCGACGACGTCGATCAGGTGACTGGTGAACAGGCGGTCGTCCCGCGCCGGGGCCGCGCCCGCCCGGCGGGCCAGCTCCACGTACGTCATGCGGATCGCCATGAAGCGCTGGTGCAGGCGTACGGCGGCCTCGGGGAGCAGCGGGGCGACCAGTTCCCGCCAGCGGCCGATGCTGCCGCCGCCGTCGTCGGGGAGGCTGGGCGGGACGCGGTGGACCAGTTGCTCCATGACCCGCAGATAGGCCCGGCCGCCGTCGGGATCGGCGAGCTTGGCGGCGGCCGGACGGACGAGCGCGGCGGCGAGCGTGCGGCGTGCCTGGACCGGCGGCAGCGGGCCGCGCGCCTCGTACTCGTCCAGAAGCTGGTGGCGCCGCGCCTCGATCTCCGGCCGGTGCTTGGCGAGCACCGCCTTGAGCAGCCCGGCGCGGTCGCCGAAGTGGTACTGCAGCGCGGTGGAGTTGCGCTGCCCGGCGGCGGCGTTGATCTCACGCAGCGAGACCGCGTCGATGCCGCGCTCGGCGAACAGGCGTTCCGCGGCGTCCACGAGCCGCCGGACCGTGGTCTCCGCCGCCATCACGCCTCCCTTGTCGCCCGTACGCCCGAAGGATACGGTATTTCAGGCGATCGCCTTATATGGTGCGGCAGCCGCATTAGCGGGCGCCCGAGGGAGGATCATGGCCATCGACTTCACGCTCGCCCCCGAGCACGAGGAGATACGCGCGCGGGTGCGGACGTTCATCCAGGAGACCGTGATCCCGGCGGTGAAGCCGTTCGAGGACTCCGAGGAGAAGGCGCTCGCCCGGGACGAGTACCTGCGCACGATCTTCGACCTGCGCCGCCGGGCCAAGGAGGAGGGGCTCTGGCTGCCGCACATGCCCGTGGAGTGGGGCGGCATGGGCCTCGGCCACGTCGAACTGGCCATGGTGCAGGCCGAGGCGGCCAAGACCAGGCTCGGCCCGTGGGTGCTCAACTGCGCCGCGCCCGACGAGGGCAACATGCACACGCTGCTGCACTGGGGCACCGACGAGCAGAAGGAGCGCTACCTGCGTCCGCTGCTCGACGGCGTGAAGATGTCGTGCTTCGCGATGACCGAGCCCGAGGTGGCCGGCTCCGATCCCACGCTCATCCGTACGAACGCCGTGAAGGACGGCGACGAATGGGTGATCAACGGGCACAAGTGGTTCATCTCCAACGCCCGCAGGGCGAGCTTGGCGATCCTGATCGCCAAGACCGAGTTCGACCTGCCGGAGGGCGCGCGGGGCGCGAACACCGCCTTCCTCGTGGACCTGCCCGCCGAGGGCTGGCACGACGTACGCGAGATCGAGACCATGCACGGCTCGACCGGCCACAGCGAGATCGTCATCACCGACCTGCGCGTGCCGGACTCCGCGGTGCTCGGCGGACGGGGCAACGGCCACCGGCTGGGGCAGTACCGCCTCGGGCCGGCCAGGCTGGCGCACTGCATGCGGTGGATATCGCAGGCGGAGACGGCCCTTGACATGATGGTGGGCAGGGCGCTGGACAGATACAGCCACGGGTCGCTGCTCGCCGGCAAGCAGGGCGTGCAGTGGATGATCGCCGACTCGGCGATGGAGCTGTACCAGTGCAAGCTCATGGTGCTGCACGCCGCTTCGAAGATCGACAAGGGCGAGGACTTCCGTACCGAGGTCTCGATGGCCAAGCATTTCGTGGCGAACAGCCTGAACAGGATCGTCGACCGCGCCATCCAGATCCACGGGGCGCTCGGCTACTCGACCGACACCCCGCTGGCGCACATGTTCCAGCACGCCCGATGGGCCAGGTTCGCCGACGGCGCCGACGAGATCCACCAGATGCGCATCGCCGAACGGACAATCGAGGCTTACCGGGCTACCGGCTCGACCAGGGCCGCGACGGGAGGACTCCCACTGTGAACACCGACGAAATCTCCGGCAAGGTCGCGCTCGTCACCGGGGGCGCGGGCGGCATCGGCGCGGGCGTCGCCCGCCGTCTGGCGGCGTACGGCGCGCACGTCGTGCTGGCCGACGTCGACGCCGAGGCCGGCGCGCGCACCGCGGAGGAGATCGGCGCCTCGTTCGTCCGGACCGACGTGTCCAGGCTGGAGGACAACCAGGCCGCGGTCGCGCTCGCGGTCGAGCGGCACGGCGGGCTCGACCTCGTCTTCCTCAACGCGGGCGTCGCCTCGGGCTGCGGGCTCGGCGAGGACTTCGACCCCGACCGCTACCGGCGCGTGATGGGGATCAACCTCGACGGTGTCGTCTTCGGCGTGCACGCCGCGCTGCCGGCGATGCGGGCCGGGGGCGTGATCGTGGCGACCGCCAGCATGGCGGGGATCGTGGGCATTCCGCAGGATCCCATCTACGCGGCCAACAAGCACGCGGTCGTCGGTCTCGTCCGCTCGCTCGGCCCGCAGTTGGAGCCCCTCGGCATCAGAGTGCAGGGGTTGTGCCCGTCGTTCGCGGACACCGCGATCCTGGACGGCGACATCAAGGCGCTGCTGGACGAGATGAAGTTCCCGATCCTGGACGTCGAGACGGTCGCCGACGCGTTCTTCTCACTGCTGGCGAGCGAGGGCACCGGTGAGTGCTGGTTCGTCGTGCCGGGCCGCGAGAGCGAGCCCTTCGCCTTCCGCCGCGCTCCCGGGCCCCGGTGAGCCGCTACGACCCAGTTGGCGGCTTTTCGCCCCATGATTCGGTAGCGTGCCGCGATTCGGAACGAGGACGACGATGACCACCTGGGCGGACTTCCAGTACGAGATCTACCTCAACGGCATGACGGGGGCCGTGCCCCGGCTGCCGACCGACCTGACCCGGCTGGAGGAGATGGCCGAGCGGCGGCTCGGCCCGGGCCCGTTCGGCTACGTCGCCGGAAGCGCGGGCAGCGGGCGCACCGAGCGCGCCAACCGCGAGGCGCTCGACCGCTGGCGCATCGTGCCGCGGATGCTCCGCGATGTGCGCGAACGCGACCTGTCGGTGACCGTGCTCGGCAGGAAGCTGCCCGCGCCGCTCGCGCTGGCGCCGATCGGCGTGCTGTCGATCATGCACCCCGAGGCCGAGCGGGCCGCCGCCCGCGCGGCGGCGGCGCTGGGCGTGCCCTTCGCCTTGTCATCGGCATCCAGCACGCCGATGGAGGACGTCGCGGCGGCCATGGGAGACGGCGAGCGGTGGTTCCAGCTCTACTGGGGCAAGGACCGCGAGGTCACCCTCAGCTTCCTCGCCCGGGCCAAGGCGGCGGGGTTCACCGTGCTCGTCGTCACCCTCGACACCCCGCTGCTGGCCTGGCGGCCCCGCGACCTCGACCAGGCGTACCTGCCGTTCCTGCGCGGCGTGGGCACCGCCAACTACTTCACCGACCCGGCGTTCCAGGCCGGGCTCGCCCGGCCGGTGCACGAGGACCCGAACGCCGCCGTCCTGCACTTCGTGGGCATGTTCGGCGACCCGGGCAAGACGTGGCCGGACCTCGCGCTGCTGCGCGAGCACTGGGACGGCCCGATCGTGCTGAAAGGCGTCCTGCACCCCGACGACGCCCGCCTGGCCGCCGACGCGGGAATGGACGGCGTCGTCGTCTCCAACCACGGCGGACGCCAGGTCAACGGCTCGATCGGGGCGGCCGACGCCCTGCCGGCCGTCGCCGACGCCGTGGCCGACCGGCTCACCGTGCTGTTCGACGGCGGCATCCGCACCGGGGACGACGTCGTCAAGGCGCTCGCGCTCGGCGCCAGGACCGTGCTGCTCGGCCGCCCGTACGCGTACGGACTGGGGCTGGACGGCCAGGCCGGGGTGGAGCACGTGATCCGCTCCGTGCTGGCGGAGACCGATCTCACCCTGGCCCTGTCCGGCTGCGCCGGCGTCGCCGCGCTCACCCCCGACCTGCTCACGCGGATCTGACCCGGCCCTCGCGCAGCCGGGCCCCGGGCCGCTCGGAAATTCCGCTGCCCCGGCGCTCTCCGCCGGGCATACGGCGCCATGGTGCGGGCATGGCTCGGATGAGCCACTCGGAGCCGTTCGATGCCGAGAGGTGGTGACGGCGCGTGGCCGCCAGGGATGTGAACGGAGACAAAGGGCGAGGCCGGCCGTCGTCGGCCTACATGGGACACGCCGCCGACGACGAGCTCGCGGTCAAGCTGAGCGATCTCGCGCGGACCCTGCAGGACGAGGACACCGCCCAGGAGACGCTGGAGGCCATCGTCGGCGCGGCCGTCGACACGGTCCCCGGCGCGCAGGACGCGGGGCTGACGGTCGTCATCCGCCGCCGCGAGGTCGAGACCCAGGCCGCGACCGGCGACGTGGTGCGGCAGGCGGACAAGGCGCAGTACGACACCGGCGAGGGACCATGCCTCGACGCCGCCTACAAGCACAGGACGGTGCGGCTGCCGGACATGACCCGGGAGGAGCGATGGCCGGAGTTCACCCGGCGCGCCCTCGCTCTCGGCGTCAAGAGCATGCTCTCCTTCCAGCTGTACGTCCGGAAGGGTGACCTGGGGGCCCTGAATCTCTACTCCCGCGAGAAGAACGCCTTCGACGACGAATCCGAGCACGTCGGCCTGCTGTTCGCGGCCCACGCCGCCGTGGCCATGTCGGGAGCCCGCCAGCAGGAGCAGCTGAGGCGGGCGATCGCCGTGCGCGACCTCATCGGCCAGGCGAAGGGCGTTCTCATGGAACGCCACAAGCTGACCGCGGACCAGGCGTTCTCGTTGCTCGTGCGGGCCAGCCAGCAGACGAACACCAAGCTGGTCGAGGTCGCCGAATACCTGGTGCGCACCGGGGAGCTCCGTACGCGCGAGGGCGGGTGACCGGGCCGGCGGGCCGTGCGGCTCAGCGGCTGCCGGCGGGCGCCGAGGGCGGCGGGACCGCGGCCAGGCCGAAGGTCTCGAGCAGGCCGACGATCTCCAGGACTCTGCGTGCCATACGGCCCGGCTCGACCACCGTCAGGCGGCATCCCACCTCGGCCGCGGCGTCCCGGCTCATCAGCAGCGCGCGTACGCCGGACGCGTCGAGGAAGGTGACCCGCGCGAGGTCGACCTCGATGCGGTCCGGCCGCTGCCGGCGCAGGACGTCGAGGACGGCTCTGTAGAGGTGACCCGCCGTGCCGATGTCGATCTCGCCGCACGCGATGATCCGCGTCATTCCGGCCCACGGGTCTGCGGCGGCGGCCCCGCCCCGCAGTGGTCGCCACCGTGGTTCGTGTCCCGATGCGAGAGCGGGGGAGACGTGGGGACCCATTCGGTACTCCCGTCGTTGCGGCGGGCCGCATCCCCTCACCTCTGAAGGCCACGACCAGCCCAGACATGAGTAACCACAATCGGGCGGCCCAAACCATTCCCGCGCGCGTTGCAAAACATCCGCAAACCCACGGTGGCGCCGCCCAGCGGGGCCGCCGCGGCGCGGCCCCCACCGGCGCGTCGATCAGGTGGCCGAGCCGACGTCCTCGGCCAGGGCCTCCTCCTCCAGTTTCTCCCGCCTCGCGGCGGCCGGGTCGGCGGCGGCCATCTCCGCCTGGGCGCGCTCGGCCTCGCCGAGCTGCCGGTGCGCGGCGGTGAGGACCACCGCGCCGAGGAGCACCGCGGCGGCGCCCAGGTAGAACGGCGCGTGCTGACTGTCGAAGTGCTCGGCGAGCTTGCCCGCGACGAAGGGCGCGAGGCCGCCGCCGATGAAGCGGATGAAGCCGTACGACGCGGAGGCGATCGGCCGCTCCACGGGTGAGACGGTCATGACCGCCTGGGTGGTGACCGTGTTGTTGACGCCGATGAAGATCCCGGCCACGATCACGCCGCAGATCACGACGGCCCGGTTGTCGGTGAACAGCGCGATCACCAGGATGTCGAGGCTGAACAGCACGAGGTTGGCGTAGAGCGTGCGGGCGATGCCGAAGCGGGCCTGCAGCCGCGGGGCGCCGAAGACCGAGAAGACCGCGACGAGGATTCCCCAGCCGGTGAAGACGAGGCCGAGCTGGTGCTCGTCGAGCTCCATCGGGTACGGCGCGTAGCCCAGCACCGTGAAGAAGCCCCAGTTGTAGCAGAGCGCGGTCAGGCCCAGGATGAGCAGGCCGCGGTGGCGCAGGGCCTTGATCGGGGCGGCCACGCTGGTCTTGGCCGCCGGCGTGGGCGTCGGCCGGACCAGGGTGACGGTGGCGATCAGCGCGATCGCCATCAGGACCGCGACGCCGAAGAACGGGCCACGCCAGCTGATGCCGCCCAGCACGCCGCCGAGCAGGGGGCCGACCGCGATCCCGACGCCGAGCGCGGTCTCGTACAGGATGATCGCGCCGGCGAAGCCGCCGCTGCTCGACGCGACGATGACGGCGAGGGAGGTGGCGATGAACAGGGCGTTGCCGAGGCCCCAGCCGGCGCGGAAGCCGACGATGCCGCCGATGCTGCCGGACATCCCGGCGAGGGCGGCGAACACCACGATCAGGGCGAGGCCCGCGATGAGGGTGCGCTTGGCGCCGATCCGGCTGGAGACCCACCCGGTGACCAGCATCGCCACGGCGGTGACGACCAGATAGCTGGTGAACAGCAGCGAGACCTGGCTGGGCGTGGCGTGCAGCTTCGAGCTGAGGGCCGGCAGGATCGGGTCCACCAGGCCGATCCCCATGAAGGAGATCACACAGGCGAAGGCGACGGCCCAGACCGCCTTCGGCTGCTTGAAGGGATTGGAGACGGGGGCATGAGCAGAGCTCACCGGACCTCCTGGTAGTAGCGAGGGGGAGCCGACCGGCCCCTACTCGTCGGCCGCGCTCTCGAGCAGGCGCCGGAGCAGGGGGAGGAACTCGCCGGCGGCCCGCGTCAGCGCACGCAGCTCGCCGGGGGACAGCGTGCCGAGCATCTCGTCGAGCCGCTCTCTGCGCCGGCGGCGCCGCTCGGCCAGCAACGCGCGGCCCGCGTCGGTGACGCCGACCAGCACCGCCCGGCCGTCCTGGGCGTCGACGCCGCGACTCACCAGCCCCTCGCGCTCCAGGCGCTGCACGAGCTGGGTCATCGACGGCTGGGTGACGCCCTGCTCCGCCGCGAGCACGCTGAGCCGCGCCGGGCCGTTCCTGTCCAGGTACGACAGGGTGGTCGCGGCCGTGAGGCTGATCTCGCGCGTGGACAGCCGCCGTACGGCGAGCACCGCGAGGTCGTCCAGGATGGCCGAGACCGGGTGGGCGTCCTCGGGCGGATCGGCGTTCGGGGAGACGGACACAGGTGTTCCTCCGGACGGGAACCAGATTTACATAGGAAGCCTATACAACTGTCCGGAGCGCGCTGCGTCGCCCCCTGCGTGAGCGACGACGTGGTCCCCCGAAGGTCCGGTCCTGGCGGAGCACGCAGCGCCAGGACCGGGCCCTCGCCGTGCCGCCGCCGAGGTCAGAACGGCCAGCCGGCCGACGCACCCGCCTCCAGCAAGGGGATCATCCGGAAGCAGGCGTCGGAGAAGCCGCCGAACTCGTGCCGGTTCGCCGAGCCGGTCCGCATCGCGGCGGCCCGGTAGCCGCCGAGGTTGAAGCCGTACACCGGCACGCTCGCCGGAACCGCGGTGGTGACCCCTCCTCGGCGGGACCCGGCCATGGTCTGCATGTCCGAGAGGATCACCACCCGGTCGTGACCGTGCCAGGACCGGGTGAGCGCGTCGGCGATCCGCGTACCGTGGCCGACCTCGCCGATCCGGGCGCGGAACCGCTCGACCTCGCGCAGCACGGACGCCCCCGGCCGGATCTCGTGCCGGAAGACGCCGTCGGCGAAACCCACGAGGTCGACCCGGTCGCCGCGCGCCGCGAGGGTCACGCCGAACAGCGCCGCCGCATCCACGGGCGCGACCGTCGACCGCGCGGAGACCGCCCCGGACGTCATGGACCCCGACGTGTCCACGAGCACGAGCGAGCGCCCCCCGAACGACGGCACGTTGCGGGTGGCGAGCGTCAGCGCCGTCTCCAGGGCGTGGGCCCACCGGGGCGAGGGCGCGTTCCGGTACGCCGAGAAGAACCGGAACGGCAGCTGCCGGGAACGCGCGACCTCCTCCGGGTCGGTGAGCCTCGCGATGACCCGCTCGGCGACGTCGTCGCCCACGCCGGCCTCGTCGAAGTTCCGCAAATTCCTCAAAAGCGCCATATATCCCATCGACGGGATGACGGCCGACCAGGCCTGTGCGTCCATCGGGCCCTGCAGCCAGCCGGCGAGCGCCTCCCAGGTCATGCCCGCGGCGGCGAGGCGCTCCGGTGCGGACAGCGCCGTCCGGCGCTCCTCCGCCGGAAGGGCGAGCAGCGCCGCCCGCTCACGCAGCGTCCGCAGCGACGCGGGGATCGGCTTGTCGCGGTTGTGGCGCCGGTCGAGCGCGTGCGCGAACAGGTCGCCCTGCCAGGCACGCCGGTCGTCCGCGGGGGTGGGGTGGACGAGCTCGACGACGTCGCCGAAGCGGAAGCCGCGGGCGCCGCTGTCGTACTTGACCAGGGAGCGCTCGGTGTAGAGCCGCCGCACGGCGTCGGCGGTGCCCCGCTTGACCGGCTTGGGGACGGCCCGGCCGTACCGGGACGTCCAGTAGGCGAGTGCCTCTCCCGGCTCGTCCGCCCGCTGGAGCACGGAGGCGACGAGCTCGCGGTTCCCGCCGTGCAGTCCGGCGGCGAGGCGGGCGCGCACGGACTCCAGGGCGGCGACCAGGGACGCCGAGCGCATGTTCGCCTCGCCCCGCAGCCACGGCAGGAAACGGGCCATCCAGTCGCCGTCCTCGACCGCGACCCGGTGGACGAGGGCGCGGAACCTGCCGTCGCGGTCGCCCGCCCTCTCGTAGAAGGTGTTCTCACCGACCATGTTCGACACCGCGAGGACGAACAGCTCCGACCTGGGGTCGCGGTGGTAGCCGGGCGCGCCCTCGTGCGTACGACCGCGCGGGACGGCCTCGGTGGTGACCGGGCTGACCGTCGCGGGCCCGGCCGTGCCGGTGTTGAACTTCGCCATGAGAACGGGCTCCTTCCACTCCGGGGAAGGAGCCCGTCCTCGTTGTCCGGAACGCGCCCGAGATCGGAAGCGGCGACGGTGACAGCGCTCTGCCGGCTGAGCTACCGGCCGGATTTCCGGCCGGGCAGGACTCGAACCTGCGACCACTCGATCCCGAATCGAAGTAACCGTTGCCTTCGCACCGGGCGCGGCCGGTGAAGTCGTGCTCCTCCCGAGATCGGGGTGGCGGCGGTTGGCCCGCCTGGGGGCCGGCAGCCCCGATGGGGAGCTGTAAGGATTCGAACCTCGAAGTAACCGCTGCCTTCGCACCGGGAGGTGCATATCGAGTTGTGCCCTCCCGAGATCGGATTCGGCGGCGGCACAGTGCTCGTTCACCTCGAGCGGCCGCTCGATCCTGAGAAGTAACCGTCGCCTTCGCACCGGGAGGTGCTTTGTCATTCATGTGCCGCTCCGGAGACCGGCGGCTCTTGTAGCTGTTTTCGAGCCGGCGGATCCTTCGCGACAGCGGAAATCCTAACCGCGCCGCGGTTTCGTGCGCAGTTTGTTTTTCCCGCGCCGCGTGTGCCGGATCAGCGGTGAATCAGCCGCGCCTGGCGGGCGGCCAGCCGTGACCCCAGCCGCCCTGTGCCATCGTCTGGAACGCCCACCCCTCCTCGGTGCGCACCAGCAGGTCGCCGTAGTGCATGCTCTCCCTCCGGCCCTCGACGGTCATCGTCGCCGTGGTCTCCACGAACACGAGGTTGGGGCTGAGGAAACGCGGCGTCCGCACCGACTCGAGCCCGAGCCCCGCCGTTCCGCCGCCCATGGCCTCCTTCATCGCCTCGACGTACTCCTCGCGCGTCCACTGCCGCACCGCGGCGAAGCCGCCCGGCACGTCGGTGACCAGGTTCATAGGGAAGACCGCGAGGCCGGCCAGCTTCTCGATCTCCCCCTGCTCGGCCAGCGCGTCGTACTGGGCGAACCAGTCCTCGACGCTCTTCAGTTCCTCGTCGCTCGGCTCGTACACGAACAGCCCCTCTCTCTCCGTATGCCGTACCGTACAGCATACGGAACCAAAGGGGATCGGGATTTTTCTCCGGGCGCGACGGCAGGGTTGACGTGCACCGCTGCGGGCCGGAGCGTCGCCTTGCGTGCCCGGCCGGACACACATCCGGTATGAGACGCGGATCACCGGGTAGCCGTGGGCGTCGTACGTCGTGGAAGGCTCTGAACAGGAGGACCCATGGCCGCTCCGGTCGACTGGGGAAGAGGAGTGGCTGACGCCTGGTCGTCGGTCGCCACGTTCGTCCCCAAGTTCCTCGCTTTCGTCGTCGTCCTCGCGGTGGGCTGGCTGATCGCCAAGGCACTGCGGAAGGCCGTCGACGCCGTTCTCGAACGCGTCGGGTTCGACCGCTGGGTCGAGCGCGGCAGCGTGGGGCGGGCGCTGGCGCGCAGCAAGTACGACGCGTCCGGTCTGCTCGCGAAACTGGTCTACTACGCGGTCCTGCTGGTCACGCTGCAGATCGCCTTCTCCGTCTTCGGGCCCAACCCCGTCAGCGAGCTGCTCGCCGGAGTGGTGGCGTGGCTGCCCAAGGCCGCCGTCGCGATCGTCATCATCGTGGTCGCCACGGCCATCGCCAGGGCGGTCAAGGACATCGTCACCTCCGCTCTGGGCTCCCTGTCGTACGGCCGGGCGCTGGCCACGATCGCGTCGGTGTTCATCATCGGCCTCGGCGTCATCGCCGCGCTCAACCAGATCGAGGTCGCGACCACCGTCACGACCCCGGTGCTGATCGCCTTCCTGGCCGCCGTGGCCGGCATCCTCATCGTCGGCGTCGGCGGGGGCCTGGTCCGGCCCATGCAGCAGCGCTGGGAGCACTGGCTGAATCGCGCGGAGGCCGAGACCGACACCATCCGCGCCCAGGCCGCGGCCTACAGCCGGGGCCGTGCCGACGCGATGGAGACGGTCGCCGTGCCGCGGCCCGAGCAGCGGGTGGGCGCCTTCGCCCAGCCTGCCTCGGCGGCGTACCCGCAGGGTGCCGCGCCGGACACCGGGGGTGCGCAGGCGCCGCGGCCCGCGTATCCCGAGAGCACTCCGCCGGCCGCCCCGGGCGCACCGACGACCCCTGTCCCTCCGGCCGGCACGGTCTCGCCGGGGAACACGGTCTCGCCGGGTGCGCAGGCGGGATCTCAGGGGGTTCCCGGTACACAGGGTGCCCCCGGAACACAGGGCGCCCCGATGCCGCAGGACGCGCCGGGCGAGGCGCGGCCCACCTCCTCCTGGCCGAATCCCCCGGAGGAGCCTCCGTCGCCGCGCGGGTGAGCGCGTCGCCGTTCGTCGCGGGGCGTCCCTCCACGGGGAGGGGCGCCCCGCCGCTGTGTCGTCAGGCCGGTTCGGCCGCGGCGTCGAGCATCAGGCAGACGGCGGTCATACGCAGGGCGGCGAAGTCGAGCGGCTGGTCCGGTCCGGGCGCCCGCCAGCCCTTGTCCCGCGCGCCGTCCCAGTAGCCGATCAGGTAGGCGACCAGAGAGGCGGGCCCCACCCGCTCGCCCAGCTCCGCGATGGCGTGCCTGACGGCGGCCATGTGCTGGTCCAGCGAGGCGAGGACCCCGGGGTGATGGTGCCGCAAATCCAGCACGCGCTGCGCGAACTCGGCACGGATGCGGGCAGGCCAGGACTGCTCGGACACGGAAGTCCCCCGGAGGATCAAAGCGATGGATGCCTCATCACGATAAGCGCCTCCGGGAGCACAGCGCTCCAGAATGCACGCTGTCCCCATAGGTCTCACCCTCGGGGCGGAGGGAGCGGAGCGGAAGGGAGCGAGGACCGCAGCGAAGGTCCAGCGAAGCGGACTTCGCGAGGACCGGAGGTTCCTTCCGGCGCAGTGACCGGCCCGGACGAGGACCGCGGTTCCGGTGCGGTGCCCGGCCCGAGCGGGGAGAGGATTGCTTTCGGTGTGGCAACCGGCCTGACGAGGATCCCGGTTTGCTTTCGGCGCGGTGACCGGCTTCTCAAAGGGGGACGGGGCTCAAAGCGGAGGTGTGCTGGAGCCGCGCACGACGAGCGTGGCCGGCAGGATCCGGGGCGGCGGGGCGTCCGCGCCGTTGATCATGGAGACGACCGCCTCCGCGGCGGCGATGCCGAATCCGTCCTTGTCCTGGGCGACGGTCGTCAGGCCCGGTGGGACGAGCGCGGCCACCTCGATGTCGTCGAATCCGACCAGGGCGATGTCCTCGGGCACCTTCAGGCCGGCCTCGCCGATCGCGACCAGCGCGCCGACGGCCATCTCGTCGCCCGCGACGAACACAGCGTCGGGCCGGTCGTCGGCCTCCAGCAGGCGGCGCATCGCGGCGTGGCCGCCCGACAGGTAGAAGTCGCCCTCGACCACGAACTCGGGCCGGCGCGGCAGCCTCAGCCGGGCCAGTTCGTCCTGGTAGCCCTGCAGGCGCTCGGCGCCCGGCCGCGTGTGCGCCGGGCCCGTGATCGTGGCGATGGCCCGGCGCCCCTGCTCGTGCAGGTGCCGTACGGCGAGGCGGGCGCCGCCGACGTTGTCCGAGGTGACGTACGTGGCGCGGGGACCCTGCACGGGACGGTCGAGGCTGACGCAGGGGACGCCCGATTCGGCCAGTTGCCGCAGTGAGGGATCCCAGGTGCCACTGTCGATCATCACCACGCCGTCCAGGTTGTGCCTGCGCACGGCGCGTACGTAGGCGTCCTCGGTCGGTTCCCCGCTCGTGGCCAGCATGAGCAGGTGGTAGCCGCGCCCGCTGAGCGCGGTCTTCAGGCCGATGAGAATTTCCTGAAAGAACGGGTGCCGCCAGCCGGGGCGGCGGTGGTCGGTGTCCCACACGAGGCCGACCATGAAGGACTTCTTGGTGGCCAGCGTGCGGGCCGACTCGTTGGGCAGGTAGCCGATCTGACGCGCCGTCCGCAGGACCTGCTCCCTGGTCTTCGCATTCACCACCTTGGGGTTGTTGAAGACGCGGGAGACAGTCGCGGGAGACACGCCGCACAGGCGCGCCAGCTCTCTGATCGTTGCCACGGACCAAACGCTATCGCATCTCGCTGTAACCGGTTTCATGCAACCGGTTTCCCCGAAAATACGCAATCATCGGGCGACTCGTCAACCAGTAAGCAGAATTTCCCTCCGTCACGTTTTCGTGACTTGACAGCTTCCCCTCCTTTTATGTGTGATGGCGGGCATCGGCCGGCGCTTTCTCGTTGCCACGGGCTCGGCCGCTGTCACGTCTCGCAGCCGCTTCCCCTTCCTCCTGCGAGGGAGTTCAGGTGTTCGCTGCGGAACCCCGTCTGCCCGCGTGTGTGCCCGCCGTACGGCTCGGCGGGTCCCGTGGCTGCCGGGGGAACGGTCCCATCGCCCGCACGGCCGGCCGCCGTGTCCGGGCTGTTCACCGGAGCGGGCACGGAACCTGGAGCGAACAGGGAATGACGGCGACCGACGAACGTCCCGCCATGCCGCGGACCTTTCCCGCGGGCTTTGTGTGGGGCACGGCCACCGCGGCGTATCAGATCGAGGGGGC
>NZ_JBSGHN010000017.1:0-223924 GCF_053604425.1 Microbispora sp. NPDC004025 | reverse complement strand
GCACCGTTCTGGCCGAGCAGGCAGTGCACTTCCCCGGCCCTGACCTCAAGGTCCACGCCGTCCAGCGCACGCACGCCGGGGAACTGCTTGACGATTCCTCGCATAACGAGTAGAGACGCCGAGTCGGACGATGACTGCGGCACAGGAGCCTCCTGGGGATAGGGACACGGTGGTGGCCCCGCCCGCCTGACGGCGCCGGTTTGGCACCACCGCGGCGGCACCGAGGTCGGCGTCAACGGTGCCGCTGCGGTCCGGACAGCCGGTCAGGCGGGCGGGACGTTCTTGTGGTGAGGGGCAGAGACAGGTGGTGATCCCGTCCGCCCGACCGCATGCGCTATGACCGCAGGCACGCGGGATGGGCGGGGGTGCCGGCGGCCGAGCGGGACGGTCGGACGGACGGGAAGTCTGGGGGGACGGAACGATCAGAGGGGACGGGCGGTACGCGGGGACGGAGCGGTGGACACGCGGGTCCACCGCGAGTGGGGTAATTGGGTCATCGAGGTGCCTCACGCCCCCCGATGGCTGCGATGTCGGATCGCGATCGCCGTGGGATCCGCCAGCGCTCGTTCGACGACGACGCCGGCCGCTCCGCGCGAGGCGGCGCCGAAACCGAGGCCGGAGGCGACGAACCGGCAGCGGTCGACGGCCCCGGTGATGCTCAGGCGGACCAGTTCCTCCTGGGCCGCGGGAATGAGCCGATCGGCGAGCCTGGCGAAGTAGCCGCCGAGCACGATCACCCGTGGGTTGAAGAGGTTGACCAGTGTGGCGGCTCCGAGCCCGAGCCACCGGCCCACCTCCGCGAGGGCCGCCTCGACGCGGGGGTCTCCCTCGGCCCGGCGCTGCTCGATCTCGGCCAGCCGCTCCTCCGGGTCGCGGACGAGCTGCCGGCCGGTGCCGTACGCGCGGTCGGGCGTGGCCATGCGCACCAGCGCGGCCAGTCCGACCTTGGTCTCCCAGCAGCCGACACGGCCGCAGCGGCACGACTCACCGGAAGGGTCGACCATGACGTGGCCGACCTCCCCGGCGAACCCGTCCGCGCCGCCCAGTAACCGGCCGCCGGAGATGATGCCGCCGCCGACGCCCACCTCGCCGGTGAGGTAGACGAGGTCGGGCGTGCCCGCCGCGACCCCCGAGGTGAACTCGGCCAGCGCGGCGAGATTGGCGTCGTTGTCCACGGCGATGGGGATGTCCGCGCGGATGTCGGCCTGGGACAGCCGCTCGGCCACCGCCACCCCGCGCCAGCCGAGATTCGGGGCGACGACGACGGTGCCGGTGGTCGTGTCGATCAGACCGGGAACGGCCACGGTGATCCCCGCGGGAGCGACCCCGATCCGGTCGAGGTCGGCGACGGTCCGCTCGACCATCCGGGCCAGCTCGTCGAGCGAGTGTTCCGGACTGGACCCCATGGCGTCGAAGCCGATGCGCCGGTCGGCGAGCACTCTGCCGGCCAGGTCCGTGGCGAAGGCGGCGATGTAGTCGACGTTGACCTCCACGCCCAGGGCGCCGACCCCCGAACCGTCCAGGACGAGCGCGACACTCGGGCGGCCCACGGAGCCGGCGTGCTGTGGTCCGGTCTCCTTGACCAGCCCTCGTGCCTGCAACTCGTTCACCAGGCTAGTGACGGTCGTCTTGTTCAACCCGGTCGCGACGGCGACGGCCGACCGGGAGCACGGGCCGTAGGCGCTCACGTGCCGCAGCACCAGAGCAAGGTTGGAACGGCGCACGGTGGCCTGGTCCGCGGGAACACCCGCGGACCCACCCCGACTCGGCGAGTCGGCCGTACGGCCGTCGGCCCTGCTGTGGTCCACCGCTCTCCCTCAATTAGTTCGCATGGCTGGCCGAATTAAAGGCGCTGATTTCCTCCAGGCACAAGGGGGAACCGGCAGTGATTTGCGTAACGTTCCGGTAACCAGGTCACAAATTGACCCTGACCTGCGGCGGAACGGAGCGATGCCAACTCGTTACGCGTCCCGGGGGTGCACGTTCGGACACCTGCGTGTTACAACCCTGATTAATTGATCTCAGAGACAAACAAAGGGCAGGTGAGGGCAGAGTGACGTACGAGTCGCACCTCACCCGTCCCTGGGGTGGCTCTCCGCCGGCAGGCCCCGCCGCGCTGCGCCGGGCGAACCTCTCGATGGTGCTCCGCGAACTGCGCGACCATGTCACCCTGTCCCGCGCCGACATCGCCGACGCGACGGGACTGCACCGGGCCACCGTCTCCAGCCTCATGTCCGAGCTCCTCGAACGGCGGCTGGTGCGGGAGCTCGGCGTCGAGCACGTGGGCGCCGTCGGACGTCCCAGGCGGACGGTGGCGCTGCACGGCGCGCACGTCGGCGCTCTGGGCATGGAGATCAACGTCGACTACATCGCGGTCCACGGCACCGACCTCAGCGGCCGCGTCCTGGTCGAGCGCCGGGTGGTCTTCGACACGATGGGCAGCCGCCCGGACAGCGCGGTGCGCCGGCTCGGGCTCGTGGCCAAGGAGTCCGTGGAGGCGATGGCGCGGGCCGGCGCCATGCCCGCGGGCATCGTGGTGGCCGTACCCGGCCTCGTGGACGTGGCGCGCGGCGTCGTGACGCTCGCGCCGAACCTCTACTGGCAGGACCTGCCGCTGGCGGACCAGCTTTCCGCGATGCTCGGCTCGCTGCGCGTGCCCGTGCGCGTGGACAACGACGCCAACCTCGCCGCACTGGCCGAGTTCACCTCGGGGGTCGCGGCGGGCACGCCCGACCTGGTCTACCTCACCGGCGAGGTGGGCGTCGGCGGCGGCATCATCTCCGGCGGCAAGCTGCTGCGGGGAGCGGACGGCTTCTCCGGCGAGGTCGGGCATCTGCGGGTCGACCCGAACGGCGACCAGTGCGGCTGCGGCCGCATCGGCTGCTGGGAGACCAAGGTCGGACTGGCCGCGCTCGTCCGCGCCGCCATGCCCGAGCAGGCGTACGGCCTGCCCGGCATGCCGGTTCCGGACCCCGGTGAACGAGTGGCCGACATCGCCCGGGGCCTGGCCTCGGGCGACCGGCGGATGATGCAGGCGGTGGCGCAGGTCGGTCAGTGGCTCGGGCTCGGCGGCTCGATCGTGGCCAACCTGTTCAACCCCCGCGTGATCGTCATCGGAGGCTATTTCGCCTCACTGGCCGAGTGGCTGCTGCCGCACGCGCAGGACCAGCTGCAACGGCTCGTGATGGCCGCACCGGCCACTCAGTGCCGGTTCGTCGCCTCGACACTCGGCTTCGGCGCCGCGTCCCGCGGCGCCGCGAGCATGGTGGTGAACCAGATCATCGACGACCCGACCACGATCATGGATTCATTACCCAGGCCGGCAGCCTACTGACGCTGACGGCCCCCACAGACCTGGAGACGGCACCCTCCAGCAACCGAAATATCCGCTTCGACCAAGTGGCAACAAGCGCGGCGGCGCGCGCCTTGCCTGACGTCCCCCCGGTCAGGAAGGGTTTTCCATGACACCACGTTCTCGAACGTGGGCCTGGCCGCACAACGCGGCCCAGCCAAGCGGACGGCGTCCCAGACGTCTGTCCGCGGCGGCGATGGCACTCGCCATCGCTGCTCCCGCCATCACGCTCCTGTCGGCGCCGGTGAGCGCCGAGGCCGCCACCGCGGCCGCGGAGCCCGACTTCAAGGTTCTGGTCTTCTCGAAGACCACCGGCTTCCGGCACGACTCGATCCCCGAGGGCATCGCGGCCGTGCAGAAGCTCGGTCAGGAGAACAACTTCGCGGTCGACACGACCGAGGACAGCGCCGCGTTCACCGACGAGAACCTGGCGAAGTACCAGGCCGTGGTCTTCATGTCCACGACCGGCGACCCGGTGAGCACCCAGGCTCAGAAGGACGCGTTCCAGCGTTACATCCAGAAGGGCGGCGGCTACGTGGGCGTCCACGCCGCCGCCGACAGCGGATACAACTGGGCCTGGTACGGCAAGCTCGTCGGTGCGTACTTCAAGCAGCACCCGGCGATCCAGCAGGCGACCGTCAAGGTCGAGGACCCTGCGCACCCGTCGACCAAGGGCCTGCCGACGAACTGGGTCCGTACCGACGAGTGGTACGACTACCAGACGAACCCGCGTGGCACGGTCCACGTCCTGACGTCGATGGACGAGAAGTCCTACACCGGCGCCACGATGGGGGCGGACCACCCGAACACCTGGTGCCAGGACTACGACGGCGGCCGTTCGTGGTACACCGGCCTCGGCCACCAGAAGGAGAACTACAGCGAGGCCAACTTCCTGAAGCTGCTGCTGGGCGGCATCAAGACCGCCGCCGGCGCTGAGAAGGCCGACTGCTCGGCCTCGCAGAGCAGCAGTTTCGAGAAGGTCACCCTCGACGACAACACGTCGAACCCGATGATGATGAGCATCGCCAACGACGGCCGCGTGTTCTACGTGGACCGGCTCGGCGAGGTCAAGGTCATCAAGCCCACCGGTGGCACGGTCACGGCCGCGAAGCTGGACGTCTTCACGGCCAACGAGAGCGGTCTGCTCGGCATCACCCTCGACCGCAACTTCGACACCAACAAGTGGGTGTACCTCTACTACTCGCCCAGCGCGGCGAACGTCGACCGGCTGAGCCGGTTCACGGTCACCGGTGACACGCTGGACCTGTCGAGCGAGAAGAAGATCCTCGACGTTCCGGTGCAGCGGGCCGAGTGCTGCCACCACGGCGGCGGCATGCTCATGGACCAGAAGACCGGCGACCTGTGGCTGGCGACGGGTGACAACACCAACCCGTTCGCCTCCGACAGCTACTCGCCGATCGACGAGCGGTCGGGCCGTGCGGCCTGGGACGCGCAGCGTTCCTCGGCCAACACCAACAGCCTGAGCGGCAAGCTGCTGCGGATCCACCCCGAGGCCGACGGCACCTACACCGTCCCGGCCGGCAACCTGTTCGCTCCGGGCACCGCGAAGACCAAGCCGGAAATCTACGGCATGGGCTTCCGCAACCCGTTCCGCATGGGTATCGACCCGAAGACGGGCAACATCATGCTCGGCGAGTACGGTCCGGACGCCAACTCGGCGAACGCCACCCGTGGCCCGCAGAACACGGTCGAGTGGAACCTCATCTCCAAGCCGGGTAACTACGGCTGGCCGTACTGCATCGGCAACAACACGCCGTACATCGACTACGACTTCAACACCCGGCAGTCGGGCCAGGCGTTCAACTGCGCCGCGCCGGTCAACGAGTCGCCGAACAACGACGGCCTGACCAACCTGCCGCCGGTGATCCCGGCCACGGTCTGGTACCACTACCAGGCCAACACGACCTTCCCCGAGCTCAGCGGCGGCGCGCCGATGGGTGGCCCGGTCTACCGCTACAACGCCGACCTCAAGTCGAACGTGAAGTGGCCGGCCTACTGGGACGGCAAGGCCGTCTTCGGTGAGTGGAACAACAACCAGGTGTGGTCGTTCCAGCTCGACGAGAACGGCACCAAGCTCGTCGAGATGAACCGGATCCTCTCGTCCCTCAGCTTCAAGAAGCCGATGGACCTGAAGTTCGGCCCCGACGGCGCGCTCTACATGATCGAGTGGGGCTCGGGCTTCGGCGGCGACAACGCCGACTCCGGCATCTACCGCATCAACTACATCAAGGGCAACCCCCTGCCGGTCGCCCACGCCGAGGCGGACAAGACCGACGGCCCGCTGCCGCTGACCGTCAAGTTCTCCGGCGAGGGCAGCCGCGACCCGGACGGCCAGGCGCTCACCTACGCCTGGGACCTCGACGGTGACGGCAAGACCGACTCCACCGAGGCCAACCCCTCCTTCACCTACGAGAAGGCGGGTCAGTACAACGCGGTCCTGACCATCAAGAACGAGGAGGGCGAGACCGCGACGGCCGCCGTCATCGTCGTCGCCGGCAACAACCGGCCGACGGTCAAGGTGGAGCTGCCGCCGAACGGCGCGTTCTTCGAGTTCGGCGACCAGGTGAAGTTCAAGGTCACCGTCACCGACCCCGAGGACGGGACGATCGACTGCGACAAGGTCAAGATCCAGGCGATCCTGGGTCACGACAGCCACGGCCACCCGCTCGACCAGTACAACGGTTGTGAGGGCACCGTCCAGACCCAGCAGGCGGGCCACGGCGAGACCGACAACCTGTACTACGCGATCGAGGCCAGCTACGCCGACAAGGGCAACGGCGACGCCCCGTCGCTGACCGGGCGTGGCGAGGTGCTCCTGCAGCCCAAGCGCAAGCAGGCCGAGCACTTCACGCAGACCGGCCGGGTGACCGGCGGGGTGGGCACGGACGCCGCCGGCGTCGAGGCCGAGAACACCACCGACAGCGCGGGCGGCGCCAAGCACATCGCCTTCGTCCAGGACGGCGACTGGTGGTCGTTCGACCCGGTCAACCTCACCAACATCAGCGCGATCCGGCTGCGTGCCGCCTCGGGCGGGGCCGGCGGCACCGTGCAGGTCCGTGCCGGCGACCCGAACAACGGGACGCTGATCGGCTCGGCGGACATCGCCCCGACCGGCGGCTGGAACACGTTCAAGGACATCACGGTCAACCTGAACAACGTTCCGACGACCAGCGGCCCGCTCTACTTCGTCGTGCGCAAGCCGGCGAGCGCGGCCAACGACGCCTACCTGGTCAACTTCAACTGGGTCGACTTCATCGGCAAGGGCGCCACGGAGAACGAGCGTCCGGTCGTGACCGTGACGGCGAACCCGACCACGGGCATCGCTCCGCTGAAGGTCGACTTCACGGCGGCGGCCACCGACGCCGAGGGCGACCCGATCACCTACAAGTGGGACTTCGGGGTGAACGGCTCGCCGCAGCCGACGACGGCGAACGCGAGCTACACCTACAACGCGCCGGGCACCTACACGGCCGTTGTGACCGCGTCCGACAGCAAGGGCGCGTCGTCCAGCGCCAAGGTCGAGATCAAGGTGAACGCGCCGGCCACGGTGTGCTTCTCCGGTCGTTCCGACGACTTCCTGGGCACCCAGCTCGACCGTGACCGCTGGTCGGTCGTCCGGGAGAACCAGGACCTCAGGGTCGCCGACGGCAAGCTCATCATCCCGACGTCGACCACCGACATCTACCAGACGACCAACAACACGCCGAACATCGTCGTGCAGCCGGCTCCCTCGGGTGCCTGGACGGCCACGGCCAAGCTGACCATGGACGCGCGTGACGCGTACCAGCAGGCGGGCCTGATCATCTACGGCGACGACGACAACTACGCCAAGATGGTGCTGCAGGCGCGGTCGACCAACGGGTCCAACCACGCCAACCGCGTCTTCCAGTTCATCCGTGAGGACAAGGGCAACCCCAACGAGGTGACGGCGAGCAACACGGCTCAGCTCGGGGACGCCTACCCCGACACGGTGTACGTGCGGTTCATCAGCGACGGCACCAACATCACCGCGCACTACTCGTCGGACGGCAGCAACTTCACCGCGATGTCCGAGACCAAGCCGCTCGCCGGGATCACCAACCCGAAGATCGGCCTGATCTCGCTGGCCGGGGCCAACCACCCGGTGGTGGACGCGGCCTTCGACTGGTTCCACATCACGCCGGACGACAAGGCGACCGGCCCGAACCCGGACGACGACTTCAACGGCACCTCGCTCGACAACTGCCGTTGGGACTCGATCGTCCGTTCCGACCCGGCCACGCTGCGTGTGACGGGCGGCAACCTGGAGATCGACACCACCACGGGTGACATCTACGGGACGCCCAACGGCGCTCCGAAGAACTTCATCCTGCAGAAGGCGCCGAGCGGTGACTGGACGCTGGAGACCAAGGTCGACGGCTCTGCTCTCAGCGAGCAGTACCAGCAGGGCGGCCTGATCGTCTACGGCGACGACGACAACTACGTGAAGTTCGACTTCCTCACCACCAACGCCGCAGGGTCGACGGTGGCGCGGACGATCGAGCTGCGCAGCGAGGTCGGCGGCACCGTGCAGAACCCGCAGCCGCAGGTCAACAACCGCACCACCGGTGTGTGGTGGCTGCGCCTGAAGAAGGTGGGAGACAGCTTCACCGGCTCCTACTCCTCCGACGGCACCACCTGGACCGACCTGGCCACCAACGGCACGGTCACCGCGGTGAAGAACAGCGCCGTGGCGAACGCGTCGAAGGTCGGTGTCTACACCATCGGCACCAACCAGACCGCGTCCAAGACGGTCAAGTTCGACTACTTCAAGCTGATCAAGGCGGGTAGCGAGGACAAGACCGCTCCGGTGACGACGGCGACGACCGACCCGGCGCAGCCGGAGGGCGGCTCGTTCACCGGCCCGGTCACGGTCACGCTGAAGGCGGTCGACGAGACCGGCGGCAGCGGCGTCGCCAAGACCGAGTACTCGGTCGACGGCGGCGACTGGACGGCGTACACCGCTCCGGTGACCGTCTCGGGCGAGGGCCAGCACCAGCTGCGCTACCGCTCGACCGACAAGGCCGGGAACACCGAGGAGATCAAGACGCTCTCGCTGACGATCTCCGCGGCTCCCTCGGCGGAGGTCAAGCTGACCGTCACGGCCGCGCCGCGCTGCATCGGCAGCTCGGTGTACCTCGCCGTGACGGCGGTCAACGACGGCGACGCGCCGGCCACGATCGAGCTGAACACCCCGTTCGGCAAGAAGACCGTGGCGGACGTGGCTCCGGGCAAGCAGGCCTACCAGTCCTTCAACACCCGGACCGCCCAGATCGACGCCGGCAAGGTCACCGTGACCGGCACCGCGACGATCGGCGGCAAGCAGGTCACCTCGTCCTACGACGCGGCCTACACCGCGGCCAGCTGCCGCTGACCGCACACGGGCGGTGACCACGGTCCCCACGACGAGGACACCGCCCTAGCACAACCCGGGGCCGGCCGGCCGACCAGCCGGCCGGCCCCGCCCCTCATAGATGGAGCGAATGATCACATGAAAATCACCAGGACCACGCAGCTGCTCGCCGCGTCGGTGCTCGGCCTCTCCCTGGCCGGTGCCGGCCTGGCCGGTCCCGCGCTGGCCGACGACGAGCCCGGCAGCGGCATCGACGTGTCGGTGAACATCCAGCCCACCACCACGCCGGGTCAGCTGTCGATGACCGTGGCCGACAACAACGGGGTGTCCCTGCAGGAGAACGGCTCCGACGCCGCCGCCCGTCAGTTCACCGGCACTCTGCCGACGGTCACGGTGACCGACACCCGCACCCCCGAGGAGATTCCCGACGGGGAGTACTGGGCGGTCGTGGGCCAGGCCAGCCAGTTCGTCGCGGCCGACGACCCGGCCAAGACCATCGGCCCGGAGTACCTGGGCTGGAAGCCGCGTCTGCTGAGCGACTCCTCCACCGGTGCGGTCTCGGCCGGTGAGCCGGTCTCCAGTGTCATCTCCGACGGCACCGGGGCTCCCGAGGTGGGTCTGGAGGGCCAGGAGCTGCTGGTCTCGACCGCCAACTCTTCCGACGAGATCGGCACCTCGAAGGTCAACGCCGACCTCGCCCTGCGCACCGCCGTCGACGTCGCCGCCGGCGAGTACCACTCCACCCTGACGCTTTCGCTGTTCAACCAGTCCTGAACCGGAGGCTGGACTCCACCCAAGACGTGGGCGTCCGGGCCGATCGATCACCCGATCGATCACCCCCGGACACGGCCCGGACGCCCATCCTGAGACAGGAGAGACCGTTGCCGACCAAGAGCCGCACGCGGGGCCTCCACGCCCTGCCGCCCGTGCTTCATGCCCTCGGCGCGACCGTACTGGCCGCCATGGTCACCTTGGTCGCCGTGGTCGCCCTCGCCACCCCCTCCAGCGCCGATGTCACCTGGTCGGTCGTACCCGCCGACGCGAACGGCCCCGACGGCCGCCGCGTCATCGACATCGAACTCGCCGGCGGGCAGCAGACCACCGAGCACATCGCCGTCATCAACCGCTCCACCCAGCCGGTCGACTTCGCCATCGACGCCAACGACGGCTACCTGACCTCCAAGGGCTACTTCGACATGCGCCCCTCCGACGCCAAACCCGTCGACGGCGGCGCCTGGATCGAGATCCCCGACAAGGTCACCATCGCCGCCGGAGCCACCACCGTCGTGCCCGTGAAGGTCACCATCCCCCAAAACGCCACCCCCGGAGACCACCCCGCGGGCGTGACCGCCTCCGTGGACACCGTCTCCGGCCAGGTCAGGGTCCAAAACCGGGTCGGCGTCCGCCTCAACATCCGCGTCAGCGGCGCCTACGTGGCCAAAGTCGCCGTCAGCGACGTCAAGGCCGAATACACCTGGTCATGGAACCCCTTCACCGCCGGATCGGTCGAGGTCACCTACACCGTCGCCAACATCGGCAACGTCCGCCTGGCCCCCGACTCCCGGATCCTGACCTCCACCCTCACCGGCGAAAGCGGCTGGAACGACACCTCCGACGCCAAAGCCCGAGAGATCATGCCGGGCGGCAGCCGGACCTTCACCGCACACGTCACCGGCGCCTGGCCGATGGGCGTGATCAACACGACCGTCATGGCGATCCCCTCCCCCGCCGGCCAGCCCCTGCCCGGCGTCACCGCCGAACGGGTCTCCATCGACACCTCCGTCTGGGCCCTGCCCTGGCCGCAACTGGCCGTCCTCGCCCTGCTCGCCCTGCTCGTCGTCGCCCTGCGGATCACCAGCGCCAGGCGCCGCAAGCGCATCGAGAAGCTGATCCTCAGCAGCCAAGGCAGACCCCTCGGAGCGTGAGCCCACGCCCCAGGACTGACTAAGGCCCTGGCCCCGGCACCGGGCGGTCGCCGCGGCTCACACCCCTATGACGCGGACCGGAACGAGGCGGTCTTCGCCGTGCCCGCCACCGTGGAGGAGGCGGCCATCGCCTGCGTCCCCGGGTTGGCCGGGTCGTATCCCGACACGGAGCAACCGCCGTACCCCTCGGCCAGGGCCTCGTCCCGCACGCCGTCCGTGTAGTCGGCCGTGACCACGAGGCCCGTCGGGTCGAGTGGCTGACCGGCGGCGTAGACGGTCCTGGCCGGGGGCGTCCTCACCGAGGTGGACGGTGGCCACTCCGGTCCGCGAGCATCCAGCGCACCGATCACGGCCCCTGACACCGATCCGGTTCGCATCGCCTCGTTCACGACGCCGTCGCGGGCACGAGGATCCCCGGCAGCCGGTCCCCCCGCTCGATCGCCTGCGCCAGCCGTACGACGTCGACGACGTCGCCGTCCGGCCCGGCGAGTTCCCGATGGCGCAGCGCGTTGACGTACGTGTAGCCCCGCATCCGCAGCGTGCGGTGCAGCACCGGGAACAGGGCGCAGACTCCGGGAGACGGGTGGGTGCACGACTCCTCCCTGTGCTCCCACTGGAGCTCCTCGATACGCCCGGACGCCACGATCTCCATCAGGTCGTCGAGCGCCGGGTCCGGCCGCCCGGAAAGGTGGGCCACGGCCAGCAGGACGCTGTCGTGGCCCTGTTCGATCAATGCGTCCCAGACCGAGAAGGGCATGTCCGCGAAGCCGACGGACCAGTACACCGTCCGGCCCGCCGTGTGGTCGCGGAGCAGCCATCGGGCGAACCGTTCCTCGACGGCAGGGTGAAGCGCCCGCACGATCGGGTCCTCCGCCGGCCGGAGCGGCTCGTCCGGGGCGACCCCCAGCTCCGCGATCCGATCGAGCATGAACCCGTGCCTGGGCGGGTCCGCCGCGTACAACTCGCGGTAGCGCGGCGTGAGCCGGGCCGGCAGGTCGTCCTCGAACACCTTCCAGCGCCAGCCCTGGTAGAGGTCCACGGCGAACAGCCCGAAGCCGGGCAGAAATTCGGCGTAGCGGCCGGCGAACCAGCCGAGCGAATGGGGCAGGAGCGCACCGCGGAGAAGCGCGGTCGCGATGGTCCTGCGGTCCGACACCAGGCAGCCGGCCTCGTCGGCCCGCAGCATGAGGGCCTTGACGACGGCGGCTACCTCCGCCCGGACGGCGTCCTTCCTGATCGGCACCGACGCCCAGAGCTCCATGAGCGCGGCGAGCGGCCGCGTCCGGCACGCGTCCAGGAGGGCGAGTTCGAAGGCGATCAACCCTCGCAGCTCCGCCCGGTCGAAGCCCATCGCGTACGGCAGGCCGATCCACAGCTCCGTACGCCGCGGTCCCAGCCGGAAGGCGGCCGCCTCCGCGACGGCCATGAAGCACACACGCGACGGACGTCGCACTCCCAGGGTCCCGGCCACCTCGTCGACCATCGCGTACAGCTCGGGGTGGTCCGCACGCCGGGCGACGTGCGCCTGACACACGCGCCGCGGCCAGGCGAAAGGCATCATCCGCACGGCGATCATCACGATGCCCGCGATCACCATCGGCGCCTGCTCTCGGTGACCGTGGAGCCAGGCGACGACCCCGGCGGCCACTCCCACGACCACCGGGAGAGCCCCGTCGCCCAACCACCCCGGCACGCGTGCCCAGCGCCATACCCTTCGCCGGGCCGGCAGGGGTGGCCAGAAGCCGCTTCTGAACCACCCGGGGACGAAGGCCTGGGGACAATGAGCCAGGACGAGCCAGACCGCCCGTTTCCGGGTCATGCCTCCTGGTAACACGGGCTTCTCCTCCCGGGGACGGTCACGCCCGGAGCATCCCTGGGGACCGACGAGCAGCGTGGTTCGGCGACGACCGGCTCGCCACGGGGATCCGCTGGGCCGATCCCGTCACGTAGCTTAGGGCCGCAGGTCACATCCGGCCCGGGGCGGTGCGGCGCTGGCGGTGCGGCGCGGGACGGCGCGGGACGGCGCGAGGCAGGGCGGCGCTGCGCGGCGCCGAAACCCGATGGCCGGGGCGAGGCCGTCTGTGGCACGGTGTGGGCGTGTCCGAGCAGATCCTGTTACCGCGCAGTGTGGACGAGGCGGTCGCCGCGGAGCGGGACGGCCGCGCCCTCCGCTACCTGTACTTCTGGGGCCACCGGCCCGCCCGGGACGGAGGCGTCGGCCCCGGCTGCCTGTCGCAGTGGTGGCCGGTCACCTTCACCGAGGACGGCCACACCTTCGCCTCCGCCGAGCACTACATGATGGCGCACAAGGCCTGGCTGTTCGGCGACGACCGGACCGCCGGGCAGATCCTCGCCGCCGGTCATCCCGGTGAGGCCAAGAAGCTCGGCCGGGCCGTACGCGGCTTCGACGAGCAGGTGTGGGACGCCCGCCGGTTCGACATCGTGGTCCGCGGCAGCATCGCCAAGTTCGGCCAGAACCCCGAGTTGTCGCGGTACCTGCTCGCGACCGGGGACCGGGTCCTGGTCGAGGCCAGCCCGTACGACCGGATCTGGGGCATCGGCCTGACCGCAGGCGACGAGCGCGCCGCCTCCCCCTCGACCTGGCAGGGCCTCAACCTGCTCGGTTTCGCCCTGATGGCGGCCCGCGACGCCCTGGGCGCCGGGTCGTGAGCGGCGCCGCCCGGCCGTCCGCCGCACGGAGAGGAGGGCGGGGGTGACCGTCCACGACGCCCCGCCGCTGATCCGCCGCGCGGGGCCCGGAGACGCCGGGCACGTCGCCGAGGTGTTCCTCGCCGCCCGGGCCGAGATGACCTACCTGCCCCGTCTCCACTCCGACGAGGAGACCCGGGCGTGGATCGCCGGCGTCGTGCTGCCGTCGTCGCAGGTGTGGGTGGCCGAGCTGCGCGGCCGGGTCGCCGGGTTCGCCGCCCTGCGCGGCGGCTGGCTCGACCACCTGTATCTCGCGCCCGGCGCCCAGAACGGCGGCGTCGGGAGCGCGCTGCTCGGCCAGGCCAAGCAGGCGCGCCCCCACGGGCTCGACCTGTACGTCTTCCAGCGCAACACGGGCGCCCGGCGGTTCTACGAGCGGCACGGTTTCACCCTCGTCGCGGAGGGCGACGGCGGCGGCAACGAGGAGAACCTGCCCGACGCCCATTACCGCTGGCGGGCCTGACGCCCTCCCCTGCCGGTCAGACGAACCGCCACAGGCGGTCGTTCGCCCCGTTGTCGTCGGCGAGGACGACCTGGGCGCCCTGGGCGGTGGAGCCGCCGCTGAGGCCGAGGACCCTGCCGCCGTTGGCGCACTGGATGCGGAAGTATCCGTTGGCGCCGTGGCGCAGCCGCCACCGGTGGTCGGAGGTGCCGTTGTCGGCCCACTGGAGCACCCGCGACCCGGCCGCGGTGGCGGCGTTCTCCACGCCGAGCACCTTGCCGCTGTTGGAGTTGCGCAGGCGCAGGTAGCCGCCCGAGTCGACCACCGCGGTCCAGAGGTGGTCGGCGGTTCCGGTGTCACCCCACTGGATGACCAGGCCGCCGTCGGCGGTGGACATGTTCTGCACGCCGAGCACCAGCCCGCTGGCCAGGTTCTGGATGCGCCGGGCGCCGTTCGGCACGAACCGCCACTGGTTGTCCGCGCCGCCGTTGTCGGGGTCCTGCACGGCCTGCGCCCCGTTCGCGGTCGAGCCGTTGAGGATGGCCAGGAGTTTGCCGCTGTTGACGTTGCGGATCTTGTGAGAGCCGTCGCCGGCGTCGGCGATCGTCCAGCGGTGGTCCGCGGTGCCGTTGTCGGTCCACTGCAGGACGCGGGCGTTGTCGGCGGTGGACATGTTCTCCACGCCGAGCACCTTGCCGCTGTTGACGTTGCGGAACCGTACGGCGGTGCCGTCCACGATCAGCTCCCAGTCGTGGTCGGCGGTGCCGTTGTCGGTCCACTGCAGCGCGAGGCCCCCGTCGGCGGTGGACATGTTCTGGACGCCCAGCACGAGGCCGCTGGCCGCGTTGACCAGCCGGTAGCTCGCCGTCCCTCCCCCGCCGCCGCTGCCGCCGGTGTTCCAGTAGACGGTGTAGTTGTGCCCGTGCGCGTCGTAGAACGGGCCCAGGTTGACCGTGGCGCCGTTGGCGGTCGCGGTGAAGGCGAGCGCGGTGGTGCCGGTCCGGGTGATGGACGCGGTGTTCAGGGCGGGCGGCGCCGACAGTGCGGTGTTCCCGTAGTTCCCGGACAGGACGACCGGGCCGTACGTGATGGCTGCGACGTTCGGGTTGTCGTTGGCGGCCTTCATGACGACGCGCATGGGCAGGCGGACCGTCACCGTGTCGCCGGAGGCCCAGGACCGGGTGAGGACGGCGTACGTGCCGGGGGTGGTGTCCACGTCCTGCTGCTCGCCGTTGACGCTGATGGTGGCGCCGGTGGTCCAGGAGGGGATGCGGACGCGCATCGACCACGACCCGGCGGCGTTGCCCGTGACGGTGAGGGTCGTGGTGTCGCTCACCGGATAGGACGTCGTCTGGGTGACCGTGATGCCGCGCTGGGTCCAGTCCAGCACCGAGGGGGCGAACAGGTTCACCGTCAGCGTGGTGCCGTTGTAGAAGTAGATGGAGTCCGTCAGGCGCGTGTTGACCTCCAGCCCCGTCCCCTGGCAGCACCAGAACGAGTTGTAGTCGGTGCTCCAGGTGCCGCCGCCCCACGCCGGGCCCACACCGCGGCGGCCGCCCGGCTTGAGCGGCGTGAAGTAGGTGACGTGCCCGTGGCCGTCGGCCGGGTTCTGCGCGCCGATGATGTGGTTGAGCAGCGCCTGCTCGTAGAAGTCCACGTACGCCACCCGATCGGGGTTGAGCAGCCACAGCTCGCGGGTCAGGTTGAGCATGTTGACGCTGTTGCAGTGCTCGCAGGTGTCGTTGGTGAGGTAGCCCGCGATCGCGTTGGGCGCCCGGAAGTGCTCGGCCTGGCTGTTACCCCCGATCGCGTAGGTGTGCGCGCCGACGGTGATGTTCCAGGCGTTGGTGGCGATGTCGCGGTAGCGGGTCGTGCCGGTGGCCTTGTACTCGCGGGCCGCGCCGATCCACTTGGGCACCTGGGTGTTGGCGTGCAGGCCGTTCAGCTGGTCCTGGTTCGACGCCAGGGGGTTGAACACCGCGGCGTGGTCGAATCGCTGCGCGACGGCGAGCCAGCGCCCGTCGCCGGTCTGCTGGTAGATGTCGGTCAGCACCGCGTTCATCCCGCCGAACTCGGTGCCCAGCATGTTCTGCATCTGGCTGCTGCTCAGCCTGCCCGTCCGCCAGTCGACCCAGCCGGCCAGCGCCAGCAGCACATCGCGGGCCCGGGTGTCGCCGATGAGGCGCCACACGTCGAGCAGGCCGGTCAGCGTCTTGTGGATGCAGTAGTAGGGGACGTTGCCGTTGCTCAGCGTGCGGGCTTCCAGGGCGGTGAAGTCGGACTCGGGGAAGCCGGACAGGTATCCGGTGTTGAACCCGGCGGCGCCGTTGTTGGCCTGGCACTTGGCCATTTCGGCGACCATGTAGGTCGCCTTGTCCCGGCACGTGGTGTCCCCGAGCACGGCATAGGCCTGGGCCCACGCGGAGAGGAAGTGCCCCTGCATGTGGGTGCGGAACGGGAAGCTCGGGGCGTCCCATCCCCCGTTCGCGGCGGCGCCGGCGGTGGACAGTCTGTGGTTGGCCCGGAAGTTGTACAGCAACCGGTTGACGTCGACGAACCGCAGGTACGACAGCGTCCGGTTCTGGTTTTCCATCCAGCGGCCCCCGGTCAGCCGCACCTGCCCGAGCTCGAAGCCGTACGCGGACACGCCGATGTCGGCCCGCGCCGGCGCGACGGCGGCTCCGGCGGCGGAGGCGCCGGCGACCTCTCCGACGGCGGAGGCCACGACGGCGACGCCGGCGGCTTGGAGCAGCCGGCGCCGGCTGAGGGACGAGGGGGACACGTGGCCTCCTGGACATCTCGCTTTGTTAGCGTTAACAAAAACTTTGGTGCCGCCATCCGAATCGGATGACGTCGAACGGGGACGCGGGACACCGCGTGGAACCGGCAACCGGCACACGACCAGCACGGCCACCGCACCGGGGACGCGCCACGGGCGGCGGTCCCGCCGCCCACCACTGCCCCGGCGGGATGCCGCCCGGGCTCAGTGTGAGAAACCGCCACGAAATATGTCAAGACCCGTATCCGGAAAGTTTCGCGCCCTGGTTGGCCGCGGGAGTCGTCTTCCTGCGGCGATGACGGGCCGGTCGCGGTAACGTTCCGAAACCCTCGGCGTGTACCCCTGAATGTGAAACTTTCAGGCGGCCCGCCTGCCGATCCCACGACCGTGCGCCCGTGAGGGCAGGCGGCGCCGCGTCCGGCGGGAGCACGCCCGGCGAACCCTCTTGACGGGACCGGCGGCGTCGTATTGGCTCCGCCGCACACCACCAACCACCCGGACGCATGGCCGGAAATGTTATCGCTATCAGACCCGGGACCGATCTTCGGCGGCTAAGGAGTCAGATGCACAGGATCGTTCGGTGGACGCTGGCGGCGGTGCTGGCCGCCGGGTCCCTCGTCGCGGCCGGCGGCGCGACGTCACCGGCCGCCGCGCTCGACAACGGGCTCGCCCGTACGCCCCAGATGGGGTGGAACGACTGGAACAGCTTCGGCTGCAACGTCAACGAGACGCTCGTGCGGCAGACCGCTGACGTCATGGTGTCCAGCGGCATGGCGGCGGCGGGTTACACCTACGTAAACATCGACGACTGCTGGTCCACCAAGAGCCGCAACGCGAGCGGCGACCTGGTGGCCGATCCGCAGAAGTTCCCCAGCGGCATGAAGGCGCTGGCCGACTACGTCCACTCCAAGGGCCTGAAGCTCGGCATCTACTCCTCGGCCGGGACGACGACCTGTGCGGGCTACCCGGCCAGCCTGGGGTACGAGCGGCGGGACGCCGCCCTGTGGGCCTCCTGGGGGATCGACTACCTGAAGTACGACAACTGCGGCGACCACCAGGGCAAGAACGGGCAGCAGCGGTACACCGCGATGCGCGACGCGCTCGCCGCCACCGGGCGCCCGATCCTGTTCAGCCTGTGCAACTGGGGCCAGGAGAGCGTCTGGACCTGGGGGATGCAGACCGGCAACTCCTGGCGCACGACGGGCGACATCCAGGCGAACTGGAACTCGGTCATGGGCATCCTGGACCAGCAGGTCGGCCTGGAGGCGTACTCGGGGCCGGGCGGCTGGAACGACCCCGACATGCTGGAGGTGGGGGTCGGCTCGCTGACGGCGACCGAGGGGCGGGCGCACTTCAGCCTGTGGTCGCTGCTGAACGCACCGCTCATCGCGGGCAACGACATCCGCTCGATGAGCGCCGAAACCCGCACGATCCTCACCAACACCGAGGTCATCGCCGTCAACCAGGACTGGGGCGGCAGGCAGGGCCACAAGATCAGCGACAACGGGAACCTGGAGGTGTGGCGCAAGCCGATGTCCAACGGCTCGGTCGCGGTCGTGCTGCTCAACCGGGGCACCTCGGCGGCGACGGTGTCCACCACGGCCTCCGCCCTCGGGCTCGGCTCCGCCTCCTCCTACTCCGTACGCGACCTGTGGGCGCACACGACCGGCTCCTCGTCCGGGACGATCAGCGCGCAGGTGCCCGGACACGGGGCGGCCATGTACGTCGTGAGCGGAGGGGGCCTGGTCACGCCGTCCCCCACGCCCACCCCCACCGGGACCGGCGCGATCAAGGGGGTGGGGTCGGGCCGGTGCCTCGACGTCGCGGGTGTCTCGCAGGCCAACGGCGCGCAGGTGCAGCTCTGGGACTGCAACGGCCAGAACAACCAGCAGTGGACGCCGACCGGCTCGGGTGAGCTGCGCGTCTACGGCAACAAGTGCCTGGACGTGTCCAACCGGGGCACCGCCGACGGCACCAACGTGATCATCTGGGACTGCAACGGCCAGAACAACCAGCAGTGGCGCCTCAACGCCGACGGCACCATCACCGCCGTAGGCGCGAACAAGTGCCTGGACGCCTACAACAGCGGCACCGCCAACGGCACCAAGGTCATCATCTGGACCTGCAACGGCCAGGCCAACCAGCGCTGGACCCGCGCCTGACCACTCGCGGCACCGGAGCGCCGGCCCCGTCCCGGCCTCCGGCGCCGGCGGCCTCAACGACATGCCGGTACGCCGCGTCCGCGACCGCTCCCAGCCCGGGGGCGGTCGCCCATGTCCCGGCCCGGGCCGGTAGCCCCTTCTCACCGCGCGGCCGCCGTGAACCACCCCGCCCGCCCGGGGCCTGCCGTACGGCACGGCCCCGGACTATGATCGCCGGAAGGACATCGGCGGGGACGGGAGGCGGCTGTGGCGGAGACACCGGCCGGCACCGACCCCAGGGTGCCCAGTCCCGCCCGGGTGTACGACTACCTGCTGGGCGGCAAGGACAACTACGAGATCGACCGGATGGTCGCGGGCAGGCTCCTGTCGCTCGCGCCCGACACGCGATCGGTCGCGAAGGCGAACCGCGCCTTCCTCGCCAGGGCGGTGCGGTTCATGGCCGCCCAGGGCGTCCGGCAGTTCGTCGACCTGGGTGCGGGCATCCCGACGTCGCCGAACGTGCACGAGATCGCCCGGGAGGTCCACCCGTCCGCGCGGGTCGTCTACGTCGACAACGACCCGCTCGTGAAGGTGTACAACGACGCCCTGCTCACGGCCGACGCCCATGTGGCGACCATCGAGGAGGACATCCGCCGCCCCGACGCGGTGATGGACCATCCCGCCCTCCGTGCGCTGATCGACTTCGACGAACCCGTCGGAGTGCTGTTCGTCACCGTTCTCCACTTCGTCTCCGACGAGGAGGGCGCCCACGGCATCGTCGCCCGGTGGCGCGATCGCATGGCGCCCGGCAGCCATGTGGCCGTCTCGAACATGGCCGCGGAGAGCGACGCCGAGGCCGTCGAGGATCTGAAGGCCGCGACGGCCGGCACCCCCGCGCATTCGACGTTCCGCACCCGCGGCGAACTCCTGCGGTTCTTCGACGGCTTCGAGCTGGTGGAGCCCGGCATGGTGCCGGTGCAGCGGTGGCGGCCCGCGATGGACTCCGTACCCACCCGGATGGTGGTCCAGGGCGGCGTCGGCCGCAAACCCTGAAAGCGGCCACACCGCGGCCCGGCGGGACAGGAGATCGGACGTGCCCGGTGCCGCCGATCGCCATCCGAGGGCCGCGAAGTGGCGTCACACCGTCGGAGCCCCGCCCGACACGGCGCATCGCGCACCTCTACACTGCTGGACATCGGATGTGTGCACCTCGCTCGCGAGGAAACGGTGGAGGTGGCTGTGGCGGTCACGGACGCGGCGATCGACAAGATCAAGCAGATGATCACGTCGGGCGAGCTCGCTCCGGGTGACCGGCTGCCGAAGGAGGCCGACCTGGCCGAACGGCTCGGCCTGTCCCGCAACTCCCTCCGCGAGGCCGTGCGCGCCCTCGCCCTGATCAACGTGCTCGACGTACGGCAGGGCGACGGCACCTATGTCACCAGTCTCCAGCCCCATCTGCTCCTCGAGGCGCTGTCGTTCGTCGTGGACTTCCACCGCGACGACACCGTGCTCCAGTTCCTGGAGGTGCGGCGCGTCCTGGAACCCGCCGCAACCGCGATGGCCGCGATCAACATGCCGGACGAGGACGTCAAGGAGCTGCGCGCGATCCTCGACGCGCTGCCGGACGACCCCAGCGTGGAGGAGCTGGTCGCCAACGACCTGCGGTTCCACCAGCGCATCGCGGCGGGGTCGGGCAACCCGGTGCTCTGCTCGCTGCTCGACAGCCTCTCCGGGCCGACGACACGCGCCCGGGTGTGGCGCGGCCTCACCCAGGAGGGGGTGCTCGACGACACCCGCGAGCAGCACGTGATGATCTGCGACGCGATCGCGACCCGGAGGCCGGAGGTGGCCAGGGCGTGGGCGACGGTCCACGTGGCGGGCGTCGAGGAGTGGCTCCGCCGCACGCTGTGACACGTCCGGCGCGGCCGGGTCGTGAAACTTCCAGGGGCGGTCCCTAAGTGTGGCTGCTCAGCGCGTCCCCGCGGCGCTCCGGCGAATCGCGTTCTTGTTCCCGGGCCGGGTCTTGGCCAGCGTGATGCCCTGGCCGCGACGGGCTGCTCCCCCTCGCATCCGGCGGCCCCAGAACCCCCCAGGGACTCGAGAGGAGACCCGTGCGAACGCGAACGCTCCCGATCGCCCTCACCGCGGCGATCGCCCTGTCGGTCGGCGCGGCCGGACAGCCGCCCGCACTGGCGGCCGCCGAAGGCCCGGCGCTGACGGTGGACACGACCACCGGGCGGCACCCCATCAGCCCGTACATCTACGGCATGAACTTCGCCGACGAGACGCTTGCCAAGGAGCTGCGCCTCCCGGTGCGCCGGTGGGGCGGCAACGCCACGACTCGTTACAACTACCTGTACGACACCAGCAACCGCGCCTCCGACTGGTTCTTCGAGAACATCGCCGAGGACAACCCGGACCCGTCGAAGCTGCCGGACGGCTCCACGGCCGACCGGTTCGTCGAGCAGGACCGCCGCACCGGCACCGACACCATCCTCACGGTCCCCCTGATCGGCTGGGTTCCCAAGGGCCGCGACGCCTCCTGCGGGTTCTCCGTCGCCGAGTACGGCCCGCAGCAGCGGACCGACCAGTGGCGGCCCGACTGCGGCGACGGCGTGAAGCCCGACGGCACGAAGATCACCGGGAACGACCCCCACGACACGAGCGTCGAGGCCGGCGCGGCGTACGTGAAGGACTGGATCGGCCACCTCACCGGCAGGTACGGCACCGCCGCGACCGGCGGCGTGAAGTTCTACAACCTCGACAACGAGCCCGACATCTGGCACAGCACGCACCGGGACGTCCACCCCGAGGGCGCGAGCTCGGTCGAGCTGCGCGACAAGGCCTACCTCATCGGCGCCGCCGTCAAGGCCGCCGACCCCGGCGCGAAGACGCTCGGCCCGGTCGGCTGGGGCTGGTCCTCCTGGGACTACTCCGGCCTCGACCAGGAGACCTGCGGCCGGACCGGCTGCTGGTCGAACCCCCCGGACAAGGAGGTCCGCGGCGGCCTTCCGTTCACCACCTGGTATCTGCGGCAGATGAAGAAGTACGAGGACGAGCACGGCCTGCGCGTCCTCGACTACTTCGACGAGCACTTCTACCCGCAGGCGTCCGGCGTCGCCTTCGGCTCCGGCGGCGACCCGGCCACCGACGCCCTGCGCCTGCGCTCCACCCGCGCGCTGTGGGACCCCTCGTACACGGACGAGAGCTGGATCGGCACCCAGGTCAAGCTCATCCCCCGGATGAAGGGGCTGGTGGCCGCCGAGTATCCGGGCACCAAGACCGCGATCACCGAGTACAACTGGGGCGCCCTCGACCACATCAACGGCGCCCTGACCCAGGCCGACATCCTCGGCATCTTCGGCCGCGAGGGCCTCGACCTCGCCACCCTGTGGGGACCGCCCACGGCATCCCAGCCCGGCGCGTACGCCTTCCGGATGTACCTGAACTACGACGGCGAGGGCGGCCGGTTCGGCGAGACCGCGGTCGGCGCGACCAGCGCCGACCAGGGCAAGCTGGCGGTGTACGCGGCCGAGCGGGCCTCCGACAAGGCGCTCACGCTCGTCGTGGTGAACAAGACCGGCGACGACCTGACCAGCGAGGTCGCGGTGAAGGGACGCGGCGGCGGGACGACCGCCCAGGTGTACCGGTACGGCGCGGCCGACACGTCGGCCATCAGGCGCGATGCCGACGTGCGGGTGGGGGCGGCCGGTTTCACCGGCACGTTCCCCGCCGACTCGATCAGCACCGTCGTGATCCCCGAGGGCACCGGCCCGTCGCCCTCCCCCTCCCCCTCTCCCTCGCCATCAGCCTCGCCTTCGCCTTCGCCGAGCCCGTCCCCCAGCCCCTCCCCCAGCCCTTCGCCTTCTCCCTCGCCTTCGCCGAGCCCCAGCCCGTCCCCGTCCCCGTCCGCGTCGCCCAGTTCCTCGCCGACGCCGGCCGCCGCCTGCGTGGTGACGTACACGGTCACCAACCAGTGGCCCGGCGGCTTCCAGGCCGGGGTCCGGATCGTCAACCGGGGAGCCTCGGCCGTGAAGGGCTGGCGGCTCGGCTGGACGTACGGCAACGGGCAGATCGTGACCCAGCTGTGGGACGGCTCCTACACCCAGAACGGGTCGAAGGTCACGGTGACCAACGCCGGCTACAACGCCACGATCGCCGCGAACGGCGGCAGCGTGACCTTCGGCTTCCTCGCCCGCCGGGACAACAGCGGCAACCCCGCGCCCACGCGGTTCACGCTCAACGGCTCGCCCTGCGCGACGAGCTGACCGGGTGATCGGTGAGGGCCGGCCTCCCCGGGGCCGGCCCTCACCGGGAGTCAGTCCACCATCGCGCCCTTGTCCCGGCCGCACGCCTTGACGTCGTGGTGGCGGCCGCAGGCGCGGACGAGGGTGAAACGACGCCAGACGGCCATCGGGGACGAGACCGCCTGGCCGTCGCGGCTCACCGGGAAGGGGCCGCACCGATGCCAGGGGCCGCCGCCCGGCGGCCAGACCTCGAGCCAGACCGCGTCACCGGGGTGGGTGCGCCCGGTGAGGGCCGCCCAGTAGTGCCACTCGCCGCCCGGGCCCGCGTCGCCGCGCCACAGCGTGACGTCCACCTCGTCGCTCTGCTTGCCGACTGTCAGCGAGTACACGGGCTTGGCGTTCCTGACCGTGTGGGCGCCGGGCCGCATCCAGTCACGGCAGTCGATGGGCCGGTCACCGGCCGCGCCGGTGGCGGCCACGCCGGACGGGGACGGGAAGGCCACGAGCACGGCCGCCGCGACGATTCCCGCGGCTCCCGCCCTGCGGAGCCTCGGGCGGTAGCTGTGGCGCCGCGTGCCCGCTGCCGCCGTTCCAACGCCTCGGGCACGTCGTGGCCGGTCCTGCCGCGACGTGCCCGAATCACCCTGCGACTTCCCCAGTGCGGTGTCCACCGGACGAGTATCGGTGACGATACGCATCGGCACAATCGCGTCAAGTGACAGCGTCGAGGTAGACCCGATCGTTCCGCGCCGCCCACCACACCCACCGCTGACCGCTTCGCGGTCTCGTGGCGGGTCCGGGCCTCGCCCGAGCCCGGAACCCGCCACGATAAAGCAGCTCGGCATGGGCCGGGGACAGCGGCCAGGGGGACCCGCCACCTCGCAGCGCCGGGTCCCGGTGTGTCACCTGCGGTCGGGACAGGTGTCACGCATAGGGATTCTGGGTGAGCAGGTGCGCCCGGTAGCCCTCACCGATGCCCGGCTCGGGGGTGCCGGCGTAGTCCTTGATGAGCACCGCGCCGGTGCTGCAGCCCCACGGGCTCCAGGTCCAGGCGAGGTACGACAAGCCATTCTTGTCGGCCCACTTGGTGACCTGGTCCATGTAGTCGTAGCCACAGTTGTCCGCGCCGAACTCGCCGATCACCACGGGAACCTTCGCGGCGAGCGGGGCGACCTGGGTGTCCCAGCAGGACGCCGTGGCGCAGGCGTTGAAGCTGTAGGAGTGCCAGGATGCGGCGATGTTGTTCAGCGGGTCGTTCGGCTTGTACGCCAGCCACTCCCGCATGTCGTTGGCCCACTCCAGGCCGCCCACCATGAGGACGTTGGTCGCGCCGGTCGCCCGGACGGCGTCGACGAGGTCCTGCATGCCGGCCACCTCATAGGGAATGCCGGTGCAAGTCCCGCCGTCTCGCAGGCACTGCCAGCCCAAGGTCTTGTTCCAGTCGCTGCCGACCTCCGGGTACGGCTCGTTGAACAGATCGAAGACCACCGCGTTGTCGCCCTTGAAGGTCTTCGCGACGCCGGTCCAGAACTGGGGAGCGTACTGCGCGTCCGGCATCGGCTTCTGGCACGTCGCAGTGGCGTCCTTGCAGTGCCAGTCCGGTCCGTTGCTGAAGGCGCCCGATGTCCAGTGCAGGTCGATGATCGGCGTGATGCCGTTGGCGACCAGCAGGTTCACGTAGCCCTTGACCTCCTGCTGGTAGGCGGCGCCGCTGGGCGAGCCGTTGATGCCCAGCCAGCACTCCTCGTTGAGCGGGATGCGGACGGCGTGGATGTTCCAGCTCTTCATCGCGTCGACCGACGCCTGGTCCACCGGGCCGGAGTCCCACATTCCCTTGCCCTGGACGCAGGCGAACTCACCGCTGGAACGGGAGACGCCCAGCAGCCGGTACGGCTTGCCGCCCGCGGTGACGATCTTGTTACCGGAGACGTGCAGCTGCGGCGCGGGCCCACCCGGATCAGGGCTCGGACTCGGGCTGGGACTGGGGCTCGGGCTCGGGCTGGGACTGGGACTCGGACTCGGACTGGGACTCGGGCTCGGACTGCCGGTGGCGCCGCCGCAGGCGACTCCGTTGATCTTGAAGGCGGTGGGCGCCGGGTTGCCGCCGCTCCACTTGCCGATGAAGCCGACCGACACCGAGCCGTTCGAGGCGACGGCGCCGTTCCAGCTCAGGCTCTTGGCGGTGACGTGCGAGCCGGACTGCGACCAGTCGGCGCTCCAGCCGTTGTTCACGCCCTGGCCGGCGTTGGGGAAGTCGAATTCGAGGGTCCAGCCGGACCACGGGTCCCCCAGATTGGTGATCGACACGTCACCCTGGAATCCGCCCTGCCACTCGCTTACCACCTTGTATTTCACCGAGCAGCCCGCGCCGGCGGCGGATGCCGGGCCGGTCATGACCGCGGCACCGGCGGCGGCGACGAGGCCGACCGCGGCTGCTGTCGCCCAGGCGACACGAAGTTTCATTGATTTCCTCTCCTGCCCGGCGAATCTGATAAACAGTGCGAGATTCTTAAGTAGGCGACTTAAGTAAGTCAACGACGGGTGAAACTTTCAGTCAGGCCCCGCTCCGGTCCTTTCCGGGCGCGCGGCCTGTTCAGAGCGCCGCAACAGGGGCGCAGCCAGGACTTGTAGGCTCGCAGTGGCCGGGGTGATCGAGGTCGGGACGGGACGGCAGTGAGCGCAGGAGTGAAGGCGAAGCCGCACGCGAGCAGCAAGGCCGCCGTCCTCGACGCCATCAGGGCCGCGGGCACGATCAGCCGCGTCGGCCTGGCCGCCGCCACCGGTTTCACCGGCCCCACGATCTCCGCACTGGTCCGCAGGCTGATCGAGGAAGGCCTGGTGGTCGAGACCGGCCGCGCCGAGTCGACCGGCGGGAAGCGGCGGGTTCTGCTCCAGCTCAACCACACCGCCCGCTACGCGGTCGGTGTGCACCTCGACCACGGCGGCGTGACCCACGTCCTGACCGACCTGTCCGGGACCGTGGTGGCCCGCATCACCAGGCGCGGCGCGGGCGCGGACGAGCCCCCGACGGTCGTGTCGAGGACGGCGGCGGAGATCTCCGGTCTGATCGAGAGCATCGGCGTGGAGCGCGAGCGGGTCCTGGGCGTCGGCCTGGTCTCCGCCGGCCCTCTCGGACCCACGCGGGGCATCGGCCTCACCCCACCGAGCATGCGGCACTGGCAGGGGTTCCCCCTGGGCCAGGCGCTCGAACAGGCGACAGGCCTGCCGGTGGTGCTCGACAACGACGCCACCGCCGCCGCGCTGGGCGAGCACTGGTCCGGCGGCCTGGGCACCACCACGTCGTCGGCGGTCGTCCATCTGGGCACCGGGATCGGCGCCGGCCTGGTCATCAACGGCATCACCTACCGCGGTCCCAGCGGCAACGCGGGCGAGTTCGGGCACGTCTGCGTCGACATCGACGGCCCCGAGTGCTGGTGCGGGGCCCGCGGCTGCGTCGAGGCGATGGCCGGCGCCGCCGCGGTCGTGCAGGCCGTGCGGGCCGACCCCGCCCTGACCAGGGCCGCCGGCCTGGGGACCCGCGGGATACGGGCCTCGACCGCCGCCGACTTCGCCGCCGTCAGCCGGGCCGCCCGCAGGGGGGAGCCGGGGGCGCTCGCGCTGCTGGAGAGGTCGGCCCGCTACATCGCGGCGGCCGCCAGAACCCTGGCCAACATCATGGATCTCGAAGTCCTCGTGCTGACCGGGCCGGGATTCGCCGTCGCCGGCTCGGTCTACCTCCCCGTCGTGCAACGGGAACTGCGGCGGACGGCCTTCTCCCGCGGCACGCACGTCGTGGACGTCCGGCTGTCGCGCTCGGCCGCCACGGCCTCCGCCGTCGGCGCCGCGGCACTCGTGCTGGAGTCGGAACTGGTGCCCCTCAGCCAGGGCACGCGCCTTTCCGAGAGACCCGGCGCCGAGTCCGCCGCCGTCTCGTGACCCTGCCGCGGCCCGTCGTCCGCGGCCGTTCCCCACGGGACCCGCCGCAGCCGGACGCGCCCCTCACTTCGGTAGGCTGATCAACCGGGCTGGGACCACCAGGGTGCCGTTCCCTCCCGAGGAGGAGACAGGGCGGATGATCCGCGAGACAAGCGCGGCCGCAGCCGTGGGCCTGGTGCTGGCGCGGCCGCCCCGGCTGCTGGGTGCGGAACCGTTCTTCCTGGAGTTCATCGCGGGCATCGAGGAGCATCTTGCCGAGCACGGTCAGTCCGTGCTGCTGCACGTCGTCACCACCCATGAGGCCGAGATCGCCGCGTACCGCCGGTGGGCGGCCAACCGCAGCGTCGACGCGGTCGTCCTCGTGAACCGGACGGTGGACGACGCCAGACCCGCCGTCCTGCGCGCGCTCGGCCTGCCGACGGTGGTCGCGGGCGAGCCGGAGGGCGACGCCCCCGCCGTCCGCACCGACGACGCCGGCGCCGTGCGGGACGCCGTCGCCCACCTGAGCAGACTCGGGCACCGCCGGATCGCACGCGTCAGCGGGCCGGACACTCTGATCCACACGCGCATCCGCACCGAGGCCCTCGTGGACAGCATGCGTTCGGCGGGTGTGGAGCCCGTCGTGGTGGAGGGAGACTACTCGGAGGAATCGGGGGCGAAGCTCACGGCGATGCTGCTGGAACGGCCCGACCCGCCGACGGCGATCATCTACGACAACGACCTGATGGCCGTCGCGAGCCTCGGCACCGCCAGGGAGCTCGGCTACGACGTTCCCCGCGATCTCAGCCTGATCGCCTGGGACGACTCCAGCCTGTGCAGGCTCGCGTCCCCTCCGCTCACCACGATGAGTCTCGACGTCCACCGGTTCGGGCAGCTGGTCGCCGAATCACTGCTGGAACTCATGGCGGGCGAGCCGGTCGCCGAACGCCGGTGCCCGACCGCCACCCTCGTCCACCGGGGCACCACCGCGCCAGCGAGCGGCCCGTAGGCGCAGGCGGTCGCCCCGAAGTTCAGAGGACATCAGAGTTCGAGGACGAGGCGGGGAGATCGCGCCCGCGACACGCAGACGAACATCACGTCCCCGGCCGCGCGCTCCTCCTCGGTGAGCAGGTGGTCGCGGTGGTCGGGAACGCCGTCGAGCACCACGGTCTCGCAGGTGCCGCACGTGCCCTCGCGGCAGGAGGACAGCACCGCGACCCCGGCCTCCTCCACCACCTCCAGGATCGAGCGGTCCTCCGGCACGGTCAGCGTCGTGCCGGTCAGGGCCAGCTCCACCTCGAACGCGGCCGAAGGCCCGGCGTCGTCCGCGGCCGCGGGCGCGAAGCGCTCGACCCGCAGCGCGCCCTGCGGCCAGGAGGCGCACCGCTCCTTCGCGGCCGCGAGCAGCGGCTCGGGCCCGCAGCAGTAGACGAGGGTGTCCGCACGCGGGACGCCGAGCAGCGCGTCGAGGTCGAGCAGGCCGGTCTCGTCCTGCGGGCACAGCTCCACCCGGCCGGGATGGTCCCGCGCCAGCCGGTCGGCGAACGCCATCGAGGCCCGGGTGCGCCCGCCGTACACCAGCCGCCAGTCGGCCCCGCGCCGCGCCGCCTCCTCGACCATGGGCAGGATCGGGGTGACGCCGATGCCGCCGGCGACGAACAGGTAGCGGGGGGAGGCGGCGAGGCCGAAGCGGTTGCGGGGACCGCGCACCCGGATCGTGTCGCCCTCCGCGACCCGGTCGTGCACGTACGCGGAGCCGCCCCGCCCGGCGGGCTCCCGGAGCACCGCCACCTGGAAGGCCGAGGGGTCGGCGGGGTCGCCGCACAGCGAGTACTGCCTGACCAGTCCCGGGGCGAGCAGCAGGTCGACGTGGGCGCCCGGTGTCCACGGCGGCAGCGGGCCGCCGTCGGGACGGACGAGACGCAGGAGGACGACGCCCTCGGCGGCGGGCGTCCTGCCCGCCACCTTCAGGTCGAGCTCCGGTTCGGTGACGGGCATGGTCGTCGAACTCCCTCGTGTCTCAGACGAGCGCGGCGGCCGGGGCCGGCGTGTCCTGCGCCGCCGCGCGGCCGGGCCGGTGGCCCTCGGGATGGCCGAGCAGCCAGTCCCAGAGGACCACCGGGTCCTCGAACTCCTGCTCCGCCCCGCAGAAGCAGGAGGCGTGCAGCCGGTCCGTCCCCGGCAGCCAGCGGATGCGGTAGACGGTGCGGCCGGCCCGCGCCCCGGCGTCGTCCGCGTTCATCGGGCGGCGGCCTCCGGTCGTACGGCGCCGGCCTGGGCCATCCTGGCGAGCAGGCGGCGGGCGGCCAGGCCGCCGGTGTCGATGTTCACCGACAGCTCCTGGTAGCGGTCCGGCTCCCGGGCGAGGACCTGCTCCAGGGTGTTCAGCGCGGTCACGTCCTGCAGCACGACGGTGCGGTTGCTGTCCCGCAGGAAGTCGGAGACCTTCTCGTCGTCGAGCGCGAAGTCGCGCGCCACCGCCCAGAAGTCGTAGGTGGTGTTCTCCGTCGACGGAGTGATCGCGTACACGACCTCGACGTGGAAGGCGTGCGGGTCCGTGCCGTCGGCGGCGGGCGGGGGCGACCCGACCGGGGCGACCCGGCTGTGCAGCAGGTACAGGCACGGCGGGTGGTACTCGATGTCCTGCCAGCGGGTGATGCGGCCCTTGATGCCGGTCGACTCGGCGTAGAACGGCGGGCAGGCCGCGTCGTCCATGTGGCGGCTGACGTAGACGATCCCCGCGTCCTCGTCGACCTCGGTGGTGATCGGCGTCTCGGCCACCTCCGGGGTGCCGATGTACCCGCCGTGCAGGTACGTCTCGTGGGACAGGTCGAGGAGGTTGTCCACGAGCAGGCCGTACCGCGCGTTCAGCGGCTCCATCCCGCACACCGTGGCGTAGTCGGGCGAGACCAGCCAGGGGGCGCGCGGCGGCAGCGTGTCACCCGGCTCGCGGTCGCCGATCCACACCCAGACGAACGAGTCCTGCTCCACCACGGGATAGGTGCGCAGCCGCGCGGTGCGCGGAATCCGCTGCTGCGCGGGCACGGCGACGCAGACGCCGTCCGGACCGTAGGTGAAGCCGTGGTAGCCGCACACGACGCGGTCGCCCACCAGGTGACTGGGCGATTCGGACAGGGGGAACCGGCGGTGCACGCAGCGGTCGGCCATCGCCACGGCCCGCCCGTCCTCGGTGCGCCAGAGCAGGATCGGCTCGTTCAGGACGGTGCGGCCGAGCTGACGCCGGCCCACCTCGTGGCCGTAGGCGGCCACGTACCACTGGTTACGCGCGAATTCGGTGACGATCACAACTCACTCCTCGGGGCCGGCGGGCAGGGGCCGCCGGCGCAGGTCGGGTTTGCGGATCTTGCCGGAGCCGGTCTTCGGCAGCGCGCCGACGACGTCGACGTAGACCGGGATCTTGTACTTCGCGAGCCGGGGACGGAGGAAGTCCCGCAGCTCGCCGGGGGTGACGGCGGCGCCGGGGCGTGACACGACAAAGGCGCGGCCGACCTCGCCCCACCGCTCGTCCGGCACCCCGACCACGGCGGCCTCCGCCACGGCGGGGTGCTCGAAGAGCACGTTCTCGACCTCCGCCGGATAGACGTTCTCACCGCCGGAGATGTACATGTCCTTCACCCGGTCGACGACGTGGAGGTGGCCCTCGTCGTCCAGGGTGGCGATGTCGCCGGAGCGGAACCAGCCGTCCTCGGTGAGCGCGGCGGCGGTCGCCTCCGGGTTCCGCCAGTAGCCGGGGGTCACGTTCGGCCCCCGGACGAGCACCTCGCCCGGCTCGCCCGGCGCGACGGGGGTGAGGTCGGGCCGGACCACGCGCACGTCGGCGAAGAAGACCGGCACCCCGGCCGAGCCCACCTTGCGCACGCTCTCGCCCGCTTCAAGGAACGTCGCGCCCGGCGCGGTCTCGGTCATCCCGTAGCCCTGGCAGAAGACCAGGCCCCGCTCCTGGTAGGCGCGGATCAACGCGACCGGGATGGCCGCTCCCCCGGACATGAGGGTGCGCAGCGAGGACAGGTCGGCGTGCGGCCAGCGGGGCGACCGCGCGAACGCCGCGAACATCGCGGTGACCCCGAACATCCAGGTGACCCGGTGCTTCTCGATGAGGTCGTAGCACCGGTCGACGTCCCAGAACGGCATGACGACCGAGGTGCCGCCCTTGAGGAAGGTCGGCAGCAGCGTCTGGTTCAGGGCCGCCACGTGGAACAGCGGCGCGCTGATCAGCGTGACCTCGGTGCCCGCCACGTCCACGCCGATCAGCATGTGGAAGCAGTTCCACGCGAGGTTGGCGTGGGTCAGCATGGCGCCCTTGGGCCGTCCGGTGGTGCCGGAGGTGTAGAGGATGAGGGCGACGTCGTCGAGCGTCACCGCGACGTCGATCGGCGTGGGGTCGCCCTGCGACAGCCAGGTCTCGTAGTGCCGCTCCCCCTCCGCGGGCGACTCCAGCGCCACGACCGTGTGCGGGCGCGGCGGGCCGGGGATCTCGCGGACCACGGCCGCGCACTCCGGTGCGTAGACGAGGACCGACGCGCCCGAGTCCGCCAGCATGTACGCGATCTCGGGCGCGGCCAGCCGGAAGTTCAGCGGTACGAAGATCGCGCCGAGCACGTGGGTGGCGAACATGGTCTCGGCGAAGGCGACGTGGTTGGGACCGAGGTAGGCGACCCGGTCCCCCGCGCGCACCCCCGCCTCGCGCAGCCGCGACGCGAGTCTCGTCGTCCTCTCGTGGACCTCCGCGTAGCTGAACGACCGGTCCTCGAACACGAACGCGGTGCGGCCCGGGCTCATCTGGGCCCGGCGCGCCGGCCAGCCCCCCAGTCCTGCGTTGCGCACAGGCGGCACCCCCTTGTCAGGCGGAGGACGGTTTCGCCGTGTCGGCGACCTGCCCCGACGGCGCCACCGGCGCGACCGAGGTCAGGTCGTGGCGGCTGGTCTCGCGCAGCGCCAGGACGCAGGCCACGGTCAGCAGGCAGCACGCGGCGATGATCACCGAGATCGTCGTCGTCCCGCCGCCGGTCGTCGCGTCGAGCTGGGCGAACAGCAGCGGCGCGAGGCCGGCGCCGAGCCCGGCGATCTGGTAGCCGAGCGAGGCGCCCGTGTAGCGGCTCCCGGTGGTGAACAGCTCGGTGTACAACGCCGCGAGCGGGCCGAACATCAGCGGGTGGATGACCGCCTGGCCGAGCACGAGCGCGACGGCGAGCACGGCCGTGCTGCCGGAGTCCACCATCGGGAAGAGCACGAAGCCGAACACCGCCATGAGCACCGCACCCGCCAGCACGACCGGGCGGCGCCCGACCCGGTCGGACAGCGCCGACCAGCCGACGATGCCCACGACGGCCAGTGCGGACGAGAGCGTGAGCGCGTTGAGCACCGCCGGCCGGGCGAAGCCGGCGCGCACGCCGTACGCGATGAGATAAGTGGTGAGGGTGCCCTGGGCCACGAAGGCCGACAGTCCGACGCCGACCCCGAGCAGGAGGGTCTTCGGGTGGTCGCGGAACACCTCCAGCAGCGGCATCCGGGGCGCCCGCTCCCTCGCGGCCTCGAACACCGGCGTCTCCTCGACCCGCAGCCGGACGAACAGGCCGATCGCCAGCAGCACGAAGCTGATCAGGAACGGCACCCGCCAGCCCCAGCTCAGGAACGCCTGCTCGTCCATGACGGCGGCCGTGCCGGTGAGCGCCGCCGTGGACAGCACCATGCCGAAGGGGGCCCCGGCGTTGGTGAAGCTCGCCCACAGGCCGCGCCTGCTGGTCGCGTGCTCGGCGGACATGAGCACCGCGCCGCCCCACTCGCCGCCGACGGCCACGCCCTGCAGGATCCGCAGCACGACCAGCGCGATGGGCGCGAGGCTGCCGATCTGCGCGTAGGTGGGAAGCAGGCCGATGAGGAAGCTGGCGACACCCATCAGGGTCATCGTCAGCACGAGCATGCGTTTGCGCCCCAGCCGGTCGCCGTAGTGCCCGAAGATCACTCCGCCGAGCGGCCTGGCCAGATAACCCGTGGCGAACGTGCCGAAGCTGGCGACCGTCGCCGCGAGCGAGTCGAGCGAGGAGAAGAAGACCTTGTTGAAGACGACGGCCGAGGCCGTGGCGTAGAGCAGGAAGTCGTAGTACTCGATGACGCTGCCCAGGAAGCTGGAGGTCACCGCGCGCCGGAGCTGTGTCCGGTTGGGGGGTGCGACTGACAGGTTCGGCATGACCGAGCTCCTCGTCCGGGAGCGAGCCGAGACGCTCGCCTTCTCGTCCGGAGGTTAGGCAGATTGCTAACGGAGGTCAAGACTTTGCCGAATATGGATGCGGACAGCCTGGCGTCGACGGCCGCGCACCCGGCCTTCGGCCTCCTGCTCGACCTACCCCGCCCGCTCCCCCGGCACGCCCGCGGCGACCGCGAGCCGCGGGCGGGTCGTGCCACGAGTATCGGAAGAGACGCACGTCACACCCGGCCGCTGTCAGATCCATGCCGGGTTGTGTGTCTAGGGGGTGAAACAGCAGACAACCGCAGAGAGAACGGAAAGACGTCATGAGCAAGGTCTGGTTCGTCACCGGTTCGTCCCGCGGCCTGGGCCGCAACTTCGTCGAGGCCGCACTGTCCCGCGGCGACAAGGTGGCCGCGACCGCGCGGAACACCGGGAGCCTCGACGAGCTGGTCGCCGCCTATGGCGACGCGGTGCTCGCGCTCGAACTGGACGTGACCGACAAGGCCGCCGTTTTCGAGGGCGTGAAGCGGGCCAAGGAGCACTTCGGCCGCCTCGACGTCATCGTGAACAACGCCGGCTACGCCCAGATCGGCGCGATCGAGGAGCTGACCGAGCAACACCTGCGCGACCAGTTCGAGACCAACCTGTTCGGCGCGGTGTGGGTGATCCAGGCCGCACTGCCCTACCTGCGCGAGCAGGGAGCGGGGCACGTCATCCAGCTGTCCTCGGCCGCCGGGCTCATCGCGATGCCGCTCGGCGGCGCGTACCAGGCCTCCAGGTGGGCCCTGGAAGCCCTGGGCGAGACCCTCGCCCAGGAGGTTGCGGACTTCGGCGTCAAGGTGACCATCATCGAGCCCGGCGGCTTCGCCACCCGGTCCGGCAAGAACCCCGATCCCCTCGACAACGGCCACGTGGCCGAGCCCGACCCGGTCTACGACGGTCTCCGCCGGCGCCTCGCCGCGTTCGCGGGGAAGCAGCCCGCCGGCGACCCCGCCGCCGCGGCCCGGGCACTCCTCAAAATCGTCGACTCCGACAACCCTCCCCTGCGAGTACTTTTCGGCCTCGGCTTCTACCCGATGCTCCAGCAGGCCTACGCCGACCGGCTCAAGACCTGGGCCGACTGGCAGGACCTGTCGCGGGAGGCGCACGGCGACCTCGATCAGGAAGATCGATGACAGGGCCGGCCTCGACGGACGAGGACCGGTCACGGCGATCAGGGCCGAGGACGCGCGCATCGCCGGCCTCTACTACGCCCGCGACCCGCGGAAGCCGACCCGGATCGGCACCGGCACCCCGCCCACCCTGCGGTGAACGCCGGCGGCGGACCAGCCGCGGCTGACCGGGCTCCTCTGGCGTCGACCACGACGGCTGCCGCCCGCCCGTCGAGCGGAAGCGGGCGGCAGCCGTACCGGAGCGCACCGGCGGCGCGGCCTCAGAGGGCCGCCCTGCGCTCGCGCAGCAGGTCGCGGGCCTGCAGGAACGGCGCCCGCAGGAAGGCCAGGTGGTCTTCCTGCCCGTGCCGGTGGCACACCCGGCCGGGCCACAGACGCCGGCTGCGCTCGTCGATGTAGGCGAGGGAGCCGTCGACGAGGTTCAGCATGTGGTCGATCGTGGCCGCGTCCGACCGGGCGTACTCCTCGCCCGTACGCAGGTAGACCGGGGACGTGTGCGCCATGATCGGCCTGGCCCACACGTCGTGGTGCCGGGCGACGCCCGCGCCCGGTCCGTAGCAGCGCGCGGCGATCCAGCTGTCCTCGGTCACGGGCACGTCCGCGGTCAGTTCGAGCGTCCGGCCGGGGGCGTCGAGCCTGCGCTCGGCGACGACGCGCCCGTTGACCACGATCTCGAGCCGGTCGACGTCGAAGATCGACTGGACGCGGGCGTCGACGCGTACCGTGCCGCTCGCGGGCACCCGCGCCTCCTGGCCCGGCTCACGGCCGTCGACGGTGAACCACAGCAGCGGGCCGCTGGTGACGAAGGTCGCGCCCCGCCGTACGGCCCGGCACCACGCCCAGTAGTCGAACTCCTCGTCATCCGGCACGTGGGCGTAGGTGCGGATGAGGCCGATCGGGACCTCGCTGCTCATCTTGTCCGTGCCGCCCACCAGGGTGATCCGGTAGCCGGCGTCGAGGTAGCGGTAGTACTCCCGGATGTTGTAGTCGTCGTAGGCGATCATCTCGACGGCGTCGAGCCTGCCGGTGGCGAGCAGGGCCGCGGCCTCGCCGTTGGGCACGGGGAAGTGCGCCAGCACGACGGTGCCGCCCTGCTCGCGGCATTCGTCGGCCCAGTGGGACAGGGTGGTCTCCAGGCCGCCGCCGAGCTCGGCCTCCTCCGCGCCGCCGGTGCACCACGGCATGATCGGGCGCCGCAGGCCGAGCAGGTTGATGTGGCCGAGCATGCCGCTGCGGTTCTCCTGCCCGGCGAACACGTGCGTGTGCCCGTCGTGGGAGGTGTGCGGGTGGCCGGTGAACTCCTCCGTGTTGGTGAACAGGTGCCCCCACTGGCTGAGCAGCAGGTTGGTGACCCGGACGTCCTCGCCGCGGGCCTCCAGCTCGGCGCCGAGGGTCGAGACGAAGTGCACGTGGGTGTCGCCGCTGTACCAGCCGTCGGCGGCCAGGTCCGTCACCCTGGCCAGCGTCAGCTCCAGCTCGGTCCGGCCCTCCTCGATCGTGACCGTGGTGCGCAGCGGCTCGTACTCGAACCCGCGGGCGGCCTCGACGGTGACCTCGCCCAGCGGCAGCCAGCCCTCGCAGGTGCCGTCCACGTAGGAGTAGGTCGTGGTGCCCAGGCGGACGTCGCCGCCGATGTCGAGGTTCCAGGTGTTGCCGTCGGAGTTGATGTGCCCGTGATGGCCATGCGGCGGGTAGGGCACCCCGTCGGCGGAGCGGAAGTGGATCCGGCACGGGACCGGCTCGCCGGTGGCCGCGTCCCTGACCGTGGTGCGCACCCAGGCCCGTCCGGCGTCGGGGACGCGCCAGGTGACCCCGCCGTCGCTGTGCTCCCCGGCGCCGAGCAGTTCCCCCCATCCGCAGGCGCTGATCACCGTCTCGCCGCGGGTGAGCGTCAGTCGGGCCGAGGGAATGGCGGCGACGCGCACGTAGCCCTGGTGGTGCTCCCCTGTGGGCGTCCCCCAGGCCGGTGTGCCCCCGGCGGCCGCGTCCACGGTGCCCACCGTACGGTGGACGTAGGTCGCCGACCCCCGGTCGACGCTCACCGCCAGATCCTCCGAGACCGGCCCCGCCGACGGGCCGAGGTCGAGCAGGACGTCGCGCCACACCGTACGCCCGAAGGGGTCCTCGTCGAGCTCGCCGACGGTCACCGCGCCGACGAGGATGGCCGGGCCCGCCGAGTGGATCTCCAGGGCGGTGACCGTCCGCTCGGGCCGGGGGTTGCGGCAGGGCCACAGGTAGAACCGGTACGGCAGGACGTACGGCGACCGCGCCTGCGGGTCGTCGATGTCGACGAACCGCGCCCCCGCGGCGTCGAAACGCCCGTGGGTGCGCGGCATCAGCCGATGCTGGGCGTCGGGGACGGCCAGGAACGGGGTCTGCCCCCAGTCGAGCGGGATGGCCCGGTCGCTCCACAGCCGCGGCGTGGGCCCGATCTCCATGCGCTGGCGCACCGGCAGCCGCTCGGTGGTCCCGTCGTCGTAGACGAGGGTGTAGTGGCCGCAGAGCTGACCGGCCAGCTGCCCGTCGAACAGGTCGGGGGACTCCAGGGCGTGCGCGACCACCAGCCACGTGACCCTGCGGCCCACGGCGACGGTGACGCTCGCCGGGCCGGAGCCGCCCACGCGCAGCAGCGCCGCGTCCGCGTCGCCCTCGTCGCCCTCGTCGCCGAACCGGAACGGCAGGCCGTAGAGCGTGCGCGGCCCGAGCGGATAGGAGTCGCCGTCGTCGAGCACCGAGCGGGGCGCGTTGAGCACATCGGCCAGGTCGAGCGGGAAGTAGCCCCGGCAGCCGCCGTCCTGTGACATGTCGTGATCAGGCATTTCCGACAGCTGTCTCCCTCCGGCCGGCGGGCGGCTCGTCGACGGACGTCTGGGCCAGCCCGGCGTAGAGCCGGGGTGCGCGGGCCCGCAGGTACAGGGCCCTGGTGACGCCGGCCACGATGCCGGCCACGCCGAGGCCGATGATCAGGATGTTGGTGGTGGTCCCGGCTCCGGTCAGCAGCGGCAGGTTGCTCAGGACGAGGAAGAGCACCACGGCCAGGGCGACGAAACTGAGCCCGGGGGCGACGGTGGTGCGGAAGATCCCGGCCTGGGGCGCCTCCCGGCGCAGGAAACGGATGATCGCCACGGAACACAGCGCCCACAGGCAGATGATCCCGAGGAACCCGAGCGCGCTGCCCCACAGCAGCAGCCCGAGGTAGGGGTCGATCCCGAGGACCGCGAACACGACGACGGCCAGGCCCGCGAGCACGGTCTGGACGAGGCCGGCCGCCCAGGGGGCCTTGGTCTTCGGGTGGGTACGGCCGAGCACGCGGGGCAGCAGGCCCTCCCGGCCCATGGCGAAGAAGTAGCGGTTGGCCGCGTTGTGCAGCGCGAGCAGCGCGGCGAACGCGCTGGTCAGCAGCAGGATGTGCATCACCTCGGTGATCGGGGCGGGCACGTACCTGTCGAAGACCGCCACGACCAGGTTGACCGGGTCGGCCTCGGCCGCGCCTGCGATCTTGTCGACGCCGTAGGCCATCACGACGACCCAGGTGATGAAGGCGTAGAAGACGGCGATGAACCCGACCGCGATGTAGGTCGCCCGGCGGACCGTGCGGATGCCGCCGCGAGCCTCCTCGCTGAAGATCGCGGTGGCCTCGAAGCCCATGAACGCCCCGGCGACCAGGGCGAACATCGCGCTGTTGCCCGGGTCGAAGACCCTGCTCGGCGCGAACGACGCGGCGGACCACTCCCCGGAGCCGCCCTTCAGCAGCACGTAGGCCGCCAGCACGACGAGCACGGCCGTCTCCAGCACCAGCAGCGCCCCGAGGATCCGGGCGCTGGTGTGGATGCCGCGATACCCGAGCCACCCCACGAAGACCAGGCCGACGATCGCGAACACCCACCACGGCACGTCGCGGCCGAAGTAGTTCTTGAAGGTCTCGTTGGCGTACACGCCGAGCGCGCCGTACGTGCTGATCTGCAGGGCGTTGTAGGCGACGACGGCGAGCATCGCCGCGCCGGAGCCCGCCGGCTTGCCCAGGCCGCGCGAGATGGTGGCGTAGAAGGCCCCCGCGTTGCGCACGTACCGGCTCATGGTCATGAAACCGACGGCGAACAACGCCATGACCACCCCGGCGACCAGGTAGGCGCCGGGGACGGCGGCGCCGCCCTTGAGGAAGTGCAGGGGGGCGACGGCGACGATGAGGGTCAGGGGGGCGAGCGCGGCCAGGACCGTGAAGACGAGGTCCTTGGTGCCCATGGCGTTGCTGGCGAGGGAGCCGGGCGCGGTCGCGGCGTTCCCGGGGGGATGACCTGGCATGGTGAGTTCCTTACTGCGGGGTCGGCACTGCGGAGTCGGCACTGCGGAGTCGTCACTGGGGGGTCGGCGACCCGCGGGCAGGCGACCGCCCGCCCACGGGCTCGGGGCTGAGGGAGGGTGGGCTGATCAGCGGGTGACCGCGACGAAGACCTTCTCGCTCGGCTCCAGGGTGATCCAGTCGCCGCGGAAGCCCTGCGGGATGTGGAACGACTCCCCCGGGCCGAACTCCTTGCGCCGCCCGGACTCGTCCTGCACGGCGACGCGGCCCTTGAGGATGAAGCAGATCTCGTCGTAGGGCCAGGAGTCGAACCGCACGGCGCCGGGCTCGCCCGTCCAGTAACCGCCGGTGAAGGAGCTCGCGGCGCCGCCGAAGACGCGGAACTCCGCCTCCGTCCACTCGGCGGACAGCAGGTGGTAGTCGCTCAGCGGCGGCACGAAGCGCTCGCCGTTCGCGGCGGTGACGGCGCGGACGGCGTCGACGCCCGCCGGAGTGTGCCGGTCGTTCACGCTGCGGTTCCCCCGTGGTTCTCGAAGCGGCTGGTCATGCCGAAGCGGCGCAGGACGTTGTGGGTGATGCGCTCGACGAAGGGGTCGCCGAGGCTGAGCACGTGGGACCACTCGGTGGTGCCGCCGTTGAAGACCTCGCCGTCGCCGCGGGTGAACGCCGCGATCATGCCGGCCCCCCGCATCTCGCCCTCGTGCACGTAGTCGGGCAGGTCGTCGCCGAGGTCCGCGTTGTAGTTGTAGACCTCCTCCTCCGGGCCGCCGATCGGCACCCGGCCGCCGAAGCGGTCCTCCTCGCCCCGTACGGCCGGCGCGAGGGCCAGGATCTCCAGCGTCTCCGGCGCGCCGTCCTCGAACGTCGGGTACGGCAGGCCGCGGCGGAAGGTGTACTCGACCGAGTCGAGCTCGAAGGCCGCCAGGAAGTACGGGGGCCCGCCGAGCAGGTCGCCGTAGTAGAGGTCGGTCCCCTCGAACGCCCAGTGGTGCGGCCGGTAGACCGTGAAGCCGCCCGACGAGCGCGGGGTGGCGACGCCGTAGCGGTTGTAGATCCCGCCGAGGCCGTTGAGGCCGATGGTGGTGGCGCCGGGACGCCCGACCGACTTGGCCTCCCACACGGTGGTGGCCAGGTGCGGCGTCGCGGCCGCCTCGGGGTCGAGGGACGGCAGGCGGTAGCAGTACTGCGTGGCGCCGTCGTCGCTGAGCCGCACCTGCCACTGGTAGTTGCCGCCGAACCTGGCCAGGTTGCCGCCGGCGTCGACGAACGCGTCGACGGTGTCGCGCATCCGCCAGGACCAGTACTCGTCGTGCCCGACGACGACGACGCAGGAGTACCCGTCCAGCGCGTGGGGGTCGAAGTGCAGGTCGTGCTGGGTCAGGTAGTCGATGTCGTACCCGTTGCGCTCGGCCCACACGACGAAGTGCCGCTCGTACGTCGCCCAGAACGCGTCGGCGTGGTGGCGGCTGTACCCGAACAGCCGCGCCCACTCGTAGGAGGGATAGCGGGGAGCGCCGTGCATGGGCAGGACGCCGGGGTTGGCCTCCCGCGGCGCGCTCAGCGGCTTGCGGATCATGCCGCGGGCGATGGGGCGCTGGGTCGAGGCCAGCGGCGACCCGTTGTCGGAGCGCGGGTCGTCGCCCAGGCCGCGGTAGTGGTTGGCGCCGCCCCAGTCGTTGTAGGCCAGCAGCGTGCCGGTGGTCAGCACGAGCGCGGCCCGGGCGCGCCGCTCGGCCGGTGCCTTGACGACGAAGAAGTGCTCGCGCTCCCACAGCTCGCCGGACGGCGTGACGGCGCGCACCGTGACGATGTGGAAGCCGCTGCGCCAGTCGCCGGGGATCTCCAGTTCGAGCCCCACGGGCCAGCCGCAGCCGGTGGCGTGCGCGTCGGCCGGCGCCTCGTGCCGGCCCGCCGACAGTCCGGTGCGCGACCACACCACGCGCGGCTCCAGCCCGTCGCGGACCACCTCCAGGTCGAAGGACGGGACGCTGGAGCTGAGGTGGAAGCGGACGGTCTCCCCCGGGAAGTAGGAGAACCGATCGGTGTAACACCACACCTCGGCCGCGTCGGGCGTGCGGAACGCACGCTCCGAGGGCCAGTCCTTCGGAGACCAGGCGAAGGCGGCGGGCAGGCCCGTCGCCGTGTTCGTGTCGCTCACTGCTCCTCCTTGAGTGCGAGCAGGCTGATCAGGTCGTAGGCCACGTGGGAGGCGGCGACGGAGGTGATCTCGGCGTGGTCGTACGCCGGGGAGACCTCCACGACGTCGGCGCCGACGAGGTCGCACCCGGCCAGGCCGCGCAGGATCTCCAGAAGTTCCCGGCTGGTCAGGCCCCCGGCCTCGGGGGTGCCGGTGCCGGGCGCGTGCGCCGGGTCGAGCACGTCGATGTCGATCGAGAGGTAGAGCGGACGGCCGCCGATCCGCTGACGCAGCGCGTCGGTGATCTCGTCCACGCCCCGGCGCATCACATCTGCGCTGGTCACGATACCGAAGCCGAGGCGCCGGTCGTCCTCCAGGTCCTTCTTGCCGTACAACGGGCCGCGGGTGCCGACGTGGCAGACCGCCTCGGTGTCGAGGATGCCCTCCTCGACCGCACGGCGGAACGGCGTGCCGTGGGTGTACTCGGCCCCGAAGTAGGTGTCCCAGGTGTCGAGGTGCGCGTCGAAGTGCAGCAGCGCCACCGGGCCGTGCCGCCGGGCGGCCGTCCGCAGCAGCGGCAGCGCGATCGTGTGGTCCCCGCCGACCGTGACCAGGCGCGTGCCGTCCTCCGTCAGCCCGGAGGCGGCCTCCTCGATGGTCTCGACGGCCTCGCGGATGTCGAACGGGTTGACCGCGATGTCGCCCGCGTCCGCCACCTGCACCGCCGCGAAGGGCGAGACGTCCAGGCCCGGGTGGTACGGCCGGAGCAGCCGGCTGGCCTCGCGGACGGCCGAAGGGCCGAACCGGGCGCCGGGACGGTAGGAGACCCCGCTGTCGAACGGCACGCCCACCACCGCGACGTCGGCGTGCCCGACCTCGTCCAGGCGCGGCAGCCGCGCGAAGGTGGCCGGGCCGGCGAATCGCGGGACCCGGGAGGAATCGACGGGCCCCCGTGGCACGGTCATGCCTGATCCTTTCTCTCCGGGACGAAGCCCCAGGTCAGGGGCTTATGGATCGGCAAGTCTGCATCAAACAGACCAAACCGGCAATTGGGGCACACACGGAGAGTCGGGCGGTGGTTTGTGGCTGGACACAAACCGGCCCAGGAGGGCGGTGGGCCGCGCGGGGCGAATCGGCCCCGGCGACGAGGCGGGGCCGGGCACGCGGACGACCCGGTGGCCGAGGGCGGCCACCGGGTCGGGAAGTCAGGGGTCAGACGCGAAGGGGGTCAGGCGGGAAGCGGGGTCACGTGGGAAGCGGGGTCAGGCGTAGTGCCGGTAGATGGCGCGGGCGACGCAGGCCGGCTTGGCCGCGCCGTCGATCTCGACGGTGAAGTCCAGGTGCATCTGGACGCCGTCGCCGGGGACGTCCTCGACGGAGACGACTGCGGCGGCCAGGCGGATCCTGGCGCCGACCTTCACCGGGCTGGGGAAGCGGACCTTCTCCAGGCCGTAGTTGATGCTCATCTTCACGCCCTGGATGTCCAGCAGCTCGGTGAACATCGGGATGAGCAGGGACAGGGTCAGGTACCCGTGGGCGATGGTGCCGCCGAACGGGCCGTCCTTGGCCTTGTCGGGGTCGACGTGGATCCATTGGTGGTCGCCGGTGGCGTCGGCGAAGGTGTTCACCCGCTCCTGGGTGATCTCCAGCCAGCCGCTGTGGCCGAGGTCCTTGCCGGCCAGCGCCCTGATCTCGTCGAGCCCGTACGCCGTGGTGGTCATGCGTCCGTCGTCCTCTCCTGCGCGCCGAGCCCGGGCGGGCGAGCGTGACACCTCGAACGTATGGCACCTTTCTGACGGGCGTCAATTGTTTGCATGACGTCGGGAACGGTCTACCCTTTTCTGCTGTGACTCTCGGCGGCGAAGACGACCGGACGGCGCCATCCCCGCGCCCGCAGTCCCTGATGTTCAGCTTCCTCGGGATCTACGTGCTGCATCGCGGCGTCGCCGTCTACTCCGGGAGCGTCATCGACGTCTTCGCCCGTCTCGGCGTCTCCGAGGAGGCCGTACGGTCGACGCTCGCGCGGATGGCGAAGCGGAACCTCCTGACGCGGCACCGGCACGGACGGAAGGTGTACTTCGGGCTGACACCGCACGCCGTGGAGGTCCTGGAGGACGGGCGCAGGAGGGTGTGGGAGACCGGCGCGGTGAACCGCGACTGGGACGGCACCTGGACGGTCGTCGGGTTCTCCATCCCGGACAGCCACCGCAGCCTCCGGCACGACCTGCGCTCCCAGCTCATCTGGAACGGATTCGGCCTGCTGCAGAGCGGAATGTGGATCGCGCCCGGCGCCAGGGACGTCAGCGGCGTCCTCGCCTCTCTGGACCTGGGCGATCACGTGACCGTGCTGACGGCGAAGGCGTTCGCGCCGACCGAGGCGGCCGACCTGGTCGGCAAGGCGTTCGACGTCGAGCAGATCGCGGCGCGCTACCGGGCGTTCCTCGCCCAGTGGGACGCGCCCCGGCCGCTTCCCGGCGCACCGGACGACCTCGCACGCCAGTTGCTGCTGCACACCGACTGGCTGCAGCTCGTCCGGCAGGATCCGCACCTGCCGGCCGAGCTGCTGCCCCGGGACTGGCCGGCGATCCAGGCCGAGCAGACGTTCCAGGCCCTCGCGCAGCGGTACGAGCCGCCCGCCTGCGGGCTGGCCGCCGCCGTCCTGGACACGCTGGCCGTCTGACCCTCCGCCGGCGCCCCGGCCGCGCCGACCCCCGAACGGCGCGGCCCGGCGAGTCTCACGTCGGCGCGGCCGGGCGCGGCGCCGGTCCCGGTCAGGCGGTGGTGCAGGCCGTGCCGTTGAGGGCGAATCCGGACGGTGCGGTGTTGCTGCCGCTGTAGGTCGCCTGGAAGCCGAAGCTCGTGCTGCCTCCGGCGGGGATGGCGGGGTTGTAGGAGACGTTGCGCGCGGTGACCTGGGCGCCGGACTGGGTCGCGGTGGCGTTCCACGCGTTGACGATCCGCTGGTTGCCGGGCCACGACCAGGTGACGGTCCAGCCGTTGACGGGAGCGGCGCCGGTGTTGGTGATCGTGACCTCCGCGGTGAAGCCCTCGTTCCAGGAATTGGCCCTGTAGGCGATCCGGCACGCGCCCTGCTGCGGGGCCGACGGGCTCGCGGACGGCGAGGCGCTCGGAGACGCCGAAGGGCTCACGGACGGGCTCACGGACGGGCTGGCGCTCGGGCTGGGGCTCGGGCTGGGGCTGCTACCGGTGAGGCCGAAGAACTGGAGGGCGACGGCGGCCATGCCCCCCGCCGGGAGGCTGTGCCCCGCGCCCTGGATGGTGTAGGCCTCGACCTTCACCGCCCCGGAGCCGTCCGCGTAGCGGCGGCGGCTCCACCCGGACTGCGGCGTGTCCGTGGACGTCGGCGTCTGGCTCAGGCCGTGCACGTTCGTCCACTGCTTGACCTCCTCCTCCAGTTCGGAGTAGGCGACGACGTTGTCCGCGGTGCCGTGCCACAGCTGCATCCGCGGCCACGGCCCCCGGTAGGCGGGGTTCGCGTTGCGGACCGCGTCGCCCCACTGCTGCGCGGTCTTGCCCACGCACGGGGCGGAGTTGCCCGCCGGGTTGTAGGCCGCCTCGTTGGGGAAGCACGTGAACGGCACGCCCATGAAGGCCGCACCCGCCTTGAACACCTCGGGGTACAGGGCGAGCATGGCGTTGGTCATCATGGCGCCCGAGGACGCGCCGGTCGCGAACACCCGGTTGGGGTCGCCGTGGTACTGCTGCTCGACGTAGGTCACCATCGACATGAGCGACACCGGGTCGGTCTGGCCGCCGCGCACCTTGGACGCCTCGGACCAGTTGTCGAAGCAGTTCATCTTCTTCGACGCCGACGGATAGATGACGATGAAGCCGTACCGGTCGGCGAGCGACGCGAACTCGGTGGACGAGTAGAAGCCCGGCCCCGAGCCGCCGCACGTGTGCATGGCCAGCACGATCGCCGGGTTCTGCTGCACGCCGTTCGGGACGTACAGGTGCATGCGCAGGTTGCCGGGGTTGGCGCCGAAGTTGGTCACCTCGGTCAGTGTGGCCGCCGCGGCGGGGTGCGCGGGCACCAGCACCGACACCAGGGCCACGGCGGCGCACAATACCGCCGCGCAGGCGCCGGCGAGCGCCGCGAGTAATCGCCTCATCCGCTCCTCCTCGTTATTCGGAATACCGACGCCAGCTGGTATAGGAGCAGGCGCGACCGGTGGTCAAGAAGCCATACGAGGGGCCCGGAGATCAAATCCTCATTTTTACTGCTTATCAAGGTACTTGCTATCAAGTGACTTGATAGCAAAACGCGAAACTTACATCCGGCCGACAGCACGGTATGGTCGTCCGGTGACCGCCCGCCGCACCCGTCGCGCCGCCTCCGCTCCGCGCCTGAGCTATCTGGTGTTCCGCCTGGAGCGCCGCATCCGCGCCCGTCTGGACGACGCGCTCGCCAGGCACGGCGTCACCACGACGGAGTACATGGCGCTCAGCGAACTCCGCACGCGCGACGGCCTGTCGTCGGCGGAACTGGCCCGCATCGCGTTCGTCACACCGCAGGCGATGAACCTCGTCATCCGCGACCTGGAACGGCGCGGCCTGATCCGCCGCGACCCGCACCCGGACGGCGGCCGGATGCTGTGCGCCCGCCTCACCGCCGAGGGGACGTCCGTGCTGCGGCGCTGCGACAGTTCCCTCGACGACATCGAGGCGGTCATGCTCGAGAAGGTCGACGACGCGACGTGCGAGACCCTCAGGGACGGCCTCACCGTCTGCGCGCGGGCCCTGCGGCCCGACGACTGACCACCCGCGGGGAGCCCATCTCCGCGGTGGTCAGCCGAATCGGAAGCCCGGTGGCAGCGGCTCGTGCAGGAACAGCCCGACGGGCACGGCGTCGGCGAGCGCCTGGTATCCCGCCGGGTTCAGGTGCAGGTGGTCGCCCACGTCGTAGGCCGCGCGCAGCCGGCGGGGGTCGGCCGGATCGCGGGCGGCGCGGTCGAAGTCGACGACGGCGTCGAACCGGCCGCTGGTGCGGATCCACTGGTTGACCGCCTGCCGGGCCGCCTCGCGGCAGCCCCGCGCGTCGTCGTACGGCGTGTTGCCGCCGAACGGCGTCAGCGTCGCGCCGTACACCCGGATGCCCCGGGCGTGCGCCCGCGTGACGATCTGGTCGTAGGCGAAGACCAGCTCGCCGGCCACCCGCTTCTGCGCGGCCTCGGTCGCCTCGGCCGTGCCGATGTCGTTCACCCCCTCGAACAGGATCAGCCACGCCACTCCGCTGTGCGCGAGCACGTCGCGGTCCAGCCGGGCCAGCGCGTTGGGGCCCAGGCCGTCGTCCAGCACCCGGTTGCCGCCGGCCGCCTGGTTGACCACGGCCACACCACACGTGCCGGGCAGCGACTGCAGGCGGTCGGCCAGCCGGTCGGGCCAGCGGTCGTTGCCGTTGGTGGTCGAGCCCCGGCCGTCGCTGAGCGAGTCGCCCACCACCGCCACCGCCGCGGCCGACGGCGCGGCCCACACCTCCAGGGCGCTCAGGAGGTACCAGTGGTCGACGGGGGTCGCGCCGGGCAGGTCCGCGGCGTCGGCGTGGTCGCCCGCCACGAGGTACGACGTGGTCCGCGAGCCCGGATGCGCGGTGGTGCCCGCCGGGGGATGCCCGTCAGCCAGGTGGACGGTCACGGTCAGGTTGGACCGGGGCGCGACCCCGGCGTCCAGCGGGTCGGAGACCGCCTGCGCGCCGGCCGGGATCGTCACCGACGGCCGGCCGTGGAAGGTCACCGGCCGCGCGGTGCCCGGCCGGATCGCGCTCACCCCGGCCCGCCCGCCGGCCGGCAGCGCGACGCTGACCCTCGTGACGGGCAGCGCCGCCCCGCCGAACGCGTTCGACACGCGCAGCCGGATCCGCTCCCCGCCTGTGGACACGCGGATCGTCTGCCGCAGTGTGGCATCGGCCAGGACCACGTCGTCCCGCGTGAACGGCGCGGGCGGCATGTTCTCCGGCTCGGCGGCCTGCGGCATCGCCGTCCAGGTGGGGACCCAGTGCCCGTCGGCGCTGGGGACCACCGGCGCCTCGGGCATCCATGGCGGCCGCGTCATGGGATGCGCCGCCCGTGCGCGTCGGGGACGCCCGACTTGCGGAAGAAGTAGGCGTTGACCTGGTCGCGCCACTCCTCCGCGCAGCGGACCTGCTCGTCGAGGAGATCTCTCACCCGGGCGTGCAGGGGCGGGTCGAACAGTCCCGCGGCCTCCTCCCATCGCCGCCTCGCCTCGGCCACCTGCTCGGCGCCCGCGAAATGGGTGTCGTAGATGTGCTGGATCACGGTCGAGCCGCTCCGCAGCACGTGTCCGTACGGGACGTGGTGGAAGAACAGCAGCAGCTCGTCGGGGCAGTCGGCAAGCGACTCGTACACCTCCGACCACGGCGGCGGGTACTGGCCGGTGAAGCCGGTCCCGGTGGCGCGGGTACGGTCCACGCCGACGCCGTCCCGGTCGGCGAAGTGGTAGGTGCCCCACGGGGTGTACTCGTATCCGTCCACGTCGGGCCCGTAGTGGTGGCCGGGGCGGACCATGAACCCGACGCCGAGCGGCGCGGTGTACCGCTCGTATGCGCGCCAGGAGTCGTCCATGATCGCGTGCAGCGTGTGCCGCGACCGCTCGACGTCCCCGCTCGCCACCGGCGCGAAGGTGAGGTCGATCCACTCGTCGAGGATCGCCGCCGGGTCCAGCCGCGGCTCCCAGGCGAGCCGTCCGAAGGCGTACAGGTTGGCCTGGGCGAGCGGGTGGCCGGTCCAGTAGGGGTCGTCCCCCACGTTGGAGACCCCCACCAGGTCGCCGCCGCCGACGACGTCCGCGACGGCGGCCCCTGCGGGGCCCCACGGGCGGAAGCCGAGCACCTCGCGCCACATGGGGGCGAGGTAGCAGACGTGCCGCTGCTGGCCGGTGTACTCCTGCGTCACCTGGAGTTCCACGGCGAGGCGGGTGGCGGGCATGGCCGCGATCACCGGCGACACCGGCTCGCGCGGCTGGAAGTCGATCGGGCCGTGCTTCACCTGCAGGATCACATTGTCGCGGAACCGTCCGTCGAGCGGGGCGAAGTGGTCGTAGGCGGCGCGGGCCCGGTCGGTGGACCGGTCGCGCCAGTCCTGCCGGTGGTTGTAGACGAAGGCCCGCCAGTGCACGACCCCGTCGTACGGCGCCAGCGCCTCGGCCAGCAGGTTCGCGCCGTCGGCGTGGTCGCGCCCGTACGCGAACGGCCCGGGCTGCCCCTCGGAGTCGGCCTTCACCACGTATCCGCCGAAGTCGGGGATGGTCTCGTAGACCCGCTCGGTGACCCCCGTCCACCACGTGCGCACGTCCTCGTCCAGCGGGTCGGCGGTCGGCAGCCCGCCGAGGACGACGGGCGAGGCGAAGCTCACCGACAGGTGAACCCTGATCCCGTACGGCCGGAGCACGTCCGCGATCGCGGCGACGTCGCCGAGCCGGTCCGTCAGCAGGCGGGCCTCGGTGGCGTGCACGTTGACGTTGTTCACGGAGATCGCGTTCACGCCGCACGCCGCCAGCAGCCGCGCGTAGGCGCGCACCCGGGCCAGGTCGCCGCGCGGGGCGCCGTCGCGCCAGAAGAGCGACCCGCCCGCGTAACCACGCTCGACCTGGCCCATCACGGGGTGCACGTCGACGTTGTCCCAGTGATCGAGCATGCGCCGCCGCGTCGCCGGCCGGTGGTGCTCGGCGGGCCGCTCGCCGGCGAACGCCTCCTCGCCGAGCCGCACGACGTGGAACAGGCCGTAGAGCAGCCCGGCGGGCTCGTCGGCGAGCACCACGGTGACGCCGTCCCGGCGTGCGATCACGTATCCCTCGTCGCCGATCGCCGCAGCGGGAAGAACCTCGGCCGCCGCCTCCGGCAGCGGCTGCGCCGCCGTGAGCGCGAGCACGAGGTCGTACGGCCCGGCTCCGGCACGGCGCACGCGTCCGCCGTACCGCGCGCAGGCCCGCGCCACCTCGTCGTGGACCGTGCCGACGAGGCGCCCCTCGCCGAGCACGAGCGTGTGGCGCGAGCCGATCCCCCGGAACGCCTCCGGGGGCAGCCACGCGGGGTGGACGGAATCAGGAATCGTCACGAGACCTCTCCGGGGAGTCGCCCTGTACGGTGAACTTCTCCGTGACCTCGGCGATCAGCGGCCGGCTGTTCAGCAGCAGCGCCGACGCGAACACCGAGCTGAGCAGCGTCAGCGCGGCCTCGGTGGCGACCAGCGTGACGCCGCCCGCGACGACGAGGAGGCAGGCGGTGCCGAGCGCGACGCGGGGCGCGGAGAACAGGAAGTAGGCGGCCAGGCGGGCGACGTCCCTCGCCCGGAACGCGAACAGCGATGTGATCACGAGTGCGTTCGCCCCCCAGAGGGCCGTCGCGAGCGCGACGACGACCAGCAGAGTCGCCCACCAGCCCGGGACGCCGGCCGCGCCGAAGTTCGCGAGCGTCGATCCGAGGACGGTCAGTCCCGCCAGCCACGGGACGTAGAGCTTCAGCACCCCCCGGGCGTTCATCCGGTAGCCGCGCCAGAACGCGGACGCCGGGTGGAGGTCGGTCAGGTCCGGCCTGCGGCGGTGCACCGCGTACAGCGCGGCGGACAGCGCCGGGCCGGCCGGGAGCGCGCAGGCCGCGGCCAGCGGGATGTTGGCGGCGTCACGGCCGAGCAGGACGAGCCCGGCCAGGCCGGGCAGGGTGGTGGCCAGCAGCAGGAGCTCGACCACCAGCAGGGTGTAGACCAGCGCGGAGACGCGCGAGAGCGGTCCCTGGCCGAACCGCCGGATCGTCGTCTCGGTCATCGGGCGCCTCCCTGGTCGTCCAGGCCGAGCAGGCGGCGCTCGTCCTGCCCGTTGTCCCAGGGCGGGGTCTCGTCCACCACAGGCGTGATCTCCAGCAGGGTGACCTCGTGGCGGTCGAGCACGATGTCCAGACGGACGTGCCCGTCCTCGATCGGCAGGCCGCGATGGCCGCGGACCGGCTCGGCGGCCTCCCGCAGCAGGTCGAGCTGCCTGAGCGTGGGGGACGCCGGGCGGCCCATCTCGCACCACGCCCGCCAGGCGTTGCCCTTCTCCTCGCTCACCGACGAGCGCAGCAGGAAGGCCCTGCCGGACGGGGAGGCGACCGGGACCGACAGCCGCACGGTGTGCCCGTCCACCGGCGGGCCGCCGGTGACGTCCACCGGCGCCCACGCCAGCACGGTGACCCGGCCGTCGCCGCCCCCGGTGGCCAGGTGGTCCTCGCCGCGGGCCAGGACCTCCTCGCCCATCCGCGCCATGAACGCGTACAGGTGATAGGCGGGTTTCTTGATCTGGCGGTGGGTCAGCAGGCCGAACCCGCCGTGGAACAGCGAGGCCGGCACGCCCACCTCCTCGAACACGTCGCAGAAGGTCCAGTAGGAGAAGGAGTCGGCCAGGTCTCCCCCGGCGGCCAGCACGGGAGCGAGGTACGCCGCGTGGAAGGCCGTGTCGTGGATCGGGTTGTCGGGCCGGTAGGAGGAGTTGAACTCGGTGATGTGCACGGGCAGGTCCGCCAGCGGACCTCCCCGCAGCTGACGCCGGGGAGTGGCGAACTGCTCCAGCAGCCGCGACGGCGGGGCCAGCGTCTGGTGCACGCCGAACGGCACATGCCGGGCCGGGCCGGAGGTGTAGGCGTGCCGGCTGACGAAGTCGATCGGCAGGGACCGGCCCGCGACGAACTCGGCGAAGCGCACCAGCCACTCGTCGGAGCCGGGAGAGATGGCCGGCCCGCCCACCTGGAGCGAGGCGTCGACGTCCTTGATCGTGTTCGCGGTCACCTCGTACAGGCGGTGGTAGGCGTCCTCGTCGGCGTCGAGCCAGAACTCCTTGAGGTTGGGCTCGTTCCACACCTCGATCGGCCAGGTGCGCACCTGCTCCAGGCCGTACCGGCCGATCAGGTGCGTCACGGTGGCCCGCACCAGCGCGGCCCACTCGCGCCAGTCGCGGGGCGGGGTGATGTTGCCGCGCCACCAGAACACGGTCTCGTCGCCGGACGCGAGCCCGGAGGGCATGAAGCCCAGCTCCAGGAACGGCGCGATCCCGAGGTCGAGATAGGCGTCGATCACCTGGTCCACGTAGGTGAACGCGTGCCGCACGTGCCGCGCGCCGTGGTGGACGTACGGCCGGTGGACGCCGGCGCCGTCGCTCAGCAGCCCGTGCCCCCGGATGTGCCGGAAGCCGATCTCCCGCTGGACCAGCGCCAGCGACTCCTGGTAGTCCCGGCGCAGGGCCAGGTCGAAGCGGCCGGTGCCGACGCAGAACCGCCAGGCGTCCGGGAAGCGGCTCGTGCGGGGTTCATCGGGGGCAGGGTCGTGCATCATCGTCCTTCGCTCACCGTCGCGGCGGACGCGGGGCGGCCGTGGGACAGGCACGGCCGGCCCACGCCGGTCAGCCGTGCTCCTTCTTGTAGCGCTCGTACGCGCCGTTCACGAGGTTGACGTAGGACGCCACGTTCTTCGCCTCGAGCTCCTTGACGTAGGCGTCCCACTCGTCGAAGCTCCGCTTGCCAAGGATGAAGTTGAGCATGTTCTGGCTGACGTGGTCCTTGAGCGGGGTCTCCCACAGGGAGGCCTGCTCGCGCTCCTCGTCGGAGAGCGGGTGCGGAGGCGCCACCGGCAGCGCCTTCCTGGCGTTCATCGTCTTCTGGAACTCGATCTCCTCCTCGGAGAAGGTCGACTGGAGCAGCTCGGTGCTGCCGCCGTAGGCGAACACGCCGTTGGAGAAGCCGAAGTCCTTCTGCAGGTGCTTGGGCGCACCGGGGTTGAGCCCGACGAAGTCGACGTCCTTCGCCAGCTGGAACTTGCCGGAGGCGTCCTTCGTGTAGGTGGTCCCTTCGACACCCCACTTGGCGAACACCTGGCCCTCGTCGGAGTACCAGAGCCAGTCGATGAACTGCATCATCGCGACGAAGTTCTTGCTGTCCCGGGCCTTCTTGGAGATCATGATGCCGTTCTCCAGGCGGGTGGTGTTCGACCCCGCCTTGATCGGGCCGAGCGGCCCGATGGGCACCGGGATCTTGACGAGCCTGGCCTTCGAGTTCGCCTTTCCCAGCGGCGGGCGGTACTCGTTGACCAGCGTCTGCGCGTTGGTGCTGATCGCGAAGGACTTGCCGGACACCAGCTTCTGGATCGCCTGCTCGTCCTGCTGCGTGAAGCTCTCCGGGTCGAGGAGCTTCTCCGTCACCAGTGTGTTGAGGAACTGCAGCGCCTGCTTGAACTGGTCCATGACACCCACGTAGGCGAACTTCTGCGCGTTGGGGTCCCACACGAGACCGCCGCTCGTATAGCCCCACCCCCAGGGAGCGCCGTAGGCCGTGCCGAGGTAGTTCATCAAGGCGCCGCCCGTCGTGGAGACGGTCCCCCACCGGTCGGAGAAGGGGTAGGAGTCCGGGTGCTCCTCCTTGATCGCCTTCAGCACGGAGTGCACGTCGTCCCAGGTCTGCGGGACCTCCAGGTTGAGCTTGTCGAGGACGTCGGCGCGGATCGCCAGGGTGTAGTCCACCCAGTAGTCCTCGTGAAGACCGGGAAGCACGTAGAAGCGGCCGTCGGACTGCCGGAGCGTGTCAAGGTCGGGCTGCAGGTTCCACTTGGCGATCTTCTCCTTGAAGTTCGGCATCAGGTCGATGTAGTCGCTGACCGGCAGGACGGCTCCGGAGGCGACGAAGGGGGTCTCCTGCCCCGGATAGGTCTTCGGGATGATCATCGGCGCGTCGCCCGCGCCGATCATCAGGCTGCGCTTGTTCTCGTAGTCGCTCAGCGGGACCACACTCGGCTGGAGCGTCACGTTGGTCCGCTTCGTCAGCTCCGACCAGAACAGCCAGTCGTTCTTGATCGGATAGAACGGGTGGTTGTTGTAGAGGATGCTGAACGTCAGGGGCGCCGCCGCCTTGAACTGCTTGCCGGGCGCGTAGTCGGCCATCGCTCCGTCCCGGTTCGCCGAGAAGTCGTCGCCCTTCTTCGCGTCGCCGGAGCCGCCGGATCCGCCGTCGGTGCTGCAGGCGGCGAGCGCGAGGAAGGCTCCCACGGCGACCATCGCCTGACGCCGGTTGATCTCATACATGGAGGGTGGGGTCCTTTCCCTGGTGATGGGGGGTGAGAACGAACGAGGGCGGCTATCCCTTGACCGCGCCGAGCATGACGCCCTTGACGAAATACCGCTGGATGAAGGGATAGACCACCAGGATCGGGATGACGGTGAGCACCATCGTCACGGCCTTGATGTTGGTGGCCACGGTCATGTCGGTGGCGTCGGCGCCGACGGACGTGCCGGTGGTGGCCCCCGCGATGAGGTTGCGCAGGTAGACGGTCACCGGGAACAGGTCGGACTGGCTCATGTAGAGGAAGGCCGCGAACCACGAGTTCCAGAACGACACGGCGTAGAACAGCACCATGGTCGCGAGCACCGCCTTCGACAGCGGCAGCACGATCCGCAGCAGGACGCCGTACGTGCTCATGCCGTCGATCGCGGCGGCCTCCTCCAGCTCGGCCGGCAGGCCCTCGAAGAACGCCTTCATCACCAGGAGGTTGAACACGCTGATCGCGTTCGGCAGCACGATGGCCCAGATGCTGTCCTTGAACCCGAGGCTGGAGATCAGGATGTAGTTGGGGATGAGCCCGCCGGAGAAGAACATCGTGAAGACCGCGATGCCGATCAGGAACGTGCGGCCCTTCAGGTGCTTCTTCGACAGCACGTACGCGTAGCACGTGGTCATGAACATCGCGATGGCCGTGGCGACGACCGTGTAGACCACGGTGTTGCGGTAGTTCGCCCAGAACGTCGGGTCGGAGGCCACGAACTCGTACGTCCGGAAGGTGAACCCGACCGGGACGAGGTTGACCTTGCCGGCGCGGATGGCGAACTCGTCGCTGAGCGACCGGGCGACGATGTTGACGAAGGGGTAGAGGGTCACGATCACGACGCCGGTCAGGATGACCGCGTTGACCGCGCGGAACACCCGGTAGCCCCGGGTCCTGTCGACGGTCACCACAGGCTCGTCCCCACCGTGCGCCGGGAGATCAGGTTCGCCGACAGGACCAGGGACAGGCCGATCACGGCCTCGAACAGGCCGATCGCCGCGGCGTAGCTGAAGCTGTTGGACACGATCCCCATCCGGTACAGGTACGTCGAGATCACGTCGCCCGTGGGGTACGTCAGCGGGTTGTAGAGCAGCAGGATCTTCTCGAAGCCCACCGCCATGAACGTGCCGACGTTGAGGATCAGCAGGGTGACCGCGGTCGGCCGGATGCCGGGGAGCGTCACGTGCCAGACCTGCCGCCACCGGCTCGCGCCGTCGATCCGGGCCGCCTCGTACAGCTGCTCGTCGATGGTGGTGAGCGCGGCGAGGTAGATGATCGTTCCCCAGCCCACGGTCTGCCACATCTCGGAGGAGACGTAGATGGTGCGGAACCAGCCCGCCTCCTGCAGGAACGCCACGGGATCGTTGCCCATCGCGCGCAGGAGCTGGTTGACCGGCCCGTCCACCGACAGCATCTCCATGACGAGACCGGCCACGACCACCATCGACAGGAAGTGCGGCAGGTAGGACACCGACTGGACGAACCGCTTGACGCGCCGGCCGCGCAGCTCGTTGATCAGCAGGGCCAGCACGATCGGCGTCGGGAAGCAGAACAGCAGGGTCAGCACGCCGATGACCACGGTGTTGGTGAACACCTGCCAGAACGACGGGTCGTTCAGGAACATCTTCACGTACCGCAGGCCGACCCATTCCTCGCCCAGCACGCTGCCGCCGGGCTGGAACTTGCGGAAGGCGATGACGTTGCCGATCATCGGCAGGTACCGGAAGATCAGGAAGAACAGCAGCGGAATGACCGCGAGCGAGTACAGCTGCCAGTCGCGGCGCAGCGCCTGACGCCAGGTCCGTTTCGGCGGCCGTGGCGCACGGGAGGGACCGGGTCTCGCACGGCCGGGATCCCCGGCGCCCGGTGACACGTCGATCGTTCTGGTGGTGCTCATTCCTGTGCCTCCGGTGCCCTCCGACAGATCACGCGACAGATCACGCCGACAGATCACGCCGACGGCCGCGGCCACCGCTCGTGGCCGGCCCCGCGCCCGGGGCCGCGAGGGCTGCGGCACCGCCGTGTCACCCACGCCGTCACCACGCCGTCACCCACGCCGGACGACGCGGTGCGCGCAGGCGACGCGACAGAAATTTTCGGTGATCCTCAGTAATATTGCGGAAATATAGGCTGAGGCCAGGGCCTCGTCAAGAGGGGAGTCAGCCGTCGTCATGCCGCATTCAACGCGTTACTTCTGGCCTGGTCTCGCCTTATATTGGACGCCGTTCGGTGTTAGAGTTTCGCGAAAATTTCGGAAACAGTGAGCGGAGCGATGACCAGCCCTTCTCCAGCCCGCGGCCCTCGCCCCACGACGATCGCGTCCATCGCCGCGGAGCTCGGCGTCTCGGTGACCACGGTCTCCAAGGTCCTCAACGGCCGCCCCGACGTGTCGCCCGAGACGCGCGAACGTGTCGAGGCCGGACTCGCCCGCCACCAGTACCGCCGCCGCCTCCGCCGCAGGCCGCTCAAGGGGCAGATCGACCTCGTCTTCCACGAGCTGAACTCCATGTGGTCGATGGAGATCATCCGAGGGGTCGACACCGTCGCCTCCGCCGCGCGGATCGAGGTCGTCCTGTCCCAGCTGAAGGGAGCGCACCGGCCACCGGAGGAGTGGCTGGACGGCGTGCTCGACCATCGGCCCCTCGGCGTGCTGTTCGTCATGTCCAGCCCGTCGCAGTCGCAGCAGCAGAAGCTGCGGCGGGCGCAGGTTCCGTTCGTCGTCGTCGACACCGACGGCGAGATCGCCGAGTCCGTGCCCGTGGTCGGCTCGAACAACTGGGACGGCGGCCTGCTCGCCACTCGTCATCTCCTGGAACTGGGCCACCGCCGCATCGCGGTCGTCTCCGGTCCGAAGGACGTGATGTGCAGCAGGGCACGGGTCGCCGGGTTCCGGGTCGCCCACGACGAGGCGGGGCTCACCGTCGACCCCGGCCTCGTCAGGTACGGCAACTTCTACGTCGACGCCGGATACGAGCACGCCATGGACCTGCTGTCGCGCCCCGACCGGCCGACCGCGATCTTCGCCGGGTCGGACCTGCAGGCGCTCGGCGTCCTGCGCGCGGCGCACCGGCTCGGCCTCGACATCCCCGGGGAGCTGTCGGTGGTCGGCTACGACAACGTGCCCGTCGCCGGCTGGGTCGAGCCGGCCCTCACCACGGTGGGCCAGCCGTTGTGCGACATGGCGACGGTCGCGGCCCAGATGCTGCTCGACCTGGCCCGCGGCGTGGAACCGGCCACGAGCAGGATCGACCTCGCCAACGAGCTCGTCGTGCGGGAGAGCACGGCCCCGCCGGGGGCCGGACCGCGCTCACGCCTGCCGCGCCCGCCGCACGACCGCCGCCCCGAGGGGCGGCAGGGTGATCTCCCCTGACGCCGGCCGGCCGGTGAGGAGGTCCGTGCCCCCGCTTTCCAGCGGGACGGTGACGGGCGCCCCGGAGTCGTGGTTGAGGAGGAAGAGGTATTCGTGCCGCTCGTCCTCGCGGACGGTGCACTCCAGGTGCGCGGGCAGCCCGTCGAAGCGGCCGGCCACGCCCGCCTCCCTCAGCTCGCCGATCAGCACCCGGTCGAAGGCGTCCCGATCCAGGAGGGTGGCGAAGTACACGACCCGGCCCGCTCCGTAGGCGTTCGCGACGACCGCGGCGCGCCCCCTGAGCAGCCCGTCGGCGTAGGTCGCCAGCGCGGTCCCGGTCTCCAGGTGGATGTCCTCGCGCCACCAGTCCGCCGTCGCCGTGCTCCCGTCGGCGAACTCGACGGCGAACCGCTCGCCGGGGCGCGCCGGCCAGTACTCGTCGATCTTCGCGCCGATGAGGCGCCGGAACGCGCCCGGATAGCCGTCCGGCCGGACCCGGTTGCACGCGTCCACGACACCCGAGAAGAAGGACATGACGACCGTCCCGCCGCGCCGGGCGAACTCGGTGACGGCGCCGGCGCCCTCGTCGTCCATCAGGTACGCGTTGGGCACGACCAGCACCTTGTAGCGCGACAGATCGCTGTGCGGCGACACGACGTCGACCGCGTGGTGGTGCTCCCACAGCGGCCGGTAGTGCCGCATGACGGTGTCCACATAGCTGAAGTCGTTGCGGGGCAGGCCCCACAGTTCCTCCAGCCCCCACCAGCCGTTCCAGTCGAACAGCACGGCGACCTCGGCGCGCGTGGTGGTTCCCGCGACGGGTGACAGCAGCCCGGCCTCGCGGCCGAGCTCGACGACCTCGCGGAATGTGCGCGAGTCCGGGCCGGAGTGCGGCAGCATCGCCGAGTGGAAGCGTTCGTGCCCGCCCCGGCCGGCCCGCCACTGGAAGAACATGACGGAGTCCGCGCCGCGGGAGACCGCCTGGAGCGAGCCGAGCCGCATCCGGCCGGGCTCCTTGACCACGTTGATCCGCCACTGGCTGACCGCGCTCGCGGCCTGCTCCATCAGCAGCCACGGCCGGCCGCCCTTGAGCGAGCGGAACAGGTCGAACTGGAAGGCCGCCGAGACGTGCGCGTCCGGGTCGGCGGGGTCGGGGTAGATGTCCAGGGCCGCCGCGTCCTCCTCCGGCGCCCATCTCCAGTAGTCGGCGTGCCGGTAGAAGCGCATGAAGTTGGTGACGACCGGGATGTCGTCGCGGAATGACCGGACGATGTCGCGCTCGGCGACGAAGCACTCCAGCAGGGCGTCGGAGGTGAAGCGCTTGAAGTCCAGGATGCGGCCGGGGTTCATCCAGGTGCGCGGCACGGCCGGCGCCTCGACCTGGTCCCAGTCGGTGTAGACCTGCCCCCAGAAGCGGGTGGTCCACGCCTCGTTGAGGGTCGCCAGATCGCCGTACCTGCGCTCGAGCCAGCGCCGGAAGCCGGCCGAAGCGGCCTCGTTGTACGCCGTGGGACCGTACTCGTTGCTGATGTGCCACATCGCCAGCGCCGGGTGGAAGGAGTAGCGCTCGGCCAGCCGGGTGGTGATGGCCGCCGCGTGCTCCCGGTAGATCGGCGACGAGGGGTCGTAGTGCAGTCGGTTGCCGAAACCGAACCGCTCGCCGTCGGCCATGACCGGCAGGACCTCGGGATGCCGCTGGGACAGCCAGGCCGGCGGCGCGGCGGTGGGGGTGGCGAGGTTGACGGCGATCCCGTTCTCGTGGAGCAGGTCCATGACCTCGTCGAGCCAGCCGAACTCGTACTTCCCCGGCTCCGGTTCGAGCGACGCCCACGCGAAGACGCCGAGCGACACGAGGTTCACCCCCGCCGCGCGCATGAGCCGGACGTCCTCCCGCCACACGGCCGGATCCCACTGCTCGGGGTTGTAGTCCCCGCCGTACGCCAGGCCGCCGAGGCGGTCCCGGAGGGCGCGCATGCGAGCGTCTGTCATCGGGAGCTCCTGTGCGGGGGTCATCAGGTCGTCACCGGGGCCGCGGACCGGCGGGACCAGTGGACGTCACGGGCCGGCGCAGCGTGGGACTGGGGGTGGGGCCGGGGGCGCCGTCGCTCAGGCTGCCGGGCACGGAACGCAGGGCGTCGTACCAGACCGTGGCCATCTTGGCGTAGCCGGCGGCGTTGGGGTGGACGCCGTCGGCCAGGTCGGCGGTGGTGAGCGCGCCGTACATGTCGACCAGGTGGACGCGGCGCCCGGCGGCCGCCCTGGCCCGCACCATGCCGGGGATCGCCGCGTTGAACGAGCGGACGGTCGCGTCGGCGCCGGACAGCGGGATGATCGTCGCCACGAACACCTCGGCCTCCGGGGAGGTGGCGGTGATGCGGTCGATCAGGGTGGCCAGGCGGGAGGACGCGCCGTTCGGGTTCTGGTAGACGTCGTTGGTCCCGATGTGCAGCAGGACCGTACGCGGTGTGTGAGTACGCAGCCGGCTCACGATTCCGGCGTCGATCTCGTCGCTGCGCAGGCCGGAGTGGCCCTCGTGGTCGTGGTCGCCCAGGCTCGCGGGCCCGTTGGACATCGACCCCACGAAGTCGACCCGGTGCCCGCCGGCCGTCAGCTTCCGCCACAGGTCGATCCGGTAGCCGCCGGGCACGGTGAAACCATCGGTGATCGAGTCGCCGAGCGGCATCACCCGCACTCCCCCGTTGGACTCCGCGACGGCCGCGCCGGTGGCGGACAGCGTCCCCATCACCGGCACCGGGAGCGCCGCCAGGACCGCCGCCAGCCCGATCACCAGGCGCGGCATCCTCACCATGGGCATCCCCGTTCCGTGCCGGCGTGCGGGGCGCCGGACGCTCCGCATCCGAGCTGCGCGTCAGCGCTCCTGAGGGACGATGAACTGTCATCACGTTCACCGCACAGTGACGCCGTCAAGTCTGGGGATTCATCCGGATGGAGTAAAGGGGGGGCCGAAAGCATCCGGACGAGTGGTCACATCTTCCGGGCCGATTTTTCCTGGTCAGTTCTCCGCCGGGACGAGGGCGCTTCCGTCGCCGCGGCCGGCACCCGTCCGCAGCGGGTAGAGCAGGAAGCAGCCGAAGGCCACCGCGAGCACCGCCAGGGGCACCAGGCCCATCATCAGCCGGACCCCCGTGACAACGGAGTCCGGCTGGACCGCGGCCCCGTTGCGATATCCCGAGCGGGCCAGCACGACGGTGATGATCACCGCCTGCAGGGACACCGCCCAGCGGACGATGAACCCGTTCATCCCGAAATACATCCCCTCACGCCGGGCGCCCGTCCTGCGCTCGTCGTCGTCGATCACCTCGGCGAGCAGGATCTCCAGGAGGACCAGCATGCCCGCGATCCCGACTCCCACCGCGGCCCCGGTGACCGCCGCGAGGGCGAGGGTCCCGACGAGCAGGAACGGCACGAGCGCCACGCCGTACACGACGATCGCGGCGAGGATCGCCCGCCGCGGGCCGAGGCGGGTGGTGACCCGGCTCCACACGTAGACCATCGGGATCGCGGTGACGAACACCGCGCCCAGGATGACGGTGTTGGCGGAGTCGGCCTCGCCCAGGGCGTACTTCGTGAAGAACGGGATGCCCGCCTGCAGCAGGGCGAACGTGAGCTGCAGCAGGAAGCTGCCCGTGACGTAGGTGACGAAGGCGCGGTTGGCGAGGGTGTGGCGGAGCGCGGTGAGGAACCCGAACCTCTCGCGTTCCAGGTGGGTTCGCTCGGCCGAGCCGCGCAGCGACAGCGCGAAGAAGGCCAGCGCGACGACGCCGAAGGACACGCCCATCGCGGCCCATCCGATCGCGCCGTACAGCAGGGGCGCGGCGGCGACGCCGACGATCATGCCGACGATGGCGAACATCTGCCGCCACGACGCGGCGGCGGCCCGCTCGGCGATGGTGGTGAACATCTCGGGGAACAGCGCCACGTAGTTCAGGACCACGACGACGAACAGCACGTCGTAGACGAGGACCGCGATGAGGAAATACCAGAACCTCGGGGTCGCGCCGTCCACCAGCGGGATCCAGATCATGGTGAACGCCGCGGCCAGCGGCGCCATCCCGATCGCGATGTACGGCACCCGCCTGCCCCAGCGCGTGCGCGTCCGGTCGGAGACGTGCCCGACGAGCGGGTTGAGCACCGCGTTGACGATGCCGTGGATCACCATGGCGACGCCGATGAGCGACGGGTCGACGCCCAGGTGGTCCACGTAGTAGAAGGTGGCGAAGGTCGCGAACGCCTGGCTGAGCAGGTTGACCGACAGGTTGCCCGCGCCGTACGCCAGCACCTGACCGCGCCTCGTCGAGCCCGTCATCGGGTTCTCTGCAGCGTGCGCAGGTCGGACCAGCCGATGAGCCGGACGCCCTCTTCCTCGATGGCGCGGCGGACCTCCGGATCGGTGAACAGACGCAGCTCCATGCCGCGTTTCGCGTGGTGCGGCATGATCTGCCGGAGCTCGCCGGTGTCCTCGAACGGGTGGATGTAGATCTCGGTGACCCCGGGGCGCAACGCCCGGATCAGGCCGGCCATGTCGTCCCGGACCGTTTCGTACGCCTCCCCCTCGGCCAGTTCGAAGGGCAGCGTCCACAGCCGGTCGAGGATCACCACGCCCGCCGCGTCGGCGGCCTCGGCCCTGGCCCGCGCGAACGGCTCCAGTTCCTCCGGCAGGCCCATGCCGTCGAGGGTCCGGGGCAGCCGGAACGGCAGGCCGTGCTCGGCGCACGCCGCGAAGACCACGTCGAGGAAGTCCCTGCCCGTGGCCAGGCCGTACAGGCTGCCCATGTGGTTGTCGGCGTGCGACGGGTCGAGGCCGAGGGCGACGGCCCTGCGGATCTGCGCGTCGATCTCCGCGCGGACCTCCTCGGGGTCGGCCCGCTCCTCCACCGTGCGGGAGTCGGCCGGAAAGTAGCCGGCGTCGTCCACGAGCGAGGGCACCGCGCGGTCGCGGGTCACCGGCCCCCACCGGTATCCCTCCCACTCGCTGGTGAACGTCAGGTGGACGCCGACGTCGTAGCCGCCCGCGACAGCCGTACGGACCGCGTCGGGGGCCCACGGGCACGGCGTCATGACGGTCGCCGAGCTGATGGCGCGGGCGGCGAGCAGGGAGCTGATGCCGGTGTTCGCCGCCCGGCACATGCCGTAGTCGTCGGCGTTCACGATCAGCAGCCGGTCCTCCGGCCCGGCGCCGAGCCGTTGCGCGAGGTTCACGTGATGTCCCCTTTCCCGGATTCGGCGGGGCCGCCGAGGTCCGTGTCGTACGGCCGCCCGCCGGTGACGGCGGCGAAGGCGCGTTCCCGCGCCCGATGGCGGGCCAGCCAGGCCGCGCCGCGCAGCACCGCGTCCTCGGGGACGCCGCTCCCGATGATCCTGATCGGCAGCGGCGCGGCGTCCCTGGCCAGGTGACGACGGATGCGGCCGAGCAGCAGGTCGGCGCTGGCGCCGAACGCGCCGCCGAGCACGAACAGCTCCGGCTCGATCACCAGGGCGATCGAGGCCGCCACGTGGGCGATCCTGCGGGCGGTCGCGTCGACGACCGCCAGCGCCCTCTCGTCGCCGCCCCTGGCGCGTTCGAAGATCTCGCGCGGGGACGGGCTGCCCTCGATGCCGGCCCGCCTGGCCTGTTCGGCGATGCGGCGGGCGCCGATCACCTCGGTGCCGAGCTCGGTGGCGGGATGGGGCAGGAACCCGACCTCGCCCGCTCCCCCGGCGAATCCTCGATGGAGACGGCCGCCGAGCACGATCCCGGCGCCGAGGCCGACCCCTGCGCCGAGCAGCACGAAGTCGGCCACGTCCGCGCACGAGCCGAACCGCTGCTCGGCGACGGCGGCGAGGTTGACGTCGTTCTCCAGCAGCAGGGGGACGGGCAGGTCGCGCTCGATGGCCTCGGCCAGGCCGAGGCCGCCCTGCGGCAGCCCGTACGCCCGCCTGACCGTGCGGCCGTCACGCGCCACGACCGCGGGCACGCCGACGACGGCCTGGCCGACGGCGTCCGGCGCGGTCCCGGCCCGCTCGGCGCACTCGGCGGCGAGCGCCGCCACCGTCGCCGCCGTGTCGGCCACCTTGCGTCGCGGCGCCCGCGTCTCGGCCCGGGCCAGCACCTCCCCCGCCGCGTCGACGAGGACGGCGCGGACGCGCAGGTGGCCGACGTCCACGCCGAGACCCAACGCGCAGCGCGGGGCGATCCGGTAGAGGGTCGCGGCGGGCCCGCGGCGGGTGGTGTCGGCGCCCGCCTCCTCGACGACCCGGAGCGTGAGAAGCTCGCGCAGCGCCTGGGCGACGGTGGTCTTGGACAGGCCCGTCGCCCTGGTGATCTCCGGCCGGCCCAGCGGCCCCTCGCGGTCGACCACGTCGAGCACGGCGCGGGCGTTGATCGACCGGAGCAGGCCCTGCGGCCCGGCCAGGTAGTTCCCGCTCACGCTCACCCCGCGTTCCGGCCCGAGTAGGCCGGAAAGTTTCCTACTCGAGGTGAGCACCGTTTCTATCCGATCCGCGATGTCGCGACAAGAGGGTCGGTTTTGACGCTACGGTGCGAGTTGTGAGCGATGTTCCGTTCGGTGCACGGGTGCGCGGCTGTCTGCTGGGCGGGGCGATCGGCGACGCCCTCGGCGCCCCCGTCGAGTTCGACTCGATCGCCGCGATCCGCCGCGATCACGGTGAAGCGGGGTTGACCGACCTCGCACCCAATTGGAACGGCAGGACCGGCCTGGTCACCGACGACACCCAGATGACGCTGTTCACCGTCGAGGGGCTGATCCGCGCCCACGTACGCGCCGGGGAGAGAGGCATCGGCGGCGGCGAGGTGCAGGTGGTGCGCCACGCCTACCTGCGCTGGCTGGACACCCAGGAGCACCGCGTGCCGCCGCCCGAGGACGGCCTCGTGCGCACCGGGCGGCTGCGCGAGCAGGCCTGGCTGTACTTCCGCCGCGCGCCCGGCAACGCCTGCCTGTCCGGGCTGCGCGCGGGCCCCGGCCCGCTCGCCGCCCCCGGCATGCCCGGAGCGGTCAATCCCGGTTCGAAGGGCTGCGGCACCGTCATGCGTTCCGCCCCCTTCGGACTGGCCACTCGCGATCCGCGCGAGGCCTTCACGCTCGCGGCCGACTGCGCGCAGATCACGCACGGACACCCCACCGGCTATCTGGCGGCCGGGGCCTTCGCCGCGCTGATCTGCTTCCTGGCCCAGGACGCGCCGCTCGCGGAGGCCGTCAACGACGCCCTCGCACTGCTCGCCGAGCGGCCCGCGCACGAGGAGACCACCGCCGCCATGGAGGCGGCGGTCGCGCTGACCGGTACGGCGGAGCCGTCGCCCGAGGCGGTGGAGACGCTCGGCGGCGGATGGGTGGCGGAGGAGGCGCTCGCGATCGCGGCCTACTGCGCGCTGGTGAGCGGCGACGACATCGAGCGGGCGCTGCTGCTCGCGGTCAACCACTCCGGCGACAGCGACTCGACCGGCTCCCTCTGCGGCAACCTGCTCGGCACGGTGCACGGAGAGCCGGCGCTGCCGGGGCGCTGGCTGTCCCGGCTGGAGGGCAGGGACACCGTCGTCGAGCTCGCCGACGACTTCACCACCGCGTTCACCGGCGGCCGCCTCTCTAACGACAAGTACCCCGGCTGCTGATCCGCACCGGGCACCGCGTCCGCGACGCTGTCGCCCGCCTCCGCGAGGAATGCGTTCCTCTGGATCGCACGCCCCAGCTCGGCATCGACCGGGCCAGACGAAGCCCGAGGAGACGACGCCAGGCCATGACCCTCATCACTCTGCGGCAGGCCGCGGACCGCTTCGACATCTCGCTCGCCGCCTTTCGCATAGTCGCGGCAGCGGGCCTGCTCCCTGTGGCCGGTCATCCAGGCGCAACGCCGGTCATCCCTGAGGATGCGGCGCGGCGCATCGCTGATCGCTCTCACGTGACAGCGCACCTCCTTCTGTCAGCGTCCGCGAGTACGAACACCGTCGCGGTACTGCGGATCCACGTGGCGAAGCCGGCCCGAGACGAGGACCGGCCCTACATCGGCTTCCATGCCGACCTGGCACCCGAGCACCTGCTATGAGCGCTCCGCGGCTGATGGGTGGGCAATCCACAGAAGATCGCGCGGGCCGGCGTTCTGCCCGTGACACTCGGCGGCTTCGTCGTGGCGGTGCTGACGGGACTGGGCGGCTGGGAAAGCAAGCTGCCCGGGCGACGGGTTGATACGTCACCGATTCGATGTACGGCTCGCCGGCTACATCACCGACCTCGACGCCCCCGTCAACGCGGTCCGGAGCGGCTCACCCGAGGACCTGCGAATCGCCGATCTCGTTCTCGGCAGGCGGCTCAGATCCACCTCGGACGGACCGATCGCCTATGTGACCTCATCGGCGCGCACGTCGTGACGCTGGACTTCCGCGTGTAGCAGCACATCGCCGAGGGCCAGGCGTACGTGCTCAGCGAGTTCGTGGCCGGCGGGTGCCTCGCACCGAGACCCTTCTAGACCCGCACCAGATAACAGTGACCATATGGGTCACCATGTCCATCGGCTCAATCATCTCCCGCGCCTCGGCGCATGTGATCGGCGCGGGCGAGGCAGGCCAGTGAACGCCAAGCCCTTCCTTTGGTGAAACGTTCGCAGGCATGAATCTATGCTCCTGCAAAATCACAACTGCCCGCCTGGACCTCTCTCGTTATCTCTTGGTCGGATAGAGCTGTGGCTCCAGATAGCGGGCAGGGACCTACGACTGGCGCCGAACCGGACGGCGCACGAATAAAAAGTCGCGCTGCCCGCGAGCGATCGCGGCAGGCGCACAGCCGGATCCCCTGCCAACAGGATGATTCGAGGCAGCCGTCACCCCGATGAAGGCACAGAGTGATGTTGAATATGTTTGATCGTCGTAAATCAGCGCGGGTCGCGCTAGCTCTCACACTTACAAATCCGCTGGCATCCGCCGCGGGCAGCTATACATGGCATTGCATTCCTGCCGCAGAAAATATCAACTACACCGCTCGCGAAAGCGCCCCACCCCCGATCCAGGACGTCCAATACCTAAGCACAATACAAGCAGTCACAGGGAGCCCTGTTGCGGAATCAGCAAATGTGAACGGGACGACATACCCCCAGAGCATAACACTGAAGCCGAACAGCCCATGGGAGGGCGCGAATCAAGCCGAATACGACCTTTCCAGAGCATGGCAGACGCTGAAAGCCACGGTTGGTGTACAAGATGACGCTCCAGCCGACGCCAAAGCTCTCGTCGAGGTCTACGGCGACGACACCTTGCTGTACCACAACCAACTCGGCCTCGGCGAGGCCGATACCATTCGAGTCAGCATCGGCAACGTACTGCGGCTCAAACTCAAGACAACGTGGATATCGGGCGACAGAGTCTACAGCGTGGTCTGGGGAGACGCGGCGCTGGAGAAATAAACATGCCGTCTTCAGAGTTGCGCGGAGCGCCGACTCCCGGCGCGTGGCCCCAGGCCACGAGAATACCGGGGCCCCGCAAGAGACGCCCCCATCCTCATCCTTAACCACATCAGAATCGAACAGAGGAACAGAAATGCACTACAACGGACAGTCCGTCGTTCTCGGATCGGCCCTGCTCGCGGCCGTATCGCTCGGGCCTACAACAGCGCAAGCCGTGGCAGCCCCATCGGGGGAGAACCAGACTCTCGTCGCCGGCCCACAAATCGAGACGGACGACTACTCGCCCTATCAGGAGGGCTACGAGAAGGGAACGCCGGAAGGCTACAAGGCCGGCGCGTCACAGGCATATAATAAATGCGATTACGATTGGGGAAAGGGCCGCCTTGACCCGAGCGCCAGCAAAGATGCTTACGGGCTAGGATATGCCGAGGCCTACAATAAAGAGTACGATAAGGGGTTCCAGGAGGGTCAGGCAAAATACTGCACGCCTCCGGGATAACAGCTACGGCCGAGATGCAGCACTCATACGCCGATCGGCAAGCACCTTTCTGCCTGCTTCGAGTGGGCCCTCACGTGACCATTGGTCTCGACCCTACAGTTCACACATGGCAGTCGAAGAAAGTTCATGCGATGCCTGAACTTATACGCTTCATCGTCCTGGCCTTCGCGATGCTCACCGGCGCCGCCTCCTTGCCGGCCGCACATACAAGCGAAATCGTCCTCGGTCGCGAAAGTCAGACACAGGCATACGCGAACACCGACGATCCATCCGGCAGATGGAATGGGACCTGCACGAAATTCTCAACAGGAGCCACCTGGGACGCCCAGGTCGTCATTCACGACGATGGTACTTATATATGGACGAGCACCTTCCCGGCGACGAGCGATAATCCGGGTTGGACCACCACCGGCACCGGTCGGGTCGACCGCACCTCGGGGCAGTTGAGGGAGAATGAAAACAAAAGCAGAACGCACATCTACTCGGTACTCGGCAATCGCATGCATGTGATTTCAGACATGTCAGAGTGCTGGTTCACACGATCCGACACCTAGCGGGCCACTCAGCATGAGCTATGAGGGTAACCACGGTCGCTCATGATCTCGACACCCAGATCGACGACTCTACGGAACGTGAGATCCATTCAAGTACCGTGCTGGCGTGGAGTCCTCGCCTGGCGGCTGCTCGCGCGCAACTACGTCACCCTCGACGCCCGACCGGCCGACGGCCCTCGTCTCTGGAGCAGTCCCCGCAGCACGAACCGGTGGAGCACGCGACATGGGCCCGTCCGGAGGCGGCGTTTGAACAGGCCGACCGACGCGCTCCGCTCGGCCAGGCCGCCCTCGCGCCCCGCCAGGCGCTGATCGTACGGCTGCGGTTCGGCCTTGACGGCACGGCGGAGCAGACCCGACGGCAGATCGCCGAGACGGTGGGGTTCCACACCAGTGGATGAGCCGGCTGGAGCGCGAGGCGCTGGCCCGCATGCATGATCACGACGTAGGCAGGACGATCGCCGCCTGGGCTGGGTGAGACACGGGAGCGGCCCAGGGCGCTGCCGCGCGCCGTATTCACCACGGCAGCGGGTCGGAGTGCCTATCTCGACCGCGGCGACGCGGAGGCCCGGGTGAACGAGGAGTTCTTCGCCGACTAGAGGAGTCGCTGCTCGCCATCCTGGACAGCAATCTGGTCCCGGTGATGTTCCGGATCAACGGCGTCCCCCACTTCGCCGCCCGGGCGGACGGCGACTGGGTGCTCGTTCCGGTGAAGAGGCTCTACCGTTTCCCCTCCCCCGTCACCAACCGGACGTTCAACTCGGTCTCCTTCGACTACGACGGCGGCGGCTACTCGAGCGGGAGGGGTTTCGAGTCCATCGCGGAGATCCGGCCGGGGCTCAACATCGCGTGGGAGGACTACTCGGACGAGGCCTGGGATCGGGAGATGACCCTCTCCCGCGAGCCCCTCCCCGAGTTCGCCGCCGGACATCTGCCGTACCGGTTCAGCGACCGCATCATCGCCGTCGCCCAGGGCGGGGAACACCGCTTCCCCGACGACCTCTGGGGCCCCGAGTGCGAGAAGTCCGAGGTCGAGACCAATCTGGGCGACGACGAGAAGTCGGAACCCCACGGCTCGGCTTCGAGCGTCACGACCCGGAAGGCGTACGCTTCCTGGCCACCCTGGGGCTGTCGCCGGACGGGACCGAAATCAGGGTGTCCAGGCCGGGTCCCGGCCGATGACGCCGAGCAGACGGTCGAACGGAGCGGCGTCGTCCGGGACCGCCACCGGCGGTCCGAACGCGCCGCGACGTCTGCCCATCTCCACCATGGTCTCGGTGAAGCCCAGGGCCCGTTCGACGGCCTCCGGGTCCGGCTCGTACTCCTGACCGGTGGCCCTGGCCAGGTCCCACCCGTGCACGACCATGTCGACGAGGTACATGTGGGCCAGCGTGGTCATCGGCATGCCCATGGCGGGGCTGGTCCCCTCCCACGCCTCCGGCCGCGACCAGGCGGCCAGCGCACGCCCCGCCCGCTCGGGGAAGTCGCCCGTGTAGGGTCCCTGCTCGACGCGCGGTCCCTTGCGAGCCAGCGACTCGAACAGCTCCGCCACCCACTCGAGGTGGTTGATCAGGTCCTTGACCTCGAACTTCTCGCAGGGCGTCAGGAGCCCGAGCTGCTCCTGCCGCACCGAGCGCACCAAGCCCGCGGTTCGTTCGGTGGTGCGCGTCATCAACGGCATCATCTCTCGCATGGCAGGCATCGTGCCGCGCCCGCCCGAGGCGCGGCTTGTAGAAACGCGACAGCGCGGCTGGGTGAACCCGTACGCCGGGCTCGACGCCTTCGACTTCGTCCGGCAGGCGCCGTCACCCGAGATCTCGGCGTACGTGGAGCACTTCTGGGTCGTCACGTGGACGGATCTCGGCGAGCCGTACGAACAGCGCATCATCTCGCATCCCACGGTGAACATGACGATCACCCGGGATTTCCACCGGATCGCGGGAGTGATCAAAGGCGGCTTCTCCTACACGATGCGGGGCAGCGGACGCGTGCTCGGCACCCGCTTCCGCCCGGGCGGGTTCCGGCCGTTCCTCGACGGCCCCGTATCACGGCTGTCCGGCCAGTTCGTAGAAATCGGCGAGATGTTCGGAGCGGCCGGCGCGGCCCTGGTCGAACGGGTCCTGGCCGAGCCCGATTCCCGGGCCGCCGTCGCGCTCGTAGAGACGTTCCTGCGGGGTCTGGGCCCGTCCGAGGATCCGCTGGCGGAGGAGGCCGCGGCCCTGGTGGCGATGGCCGAGGACGACACGTCCATAACCAGGGTCGACGAGCTGGCCGCCCGATCGGGGCGGTCGGTGCGCTCGCTGCAGCGGCTGTTCCGGGACTACGTCGGCGCCGGCCCCAAGTGGGTGATCCGCCGCTTCCGTCTGCACGAGGCCGCGGAGCGGATCCAGCAGGGCCTCGACCTCGCCACGCTGGCAGCCGAGCTCGGTTACACCGACCAGGCTCACCTGACGCGTGACTTCACCGCCGCCGTCGGGATGCCGCCTGCCGCCTACGCCCGGCTCAGCGGCCAGGTCGCGCGCTGATGCGGCCCGGACTTCGAAGGGCCTCAGCGGCGGCATCCGCCGGGAGCCACTACAACCGGACGCGGTTGCCCGCTACGAACCCCGCTGCCCAGCCCTGAACGCGAGCCGGCTCAGCGATCCGCCGTGCCGGACGTCTCGGGGAAGCGGCGGGTGGCGACGACCGCGGCCAGATCGGGCGCGAGCCGCAGCTCCGCCGCGTCCAGCCCCGGGTGGCCGAGCCAGTGCATGCGTGCCCGGTCGACGGCACCGTCGAAGCGCGGCGGCCAGTGCCGGGCCGGGGTCAGGTCGTCGACGACCAGCGTTCCTCCCGGTCTGAGCAGCCGGTGCGGATCGGCCGGCTCCGCACCGCTCTTGCCCTGGCCGCCGCCGTCGAGCACGAGCAGGTCGTACGGCCCGTCCCGGTGGATCTCCCGCCAGTCGCCGCAGATCACCGACACCTGCGGGTGATCGAGGAAGACCTGGGCCGCCAGGGAGGCTCGTCGGGCATCCCGTTCGACGCTGACCAGCCGGGCCCCAGGCCGGGCGCCCGACGCCAGCCAGGCCAGGCCCACCCCGCATCCGGTGCCGGTCTCACCGATCATCTCGGCGCCGGACGCCAGGGCGTACAGCAGGCGCCCCTGCTCAGGCCGGCAGGAGGGACCGAAGCCCGCCTGCCGCGCCGCCTCGACCGCGCGCCCGACCAGTGGAGGCAGTCCCGTGAGGCGGTCGTACGCCGCCGTGCCGTCGATCGACATCGCTCCAGGTTAGGACGACGGACGCCCGTCTCAGTAGGAACAGGCGCGGCGGGGCAGCTTACCGGACGCCTTGATGGTGACCGTCTTGTGGCGCGAGCTCTTCGGATCACTGATCCACATGGTCAGTCGCGGGTACTGGTGGGCGCACACCCTCTTCTCGCTCTTCTTCAGGTGCTTGAACCGGTAGATCACGCGCTTCCAGTTCTTCTCGGGGGTCTCGACCATCCATCCCTCGCCGCTCTGCATCTCTCCGAGGCAGTCGCGGACCCCCTGGCACGGGCTGCTGTACGTCGTCGCGGCGGCGGCAGGCCGGGCGGCCGGCACCTGCGCGACGAGCATGGTCAGGGCGACGGCCGCGCCCGCGGCGGCGAACTTCCTGGTCATGTGTGCTGTCCTCACGATGGTTGTCTCAAGGTCGGCCACAGCCTGGCGCGTCACCCTTGTGAGCCGCTTGGAGATCGTTTGCGGCCCGCACCGGTGGCGCGTCGACCGCATGGACTATGCTCGCAATGTTCGCAAAATGAACCGGCGTTCGCATAGCGAACAAGAAGGGATCGTCATGGGCTCGGCCTTCGTCTACGCCGCGGCGCGCACGCCGTTCGGCAGGTTCAACGGGGCACTCGCCGACGTCCGGCCGGACGACCTGGCGGCCACCGCGTTGCGCGGTGTGCTGGCCAAGCTGCCCGGGCTGGATCCGGCGGAGATCGGCGACGTGGTGTGGGGCAACGCCAACGGCGCGGGCGAGGACAACCGCAACGTGGGCCGGATGGCCGTGCTGCTGTCCGGGCTGCCGGTCACCGTGCCCGCAACCACGGTGAACCGGCTGTGCGGGTCGAGCCTGGACGCCGCCATGATCGGTTCCCGGACCGTCGAGAGCGGCGACGCCGACGTCGTCGTGACCGGTGGCGTGGAGTCGATGACGCGGGCCCCCTGGGTGCTGCCCAAACCGTCGCGAGCCTTCCCCGCCGGTGACGTGACGGCCGTGTCCACGACACTGGGCTGGCGCCTGGTGAACCCGCGGATGCCCAAGGAGTGGACCGTCTCCCTCGGCGAGGCCAACGAGCAGCTTCAGGAGCGCTTCGGGATCTCGCGCGAGCGGCAGGACGCCTTCGCCGCGCGGTCGCACGTGCTGGCCGACGCGGCCTGGAACGACGGCTTCTACGACGACCTGGTCGTCCCGATCGAGGGCGCCGCCCTGACCCGGGACGAGGGGATCAGACCCGGCACGACGCCGGAGATCCTCGCCGGGCTCAAGCCGGCCTTCCGTCCCGGCGGCACCATCACGGCCGGCAACGCCTCCCCGCTCAACGACGGCGCCTCCGCGGTCGTGCTCGGCTCGGAGGCCGCCGCCGGCCGGATCGGCGCGGACCCGATCGCCCGTGTCGCGGGCCGCGCCGCGTGCGCGCTCGAACCGCAGATGTTCGGGTACGCGCCGGTCGAGGCCGCCAACCAGGCGCTGCGCCGGGCCGGCATCGGCTGGGACGACGTCGGCGCCGTCGAGCTGAACGAGGCGTTCGCCGTCCAGTCGCTGGCGTGCCTGGACGCCTGGAAGGTCGATCCCGAAATCGTCAACACCAGAGGCGGCGCCATCGCCATCGGCCACCCGCTGGGCGCCTCCGGCGGGCGCGTCCTCGGCACGCTCGCCCACGTGCTGCGCGAACGCCGCCGGCGGTGGGGCGTGGCCGCCATCTGCATCGGCGTCGGCCAGGGCCTGGCCGTCGTCCTCGAGAACGTGAGCGCCTCATGACCGCCGTGTTCACCGACCCCGACGAGGCCGTGGCGGGCGTCGCGGACGGCTCCACCGTCCTGATCGGCGGTTTCGGCCTGGCCGGGATGCCCGTCGGGCTCATCGACGCGCTGATCCGGCAGGGCGCGACCGACCTGACCGTCGTCAGCAACAACGCGGGCAACGGCGACACCGGACTGGCGGCGCTGCTCGCCGCCGGGCGGGTGCGCAAGATGATCTGCTCGTTCCCCCGGCAAAGCGACTCGTGGGTGTTCGACGGCCTCTACCGTTCCGGGAAGATCGAGCTGGAGGTCGTCCCGCAGGGCACCCTGGCCGAGCGCATGCGCGCGGCCGGAGCCGGCATCGGCGCCTTCTACTGCCCCACCGGGGTCGGCACCCCGCTGGCCGAGGGCAAGGAGAGGCGCACCATCGACGGCCGCGACTACGTGCTGGAGTATCCGATCAGAGGGGACGTCGCCCTCATCGGCGCCCACGTCGGCGACCGGATGGGCAACCTCGTCTACCGCAAGACCGCCCGCAACTTCGGTCCCGTCATGGCGACCGCCGCGACGCTGACGATCGCGCAGGTGCACCACGTGGTCGAGACCGGCGGGCTGGACCCCGAGAGCGTGGTCACCCCGTGCATCTACGTCGACCGGATCCTGGACCTGAGCGCGACGGAGGGAAACCAGTGAGCACCGTGGAGCACCCGGACCGCGGCCCCCTCGCGCGCGACGAGCTCGCCGCGCGCGTCGCCCGGGACATCCCGCCCGGTTCCTTCGTGAACCTCGGCATCGGCCAGCCCACGATGGTCGCCGACCACCTCCCGGCCGCCTCCGGGGTCGTCCTGCACACCGAGAACGGCATGCTCGGCATGGGGCCCGCCGCCCACGGGGACGAGGTCGATCCCGATCTCATCAACGCCGGCAAGTTCCCGGTCACCGAGCTGCCGGGGGCGTCGTACTTCCACCACGCCGACTCCTTCGCGATGATGCGCGGCGGCCACCTCGACGTGTGCGTGCTCGGCGCGTTCCAGGTCTCCGGACGCGGCGACCTGGCCAACTGGCACACCGGCGCCCCCGACGCCATCCCCGCCGTGGGCGGCGCCATGGACCTGGCCACCGGCGCCAAGCAGGTGTTCGTCATGATGACCCTGTTCGCCAAGGACGGCACGCCCAAGCTCGTCCCCGAGTGCACCTATCCCCTCACCGGGCTCGCCTGCGTGAGCCGCCTCTACACCGACCGCGCCGTCTTCCACATCGGCCCCGAGGGCGTCACGGTGGCCGAGACGTACGGCACGAGCGTGGCCGAGCTCGCCTCCCGGCTGGAGGTCCCCCTGCGCACCCTCGACGCGACAGAAAGGACGGACCGGCTGACACCATGACAACCAGGACCGACCGGACGCTAGTCTCCTCCTGTGAGTGAGCGGGCAGTCCTCGTCACCGGCGCGTCGCGCGGCATCGGACGGGCGATCGCGGTGGCCTTCGCCGCCGCCGGCGACCGCGTCGCGATCCACCACCGCGGCTCCCCCGAACTCGCCGAACGGCTCCGTGCCGAGCTGCCCAGAGCGGGCCACGCCGTCGTCCGGGCCGACATCGCCGATCCCGGCGAGGCGCGGCGGATGGTCGAGGAGGCGGCGGCCGCCCTCGGCGGCATCGACGTGCTGGTGAACAACGCGGGGGTCTTCCCGCACCACCCGATCATGGAGACCTCGTACGAGGAGTGGCAGGCGGTGTGGCGCGAGACGCTGGCCGTCAATCTCGCCGGGCCGGCCAACGTCATCTGGAACGCCGTGCGGCACATGGCTCCCGGCGGCAGGATCGTCAACGTCTCCTCGCGCGGCGCCTTCCGCGGCGAGCCCGACAGTCCCGCGTACGGGGCGAGCAAGGCGGGCCTCAACGCACTGGGCCAATCGCTCGCCGTCGCCCTGGCGCCCCTCGGCATCGCGGTGGCGACCGTGGCGCCCGGCTTCGTCGAGACCGACATGACCGAGAGGCATCTCAAGGGGCCGCGAGGGGACGAGATCCGCGCCCAGAGCCCGTTCGGGAGAGTGGCGAGGCCCGAGGAGATCGCGGCCGCCGTCCTGTACCTGGCGTCACCGGCCGCCGAGTGGGCCAGCGGCGCGATCGTCGATCTCAACGGAGCCTCCTACCTGCGCAGCTGAGCCGAGACGGTCAGTCGGGCGCCCAGTATTTGACCAGGACCTTCTCCAGCCTGCTCACGACCGGTCGCCAGGTCGGGGGCAGCGTGTAGCGGGTGGCCCGGTGGCCCTTGTAGTTCAGGCGGTAGGCGAGGAAGTCGGCCCCCTGCGGCGGGGGCTCGGAGCGGCCGAGCCGCAGGTGCTTCAGCGAGCCGCGCAGGCCGCGCCACTCCGCGGCGGTCAGGCATTTGCGGACGGTGGGTCCGGTGCGGCGGCTCAGCACGGCGCAGCCGTCGGTGTAGACGGCCACGCGGTCACGCAGCCCGGCGAACCCGCCCTCCTCCCGCAACTCCACGACCAGCTTCCTGGGCGCCGTGACCGCCTCGGCGGGAGCCGTGACGGCCAGGACGGGCAGAGCCGCCAGCGGCAGCAACGCGATACGCGAAATCCTCATGCTCTCTATGACGCATCACGACGCCCTCCGGCTCAACGGAGAACGTCCGGGCGAGGCGCGGGGTGTAGGGCGGCCGAGCCCGGGCAGGCGGGTCCGAGTCTCCGAGTCGAAAGGTGACGACAGTGAGCACTGCTACGGAACAGGACGTCATCGACCTGCTGCTGGCGCAGCACAACCAGATCAAGACCATGTTCGCGGAGGTCGCCGCCGCGCGGGGCGAGCGCAGGCGTGAGCTGTTCAACGACCTCGTACGGCTGCTGGCGGTGCACGAGGCCGCGGAGGAGCAGGTCGTGCACCCGGCGGCGCGGTCGAAGGCGGGCGAAGAGGTCGTCGATGCCCGGCTGCACGAGGAGGACGAGGCCAAACACGCCCTGTCCGACCTGTACGACCTCGGCGTCGACCACCCCGAGTTCGACGCCCGGCTGGCCGCTCTGGAGAAGGCGGTCGTCGACCACGCCACGCACGAGGAACGGGAGGAGTTCCCCCGGCTGCGTCAGGAGACCTCCCCCGAGCGGCTGCGCCGCATGGCCGGTGCGGTCCGGGTCGCCGAGGCGATCTCGCCGACCAGGCCCCACCCGGGCGCCGGGGAGTCCGCCACCGCGAACATGCTGGTCGGCCCGCCGGTGGCCGTGTTCGACAAGATCCGCGACGTCGTACGGGACTGGCGGCAGTCGAACAAGGACTGACGGACGACCCGCCCGGTCCGGCAGACCAGAGCGGAGCGGCTTCGAAGCCGCTCCGGCCGGACCCGGGTAGGCGCCGGGGGGACACCGGTGATGTGCGGGCCCGTCCGATGGACGGGCCCGCACGCCGCGCACCCCTATACGCACGCCGCGCACCCCTATGGCCGCCTACCGCCTGCCGCGGTGCCGCCGGACGCGCCACGCGACCAGGGCGGTCACGACGACCGCGGCGAGAACGGCCGCGACCACACCGCCGACGGCCGACCGCACCTGCTCGTACGCCGCGCCGGCGAAGAAGCCCAGGAGGGTGTAACCGACTCCCCAGAGCACCCCGCCCAGGACGTTGAACAGGAAGAACCGCCGGTAGCTCATGCGCGAGACCCCGGCCAGGGTCGGCATCATGGCGCGCAGGAACGCGGTGAACCGGGCGAAGAACACCGCCTGAGGGCCCCACCGGCGGATCAGCGCCTGTGCCCTCTCCACGCGGTGGCGACGGCGGCGCAGGGCCCGCACGTTCAGGACCCTGGGGCCGAGGCTGCGGCCGATGAAGTAGCCCGCGCTGTCGCCGGCTATCGCGGCGAGCGTCACCACGAGCCCCAGCCAGTACACCGACAGCCTGCCCTGACCGGCGAGCACGCCGCCCAGGACGGCGGCCGTCTCCCCCGGCACGACGAACCCCACGAACAGGGCGTCCTCGGCGAAGACCAGCGCCGCCACGGCCGCGTACAGCACCGTTCCCGACAGGCCCCAGAGCCAGCTGGTGATCGCGTCCACCCGTCCTCCATGCGCCTCCCCGTTGTCGTGTCCCCGAGGAGGGGCGCGTACGCGTGCCGCACACCCGCAGCACGGTCGCCGCCGGCCCCTGAGGCACCCGTCGGACACCCGATGGGAGAAACCGCCCCTGGGACATCCGGCTCTGGCACGCACGGAAGTTTGCACACGGACGGGCACCGGCACGACCGGCCTTCACACCGACGCGGGCATACGTGAGAGGCGCCGCCCCTCCGACCGGGAGGGTGCACGGCGACCGACCATTCGCAGGAGGAGATGCCGAATGAGCACCGACGAGCGGGTCCTGAGTTACCCGATCCCCAACGACGCGGCGCTCGACCCGCCCGCCGAGTGGGCCGAGCTGCGCGCCACGTGCCCGGTGGCCCACGTCACGCTGCCCAGCGGCGACACGGCGACGCTGCTGACCCGGTACGAGGACGTCAAGCAGGTGCTGGCCGACCCGCGCTTCACCCGCCGGCTCGACGCACCCGACGCCGCCCGGTTGTCGGCGGACGGCGGCGGGGTGTTCAGCAGCGAGCTGACGACGATCATCCCGGACAGCGGCGAGGAGCATCAGCACTGGCGGCGCCTGGTCGGCAGGTGGTTCACCGCCAAGCGCATGAACGCCCTGCGGCCCGCCATGATCCAGATCGCCGAGGAGCTCGTGGACGACATGGTCAAGCGCGGCGCGCCCGGCGACCTCAGGGCGAGCCTCGGCTTCCCGCTGCCGGTCTACGTCATCTGCGACATGCTCGGCGTGCCGGCCGCCGACCGGGACCGGTTCTCCTACTGGTCCGACACGCTGCTCAACCTGACCCGCTACGGCAAGGCCGAGACCGAGGCCGCCCAGGGCGAGTTCTTCCAGTACATGTCCGACCTCGTCACGGCCAAGCGCGCCGAGCCCGGCGACGACCTGCTGAGCGAGCTGATCACGGCCGGTGGCCCCGAAACCGGCGGGCTGTCCGACATCCAGATCCTGGTCACGGGCATGGCGCTGCTGGTCGCCGGGCACGAGACCACCGCCAACATGATCGGGAAGATGGTCTCCATGCTGCTGGCCGACGACCGCTCCCGGTGGGAGCGGCTGCTGGCCGATCCGTCCCTGATCCGCACCACGGTGGAGGAGTCGCTGCGCTTCGACGCCAACTCCGGCTTCGGCCTGCCCCGTTATCTGAACGCGGAGACCGAGGTCAGCGGCACGGTCCTGCCCCGCGGCACGACCGTGGTGTGCAGCATGGCCGCCGCCAACCGCGACGAGACCGCCTTCGAGAACGCCGGCGAGATGGACCTGACCCGAAGCCCGAACCCCCACCTGGCCTTCGGCTCCGGCGCCCACTCCTGCCTGGGGCAGGCACTGGCCCGCACCGAGTTGCAGGTCGTCCTGGAGGTGCTGCTGCGCCGGCTGCCGACGCTGGAGCTGGCCGTGCCCGTGGAGGAGCTGGAACGCGTGGAGGGGCTCGCCGTCGGCGGCCTGCGCGAGGTCCCGGTCCGCTGGTGATCCCTGACCACAGTGGCCCGATCGGCAAGGAGGACATGGACATGAAGGTCGTCGTCGACGAGGGGAAGTGCTGTGGCGCCGGGCAGTGCGCGCTGATCGCGCCGGAGGTGTTCGACCAGCGCGACGAGGACGGCGTCGTCGTCCTGCTGGAGCCCGAGCCCGCCGCGGACCTGCACACCGCGGTCCGCGAGGCCGCCGCCGTCTGCCCCGCCGCCGCCATCCAGGTGGACGAGGACGCCTGACCCGGGGAGCACGCCCGGTGGTGCCGGGACGGACCGTCCGTCCCGGCACCCGGGAGGGCCTCAGCCCGCGGCCGGTGGCGTCCAGCCGGCCGGGACGCGGGCGACGCGGACGCGCTGCGGGTGGTCGCCGACCGGCACCGAGGTGATCTTCTGCCCGGTCGCGAAGTCGATGGCGGTGACCCGGTCGGCGCCGCTCTCGGAGATGACACAGGCCCGTCCGTCGCCGCTGACGGTCGCCCAGTAGGGCTTGGACGCGCTCACCAGCGGTCCCTCCCGCAGCGTGGCCCGGTCGACGACGGTGGCGTAGTCGTCCATCGTCCCGGCGACGCAGAGCTTGTCACCGGCGGGGTTGATCGACAATCCGTGGTGCCGGGAGTCGTTGACCCAGGTGGTGCGGTCCTCGCTGGTGGACGGGTTCTTCGGCAGGGTCTTGATCCGGGTGATCGTGTCGGTGGCGGTGTCGTACTCAGCGAAGCCGTTGAAGAACGAGACCTGGAAATACAGCTTCGACTCGTCCGGGGTGAAGACGGCGGGCCGCACCGCGTCCGACAGGTCCTTGCGGCCGGAGGCGTCCAGCCGGTCGCGCATGTCGATGGTCCTGACGACCTTGTACGTCGAGGCGTCCGCGATCGTGACGTGGCGGTCGCCCTTCAGCCAGTCCTGGGACGGGCTGTCGAAGTCGTTGTCGACCTCGCCGATCGACATGTTCCAGATGTACCTGCCGCCGCCGGTGAAGACGTTCTCGTGCGGCTTGTCCCCCGTGCGGAACGAGCCGAGCTGCCTGCCGGTGTCGATGTCCAGCACGTGCACGGTGTTGGACGTGGAGGCCGACACGGCGACCCGGGTCCCGTCGGGGGACACGGCCATGTGGTCGGCGCGGAAGCCGGAGACCGGGAAGCGCCATCGGATCGCGCCGGTGGTCAGGTCGACGGACACCACGTCGGCGAAGCTCGGGCGGGAGACGACCATGGCCGTGCCGTCCGGGGTGGCGTACATGTCGTCGACGAACTGGTCGTGACCCTCGCCCGGGCCCTGCCGGATGCCCAGGAAGAAGGCCAGCTTGATGGGGTTGAGGTAGATCTCGGCCAGCCGCCGGGCCTTGTCGGGGATGACGTTGATCCGGCCGATCCTGGCGAAGTCCCCGCTCGACTCGATGACGTCCGCGGTGCCGTCCCAGTTGTTGCCGACGAACATCACCTCGCGCAGTCCGTCGGCGGCGCTCGCGGGAGCGGCCGGAACGCCGCAGACGACGGCGCCCCCGACCACCACGGCGGCGGCGAGCAGGGATCTGCGCAGGCGTGCGAGGGCCGAAGCGTGCATGTGCTTCCTCCGGGTGGTGGGAGGTGGGCGGTGAGCGAGCATGGCCGGCCGAGGGGCCCGCGCGCCTTCGGCGCGTGGACTCGCACAAGTCTGAACATTGCGATATTCAGACTGTGTTACTGGATAGTAGGCACGTCTGACCTCCGCTACAAGGCCCAAAATTCATGACAACGGAGCGGAGGACACGGTGGCGGGCAGGATCACACCGGCGGCGGGCCGGTACGGCGGCAGGCCGGCGGCGGAACGGCAGGCCGAGCGCCGCAGGCGCTTCCTGGAGGCGGCCCTCGACCTGTTCGGCGCCGGGCCCGGCTACCGCGCCACCAGGATCACGGACGTGTGCCGCGCCGCCGGGCTGTCCAGCCGCCAGTTCTACGAGGAGTTCCACACGCTGGAGGACCTGCTGGCCGAGCTGCACCTGTACGTCAACGACGTCGCGCAGCAGGCCGTCCTCGGCGTACTCCCCCAGGTTCGGCACCTGGAGCCCGTCGAACGCTGCAGCCGGCTGTTCCGCGCGTACGCCGCCGGAGCCACCGCCGACCCGCGCCACACCCGCATCGCCTTCGTGGAGATCATCGGCGTCAGCCCCCGTCTGGACCGGCAGCGCCTGGACCGCCGGGCCCGCTGGATAGCCTTCCTGTGCGAGCAGCTGGACGACGCCGCGGGCCGCGGCGAGATCCCCGCCCGCGACTTCCGCGTCACGGCGGCCGCCTTCATCGGAGCGATCAACGGCCTGATGCACGACTGGGCCGTCGGCTGGGTCGACGCCACCCTCGACCAGATCGTCGACGAGCTCCTGCTCATGCTCCTGGGCCGCCTCCAGGTCCCCGGCGACGCCGGCCCCGCCGGTCCGAACCCAGCCATTTCGCGATAAGCAGTGGCGGCTCCTCCACCATGGCGTGAGATCCTGCGTCATCCACCCCAAGATCGAGCCAGGCCGCCGGAGACCGGGGAGACGACGTCGGCGCAGCCGTCGCCATCGCGACCGGGGTCAGACGTCCCTGACGACGGCGAACACCCCGCGGGCCTCGGCATCGTCCGGCAGGCGCCATCCGGCCGTGATGTGTCCCCGCGCCTCGGCGGCGTCCTGCGCGCCTGGGCTCAGGACGCGGGTCACGCGCACGGCCAGCCGCTCCTCCGGCGCGCCGTCCGCGGCGGTGTGCACGACGACGTCGGTGCCGTGCGGCCCGTCGTCCGTGGTGGCCGACAGGATCGGGCCCCAGGCGGGGGTTCCGGTGAAGCTCCTGGTCACGGTGGGATCGGGGGTGTCGCTCTCGCTCTGGTGCTGCGGCTTGGCGTCACCCCGGAACACGGCGAGGAGCTGGGCGAGGAGGACCGGGTCGTGGGTTCCGTCGTAGATCCATCGCCGGCCCAGGACCCCGTGCTCCGCCGTGCCGATGAGGGCGTGCTCGGCTCCCTCCAGCGGCGCCCCCCGATAGGTGAGCGGGACGTGGTAGGAGACCGGCCGGTCGCCGGCCGCGTCGTTGACCACCATGAACTCCATCCCGACCTCGCCCTCGGGATCGTCGAGCCGGAAGCCGCCGGCCTTCGTCAGCTCCGGCAGGCGCCCCGGCGCCTGGTACCAGGGCCGGGCGGGGAGCCACGACGTGAGCAGCTCCAGCTTGCTGGGGGTCAGGGTGGTGTGATGAATGACAGCCATTCCGCGCAGGCCCTCCGTCGGCGTCCCGTCACCGTGCTTCCCGGCGTCACCGTCCGGGGCCGATCATCGTCTCACACCGTGCGGCGGCGGTGAGCGGAGACAGTCCACGCGCCCGCAGCCGGTCGGCGAGCAGTCGGCAGCCGCACGGGCGGCGGCGACATCGGTCACCACCTCCAGTCGCCCGCCGTTCAGGGCACGACGATCAATCGGGGCCTGTCGAAGCGGACTCGCGGACGGGCCGGGCCGGCGTGAGCTGGAAATCGGCCGCCTGGCGGGTGAACAGGCGGGCGTACTGTCCGCCGAGGGCCATCAGCTCGTCGTGGGTGCCCTCCTCGGCTGTCCGGCCGTCGGCGAGGACGACGATGTGGTCGGCATCGCGCACCGTGTTGAGGCGGTGCGAGATGAGAAGGCTCGTACGGCCGCTGCGGTAGCCGCGCAGCCGCTGGTGGACGGCGTACTCGGCCTCGGGGTCGAGTCCCGAGCTGGGCTCGTCGAGGATGAGCAGGTCGGCCGTGTCCGCGCGGAGGAGCGCGCGGGCGAGGGCGACGCGCTGCCACTGCCCCCCGGACAGCAGCACGCCCTGGCCGGGGTCCCCGTCCTGTTCCGAGGCGAAGAATCGGGACAGCAGGGTGTCGTAGCCGCGGGGAAGGCTCGCGAGTGTGTCGTGGACGTCCGCCCGGCGGGCCGCCTCGTGGATCCGTTCCGGCCGGTCGAGGGAGCCGACGTCGCCGACCGCGACGTTCTCGGCCGCGGTCAGGTCGTAGGCCATGTAGTCCTGGAACACCGCGCCGATCCGGCGGCGCAGCTCGTCGACGCGCAGGTCGCGCAGGTCGGCGCCGTCCCAGCGGACGCTGCCGCGCTCGGGGTCGTACAGACGGCACAGAAGCTTGACGATCGTGCTCTTGCCCGCGCCGTTGAGGCCGACCAGGGCCACGCTCCGCCCGTACGGGATGGTCAGGTTCAGGCCGCGCAGCACCCAGGGGTGGCCTGGGTCGTACCGGAACCAGACGTCGCGGAGCTCGATCCCGTGCCGTAGCGGTGGCACGTCGCCGCCGGAGACGGGCTCGGGCAGATCCGGCCCGATGGTGACGACGTGGGCGTAGTGGCCGGCCAGGACGAGCGCCTCGTTCAGCTGGGCCAGCTGGATCACCACGCCGGACAGGGACGACTGCGTGCCCGCCACGGCGGCGGTGAGGACGGCCAGGTCGCCGATGCCTGCCTGGCCCGCCGCGATCCGGGCGACCAGCACGATCAGCGCGGCACCCGCGATGATCGTGCTGAGGACGGTCAGCGCCCCGTTGTAGCGGATGGCGGTCAGGTCCACCCGGCGCTCCGCCCGCTGCGCGGTGCCCAGCTCGCCCAGCATGCGCCCGCGCAGGAAGCCGCCGATGCCGAACAGCCTGATCTCCTTGGCGGCCTGCTGGTCGAGCATCAGCAGCTGGTAGAACACCCGGCGGCGGTCCGCGGGTGCTATCTCCCAGAGCAGGCGTGCGCGGTGACGGCTGAGCCGGAGCTGGATGACCAGTTCGGGCACGGCGGCCCCGGCCACGACGGCCGCCAGGAGCGGGCTGAGCGTGGCGAGCGCGCCGAGGAGCCCGGCGATGGTGATACCGCCGCGCACCACCCCGAGCGCCGACTCGGTGACGAGCTGCGGGGTGGTCTGGGCGGACTGCTGGGCCATCTGGAGCCGGTCGTGGAACCGCGGGTTCTCCAGCCTGGTCAGTCCCTGCATGCGGCACACCGCGGTGAACAGGTCGTCGCTGGTGTGCCACGCGATGCGCCGCTGCTGCTCCCGCTGGACGTATCCGGACAGATGAGGCATCAGTGCGGTCAGGGCTCCGAGCGCGGCCAGTGCGGCGGCCAGGGGCGTCGTCGCCGGGCTCGACCCGGTCGTCAGGCGATCGATCAGGAGCTTCGTGAGCCACGCGACGGCCACGGGGGATGCGCCGTTCAGGACCGCCACGGCGAGCTGGGACAGCGCGAGCACGGGTCCGGCCCGCCAGACGAGCGCCAGGGTGAGCAGCAGCGGCTCGATCCGGGACCTCACCCCGGTCAGGTCCGGGACGGCGCGGCCAGCAGCCGCTCCGGCTCATGACCGCTGGCGTCGACGGTGACGCCGGGTCCGACGAGGAAGAACGAGGGGAAACCCGCGACCGCGAACGCGCTCGACATCGTTCCCCCCTCGCTCTCCACCACCACGCTCACCTCGTCCGCCAGCGCGGCGAGCAGCTTCGCGGGTTCCTCTCCGCCGACGACGACCACCGCCAGGGTCCGTACGCCGTCGGCGGCGGCGTCGCGGGCGGCCGCGACGAAGGCGGGCGCCTTGGGCAGGCAGTGCCGGCAGTCGGTGCTGAAGAACCCGACGAGGGTACGCTCGCCCGCGAAGTCGCCCGAGCCGACCTTCGTGTCCGCGACCGTGACCGCGGAGAAGGAGGGAACCTCGGCGCCCGCGGCGAGTCCGAGCTCGGGAACCTCCCTGCCGAGGGACGACTCCTTGTCGAGCGTTCGCAGCTTCCGGATGATCGCCGTGGTGAGGAGCAGGTTCACCAGGACGAGCCCGCCGAGGAGGATCACGGCGGCGACCAGGACGGCCATGGGGGCTTCCCTTCTGTGCAGGGCGGGACGCGGCTGGGGTCAGCGGAAGAGGTGGACCAGGTCGTCGAGGAGCACGACGGCGCCGACGGCGACCGAGGCCCCGAGCAGGCAGAGCGCGGCGGCGGGCGGCGCGACGGGCGTCCCGCCCGCCGCGGACGTCATGACGGCTCCGGCGACGGCACACGCGACGAGCACGGCGTTGCGGGCCACGTGCCGGCGGCCGATCGGCTCGTCCGAGCCGCCGAAGCATCGGCACGGTCCGGTCGTTCCCCGCCGCAGCGCCGTCACCAGGACCACGGCGAACCCGAGGAGCAGGCCCCCCGCGAGCAGGAGGCCCGCCCTGCCGTCGCCGTCGAGGCCGGGCGCCGCCAGCATGACGACGGTCCCGGCCTCGACGGTGACGACGACGACGGCGGCGGGCGCCCCGAGGGGCGCGGGAAGGCCGCCGAGCCGCCGTACCGCCGTGGTGAATTCACCGAAAGCCCGCCGCGTGCGCAGCTTCGTGAGGACGGAGACCAGGAAGACCCCCGTCAGCACGAGCCGCAGAGTCAACACGGCATAGACCATGGGACCTGTTACCCCACGTCAGCAGGAGCCCACGTTGTACCAGGTGCCGCAGTCCGAACGGATGTACTTCACGCAGATGGAGCCGGTGGGGTTCGGGTAGCAGTGCTTCTCGTGGTGGCACGCGTAACCGGGCGGGCCGGATACGGGCCCCACGTAGTAACACGTGTCGGCCTGGGCTTCCGCGCCGGGGAGGAGCCGTTCGAGCAGCCGGTCTCCCAGGCGGTTCAGAGAGCGGATCATGTGTTGTCCCTTCGCTGGGTTCGGGCGTGGTAGGCCGCCCGCTCTGTGAGGATGCGCGGTGCGACCTTCGCCGTGGTTGCGGCCGGTCGTGTGGAGGGCCGCAGGCGTCGCGCTACCCCGGCGCTACCGGAGCCGTCCAGAATCGCGATCGCCCGACGAGGACGAAGGGGGATCATGCGATATCTCGTCATCCTGCTGTCGCTGGCCGTGGCGGCGGGGATTGCCGCGGCCCGGCGTCGCTTCGTCGTGGTGCGGGTGGCCGGGACGAGCATGGTTCCGACGTACCAGCCGGGAGACCGGGTGCTCATACGGCGCGGCGCGCGGCCGGCCCTGCGGCGCGGCCAGGTCGTGGTCTTCCGGCGGCTGCGGCCGGACGGCACCGGCTCGGCGGACGGCACCGGCTCGGCGGACGGCAGGGGCTCGCCGAGACCGGTGCCCGGACCGCGCGGGGCGGAGTGGCTGATCAAGCGGGTCGCCGCGATGCCGGGTGACACCGTGCCCGCCCAGGCCGCTACGGGCGTGCACTTCGCGCCGGGCGACGTGGTCCCGGCCGGCCGGCTGGTGGTCCTCGGCGACGGCCCCACCAGCGCCGATTCCCGGCACTGGGGTTATCTTCCGGTGAGCGAGGTGCTTGGCACCGTCGTCCGCAGATTGTCGTGAGACACCCGCTCGCCACTGCGGACGGAGCGGGAACCGAGCCGCCGAGGCCGGTCGACGACAGAGGTGCGGAGCACCTGCCTAGCCGTGGACGCGGGCCATCGGGATTCCGGCGAGGGACGCCCGGTCCGCCAGCAGCACGGCGGTCGCGGTGGCCTCGGCGGTGTCGCCGAGCCGCTGGAACAGCCGGTGGGCCGCCGCCCAGGACCGTACGGCCGCGTCCTCGTCGCCGCGGTCGCGCTGGGCCCGGCCGAGGGCCCGCAGCGCGAGGGCCTGCTCGTGGAGGTCGTGCAGTTCCCGCGTGACGCGCACCGCCTCGGTGAGCGCGCGGACCGCCTCGTCCGCCCGGCCGCCGAGGCGGTGGGACTCCCCCAGGATCCGGAGCCCGGTGGCCCGTCCTGACGGGACCGCGTACTGTTCGAACACGGGCATCACCTGTGCGACGAGCTTCGCCGGGTCCCGGCGCCCGAACCGCAGGGACAGGTCACCGAGGGCGAGCAGGAGGCACGCCTCGAGCAGCCGCTCGTTGCGCCGCCGGCAGATCCGCAGGCCCTCCCCCATCTGCTGGGAGACGCGCGTCAACGCGGTGCGGTCGCGGCAGGCGGCGGCCACCTCCCGCAGGGCGAGGGTCCTGGCCACGAGACTGTTCCCGCGGATGGCCAGGCGGAGCGCGTGGTCCGCGCAGACGGCCGCGTCCTCGTGGAGCCCCTGCTCCCGGTCCGCGACGGCGCGCAGGCACCACAGACGGCTCAGGGCGGGCTCGTCGCCGATCTCCGCGGCCATGGTCATGGCCTCGTCCGCGAGCGCGCGGGCCTGGCCGGGGTCGCCCGCGCGGTGCAGCGCGAAGGCCCGCAGGCACAGCAGGTCGAGCGCGGCGTGCCGTTCCCCCGCCGCGAGGAACACCGCGAGTGCCGCCTCGATCGCCTCCGGGTCGACGCCGCGCCGCACGTCCACGCCGATCATGCGCAGGTGGCCCAGGCCGCGTGTCATCACCGCCTCCCCCCACCGGTCGCCGCCGGCCTGGCACGCCCGCAGCGCCAGCTCGTGGGAGGACGACCAGTCCCGGTAGTGGCCCCGGAAGGCGTAGTAGCCGGCCGCGCGGGCGGACAGTTCCCAGGCCGCCTCGCTCATCCCGAGCCGGCAGGCCTGCGCCACCCCCGCCAGCAGGGTCTCCCGCTCGCCGTCGAACCACGCCGCCGCGTCGCCCACCAGGGCTCTGGTCGTGGCGGGGTCGGCGTACCACCGGGGGGCCGCGCCGCGGACGACGGAGGCCGCTCGCTCCGGCAGGCCGCCTTCAGCCGCCTCCGCCAGCGCGAGCAGCGCGCCGAGGACGCGGGCGACCGCCTTGTCCAGTTCGCCGGCGGTCTCCTCCAGCTCGGCGCGTTCCCGGGCGAAGAGCCGTACGAGGCCGGGGAGGCGGTAGCGGGACCGTCCGTTCCCGTCGCCGCCCGCGCAGCTGAGGAGCTGGGCGTCGACGAGCAGGTCGGCGCATGTCTCGGCATCGCGCACCGGCACGTCGAGGGCCGCGGCGAGCATCCAGGCGGCGAGATCGGGGACGTCGAGCAGGCCGAGCATCCGCAGCGCCCGGCGGGCGGTCTCGTCGAGCCTGTCGTAGTCGGCGGCCAGCCCGGCCCGGACCGACAGGTCGCCGACGGCGAGCTCATCCAGGCGCCGCCGCTCCTCCCGCAGGCGATCCGCCAGGTGTCCGAGGTGCCAGTGCTCGCGCAGCGCCAGTTTCGCCCCGGCGATCCGTATCGCCAGAGGCAGGTGACCGCAGAGCCGGACGATCTCGGCCGCGACCGCGGGCCGCGCCGCCACCCGGTCCGGCCCGGCGACGCGCGCGAGCAGCTCGGACGCGCATGCCGGGTCGAGCGGGCCGACGCGTACGGCGCGGGCGCTGAGCCCCGCCAGGGCGCGCCTGCCCGTCACCAGTACGGCGCAGCCCGGGCCGCCCGGCAGGAGCGGCCTGACCTGCTCCTCGCCCGCGGCGTCGTCGAGCACGACCAGCACGCGGCGATCGGCCAGAAGGGTGCGGAACAGCTCGACGCGCTCCTCGGTCCCGTCCGGCACCGCCCGCGCGTCCGCGCCGAGGGCGATCAGGAACCGCGCCAGGGTCTCGGCCGGTTCGGCCGGTCGCGGGCCGGTCCCGCGCAGGTCGGCGTAGAGCCGGCCGTCGGGGAACGTCTCCCGCAGGCGGTGCGCGACGTGGACCGCGAGCGTCGTCTTGCCGGTGCCCGCCCCGCCGTACAGCGTCACCACCGGCGTCGCGGACGGGTGCCCGCCTCCACCGGCCAGCCACAGCCGCAGCGACTCCACCGTCTCCCGGCGGCCGGTGAAGTCGGCGATGTCCGGTGGCAGATGGCACGGCACGGTCGTCGCGGCCTCCGCCCGGCACTCCTCCGCCCGGCGCTCCTCCGCGTCGCTCCCGGCGTCGTCGCCGGCGCCGCACAGGGGGTACGCGCCGTGCTCGTCCGCACAGGCCGTCCCCTCCGCCCCGAGGATCTCGTCGATGATCGGGCCGGTCGCCTCGTCCCGCAGGACCGCCTCGTGAACCCGCCGCAGCAACCGGCCGGGTTCCACGCCGAGCTCCTCGCCGAGCACGGTCCGCGTCCGCCGGTAGACCCCCAGCGCCTCGGCCTGGCGGCCGGCCCGGCTCAGCGCCAGCATCAGGCAGGCGTGCAGCCGCTCCCGGTACGGATGCAGCCCGGCCGTCTCGGTCAGGCCGGTCACCAGCTCCGCGTGGCGGCCGCGGGCCAGATCGACGACGGCCAGTTCCTCCCAGGCCAGCAGCCGCTCCTCCTCCAGCCGCCGGGCCTCGTCGGCCACCGGCGCAACGTCCCCGGCGTCGGCGTAGGCGGGGCCCCGCCACAGGCCGAGCGCACGCTCGAACAGCATGCCCGCCGTCGCCAGATCGGCGTTCCTCCTGGCGGCCCGCCCCGCCGCCGCCAACTCCCGGAAGCGCAGCGCGTCCAGTTCCGGCGGCAGTACGGCGACCGCGTAACCGCCGGCCTCGTGCACGACGCGGTCGCGCTCCCCCATCGCCCGCCTCAGCCGCAGCACGTATATCTGCAGGGTCTTGTGCGCGCTGCGCGGCGGCGTGCTCCCCCACAGTGCCTCGATCAGCGCCGGCACCGCCACAGGCCTGCCCGGCGTGCACAGCAGGGCCGCCAGCAGGCGGCGCAGCATCGCCGCGCCCAGCGGAACGGGCGTCCCTTCGCGGCTCATCCGCAGCGGCCCGAGAACGTCGAACTCGAACACCGTCACCCCCGGCGAGGCCGGTCGCCCTGGCGGGCCTCGGTGGGCCGGGGTGCCCGCCGACTCCTCCCCCGGCCATGCCCTGCCCTGGCGGCCCCCGTCGCATGGTCTCCTTCTGCGGGCTCTCTCGAGCGTCGAAGAGGCCGGTATACGCGAGGTATATGCCCTGGTAGCGACCCTGGGAGCGGCGTCCCCCGCCGGTCACGACCGGCGGCGCCGCCGGGTCCGCCGGGCGCACTCCTCTCCCGCCGCACGGCATTGTCCGCCCCGCGGCCCACGCGCGGCGACGGCCGGCACGGTCCGCTCCGCGATCGACGCTCCCGTCCTCACGCGCCGTGAGCGGCCGGCTCGGCGATGCGACATTCGAGGCGGAGGTCTCGCCCGCGGACACACGCGCTGGGCATCGCAGTGTCAATTTGTCTGACTTACCGACCTAATATCACTTATTTTCTCTTTATGTCAGCAACATGACTCAAATCCCGCATGGGCGAAAAGATTTTATTGACAGGGGGTGACGGTAAACGTTTAATGTTGGCGATCTTGTGGATTTCGTACGGGAGATAACCCATGTTTTGGTTTCCCGGACTGCGGAGTTGGCGTGCGCTCACTGCCGTGGTCGTGGCGGGTGTTCTGGTGGGAACCGGGGCACCCCCGGCCGCGATGGCGGCGGAGGAAGGTCGGACGGGGTCCGACGCGGGCCGGCTCAGCGGCTGGCGGCTGGCGCAGGCGCGCGCCGCCGAGCTCCGGGAACCGGTGGAGGTGACCGAGGCCCGGACCGAGTTCACCACGACCTACGCCAATCCCGACGGCCAGTCGTTCCGGCTGGAGCAGTCGACCACCCCCGTCCGCGTCAAGGGACCGGACGGCGCGTGGGTGCCGCCCGACGCCACGCTGGAGCGTCGCGATGACGGCAGCGTGGGGCCGGTCGCCGCCGCGGTGGGCATCTCCTTCTCGGGAGGCGGCGACGGCGGGAGCCTCGTCACGATGACCAGGGACGGCCGGACGCTCGCGCTGGGGTGGCCGGGGGCACTGCCCGCGCCGGTGCTCGACGGCCCGAACGCCACCTACCCCGACGTGCTGCCGGACGTGGACCTCAGGATGACCGCGACGACCGAGGGCTTCCGGCAGGTCCTGATCGTCAAGACGCCGCAGGCCGCGGCCGACCCCGCGCTCGCGCGGATCCAGTACGCCGTGAGGTCGTCGGGCCTCGATGTGGAGGAGACCGCGGAGGGCGGCATGTCCGCGACCGACGGCAACGCCACCGAGGTCTTCACCTCGCCTCCCGCCGCGATGTGGGACTCCACCGGCGACCCCGCCGCCGGGCAGGACGGGACGGCGGGCGCATCCGCCGCCCCCACCGCGCCGGCCGCCCCCACCTCGGGGGCCAAGGGCGGCGCCTCCCGATCCGCGCCCGCCGCGGAGACGGCACCGGAGACGACACCACAGGCGACGCCGGAGACGAGCGCCCCCGCCGGCGAGGGGCAGGCCGCCGACGGTCCCGCCCCCGGGGCGGGGCACGCCGAGCTGCCGATCGAGGTCGGCGAGGACACGCTCACGCTCGTCCCCGACGCCGGCCTGCTGCGGCAGAAGGACGAGTCGGCCTACCCCGTCTACATCGATCCGACCGTCACCTGGGGGGAGACCGACAGGACGCTGCTGCGCTCGGACGGCTACAAGTCGTACAACTGGGGCAACGGCAGCAACAACCAGGGTGAGGGCGTCGGGCACTGCGGCACCTGGAACGGCTACTACTGCGGGCCCGGATACACCCAACGGCTGTACTTCCAGTTCTCCCCCGCCAGCCTCAAGGGCAAGCAGGTGCTGAGCGCGGCGTTCCGCGTCACCGAGCCCTGGGCTTTCCAGTGCAGCCCCCGGTGGGTCGACCTCGTCCGGACGAACAACTTCACCTCCTCGACGACCTGGTCGGGCCGGCCCAAGGAGCTCGACTGGATGGTGGACCGCCACGTGTCGGCGGGCCGCGGCTCGGCGTGCGACCCGGACCAGCCGACCGCGCCGATCGAGTTCAAGGACAACCCCGAGGAGACGAACGAGAACCTGACCCCGACCGTGAAGGACTTCGCGGCGGGCAAGTTCTCCAAGCTCACCCTGGAGCTGCGGGCGCACGACGAGGGCGACACCTCCGCCTGGAAGCGGTTCAGGAACGACGCCGTGCTCGTCGTGGACTACGTGGGGGTGCCCGCGCTGCCGACCGGCATCGGCCTCGTCACCGGTTCCGGCACCGTCTGCGAGACCAAGGAGACCGCCCCCGCGGTCGTGTCCGACCCCACGCCCGCGCTGGCGTCCACCCCGCAGACCGCCGCGGGCGGCGAGTCGGGCGCGATGCTCCGGGCGGCGATGGACGTCGACAAGAAGAACGCCGACGGCACCTGGACCGACGCCTTCACCACCATGGAGCGGCCGACGACCGGGCACGTCGGCGACAACGTGAAGGTCACCGCGTCCACGCCGACGCTGTCGGAGGGAGTGCTGTACCGCTACCGCTCGTGGACGCGCTCCTACTACAGCAACTACACCAAGCAGCTGGCGGGGCCGTCCAACGGCTCGACGACCGGATGGTGCTACTTCAAGGTCGACCCGACCGCGCCGAAGGCTCCGGTGGTCACGCTCGGCGCGCCGTACACCGCCTGCACCACAACCAGTTGCACGCCCGCCGGCGGGCCGGGCCAGAGCACGACCGTCACCTTCGGCCCGGCGTCCGGCGACGCCGGCAACGTCGCCTACCAGTACCGCGCGTCGACCAGCCCGACCTGGTCGTCCGACGTCGCGGGCGCCACGGCCAAGGCAGTGATCACTCCCCCGGCCTCCGGCACCTACAGCCTGTACGTGCGGGCCAAGGACAACGTCGGCAGGTACGGCGCGACCACGGCCGTCGACTTCCTGGTCGCCGCGGGCGCCGGCCCCGTCGGCAGATGGCACTTCGACGAGGACTCCGGCGCGGCCGTCGACCGGGGCACGGGACGCCACGACGCCACGCTCTACGGCGGCGCCGTACGGGACGCGCGGGGACGCCGCGGCGAGGTCTGGCACGACGACGCCGGCACGCCGCTGGACGCCCCGAAGATCGACAAGGGCGTGAGCCTGAACGGCACCTCGGCGTACGCGGCGACGTCCGGGCCCGTGCTGGAGACGCGGTCGGCCTACACCGTCGCCGCCTGGGTGCGGCTGGACAAGGTGAGCGACGACGGCATCGTGCTGTCGCAGGACGGCTCGGGCGGCTACAGCCCGTTCCTCCTGTGGCACGAGAAGGACTACGGCGCCTTCTGCTTCGGGGTCAAGGACAAGGACGAGGCGACGGGCAAGGCCTACTACGGGGTCTGCTCGAAGAACGCCACCTCCAGGGCGAACGTCTGGACCCACCTCGCCGGCAGCTACGACCCGGCGACGCAGAAGTTGAGTTTCTACGTCAACGGCCTGCCGCAGGGCACCGCCACCGTGTCCGGCGTGTGGTCGGCCACCGGCCCGTTCGAGATCGGCCGCTACAAGTGGGCCGACGTCTTCCAGTTCCACTTCCCGGGCTCGATCGACGAGGTGGCCGCCTGGCAGCGCGTCCTGACCCCGGAGGAGGTCGCGACGGAGGCGCGGTCGGAGTCCCCGGCGTCCGGGCGCAACGACGTGGAGCTGGTGGCGGACTGGGACCCGGCGGGCGCCGCCGGGACGCAGGTGCCCGACTCGCTGTCGGGCTACGGCCGGGCGCTGGCGCTGGCCGGCGGGGCGTCGCTGGACGGCGAGGGCCTGGTGCTCGACGGCGTGGACGACGCCGCCACCACCGCGGGCCCCGTCGTGGACGACACCGGCTCGTTCACGGTGACCGTGAAGGCCGAGCTCGACCGGGACAAGATCCTGGCGAAGCCGGTCGGGACCGTCGGCCAGGTGGCCGGGCAGCGCACGGCCGACGGGTCGTCGTGGGGCCTGTGGTTCGAGCTGACCGGCAAGGAGACGCAGCTCGACGACGACGGCAACGAGGTCGCCGTCCCGGTCGGCTTCTGGCGCTTCGGCCGGGTCGGCAAGGACGGCACCAAGACCTGGGTGAGCTCCGACACCTCGGCCAGCCTCGACAGCCCGGTCCGCCTGACCGGCGTGTACGACGCCCTGGCGCCGAACGGGCCGGTCGTGCGCCTCTACGTCGGCCACGAGCGCAACGACCTCGACCTGGCCTACACCGCCGTGCCCGGGTCGGGCGACTTCGCGGCCGGCAAGGGCTTCAGCGCGACCTCCTGGGGTCACTTCCTCCCCGCGAGGATCACCGATCTGCGGTTGTGGGCGGGCGCCATGGCCGATTCCGACCAGATGGACGCCGTCATCGGCGACTGACGGGTGCGGGGACCGGCGAGCCGGTCCCCGCACCTGTCCGCATCTTCCCCCGGTTGATCCGCGGGTTCTCTCTTGTCCTCTCGAGGAGGTTGGGTCATGCGTCGGCCCGGAATTCGTGCTGCCCTGGCGGCGGCGTTGACGGTGGTGATCTCGTTACCCGTCGGGGTGACGGCGGCCTCGGCCGCCGTTGTCTCCGCGGCACAGGGCTCGCCCGGCGCCCCTCCGGTGCAGAAACAACGGCCCAGCAAGGTCAGGGCCATGGCCGCGGACGGGGCCAAGGAGGCCAGGGAGCGGGTCGCCGCGTCCAGGGCGCGCAACGACGCCGCGGCGGAGCGGGCCGCCACGGAGCGCGAGGCCTCCCGCTGGCCTGGGGCCGGCGAGGCCGACGTGCCCATCGGCGGCCGGAGCGTCGACGTCGGCGGACTCCCCGTCACCCTCGAACCGGCCGGTCCGGCCTCCGCGACCCCGGCTTCCGCGGCCCCGGCCACCGCGGGTGACTCTGCCGAGGCCGCGGCGTCCGCGCGAACCCCCGCCGCCGTTCACGTCCAGGTGCTCGACCGCGCCGCGGCCGAGGCGGCCGGGGTGGACGGCGTGCTGCTGGCGGTGTCGGCGCAGTCCCCCGGCACCGCGACGCTGAGCGTCGGCTACGCCGCGTTCGCCTCCGCGTACGGCGGCGGGTGGAGCGGGCGGCTGCGCCTCGTGCGCCTGCCGGCCTGCGCGGCCACCACGCCGGAACGGGAGGAGTGCCGCACGCGGACGCCGCTGGACACCGCCAACGCCGCCGCCGCGCAGACACTCTCGGCACCGGTCGCGCTCGACGCCGCCCCTGCCGTGCTGGCCGTGACCGCCGGCACCCCCGGCGAGGGAGGCGAGGCGGCGGACGGCAGCGGCGACTACGCGGCGACCCCGCTCTCCGCGTCGTCCACCTGGGAGGCGGGCGGCAACTCCGGCTCCTTCACCTGGTCCTACCCCATCGCCCCGGTGGAGCCCGCGGCGGGTCCCGCGCCCGCGCTCGACCTGTCGTACGACTCGGGCGGCGTGGACGGGCGCACCTCCACCACCAACAACCAGGGCACCTCGGTCGGCGAGGGCTTCGAGACCGCCGCCACCTCCTACATCGACCGCCAGTTCGGCACCTGCCGCGAGGACGGCCACGACAAGCAGTACGACCTGTGCTGGAAGTACGACAACGCCTCGCTCGTCCTCAACGGCAAGGCCACCGAGCTGGTCAAGGACGACACCAGCGGCAAGTGGCGGCTGAAGAACGACGACGCCTCCACCGTCGTCCACGCCACGGGCGCCGACAACGGCGACGCGGACGGGGAATACTGGACCGTCGTCACCGGCGACGGCACCAAGTACGTCTTCGGCCTGAACAAGCCGAGCGGCGCGGGCAGCCAGCGGACCAACTCGGTGTGGACGGTCCCGGTGTACGGCGACGACTCCGGCGAGCCCGGCTACGACAAGGGCGGCGCCTTCGCCGACCGGTCCGTCGTCCAGGCGTGGCGGTGGAACCTCGACTACGCCGAGGACACCCACGGCAACGCCATGACGTACTGGTACACGCCGGAGACCAACTACTACCGGAAGAACAAGTCGGCCACCGCGACCACCTCCTACGTCCGCGGCGGCCACCTCGACAGGATTCTCTACGGGCAGCGGTCCGACACGCTGTTCACCGTGGACGCGCCCTACAAGGTGGCTTTCTCCTACGCCGAGCGCTGCACGGCCTCCGACTGCGGCAGCCTCACCAAGGACACGGCGCAGAACTGGCCCGACGTGCCCTTCGACGCGATCTGCAAAAAGGACGCGGACAAGGACGACTGCCACGCGGAGAGCCCGGCCTTCTTCAGCCGCAAGCGCCTGGTGAAGATCGAGACGAGCGTCCTGTCCGGCACCGCGTACAAGCCGGTCGACTCGTGGGCGTTCACGCAGAAGTACCTGGACGGCGGCGACATCGGCAGCTCCGCCGACCAGACGCTGTCGCTGATGTCGATCGTGCGGACGGGGTCCGCCGGTGACACGCCGATCACGCTCGACCCCGTCTCGTTCACCTACGCCATGCGGCCCAACCGGGTGGCCGGCGGCACCCAGCCGGGAGGCGGCGACATCCTGCCGCTGACCAGGCCCCGCATCGAGACGATCACCTCGGAGACCGGCGCGATCACGACGGTCAGCTACAACGAACCGGAATGCGTGCGCGGCTCGCGGATGCCGAAGGCCGAGGACGACAACGCGCTGTCCTGCTATCCGCAGTTCTGGCACGTCAACGGCGCCACCGACGCCTCCATCGACTGGTTCAACAAATACCGCGTGCTCGCGGTGAACACCGCCGACCCCGCCGGGCACAACCCGCTTCTCGAGTTCGCCTACGAGTACGAGAAGCCCGGCTGGCGCTACAACGACAGCCCGTTCACCCCGGCCGACGAGCGCACCTGGTCGCTGTGGCGCGGCTACCAGAAGGTCACGACGTACGCCGGCGACGCCGACGGCACCCGCACGAAGACCGTCGCGGTGTACCTGCAGGGCATGAACGGCGACCGGCTGCTCAAGTCGGCCACCCCGAGGACCGTCGACCCCGACAGGCGGCGCGCCGCCACGGTGCCCGGCCTCGACGTCGCCGGTCTCGACGTGCCCGACCTCGCCGACGCCGAGCAGTACGCCGGCTCCACCCGCGAGGAGGTCAGCTACGACGGGGCGAACCCGGTCGACGTCACGGTCAACGACCCCTGGTCGGCGAAGACCGCCACCCAGCACAAGTCGTACGCCGACACCGAGGCCTACTACGTGCGCATGGGCAAGACGTCGGAGCACACCTACCTGACCGTCCCCAAGACCTGGCGCACAGTCACCACCTCCACGACGTACGACTCGTACGGCATGGCGGTCAAACAGGACAGCACGGGCGACACCGCGAAGAGCGGCGACGAGACCTGCACCCGCGTCTGGTACGCCCGCGACGACGCCAAGGGCCTGAACTCGCTGGTCTCCCGCACCCGCGTCGTCGGCCGCGCCTGCTCCGTGGAGGAGGCCGACCTGTCGCTGCCCGCCGACTCCGCCACCTCGGGTGACGTGCTGTCCGACACGGCCACCGTGTACGACGACACCGCCGCGACCGGGTGGTCGGCGAGCCGGAAGCCGGTGACGGGCGACGCCACCTGGACGGGACGGGCCACCGGGTATCCCTCGGCCGTCACCGGCGACGACCGCCCGCCGACCGGCTGGCAGCGCGTCGAGTCGACCACCTACGACGCGCTGGGCAGGCCGCTGACCGTCACCGACGCCGGCGGCAACCCCACCTCCACGGCGTACACCCCCGCGGGTGCCGGGGTGCTCACCAAGACGGTGGAGACCAACGCCAAGCAGCAGAAGACGACGACGTTCCTCGACGGGACGCGCGGCCTTCCTGAGCGCACCTACGACCCCGACAACGGCAAGACCGAGCAGACCTACGACGCCCTCGGCCGGCTCACCGGCGTATGGCTGCCCGATCGCAGCAAGGACGGCGGCCAGACCCCCACCTACGCCTACTCCTACGTCTACCAGCGGGGCAAGGCGCCCGCGATCGGCAGCTCGGCCGTCAAGTCGTCCACCACGGCCAGCTGGTCCTACGAGATCTTCGACTCGCTGCTGCGGCCGATGCAGACGCAGAAGCCGACCCCGAACGGCGGCCGGCTCCTGACCGACACCCGCTACGACTCGCGCGGCCTCGCCTACGAGACCTACGCCGACATCTTCGACACCAAGCAGACGCCGAACGCCACCTACACCCGGGAGGAGTACGGCGAGGCGCCCAAGCAGACGAACCTCGTCTTCGACGGCGCCGGCCGGCAGGTGCGCGCCACGTTCCTGTCGTACGGCGTGGAGAAGTGGACGACCACCACGACCCACACCGGCGACTCCACCGCCGTCAGCGCGGTGACCGGCGGCACGGCGACCAGGACCGTCACCGACGCGCTGGGGCGCACCGTCGAGCGGCGCGAGTACAACTCGCCCTCCCCCGCCGACACCCAGTGGGGCGCCCTGGCCTCCGACGGGTACACCTCCACGTCCTTCACCTACCGGCCCGACGACAAGGAACTGACCGTCACCGGTCCCGACGGCGCGAAGTGGTCCTACACCTACGACCTGTTCGCCCGGCAGACCGGCATCGGCGACCCCGACAAGGGCGCCAGCACCGTCCGCTACACCGCGCTCGACCAGACCGACACCGTCACCGGCGCGAACGGCACGGTCCTGCTGTACGGCTACGACGAGCTCGGCCGCAAGACCGGGCTGTGGTCGGGGTCGCGGACCGACGCGAACAAGCTCGCCGCCTGGACCTACGACACCGTGGCCAAGGGGCAGCTCGCCTCGTCCACCAGCTACGACGGCGGCCTGACCGGCAAGGCGTACACGAAGAAGGTCCTCGCCTACGACGGCCAGTACCGCGCGACCAGCACCCGGATCGAGATCGATCCGAACGACCCGATGGTCGTCTCCGGGGCGGCGAAGAGCAGCTACACCTTCGCCAGCGACTACAACCTCGACGGAACGCTGAAGAGCTCCACCGAGCCCGCGGCCGCCGGCCTGGCCGAGGAGAGGATCAGCCTGGCCTACACCCCGACCGGGCAGGTGAACGGGCTGACCGGCACCACCGACTACCTGCAGAAGGCCGACTACAACGCGCTCGGCCGGCCCCTGCAGTTCACCCTCGGCCTGTCGGGGGCCGCGCAGGCCAAGAAAACCTTCCTCAACAACACCTACGAGGAGGGCACCGACCGGCTCACGCGGTCCTTCGTGACCACGCAGTCCACACCGGTCAAGCCGCAGGACCTGACCTACCACTACGACGACGCGGGCAACGTCACCGAGATCGCCGACACCCCCACCCAGGACGGCGCCGGCCGCAGCGACATCCAGTGCTTCGCGTACGACGGGCAGCGCCGGCTGGCCGAGGCGTGGACTCCGGCCACCGACGACTGCACGAGCAGGACGCTCGGCGGCGCCGCGCCGTACCGGACCTCCTACACCTACAACGCCTCGGGCCTGCGGGCGACGGAGACCCGCTACAGCGGCTCCACCGCCACCACCTCGGCGTACTGCTACGGCGACACCGCCAAGCGGCACGCCCTGACCGCGGTCGTGACCGGCTCCTGCGCCGGCGCCACCGCGACCTACTCCTACGACAAGTCCGGCAACACGACCGGGCGCGACGGCCAGGTGCTGACCTGGGACGCGCAGGGTCGCATCGCGACCCTCACCCAGGGCACGCAGAAGACGGCCTACCTGTACGACGCCGACGGGGCGCTGCTGATCCGCCGCGCGATGGGCGACGGGGAGAGCGTGCTCTACCTCGGCGCCACCGAGATCCACTCGAAGAAGACGGGCGGCACCGTCACGACCTGGGGCAGCCGTTTCTACGCCGCCGGCACCCAGGTGATCGCGGTGCGCACCACCCAGGCCGGGAAGAACGCGGTCTCCTTCCTCGCCGGCGATCAGCACGGCACCTCCTCGCTGTCGGTCGAGGCGGCCGGGCAGGCGATCGGCAAGCGGTTCACGACCCCGTTCGGCGCGCCGCGCGGGGACACGGTCGGCGGGGCGTGGCCCGACGACAAGGGGTTCCTCGGCAAGCCCGCCGACGCCGCCACCGGGCTCACCTACGTGGGGGCCCGCATGTACGACCCGGTCACCGGCAGGTTCCTGAGCGTGGACCCGGTGCTGTCCACCGACCAGGCCCAGTCGCTCAACGGATACTCCTACGGCAACAACAACCCCGTCACGTTCAGCGACCCGACGGGCGAGGAGATCGGGTCGCGGCCCAACTCCTGCCGGTACTCCCTCGCGAACTGCTCGAAGAAGGTGCAGCAGTCGGTCGGATACAACCCGAAGACCCACAAGGTCACGCCGCCGAAGCATCACAAGAAGCCCGGGAAGAGGAGCTACCCGACGCCGAGGCCGTCCCCCGGCCCGTCGCCCAAGCCCCCGGCGGGCGGCTGCCACTGCAAGCCGCTCAACCGCGACAACGGCGTCAACCTGTTCAAGGCGCTGCTCACCAAACCGTTCCACTGGGGCAACAACTTCAACGGCGCGAACGCGCTGGCGGTGACGTACGAGGTCTTCGCCAGCGAGGGATGCGAACGGCGGGCCCTGCAGTACGTCTGCTACGGCGGCTCCCCCGGCGGCGACCAGCCCATGACGGTCGGGGACGTCCACTTCTACCCGCACTCGAAGAAGGAGTTCGAGGGCCGGCTGCGGGAGGAGAAGCAGGCGCGGGACGACATCGCGAGGGTCGCCGGCCGCGAGACGGCCAAGAAGTACGGCCCCGACCTCGAACGGCACGAGGCGGTGCACTCCGAGCAGTGGGCACGCTTCCGGGACGCCACCCAGTTCGTCGCGGCGTACGGCGGGGCCACCTGGTACTCGCAGCGGACCACCGGCAGCAAGGTGGCCGCCAACGAGTTCGAGGTCCAGGCCAACCTGTGGTGGGGTGGCTACGTCGAATGGCAGCCGCTGCACTGGGGCCCGGTGAGCTAGGAATTCGAGGGGAAGGACGACGATGACGCGCAGAAGAAGGCCGGGGCCCGGACTCGCGGCCGCCGCCCTGGCCGCCCTGGCCTTCTTCGCCTCGGCGTGCGACAGCACTCCCGAGCCCAAGGGCGTCCTCGCCGTCGAGCGCGCCGAGGACGGCGGCGTCAGGCTGCTGCTCGCCGGCTGCCCCGGCTACGTCGCCAAGGACTTCTCGGTCCTGGAGGACACCGGGGACGGCGACACGGTGGCCTGGAGCGTGCACAACGGCGGGTGGACCTCGTCGGTGCGCGACGTCCGGCTCTTCCAGGCGCCGCCCGAGGGCTGGCGCGCCGCCGACGACACGCTGACCGCCCTGCGGGACGGCGTCCCCTACGTCGCGACCGTCAACGGCACCTCCGGCGGGCGGAGCCTGCGGGGCAGGGTGCCGTTCACGACGGCCGACCTGGCAGGTCTGGGCGGCGGGCAGGTGCTGGCCTGGGCGGGCGGCGACGAGACGGTGAAGACGGACCGGGACGCCTTCCTGCACGCCGGCCCCGACCGCTGTCGCCCGTGACCGCCGCCGCCCGTGACGGCGGCCTCCGGTGGTGGTGTCGTCGGTGGAGCATGCCGGGAGCCGGCGGCGCGAACCGCCGGCCGTCGCCGCGATCAGAAGACCGTGCCGGAGAAGGGCAGCGCGTCGGTGTGGAACAGCGCCTCGGCCGTCTCCAGGGCGCCGTCGCGGTGGACCGTGACCCGCCCCGCGTGGGCGTGCTGCCACCAGCGGGAACCGCCCAGGTAGAGGGCGGCCAGGGTCGCGACGTCCACCGTCAGATCGGCCGGCCCCTTCGTCCTGGCCGCCCCGTGTGCGCTGATCAGGTAGGTCCCGGTGTTGCCGGGCAGCAGGCCGTCGGTGACGGCCAGGACGACCGTGCCCGGCCCCCGGTAGCTTCGCCGGGCCAGTGCGGCGGGCACATCGGCGAGGCGCAGCCACGTCTCGTCCCGTACGGAGACCGTGCGGACGGCGCGGTCGTCGGTCAGCAGCAGCGGCAGCGGGTCGTCCGGGGCGGTGGACGGCAGGATGATCCGGTCGACGAGGTCGAGGCCGAGCAGGTAGCGGACCAGCCCGGCGTACGCCTCCGGCGTGGCGGCGACGAGGTCGTCCACGACGATCGCCCGGTCGCGGCTGGTGAACCACTCCTCGGTGCCGATCGGGTGGTAGCGGACGTACCCGTCCTCCCAGCCGTCCCGTCCGTGCACGGCGACGTAGGCGGGACCCGGGGCGGCGGCCTGCCGCTGCTCCTGCTGCCGCCACCAGGAGACGGGCCGGCCGACCGCCCCGGCCCGGCCCGCGGCGGACTCGTGGATCTGTGCGAGCAGCTTCCAGGAGGTGGCGGCGTCGGCGAGCCTGACCCGGCCCCCGCGCGGCACGCTCTCCCGGAGGACGGCCTGCCTGCGGGACACCTCACGGCGCGCGGACGAACCGGCGATGCCGTACCCGAAGCGCTCGTAGATCACGGCTTCGGAGGCCCGCAGCGTCGCGACGGCCTCTCCCCTGGCGGCGGCGTCGGCGAGCTGGCGGCGCATCAGCGCCGTCACGATGCCCCTGCGGGTGTGCGTGGGCAGCACCCCCACGTGCGTGACCGCCGCGTGCGGCACCCGCGCGCCGCCCGGCAGGGTCAGGAGGCTCTCGTAGGAGTCGGCGGTGCCGACGAGCCGTCCGCCGTCGAAGGCGCCCAGCGTCCGGCCGGGTTCGAAGAACTCGGTGACGCCGGTTCCGGGCGGCACGGGCGGCAGGCCGATGAGGGCGGTGCGGAACGTCGCCGACGCCGCGAGCAGGTCGTCCTCCCCGCTCAGCACGCGAACGTCGAAACTCATGTCTTCTCCTCCAACCAGGTCAACGGGCGGCGGGGTCGCGCAGGCGGGTGACGACGTCGACGGCGAAGGTCGAGACCACGAAGATCGTCGCGGCGAGGACCGTGGTGCCGATGACGACGGGGAAGTCCCCGCCGACCGCCGCCTCGACGGCCAGCCGCCCGACCCCGTCGAGGCCGAAGATCTGCTCGGTCACGATGGCCCCGCCCATCAGCGCGGCCAGCTCAAGCCCGCCGAGCGTGATGACGGGGTTCAGCGCCGCGCTGAGCGCGTGGTCGAAGTGGACCCTCCGCTCGGTGACGCCCTTGGCCCGCGCCGTGCGGACGTAGTCGGCGCCGAGCACGTCGAGCATGTTCGCCCGCACCACCCGCTGGAAGACGCCGATCTCCGCGACGGCGATCGTCAGCCAGGGCAGCGCGAGGTGCCTGGCCCACTCCAGCGGGTCCTCGGTGAGCCCGACGTAGCCGCTGCCCGGGAACCACCTGACGCCGTACATCGAGAGCGTGAAGTACAGGAAGTAGGACAGCAGGATCCCGGTCAGGAAGGTCGGCACGGACAGGCCCACGTAGGACAGCGCCGACAGCACGCGGTCCGCCCAGGAGCCGGGTCTCGCGGCCGCCGCGACGCCGAAGAGGACCGACAGCGTCATCCAGATGACGAGCGCGCCCAGTGCGAGCGAGAGCGTCACCGGGATCTTCGACAGGATCAGCTCGGTGACCGGCCGCTGCTGCCTGAACGAGTAGCCGAGAGCGGGCGGCCAGTTGAACAGGCCCATCGGCGCGCCCTGGATGTCCGGTCCGCGGAAGAGGTAGTGCCAGAGCTGGACGTACCAGGGCTCGTCGAGGCGCAGCGCCCGGGTGATGCCGTCCAGGGTCTCCTGGGTGGCGTTGCGGGGCGCGAGCACCGCGGCGGGGTTGCGGTAGGCGACCCGCGTCATCGCGAACGTGATGACCAGCACGGCCAGCAGGGTCGCGAGCGCGCGGGCCGCGTGACCCGCGATGTGCCTTCTCATTCCGGCTACCCCTGGGGGTCGAGGACGGTGCGGATGCCGGAGCCGATCGCGTTGAACCCCAGCACGGTGACGAACATGGCGATGCCGGGCCCGAGGAGGAACCACGGCTGCACCTGGTACAGGGACGAGCGCTGGGCTTCCGCGATCATGTTGCCCCAGCTCGCCGTGGGCGCCTGCACGCCGACCCCGAGGAACGACAGGGTCGCCTCGGCGAGGATGTTCACCGGAAGCTGGACGGCCCAGTAGACCGCGACCACCGGGAGCACGTTGGGCAGGATCTCCCGCACGATCAGCCGGCGGCGGCTCACGCCGATCGAGACGGCGGCCTCCACGAACGGCCGGTTGCGCAGCACGACCACGAGCCCGCGGGTGAGCCGGGCGAAGTAGGTCCAGGCGAACAGCGCGATGACCAGGATGACGAGCAGGACGGGGTCGACGACGGGCTCCCCGTCGCCGCCCCGGTTGAGCGCGACCAGGCTGAGCGCGGTCACGACGAACGGGAACGACAGCGCGATGTCGGTGCCCAGGGACAGCAGCCGGTCGGTCCTGCCCGGGAAGAACCCGGCGACCAGGCCGACGGCCGTGCCGGCGACGAGGGCGAGGGTTGTCGCGGGGACGCCCACCAGCAGGGAGATCCGCGCGCCGTACAGGGTCCGGATCAGCACGTCACGGCCGTTGCCGTCCGCGCCGAGCAGGAAGCCCGCGCCCGGGCCGATCGGCAGCCCGTTCTCGGCCAGGGCCTCCGAGCGGAACTGCTCGTCCGGGCCGTGCCCGGTCAGCGCCGCCGCGACCGGGGCGAGCAACGCCGCCAGCACGACCACGCCGACCAGGACGAGACCGGTACGCACGGAGCGCTCGGCCAGGACGGCCCGCACCGTCGGGAGCCGCCGGACGGCCTCCGCCTCGCCGTACGCCTCGGCGGCGAGCAGCACGTCAGACATGGGCCACCCGCCCGGGGATCGAGTCGAGCAGCGTGCGGGTGTAGGCGTCCCGGGGCTCGTCGAACACCTCGTGGACCGGGCCCTGCTCCACCACCCGGCCGTGGTTCAGCACGACGACCCGCTCGCACAGGGCGGCGACCGCCCCGAGGTCGTGGGAGATGAACAGGAACGACGTCCCGAGCTCGTCCCGCAGCCGCCGGATGAGGGCCAGGATCTGCGTCTGCGTGGTGACGTCGAGCGCGGAGACCGGTTCGTCGGCCACGACGACCGAGGGCCGCAGCGCGATCGCGCGGGCGATGGCCACGCGCTGTCGCTGCCCGCCCGACAGCTGTGACGGGAGCCGGTGCAGCACGGAGAGGGGCAGCTCCACCCGTGCCACCAGCGCCTCGACCCTGGCGCGGATCTCGGCGGCCGGGAGATCGGTGTTGACGGCGAAGGGCTCGGCGAGCGTGGCGGCGACCGTGCGCCGTGGATTGAGGCTCCCGTAGGGATCCTGGAACACGACCTGGATCGCGGGCCGCAGGCTCTTCGGGAGCCGCACGTCACCGGGCGCGTTGTACTCCTCGCCGCGCAGCGCCACCGATCCGGCGGTCGGCCTGGCCAGGCCCGCCACGATCCTGCCGATCGTGGACTTGCCCGACCCCGACTCCCCCACCAGTCCGACGATCTCGCCTTCCCGCAGGTCGAACGAGACGTCGGCGAGCGCGCTGAACGACTCCTTGCGGCCGGCCCGGCGATAGCTCATGTGCAGCGCGCTCGCCCGCAGCAGCGGCACGCCCCCGGCCTGCGGCTCGGACCGCTCGGGCTGCTCCGGCGGCTCGGACCCGGGCGGCCGTACGAGAGCCCGGCCATGCCGGGCCGCGGCGAGCAGCTCCCGGGTGTACGCGTGCCGGGGGGCGGCGTGGATCTCCGCCGCCGGTGCCGTCTCGACCGCCTCGCCGTCCCGCATGACGACGACGTCGTCGGCGATGTCGGACACCACGGCCAGATCGTGGCTGACGAAGATCAGCGCGGTCCCGTGCGACTCCTGCAGCCGCCGCAGCAGCTTCAGGATCGACGCCTGCACGGTCACGTCGAGCGCGGTCGTCGGCTCGTCGGCGATGATCAGCTCCGGATTCAGGGCGATCGCCATGGCGATCATGACCCGCTGGCGCATGCCTCCGGAGAATTGGTGCGGGTAGTCGCCGATCCGGCGTGCCGGGTCCTTGATGCCCACCTCGCCGAGCAGGTCGAGCACGCGCCTGCGCAGCGCGGCCCGCCCAGTCCGCTCGTGCGCGGTGACGGCCTCCCCGATCTGGGCGCCGACGGTCTTGAGCGGGTGCAGGTTGCTCAGCGGGTCCTGGAAGACGAACCCGATGTGCCGGCCTCTGATCCCGCGCAACTGGGCGCGCGTCAGCCGGGTGAGGTCCGTGCCGCGGTACAGGGCGCGTCCCCGCACCTCGGCGTGGCCCGGCAGCAGCCCGGTCGAGGCGAGCAGCGAGACGCTCTTGCCGGAGCCCGACTCGCCGACGAGTGCCAGCGTCCTGCCGGGCTCCACGGCGAACGACACGCCGCGGACCGCGGCGGTCGTCCGCCCTCGCCGGGCGAACGTGACGCTCAGATCTTCCACCGAGAACAGGGCCATGGCGGTCGCCTCCCTTCCGTACGGCTCAGCTCGCCGGGCTCACGGCGATGTTGGTGATGTCGGCCTGGGTCGCCAGCGACGACCAGGTCCAGTTGCGCACCCGGTCGGAGGTGATGGCGACCTTGCGCTTTTCGAACAGCGGGATCCACGGGAGGTCGGCGGAGACGAGCTTGTCGGCCTCGGCCCAGATGGGCCCGGGGTCGTCGGAGGGGAACGCCTTCGCCGCCAGCTTGTTCAGCTCCGGGTTGTCGTAGCAGATGGCGTGCACGTTGCCGGTGCCGCAGGGCGCGGCCTCGGAGTCGAGCCAGCCCCCGAGCAGCATCCGGGTGCTCGGCCCCTGCCAGTCGGGCGCGAAGGACGCGCTCAGGAACACGTCCCAGCGGCTCTTCGGGTCCTGCAGGTACGCGCTGGACTGGGCGGGCGGGACGGGGATGAGGTCGAGCTCGATCCCGGCCTTCGCGAGGTCGGCCTTGAGCGTGACGGCGATCGTCTCGAACTGGGCGTTGACGCGGTAGACGGCATCCAGCTTGAGCCCGTCCGGATAGCCGGCCTCGGCGAGCAACTGCCGGGCCTTCGCGGGGTCCCCGGCGTCGCCTGGGGTCGGGTACGGGTCGAAGTCCTGGTGGCCGAGGATCGTCGAGGTGATGATCTGCCCCAGCGGCCTCGCCGCGATCTTCCCGCCCTGGGCCTGCACGAGGTTGGCCTTGTTCACCGCGTACGCCAGGGCCTGCCGCACCTTGAGCTTGCGCAGCGCCTCGGCGCCCGGAGAGGTCGCCTCCGGGCGGGCGTTGATCGTGATGAAGTTGGCCGCGCCGCTGTCGGAGGAGTGCAGGTGGGGACTGTTGCTCGCCTGGTACTGCTGGATCGTGGACAGCGGCGGCACGTCGAGGTAGAGCGACAGGTCGGCGTCGCCGGACTGGATCTTCTGCACCACCGCGTCCTCGCTGTTGGCGGTGAAGTCCACGACGATCTCGTCGACGTACGCCTTGCGCGCCGGGTCGCCCGCGTGGTCGTAGCCGGCGACCTTCTTCAGCACCAGGCTGCGTCCCGGCTCGTAGGAGGCGATCTGGTACGGCCCGCTGGAGGGGTAGTGCTTGCGGAACTCCAGCGAGTCGCCGACGTACTTGGAGGCGACCTCCTCGGGCAGCGGCGACACGAAGTTCATGGACAGGATGCTGAGGAAGTCGTAGTTCTTCGTGTCCGAGCGCAGCACCAGCGTCTTGTCGTCCGGCGCGGAGACGCCGGCGATGTCGTGGGCGTCGATGAAGGCCTTGGACTTCGCCGGGTCGCCCGCGGGCACCTTGGCGAACTTCTCGCAGTAGTCGCCGAATCCGGAGAAGGCGAGCTGGAAGTAGTTGATCGCGGCGACCTGCTTGTTCGGGTCGCAGAATCGCTTGATCGCGTAGACGAAGTCGCCCGCGACGATCTCACGGGTGGACGAGCCCGAATACCTGATGTTGTCGCGCAGGTGGAAGGTGTAGGTCTTGCCGTCCTCGCTCACGTCCCACGACTCGGCCAGGTCGGGCACGAGCTTCGTGTCGTCCTTGATGCCGGTGGTGCTGCCCGGATAGGTGACGAGCTGACGGGTGAGGGCCCTGATGATCTCCCAGGAGTCGGTGCTGTAGCCGGTGAGGGGGTCGAGCGCGTCGAGGTCGGACTGCAGGGACGCGATGCGCAGCGTGCCGCCGGGGGCGGGGGCCTCACCGCCCGCGCCGCCGGCTCCGCCGCTCGCGCCGCCGCCCGCGGTCGCGACCGGGCCGGCGCAGGCGGCCAGCAGTGCGGCCCCGGCGGACGCGGCGAGCAGGGACAGGAGCGGCCCGCGTCTGAGGGGCGTCGTTCTCTTCACGGTGGTTCTCTTTCGCACGGGCGTGTCAGGGGGTCGGGCCGGCCGGGTCGCCGGCTGTGTCGACGGCGGGGGGCGCCAGCAGTCCCCGGGACCGGAGCACGGCCCCGGCGCCCTCGGCGAACCAGTAGGCCTCTTCCAGGTGGGGCTGGCCGGAGAGGATGAAGTGGTCCAGGCCGAGCGCGTGGTACTCCTCGATGCGGTCGGCGACCTCCTCGTGGCTGCCGACCAGGGCGGTGCCGGCGCCGCCGCGCACCAGGCCGTAGCCGGCCCACAGGTTCGGGTAGACCTCGAGTCTGCCGGGGTCGCCGCCGTGGAGTTCGTACATGCGCCGCTGGCCCACCGACTCGCTGCTCGCGAAGTCCCTCTGCACGGCGGCGATCCGCTCGGGGCTGATCCTGGACAGCAGCCGGTCGGCCTCCGCCCACGCCTGCTCCGCGGTGTCCCTGCTGATGACGTGCAGCCGGATGCCGAAGCGCAGCTCACGCCCCTCGGCCGCGGCGAGTTTCCGCATCCGTTCGAGCCGCTCGGCGATCTGGTCCGGCCGCTCGCCCCAGGCGAGGTAGACGTCGGCCCGCCGGGCCGCCACCCGCTCGGCGGCCGGGCTCGCGCCGCCGAAGAAGATCTCGGGGGGTCCCCAGGGGCCGGCGTCGACGCGGGCGTCGTCGATCCGGAAGTGCTCGCCCGCGAAGCTGAACGTCTCGCCGGGCGGCGGGCCGGTGACACCGCGCAGGACCGCGAGGAACTCGTCGGTGCGGGCGTAGCGCTGGTCGTGGTCGAGGTGGTCGCCGAGGCGCCGCTGCTCGGCCGAGTCCCCGCCCGTCACGACGTTGAGCAGGAGACGGCCGCCGGAGACGCGCTGGAACGTGGCGGCCTGGTGCGCGGCGAGGGTGGGCGAGATCAGTCCCGGCCGGAACGCGACGAGGAACTTCAGCCGCTTCGTCACCTGGGTCAGCGCCGCGGTGGTGATCCAGGCGTCCTCACACCAGAGGCCGGTGGGCGTGAGCACGGCCTCGAAGCCGAGCTGCTCGGCCGACCGGGCGATCTGGCCGAGGTAGTCGACGCTCGGCGCACGGTAGCCCTCCGCGACGGCGCCGAGCGTCTTCTCCGATCGGTCGCCGGAGCCGACGATGTCGCGGTTGTCGCCGTTGGTGGGCAGATACCAGTGGATCCGGATGGGGCGCTTGGGGTCGTGACTCATTTCTCCGTCGTTCCGTTCCGCGCTGTCAGGAGTAGTAGGTCGGCTCGGGCGACCGCCCGTTGAGGGCGAAGTGGCCGATTTCCAGCAGCTTGTAGTGGGCGGGGTCGTGCAGCGTGTGCGTGCGCACGTTGCGCCAATGGCGGTCGAGCCCATAAGAGCGGGCGGTCGAGCGGGCTCCCGTCAGCTCGAAGATCCGCGAGGTGACCTCCAGCGCCACCTCGGTCGAGTGGACCTTGGACTGGTAGGCGGCGACGGCCGCCCGGCCGCGCTCCTCCTCGGTGAGGTCGCCGCCGCGGTCGATCGCCGCCTGGACCAGCTCCCCCGCCCTGTCGGCGAGCGCCACCGCCGACTCGGCCAGGACCCACAGCCGGCCGTACCGCTCGACCACGAGGGGATCCTCGGTCGCCGCGGCGACGCCGGAGGTGAGCCAGGGGCGTGACCTGGTCCGGGTGTGGTCCAGCGCCTCCCCCAGGGCGCCGAGGGCCGCGCCCAGGTAGAGGGCGCCGTAGGCGAGCTGGGCCAGCGGCACCTGGAGTGTCTCCTGTGGCGAGGGGGGTGTGTCCGGATGCGCGTAGCCGAGCAGGTCGCCGGCCGTCACGCGGACCTCGCGGAGGGTCGCGCCGCCGCTGACCGTGAGCCGCTGGCCGAAGTTGTCCCAGTCGCCGTGGAACTCGATGCCCTCGGCCGGCGAGCGGACCGCGAACTGCCCGACGAGCCCCGACACGTCCACGCCGCCGGCCGTCGCGCCCTCGCCGAACCGCACCCACACGATCAGCGTGTCCGCCACCGCCGCGCCGCTGGTGAAGGGCTTGGAACCGCTCAGCAGGAAGCCGTCGCCGTCCGGTGTGGCCGCGATCAGCGGCTCGTACGCGGCCTGGGCGACGGCCGCCACGAACCGGCCCTCCTCGACGATGCCCTTCGCCCAGCGCTCGGCGAGCGCCCGGCCGCCGCCGAGCCCGGCCCTGCTGCCCAGGAAGTGGAACGCCGCGAGCTGGGCGATCGAGGTGTCGGCCGCGGCCAGGACGCGTACGATCCTGAGGACCTCCTCGTAGGTCGCGCCTCCCCCGCCCAGCTCCTCGGGGAGATGGACGGCGAGCAGGCCGGACCGGCGCAGCAGGTCGACCTCGGCGACGGGGTCCGCGCCCGCGATGTCACGCTCGGCGGCGTCGGCGCGCAGCCGATCGGCCACCTTGACGGCCGCCTCGCGCCATTCCTCGAACCGGCCGGAGCCGGAACGCGGGGGGATTTGATCGATGAGACTCATGGGGTTCCTTGCGGTCGTGCGTGGGGGCGTACGGCGGCCGTGCCGTACCAGGAGGCGCGTTCCCGGGGCGTGGGCCGGTCGCGGGACACGTCTCTGCGGCAGGTGGGGCGTTCGGGACAGCCCTGGGTGAGAGGGGCGGCAGCCGTGGTCGGGCCTGCCATGCGGGAGAGGTAGGGAACGCACCGGGCGTCGTCGCCCGGCGGGAAAGGTCAGGACCGGCGACAGAGGCCGGCGGCGAGCCGGGCGAGGTCGACCCAGCGGCGCCTAATCATAACTTTCCCTACATGCATAGTAGGAAATTACCAGAAGTCCGATATCCGGCGCAAGAGAACGTGTGCTCAGTCGTGCGGGACGAAGCTGCCGAACCTGCCCTGGTGGTAGAGCAGCGGAGCGCCCGCACCGTGCACGGTCGCCTCGGCGACCAGGCCCACCACCAGCACGTGGTCGCCGATGCCGGTCGCGGTGTACGGCCGGCAGATCAGGTGCGCCGTCGCGTCCGCCAGGAGGGGCGCGCCGAACGGGCCGGGACGCCACCGGGTGGGCGCGGCGAACCGGTCCACCCCCTTGCGCGCGAACCTGGCCGCCAGCTCGCCCTGATCGCGGGTCAGCACGTTCACGGCGAAGTGATCGGCCGACCGCATCGACGGCCAGGTGGTCGAGCCGTGGTCGACGTAGAACGACACCAGCGGCGGTGACAGGCTGACCGAGGAGAACGACGTCGCCGTCAGTCCCGCCGGGATCCCCTCCCGCTGCGCCGTGATGACCACCACCCCGGCCGCGTGCTCCGCCAGCGCCCGCCGGAACAGCTCGCCGTCCACCGCCGGGCCCCGCACCGTCTCGGTCATGGGTCTGTCCTTCCCGCGGCCGTACTGCCGCGTGTGTCTGAGTGAGTCTTCTGGCTCGCGCCGCCGCTCAGTCCGCGACGGGCGCCTCGCGCCGGATCGGGAGCACCGCGTCGAGCAGTGCCCGGGTGACCGGATGGCGGTCGCCGGCCGACAGCTCACCGGCGCGGAAGGTCTCGAGGAGCACCCCCCGCTCCAGGACCCCGACGCGGTCGCACATCAGCTCGACGATCGCCAGGTTGTGCCCGATGAACAGGTAGGTGAGGCCGAGTTCCGCCCTGAGGTCCAGCAGCAGGTCGAGGATGGTCGCCTGGGTGGACACGTCCAGCGCCGACGTCGGCTCGTCGAGGATCAGCAGGTCCGGCTCCAGCGCGAGCGCGCGGGCGATGCCGATCCGCTGCCGCTGCCCGCCGGACAGCTCGTGCGGGTACCGGTCCAGGTAGGAGGAGGGCAGCGCGACGAGGTCGAGCACCTCGGCGGCCCGGGCCCTGCCCGCGGCGCGCGAGGCGGCCTTGCCGAAGCGCAGCAACGGGCGGCTGATCTGCTCGCCGACCGGCACCCGCGGGTTCAGCGATCTCGTCGCGTCCTGGAACACGAACTGGAACCGCGGCCGCAGCCGCCGCAGCTCCGCCTTCGGCAGCCGCGCGATGTCCCGGCCGTCGAAGACGATCTCACCCGAGTCCGCTCGCAGCAGGCCGCCGACGAGCCGTGACAGCGTCGACTTGCCGGAGCCGGACTCGCCGATGAGGCCGAAGATCTCGCCTCGCTCGATCTCCAGTGACACGTCGCCGACAGCCGTGAAGCGCCGCTTGCGCTGTCCGGTTCCCAGCCCGCCGACCACGAAGTCCTTACTCACGTTCCGCAGGGTCACCAGCGGGGGCCGGACGGCGCCGGGGTCCGGGCCCTCGCGCCGGGGCCCGGCGGCCGTGACCGCCGTGTCGTCCCCGCCGACGGAGCCGCCGACGGAGCCGCCGACGGAGCCGAGGCGGCGGGGCAGGCCGCGCCCGGCCGGCCGGAACCGTGCTCCCATCTCCGGGACCGCCTGGATCAGCGACCGGGTGTAGACGTCGGCCGGCGCGGTGAGCACGCGGACGCGCCGGTCCTGCTCGACGATCCGGCCGTCCTTCATCACCGCGACCCGGTCGGCGGCGTACGAGACCACCCCGAAGTCGTGGGTGATGAGCAGCAGCGAGCCGCCCGTCCCCGCGGTCACGCCCACGAGCAGGTCGAGGATCTGCTTCTGCACGACCGCGTCGAGCGCGGTGGTCGGCTCGTCCGCGATCAGCAGAGCCGGGCCGGACAGGCTCGCGAGCGCGATCATCACCCGCTGCCGCATCCCCCCGCTGAGCTCGTGGGGGAAGGCGGACAGCACCCGGGCCGCGTCGTCGATGCCCACGTTCCGCAGCCACGTCTCGGCGATCCCGTGCCGCTCCCGCTTCGAGGTGGCGGGACGGTGCAGACCGATGATCTCCTTGAGCTGGTTGCCGATCCGGAACGACGGGTCGAGAGAGGCGAGGGGGTTCTGGAAGATCATGCCGATCTTCGACCCGCGGAACCCGGTGACCGACGACCGGGCGGCGGTGAGCACCTCCTCGCCGTGCAGGGAGATCGACCCCGAGGTCACCACCGCGTCGTCCGGCAGCAGGCCCAGGATCGCCGCCGCCGTCAGGCTCTTCCCGGCGCCGGACTCGCCGACGAGCGCGAACGTCTCGCCGGCCCGGACGTCGAAGGTGACCTCGTCCACCACCCGCTCGGCCGCCGGTCCGCGGCCGAACTCGACCGACAGGTCCCGCACGCTCAACAGCGCTCCGGTCATCGTCGTGCCCTCCTTCTGTGAGGATCGAAGACGTCGCGCAGGCCGTCGCCGAGCCAGTTGAAGGCCAGGGCCACGACGAGGACCACGAGCCCCGGCAGCAGCGCGGGATACACGTTCCCGGTGATGATGACCTTGGCGCCCTCGGAGATCATCCGGCCCCAGTCGGCCGTCGGCGGCTGCACCCCGATGCCCAGGGCGCTGAGACTGGAGGAGAAGACGATCATTCCGCCGACGAGGCCCGTGCCGTACACGACGACCTGGCCGAGGAGGTTCGGCAGCACCTCGCGGAACAGGATCGCGAAGAACCCGGCGCCGAGCGACTCCGCGGCCTCGACGTACTCGCGGCCGCGCTGGAGCTTCACCTCCGCGAAGACCACCCTGGTGACGTACGGGACGGCCGAGAACACGATCGACAGCACGACCACGGGCGTGCCGGGGCCGAGGATCACCGCGAGGACCAGCGCGATGATGATCACGGGGAAGGCGAACATGACGTCCACCGTCCGCATGACCAGCCCCGCCGCCCTGTCGCTCGAGAAGCCGGCGACGAGCGCGAGCACGCTGCCTGCCACGGTCGACGACAGCGAGGCCGCGAGCGCGACCACCAGCGAGGTGCGCCCTCCCCAGATCAGCCGGCTGAGGATGTCCCGGCCCAGCTCGTCGGTGCCGAGGAGATGGCCCGGCGCGCCGACGCCCAGGTACTTCACGCCGCCGTCCGCCAGGTCGGGATCGTACGGCGCCAGCACGGGGGCGAGCAGGCTCACCAGGACGAACCCGGCGATGAGCACCAGCGCGATGGACACCTGCGCGTTCACCCGCAGGCGGGAGCGGCGCCGGCGCCGGGACACCGCCCCGGGCGGTCGCGGCGCCCGGGTCTTGGGAGATGCCGTGAGGACCACCGCGACCTACCTCCTCAGCCGGGGGTTGAGAGCGTCCACCGTGACGTCGGTGAGCAGGTTGACGACGAGGTAGCACAGCGCCACGAGGATCACTCCGCCCTGGATGAGCGGGTAGTCCTTGCCGTTCACCGCGTTCACGAGCTGGGTGCCGATGCCGGGCCAGTTGAACACGCTCTCCACGAAGATCACGCCCGTGATGAGGGTGCCGATCTCCAGGCCGATGATGTTCACGACCGCCGGGAGGATGTTCCGCCCGATGTGCTTGCCGACGAGCCGCCGGCGCGGCACCCCCTGTGAGGCGAACGTGCGCACGTAGTCGCTGTGCGACTCCTGGACGATGCCGAGCCGGACGAACCTGGCGAGCACGAGCGTCGAGATCAGCGCGGCCGACAGCCCCGGCAGCACCAGGTGGGCCAGCAGGTCGCCGAAGCCGCCGCCGTTCCTCGACTCCATGCCGCCGACCGGGAGCCAGCCCAGCCGCAGGGAGAAGACCCAGATGAGGATCAGCCCGAACCAGTAGACCGACAGGTTGCTGCCCGTCTGGACGAACAGCATCGCGAAGCGGTCCGGGAACCTCCGGTGGTGGGTCCCGGCGACCACCCCGATGACGACGCCCAGGACGGCGCAGATCACGACGCCCGCCGCGGTCAGGATCAGGGTGTTCACGAAGTTCGGGACGAGGATGTCGAAGACCGGCTGGTTCTGCGCGATCGACAGCCCCCCGCCCGCCGTGAACAGGTCCTTCACCCACTTCACGTACTGCTGCCACAGGGGCAGGGTGAGACCGTACGACGCGCGGATGGCCTCGACCTGCTCCGGCGTGTGGTCCCGCGAGAACTGCGCCTCGATGGGGTCCCCGGGGGTCAGCCGGCCGACCAGGAAGGTCAGCACCGACACCACGAGGAGCACCGGGGCGATGTTCAGCGCTCGCCAGAGGATGTGCTTGACGGTTCCCATCGTCGTGATCCGGCCTCAGCCGGCCAGCCCGACCTTGGTCAGGTCGTACCAGTTGGTGGCGGCGTACACGAAGCCCCGCACGTTCGCGCCCAGGGCGTAGTACCTGGTCAGCGACACCGCCGGGATGGCGATGGCCCCTTCGCGGGCCTTCTTGTCGGCCTCCTTCCACAGCTCGATCCGCGTGTCCCCGTCCGTGGCGTACCGCGCCTTGTCCAGGGCCTTGGTGATCTCGGGGAAGTCCGCCGGGTCGAGCCCCTTGACCGCGATGTTGGTGTAATAGACCTGGTAGAGCCATTCGGCGTAGCTGCCGCCGTACTCGTCGATGCTCAGGCCGTCGTCCGGCTCGGGCTTGCCGAAGGCGCGGGCGACGTAGCTCGGGCGGTCGAGGGTGACGACCTTGACGTTGACCCCGATGCCCTTGAGCTGGCTCTGCAGCCACTCGGCCAGGTTCTGGTTGGCGACGTCGGCGACGATGGTGAAGCCGAACGCGCCCTCGCCGTAGCCGGCCTCCTTGAGCAGCGCCCTGGCCGCCTCGGGGTCGTAGTCGAAGTCGCGGGCGTCCGGGTCGTAGGCCTCGTTGCCCGGCGGCAGCAGGGAGTGGAGCGGGATGGCGTTGCCGTTGTAGACCTCCTTGGCGAGCTTGCCGCGGTCGATGCCCTGGATGACGGCCTGCCGCACCCGCCTGTCCTGGAACGCCTTGTTCTTGTAGTTGAACGTGAAGTAGAGGAACGCCGCGCCGTGCCCCTCCGGCACCTGGAATCCACGGGACTCCAACGTGCTCACGTCCTCCGGCTGGACGTAGCTGATGACGTCGGCCTCGCCGCTGAGCAGCGTCGCCAGCCGTGTCTGGTTGTTCGGGATGACGCGGAAGACGAGCTCGTCCAGGTTCGGCCTGGGCCCCCAGTAGCCCGGGTTCCTCTTCAGCACGATGCGGTCGCCGACGGTCCGGGAGACGAACGTGTACGGCCCGGTGCCGCTGGGGTGGTCGGCGAACCCGTCGTTGCCGTACTTCTCCCAGGCCGCCGGGTCGCCGATGGTGAGGGTGCTCATCGACTGGGCGAGGATCCTCGGGAACCCGAGGAATGGCTTGGAGAACTGGAACTCGTAGGTGTGGTCGTCCACGACCCTGCCCTTGACGAAGTCCCCGAACCAGGTGGCGAGCTTGGGTGCGCTCGTCTTGTCGTAGAACTCGTACGTGGGGTCGGTGACACGGCGGACGTTCTTGTCCACCGACTCGGCGGTGAAGTCGGTGCCGTCGTGGAACTTGACCCCTTCGCGCAGGGTGAAGGTCCAGGTCCTGCCGTCGCCGGACACCTTCCAGTCCGTGGCGAGGGCCGGGAGCAGCTTCGTCGGCCCCTTCGGGTCGGACAGGTCCTCCTTCACCAAGCCCTCGAAGATGTTGCTCGACACGCGGTATGTCTCCCAGTAGCCCTGCCGGTGCGGGTCCAGGGCGAGGGGTTCGAGATACAGGCCGCTCACGAGCGTGCCGCCCGCCTTGGGCGTCCCGCTCCCCTGCGACACGCCGGCGGCGGTTCCGCCGTTCGCGCCGCCGCAGGCGGCCAGGACCAGGGCGCCGAGCAGCGCGATGACCCCGATGACCGCCGTACGGCCACGCTTTCCCGATGACACGATGCTGTCCTCTCACATGCTGGGGACCGGCGGGTCCGGCCCGCCGGTGGTCGGAAGGGTCAGAAGCCGGGCGTGAACGCCAGCGGCGGCTGCGGCCGCGGGGCCGGGAAGACCGGGCGGGCGCCGTCGAGCAGAGGGGCGGGCTCCGGCAGCGCGAGGCGGTCGCGCAGCGTCCGCCCCTCCGCTGTGCGCACGACCCCGAGGTCGGCGAGAAGCGGGACGAGGCCGTCGACGACCTCGGCGATGTCCGCGTCCGCGGTCGGCCGCAGGAGTATGCCGTCCACGCCCGGGCGGGCGGCCGCGGACTCGGCCGCCGCGACGAGGCCGGCGGCGTCGCGTCCGGCGGGGACGGTCACCTGGACGAAGAGCAGGGGGCGCCGGCCGTCCCCGGAGTACCGGGACGACCTGGCCGCGTCGAGCGCCTCGGCGGCCTCCCGGATCCGCTCGGGCCCGGCGGCGCCGAGCACGACCAGGTCGGCCACCTCTCCCGCCGCCCCGGCCTCCTCCGGGGAGTCCGCGTACCACGCGAGGACGGGAGAGCCCTGCGGGGTGGACGGCACGGTGAGCGGCCCGGCGACGTCGAAGACTCCCCCGTGGTCGACGTGCACGATCTGCTCGGCGTGCGCGAAGATCCGGGTCTCGTGGTTGGCGACGATCGATTCCTGCGGCCAGCTCTGCCACAGCTTCTGGATGGCGAGGGCCGCGTCGCGGGTCGTGCCGACGCCCAGGGGCGCGCCCTCGGTCAGTCCGGCGCCGCCCCACGCCGTGTCCCCCGGCGCGTACCCGTCGCGGACGCCGAGGATGAGCCCGGACCTGCCCCGGGACAGGTGGTCCAGGGAGGCGACGCGGCGCGCCAGGTTGTACGGGTGGTCCCGGTGCGGGGCGGCGGCCGCCAGGAACGCCGTGCCCGGCGCGTGCGTGGCGAGGAACGCGGCGGCGGCCGTGGGTTCCACGGTCACGTCGCCGGGCCGCGATCCGTCGATCCTGTCGAGGCCGGCGACGACGAACGCCGCTCCCGTGCCGTCGAGCCGGGAGGCCGGCCGGGGATCCGCGATCAGCGCGGCCAGGTGCCCTCCCCCGAGCCCGATGGCCAGGTAGGTGGATGTTTCGGTGCTGTCACCCATGTGCGGGGTCTTTCTGGTAGTGGCCGATGTGGTCGGGTGCCCGGCGGGGGTTCAGGCGGAGGCGGCCTGGAAGTGCCCGCGGAGAGTGTCGGTCGTGTATTCGTGCCGGAAGAGGCCGCGCTTGCGCAGGAGCGGGACGACCTCGTCGGCGATCACTTCGAGGCCGTCGGCGAGCAGGTCGGGCTGGAGGTTGAACCCGTCGACCGCGCCGGACCGGTACCAGTCCTCGATGTGGTCCGCGAGCTGTTCGGGGGTGCCGACGAAGCCGCTGTGCCCCGAGCCGGTGTACCTGGTCTGGCGCAGGTATTCGCGCACCGTCGGATCGGTCCTGCGGATCTGCTCGTGGATGGACTGCCGGAAGCCGATGCTGCCCCCGGAGGAGGCGGGGTCGACGATCGCGGCGAGGACCTCTTGCGGGAACTTCGCGTCGAGGTCGAGCGTCGAGACGTCGTATCCGATCGCCTGGGAGAGCCACTGCACCGAGTACGACGCCGGGCCGAGGTCATGGAGTTCGTCGCTGCGGCGCCGGGCCTCCTCCTCGGTGCTGCCGAGACTCAGCAGGAGCCCGGGGAGGATCTTGACGCAGTCCGGCGAGCGGCCGGCGTCGGCCGCGTGCCGTTTCACCTCGCGGTAGTGCTTGACGGCTCCCTCTTTCGTGAGCTCGGCGGCGAACACCCCTTCGGCCCGCCGGCCGGCGAGCGCCCGCCCCTTGGGCGAGCCGCCGGCCTGGAGCAGGACCGGGTGGCCCTGCTTCGACGGGGGCACCCGGAGCCGTCCCTCCAGGTCGAAGAAGTCGCCGTGGTGGCGCACCTCCTCGCCGGTCCTCGCCGATGCCCACAGCGCGAGGACGAGGTCGACGAACTCCGCCGCCCTGTCGTACCGGTCGTCGCGTTCCGGGATCTCCGGCAGGCCGAAGTTGCGGGCGGCCGAGGTGTCCCGCGTGGTGACGATGTTCCATCCGGCCCGCCCGCCGGACAGGTAGTCGAGGGACAGCAGGCGCTGGGCCAGGTCGAACGGGTCGTTCAGCGTGGTCGAGGCGGTGGCGATCAGGCCGACGCGCTCGGTCGCGGCGGCGACATGGCTCCAGTTGACCGTCGGCTCCAGGCGGCCGGCGTTGGCGTCGTAGGACGGGTTGCCGAGCGCCGGCGCGTCGGCCAGGAAGACGGCGTCCAGGGTGGCCTGCTCGGCCAGCCGCCCGATCGTCTTCCAGTAGTCGCCGTCGACGAAGGAGCCCGGGTGGAGGCGCCGGGACTGCCAGGCGGCCGGCAGGTAGCCGAGGACCAGGACGTTGACCCCGAGGATGACGTGACCCGTGCGTGTGTCGGACATCGATGGACCTCTCCTCTACTCGCTCTGGCCGGCGGAGATCGCGTAGACCTTGGCCGGGTCGGCGTCGTTCACGTGCCAGTCGCCGAGGATGCGTTCCTTGTAGACCCGCGGGTTGTGCGAGGCGAGCGTGCGGGCGTTGCGCCAGTGCCGGTCGAGCAGCAGGTCCTCGGAGACGCCGGAGGAGCCGAGCGCGTCGAAGACGACGGTCGTGGCGCGCAGCGCCGCCTCGATGATCACCAGTTGGGCGCGCGTGGTGGCGACGTGCCCGTCGAGGAGCGCCCGCTTCACCGCCTCCTCGTCGCCGGCGATGCGGGCGTGCGCTATCTCGTCGAGCGTCGCGGTCGAGGCCGACAGCGCCGATGCCGCGCCGAACGCGTCGGCGGACACCTTGCCGACGACCTGCAGCAACTGGGGGTCGTCGCTCGCGCTCTGGGCGAGACCGTGGCCGTAGTTGCGCCTGCGGCCCTTCAGCGCCGCGATCCCGTCGCGCAGCGTCGCCTGCGTGATGCCGGCGAGGATCGCCAGCAGCGCGGTCTGGTAGAAGAGCCCCTGGTAGGCGAAGCGGTCGGTGGCGGGGAAGACGTGGTCGCCCTCCACCCGGGCGTTTGAGTAGTTCGCGCTGCCGCTCGCCGTGGTCTTCTGGCCGAAGCCCCGCCAGTCGTCCACCAGGCTCACGCCGGGCTGGTCCGCCTTCACCAGGGCGGTGGTGGGGACCCCGTCGGGAGTGACCGCGAGCACGTCGAGCCAGTCGGCGTACAGGCTGCCGGTGGCGTAGTACTTGGCGCCGGTGACGAGCCAGTGGTCGCCCTCGGGCACGAGCTTCGTCTGGATGTCGGCGTACGTGCCGTTGTTGGCCTCGGTCCAGCCGCCGCCGACGAACTCGCCGGCGAGGAACCTCTCGATCCAGGCGTCCGTCGCCGCCGTACGCGGGGCGTTCAGCCGGTCCTCCACGAACGCCAGGTGGTTGCGCCACACGTGCGCGACGTTCGGGTCGGCGGCGCCGAGCTCGCGCAGCAGGTCGAAGGTCTGCCACAGCGACGCGCCGAAGCCGCCGAGCTCGCGGGGGATGCGGACGGCGCCGAAGCGCGCGTCGATCAGCCACCGGACCTGCTCGTGGGGGAAGACGCGGCCCTTCTCGCGTTCCAGGTTGCCCTCGGCGATCTTCTCGAAGACCGGGCGGAACCACTCGCGCAGCTCCTCGAGGTCGGCGGTCGCATGCCGAAGCGAAGACGTGGTACCAGACATGTGCCATCTTTCGTGTCGGAGGCCGGGCGGTCGTGTACGCCCCGGGCCTCTCCGGGTGTCCCGGAGTAGTGGTCGCCCCGAGCAGGAGAAAAGCCTCAGGGCAGGAGAAATCGGCCAAGGCCAGCCCGGCGACATCCGGACGGCCGTGAGCCTTGCGGGGTGGAAAGGGCGGCGGAAAGCCGGGATGGGTCCCGGTCGGCAGGACATGCGACTGCCGGGCGCCGCGGTCATGGGGTGGTGGGGCGCGGGGCCGTCAGCGACAGCGGTTGCTGGTCACGCGCATGAAGTCGACCACGCGCCGAACAGTCAGGGCGACAGATCCGGACATACCCTTAATTTCCTACATGCATTGTCGGTTTAGCAACCATGTCTCGCGTATCGAGACGATCTCGGCGCCGGGCCGCGCCGCGATGCGCTCAGCTCGCGGTCAGTTTGCGGACCGGCGACTTGCACGACCGGCGCTGCGCGGGCGCCTGCGAGTCGAAGCGGACGTGCCAGCCGCCCGTGGACGGCACCTTCTTCCGCAGCGTGAACCCGCCGTTCGACCCCGTCGTCGCGGACCCCTGTACGGCACCGGCGCCCGAGCCCGCGGGGTCGAACCAGAGCAGGACGCGCTGCTGGGGCAGCGGGTCCCACCGGGCGGGCCGCCCGGCGGGCTCCACCCGGACGAGCAGCGTGCCGGTGTGCGTCGCCTTCCTGCCCGGCCTGCCGCTCTGGGGTTTCGCCGAATAGGTGATCCTGGTCAGGGCCCCGGCGGATCGCACCGTCGAACGGACCTCGGCGCTCCTGGCGGCGGTGAGGCGCGCGCGGTCCTCGGCGGACCCGCGGAACTCCGCCGACCAGAAGCCGGATTCGGTCGCAGTCACCGTCGCGTCGAACCGGCCCGACCTGCCGGTGACGACCCGCGCCACCTCCCTGCGGGCGAGCATGTCGTCGGCCCGGAACAGCAGGGCGACCGTCCGTTCGGGAAGACCGCCCCAGTCGTCCTTGCCGGTCGTCGCCTCCAGGCGGCCGGAGACGGTCAGCGGGCTCCCTTCGTCGACCGGGTCGGGGGACAGTTCCAAGCCGTCGATCCTCGACCGCCGCGATCTCTCCTCGGCGCGGACCTCGAACTCCCGCTCCTCGACGACGTCGCCGGCGGCGACCTCGACGCGCCAGCGGCCCGCCGCCGCGTCCCGGCCGAACACGTGCCCGGCCCGCCACCGCTCCTCGAAGGGCGTGCGCTCCACGCGCTCGAAGCGCAGCGGCGTACGGGACTCGTCCGGGGCCGTCAGCTCGCCCCTGACCTCGTCGGCGGGGCCGCTGGTGACCACGTCGACGGTCACCTCGGCCGCGTCCTCGCCGCCGATCGGGACGGGGTCGGGATCCACCTCGACCGACTCGATCTCCACGAGAGCGTCGCCGAGGGCGGGCCGCCGCAGGAGCCGCGCGAGCATGTGACGGATGGTCCTCATATCCCTCAGCACACCTTCCGGTAGGGCGCCTCCGGCACGAGGCGCCGCCAGTCGTCTTCTCCCAGGGGGCCGCCCGCCCGCGCGCAGACCTCCGCCGCGGCCCGTTCCGGGTCGACCGTGTAGCGCCGCAGCGTCCCGTCCCTCCCCGCGCTGTAGAGGTACCGCCCGTCGGCGCCGAAGGCGAGCGCGAGCACCGGGCCGGCGTGGACGGCGTACGGCAGGCCGAGCGGCGAGCGGGAGGCGGCGTCCCACAGCCGGACCTCCCCGCTCGTGCCGCCGGTGGCGATCAGCCGCCCTCCGGGCGCGTAGGCGAGCGCCACGACGTCGTCGAAGCGGCCCTTCTCCGGCGCGAGCGTCCCCTCCCGCCGCAGCGTCCGCGCGTCCCACAGGCCCACGCCCGCCTCGTGGAAGCCGGTGGCGATCGTCGAGCCGTCCGGGCTGAAGGCGATCGACCGCACGCCGTCGAGCACCGGCCCGAAGGGACGGCCGGTGACCGTGCCGGCGGCCAGGTCGACCAGGGCGGCGTCCCGCCCGCCGATCGCGAGAACCCGGCCGTCCGGGCCGGTCGCCATGACGTCCCATCCGGTCCTGCGCGGTACGGCGATCTCCACGCCGCGGGACAGGTCCCACACCCGGACGGGCCCGTACTCCCCGGCGACGGGCGCCACGGCGAGGACGTGGCCTCCGGCGGCCAGCCCGCCCACGGACGCGGCCCCCGCGATCGCGACCCGGCGGAGCAGGCGGCCGTCCGGCACGTTCCACAGGCTCACCGTCGCGGCGTCGCCGGAGGCTCGCGTGCCGTCCGGGCGGGGCGCGGAGGCGAGCGTGCGGCCGTCGGGAGCGAAGGCGAGCGCCCCGGCCGGGACGCCGCCGAGCGACGGGCCCAGGCGGGCGCCCGTGGCCGGGTCCCACAGCAGCGGTCCCGTCCCGTCCGGCGCGACGGCGAGCGTCCCGGCGCCCGGGGCGAAGGCCGCGGCGGCGGCCGAGGACGCGACCGCCGTCGAACGGGCGCCCGCCGCCGCGTCCACCGTGGCGACCCGGCCGCCGCTCAGCAGATAGCGCAGGACCGGTCCGCCCGCCGTGCCCGTCGCGACCCTGATGGCCGGCATGCCGGTGGTGTCCTCCGGCGTGGAGTAGGCCAGCAGGCCACCGCCGTCCGCGCTCCACAGGCCGACGCCGGTGCGGTCGAAGGTCAGGACGAGGCGGCCGCCGTCGCCGTACGCGAGCCAGACGGCGGAGGCGCCCGCCAGGACGGGGCCGCGGCGGCGGCCGGTGGACAGGTCCCAGAAGCGCACGTCCTCGCCGCGGCCGACCGCGAGGGTGCGGCCGTCGGGGCTGAAGGCGACGGCGTCGGCACGCCCCCCGGCGGGGGCGGGGAGCCTCAGCGCCCGGCCGGAGCGCCCGGCCGCCGGCTCGTACAGGCGGAACCGGCCGTCGTCCAGCAGCACGGCGGCGTGCCGTGCGGAGACCGTCATGCCCTCCACCCGCTCGTCGCGCACGTCCAGTAGTTCGACGCCGCCGACGACGTCCCAGACCTGGCCCCGGTGGCCGGGCGTGAGCACGGCGAGGCGCCTGCCGTCCGGGCCGAAGGCCATCTCCAGCGCGCCGTCTCCGAACGGCGGCCCGAGCGGGCGGCCGCTGCCCAGGTCCCACACGCGCAGCGTGCCGCCGTTCGATACCGCGAGGCGGCGGCCGTCGGGGCTGAGCGCGACGGCGCCGGGGGCGGGCCCGGTGCCCTGCGCGCCCCCGGCCACGCGATGCGCGGCCACGTCCCACAGGACCGCCCGGCCGGCGTCGGCGACCGCGAGCAGGCGGCCGTCCCCGCTCAGGTCGAACCGGGCGCCGGCGGTGACGGGCGGCGGCGGGTCGATCCGCCGCAGGGGCTGGGCGAGCGAGCTGTAGAGGGCCGCCCGGGCCTCGGGCACCGCGGCCAGCCGCCACGCGGCCGCGCTCAGCGCCATCGCCCGCGCGGGATCGGACGAGCGCGAGGTCTCGGCCAGGGCGGCGAGCCGCCGGGCGACGGCCACGTCCCGCTGCCGCTCGGCGGACGACTTCTGGTCGAGGGCCAGCCCGGCCGAGGCCGCCGCGACCACCGCGAGCACGGCGAGCGCGGCGGTGAGGCGGCGCCGCCGCCGGGCGCGGAGCCGGGCGAGCGCCCGGGACTCGTCGAGGAACGCCTTCTCCAGCGTGTTCAGCGTGACGTGGTGGCGCGTGGTGGCCGCCCAGCCGAGCGCGGTCTCCAGCGCCGTCCCCTGGTAGAGGTCGCCGGGCCGCCGCCCGTGCCGGTCCCACAGGCGGGCGGCCTCGGTCAGGGGCCGCTGCACGCGCAGGCCCGCGCGGTCCGCGTCGACCCACCCGTGCAACCGGGGCCAGGCCCGCAGCAGCGCGGCGGCGGCGAGGGCGACCGTCTCGCCGTCCCGGACGACGAGATCGGCGCGGGCGAAGCCGGACAGCACCCGGGCGGCGGTCTCCCGGTCGACCACGCCGTCGAGGAGCTCGTCCTCCGGCACCCGCCGGGGCAGGTCGTCGCCGCCCTCCCCCGGCGCGACCATCCGCAGCATGATCCGCGGTACCAGCGCCTGGTCCGCCGGGGCGAGCGCGCCGTACGCCTCCTCGGCCACGGCCGCGAGCGAGGGTGGCGCGAGGGCCCGGGACGGCCCTGTGCCCCCGCCCTCGGCCGTACGGGTGCCCTCCGCGAGCAGCGCCTCGCCCCGGCCGTACGGATGGCCGAGCAGCGCGGCGAGGAGGACGGCCGCCTCGGGCCTGGCCTCCGGGTTCTTGTCGAGCGCCCGGGCCACCAGACCGCGCAGCGGCTCCCGCAGCGCCGTCAGATCCGGTTCGGCGGCCAGGATGCGGTGCAGCAGGGCCGCCACCCCGGTCAGCGCCTGCCCCGGCGGGCCGGGAGCGGCGCCGGGTACCGGCAGTGGTGTGGTCCCCCCGGAGAACGGCTCACGGCCGGTGGCGGCGAACAGCGTCACCGCTCCCCACGCCCAGATGTCGACGGCGGGACCCGCCCGGGCCCCGACCACGATCTCCGGGGCCATGAAGGCCGGTGTGCCGGCGACGTGGCCCGTCGTCGTCAGCGACATGTCGGCGGTCCTGGCGATGCCGAAGTCGATGACCCGCGGGCCGTCCGGGCCGATCAGCACGTTGTCCGGTTTGAGGTCGCGATGGATCACCGACGCCTCGTGGATGGCGGCCAGCGCCGTCGCGATGCCCGTGGCGAGGCGGTGCAGCTCCTCCGGCCCGTACGGCCCGTTCCGCGCGACCGCCGCGCGCAGGCTGGGCCCGGCGACGAACTCGCTCACGATGTACGGCCGGGGGCCTTCCAGGTCGGCGAAGATGACCCGGGCCGTGCAGAACGGCGCGACCCGGCGCGCGGCGTCGACCTCCTTGGCGAACCGCGCCCGCGCCTGCTCGTCCTCCATCCCGCCCGCAGGACGCAGGACCTTGACGGCGACCCGCTGCCCGGCCTCGTCGTACGCCTCGTAGACGACGCCCTGCCCGCCCTCGCCCAGGCGGCCGGCGAGCCAGTAGCCGCCGAGCCTGCGCGGGTCGCCGGGGAGCAGGACGGTCACCATCCGGACCTCCCGCCAGCCGCGGACCGCTTGCCCCGATCGTGCTACGGGCGCGCGCCGCCGCCAAGACCGGACGGGTGATCCGTACCTCACCCTCGGGCGGCCGGCCGCCGAACTGATGCGCCGTCTCGGGTACGAGCGCTACGGCGCGCAGGGTGGCGACTTCGGCTCGGGCATCTCACTGGCGCTCGGCGCGGTGGCACCCGCGCGGGTCGTCGGGGTGCACGTCAACTACCTGCCGACCCGGCCGGACCCGGACGCCGGCGTCGAACTGTCCGAGACGGAGGAGGCCCGGCTGGACAAGGTGCGGCAGCTGATGGTCAATCGCCCGCCGTACCAGGCTCTCCAGGCCACCACCCCGCAGACCATCGGCTACGCGCTGACCGACTCGCCGGTCGGCCGGCTGGCCTGGATCGCCGAGCGCTTCGCCCAGTGGACCGACCCTCGCTCGCGGATCAGCGACGAGCGGATGTTCACCGACGTCTCGCTGTACTGGCTCACCGCCACCGCAGCCTCCTCGGCACGGCTGCACCGCGACGCCCCACGGCGGACCGAGCCGTGCCCGGTGCCGGTCGGCGTGGCGGTGTTCGCGCACGACATCACGCAGTCGGTGCGGCCGCTGGCCGAGCGGCTGTACGACATCAGGCACTGGCCGGAGTTCGAGCGCGGCGGCCACTTCGCCGCGATGGAGGTGCCGGACCTGCTCGCCGAGGACGTCCGCGACTTCTTCCTCACCTGCGGCGCCCCAATCGCCGCCGCCCGGGCCGAAAGTCCCACGATCACGGGACTTCGGGGCGGACACGGCGTGCCGTACGGCACCTGCGGCGAGGCCGGTGATCGCGGTTCGCTTGAGGCGTCGAAAAGAGCAGCAAGACGTTGAAAGGGGCCGGTCATGGCCACCATCGAAAGGCGTAACCAGAGGACTCACCTCCACGCCGCCACCACCGCGCCCCAGACGACCACCGGCACCGGCACCGGGCCCGCCCGGTACGCCTGGGCCGCCGCCCGCATCGCCATCGGCTGGGTGTTCCTGTGGGCCTTCCTGGACAAGACCTTCGGCCTCGGCTTCGCCACCCCCGCCGCCAAGGCCTGGACCAACGGCGGCAGCCCCACCACCGGCTTCCTCAAAGGCACCGCCGACAACACCTTCGGCACCCTGTTCAACACCCTCGCCGGACACCCCTGGGTCGACTGGCTGTTCATGACCGGCCTGGCCGGCATCGGCACCGCCCTCGTCCTCGGCATCGCCATGCGCATCGCCGCCACAGCCGGCACCCTGCTCCTGCTCCTGATGTGGGCCGCCGAACTCCCCCTGACCACCAACCCCTTCATGGACGAGCACATCATCTACGCCATCGTCCTGATCGGACTGACCCTCACCCGCGCCGGCACCACCCTCGGACTCGGCACGACCTGGACCGACACCACCCTCGTCCGCCGCCTCCCGATCCTCAAGTAACCCCCGCCAACTCCGGCGCCCACCCCCAGCCCCCTGGGGGTGGGCACCGGCACGCCCACAGTGCGATGCCGGGGAACCTACTGCTCGCGGGGCAGGCCGGGCGGATTGACCAGGGACTCGGGGACGGCCTCGTTGGACAGACCCCACCGGGCGAGGACCTTGCCGTAGGTGCCGTCCTTGATGAGGGCGTTGAGGGCGTCGCCGATCGGCTTGGCCAGTCCGTTGCCCTTCTGCGTCATCGCGGCGATGAGCCCCTGGAGCGACGGGCCGGCGCCGGAGTAGGTGCCGACGATCTTCGTGTCGCCGCTCACCGCGGCGTGGTACGCGGAGGTGGGGTTGGGCGCGAAGTACGCCTGGATCCGGCCGGACTTCAGCGCCAGGTAGGTGTCGGCCGGCTGCTTGTAGTACTGGATCCGGGCGGGCTTCAGCCCGGCGGTGCGGTTCTGCTTGTCCCAGCCCAGCAGGATCTTCTCCTGGTTGGTGCCCGAGCCCACGGCCACGCTGAGCCCGGCGACGTCGGCCGGCTCGGTGATCGAGGTGATCGTGCTGTCCTTCGGCACCTCCCAGGCCAGCTGGTCCAGGCGGTAGGTGGCGAAGTCGTAGATGTCCTTGCGCTCCTCCGTGACCGTGATGTTGGAGAAGCCGGCCGCGTACTTGCCGGACCGCACGGCGAGGAACAGGTTCTCCCACGACGTGGCCTCGAAGCGGGGCGTGAGGCCGAGCACGTCGGCGACGAGGGAGGCGACGTCCTCCTCCACCCCGATCGGGGTGACGTTGTCGTCGGCGAGGAACGACAGCGGCGGGTCGAACGTGGTGGTGCCGACCAGGAACTCCCCCTTGGCCCGGATCGCGGCGGGCACCTGTGCGGCGATCGCCTCCACCTTCGCGGCCCGGATGCGGTCCTGCTCCGGACTCGTGTTGATCTTCAGTACGCCGGGCGGGGCCGCGGCCGCGGGGGCGGCGCCGGTCACGGCCTCGTCGGGGACCGTGCCGCAGGCGACGAGCAGCAGCAGGGCGGACAGGCCGAGCACGGACAACCGGGATGCGGATGACATGCGATTTCCTTGGAGGTCAGAGCACCTTGCTGAGGAAGGCGCGGGTACGGTCGTGCCTCGGCCGGTCGAGCACCTGCGGGGGCGGGCCCTGCTCGACGATCCGGCCGGCGTCCATGAAGACCACGGTGTCGGCGACCTCGCGCGCGAAGCCGATCTCGTGGGTCACGACGATCATGGTGGTGCCGCTGCGGGCGAGGCCCTTCATGACTTCCAGCACCTCGCCCACCAGCTCCGGGTCGAGTGCCGAGGTGGGCTCGTCGAACAGCACGACCTTGGGCCGCAGCGCCAGGGCCCGGGCGATCGCGACGCGTTGCTGCTGTCCCCCGGACAGCTGCCGCGGGTAGGCGCCGGACTTGTCGGACAGGCCCACCTGCTCCAGCAGCTCGGCCGCCAGCGCCTCGACCTCGTCGCGGGGGCGGCCCTGGGCCGAGACCGGGGCCTCGGTCACGTTCTGCCGTACGGTGAGATGGGGGAACAGGTTGAAGTTCTGGAAGACGAAGCCGATGTGGGTGCGCTGGCGCAGGATGTCGCGTTCCTGCAGCTCGTACAGACGGTCACCGGAGCGCCGGTAGCCGATGAACTCGCCGTCGATGGTGACGTACCCGCGGTCGATCTTCTCGAGGTGGTTGATGCTGCGCAGCAGCGTCGACTTGCCCGACCCGGAAGGACCGATGACGACCGTCACCTCGCCGGCCCGGACCTGCAGGTCCACTCCGCGCAGGACCTCCAGCGAGCCGTAGCTCTTGTGGACGCCGCGCACGTCGACCATGGGCGTGCTCATCGCTGCCCGCCTCCGCTCGCGGCCGGGCGCTGCCGCCGGGCGGCCCGCCGTACGTCGAGGATCCGGCGCACCCGCCGCACCGGCGTCGGCGGCAGGGCCCGCGCGAGGCCACGGCCGAACCTGCGTTCCACGTAGTACTGCGCGGCCGACAGGACCGTGGTGAGGACGAGGTACCAGATCGCGGCCACCAGCAGCATCGCGATCACCCGGCCGTTGCGGTTGTAGATCACCTGCACCTGGTAGAACAGCTCGGGCAGCGCCATGATGTAGACGACCGAGGTGCCCTTGACCAGGCCGATGATCTCGTTGCCCGCGGCCGGCACGATCGACCGCATGGCCTGCGGAAGCCGGATCCGCAGGATCTGCCTGGCCCTCGGGATGCCGAGCGCGGCGGCCGCCTCCAGCTGGCCCGGTTCCACCGACAGGAAGCCCCCGCGCACGATCTCCGCGGCGTACGCCGCCTGGTGCAGCGCCAGGCCCAGCGCGGCCGCCGTCACCGGTCCGATCAGCTCCATCGAGTCGACGGAGAAGAACGCGGGCCCGAACGGCACCCCGAACGAGATCTGCCTGTACAGCGCGGCGAGATTGTACCAGAACAGCAGCTGCAGGATGAGCGGCACCGAGCGGAACAGCCACACGTAGCCCCAGGCCACCGACGCGAGCAGCGGCACGCGGGACAGCCGCATCAGCGCGAGCACGGTCCCCAGCAGGAAGCCGAGCACGATGCCGAGCGCGGTCAGCTCGACGGTGAACAGCACCGCGTGCAGCACCGACGGATGGAACAGGTACGCGCCGACGACCGGCCAGTCCCAGGCCGGGTTGGTGATCAACGCGTTGACCGCCATCGCCAGCAGCACCGCCACCACGGCGCCGGCGATCCAGCGTCCCGGGTGACGCGCCTTGACGACGGTCAGGGAGACGGCGGACTCCGCCGTCTCCTCCTCGATCACGGCGGGCGCGGTCATCGTGCCTCCGCGGTGGCGAACGAACGGGCGGTGTCGAGCACGTGGCGCGTGGGGGTCATGATCAGTCCTCCCGGCGACCGCGTCTGATCGCGGGCATCCGACATGTCCCTATCTTCAGCACAGCGATCAATAAACCGTCAAGACCTACTTGTTTAGTAGGTAATGTTCTACGATCTCTCCGCAGGCGTACGAGCGACAGGAGGTCCGATGCCCAAGACGCACGCGGTGATTCGATACGGCGGCCCCGGGACGGAGGCGCCGGCACGAGGAGGGCGCGCGAGCGCCGGCCACGGCGACATGGCGTGGGGAGGGCCGCAGTGAGCGACCGGCACCTGCTGGACAACCCCGTATGGGCGTCGCTCACCGGCCCGCATGCGCGCTTCGCCGAACGGTACGGCAACGCGCTGCGCTACCCGGACGACGTCTCGCCGTTCTTCGCGCTGCCCGGCGAGCCCGGCCCCGCGGACTGGGACGACCTCGCCGCCCTCGCCGGGCCCGGCGTGGTCGTCCCGGTCACCGGCGGCGCCTTCGCACCGCCGGACGGGTGGGAGGTGGTGGCGCGGGGCACCGGCGTGCAGCTGACCGGCGACGCCGTGATCCCGGCGCCGGACGAGGAGGCGGTCCGCCTGGGGCCGGCGGACGTGCCGGAGATGCTGGACCTCGTCGCGCGCACCCAGCCGGGCCCGTTCCGGCCGCGTACCGTCGAGATGGGCACCTACCTGGGCATCCGTCGTGGCGGCGCGTTGGTCGCGATGGCCGGGGAGCGGCTACACCCGCCCGGCTGGACGGAGATCAGCGCGGTCTGCACCGATCCGGCGCACCGCCGCCAGGGCCTGGCGGCGCGGCTCGTGCTGGCCGTCGCCGCCGGCATCCGCGCCCGGGGCGAGACCCCGTTCCTGCACGCCGCCGCGAGCAACACGTCCGCGATCCGGGTGTACGAGGCGCTCGGCTTCCGCCTGCGCCGCCGGACGACGTTCGCCACCGTCCGCGTGCCCGCCGACGTGCCCGTCGCGTGAACGCCCGCCGGCCCTGAGGCCGCCTTCCTTTCGGGCGACGGCGGCCGCCAGTGACGATTGACGACAAAACCTTATTTTCCTACTGTAATAATAGGTTTCACCGGGCCGAACTGTCAGGAGTCCCCGTGACCAAGCAGATCCATCTCGCCGCGCACTTCCCCGGCGTGAACAACACGACCGTCTGGTCCGACCCCGCGTCGGGCAGTCAGATCGACTTCGACTCCTTCCGCCATCTGGCCCAGACGGCCGAGCGCGGGAAGTTCGACTTCTTCTTCCTGGCCGAAGGACTGCGGCTGCGCGAGGCGAAGGGGCGCATCCACGACCTGGACGTCGTGGGCCGCCCGGAGTCGCTCACGGTCCTGTCCGCCCTGGCCGCCGTCACCACCCACCTGGGGCTCGCCGCGACGGTCAACTCCACCTTCAACGAACCGTACGAGGTGGCGCGACGGCTCGCCACGCTCGACCACCTGAGCGGCGGCCGGGCCGCGTGGAACGTGGTGACCAGCTTCGACGCCTTCACCGGGGAGAACTTCCGCCGGGGCGGCTTCCTGGCCGAGGCCGACCGGTACACCAGAGCGGAGGAGTTCCTGCGGACCGCCAGGGAGCTGTGGGACTCCTGGTCGCCTGACGCCGTGGCCGCGGACCGGGAGTCGGGGCGGTTCCTGCGGCCCGGCGGCGTCGCGCCCTTCCGGCACCAGGGCCGGCACTTCGACATCGCGGGGCTGTTCAGCACGCCGCGCGGACCGCAGGGCCATCCCGTGATCATCCAGGCCGGCGACTCCGACGAGGGCCGGGAGTTCGCCGCGTCGTCGGCCGACGTGATCTTCAGCCGGCACAGCAAGCTGGAGGAGGGCCGCGCCTTCTACCGGGACGTCAAGCGCAGGCTCGCCGCCTACGGACGGCGGCCCGAGGACCTCAAGATCCTCCCCGCGGTGACGTACGTGCTCGGCGACACCGAGGCCGAGGCCCGGGAACGGGCCGTCGAGATCCGGCGCGCACAGGTCAGCCCGCAGACCGCGATCTACTTCCTGGAGGCCGTGTGGGGCCGCGACCTGTCGGGATACGACCCCGACGGCCCGCTGCCCGACGTCGAGCCGAACCTGGACGAGGGCGTCACCAAGGGACACGCGGCGTTCCGCCGCGACCGCGGCGAGGTGGTGGCCAAGTGGCGCGCCCTCGCCGAGGAGAAGAACCTGTCGATCCGCGAGCTCGCCATCGAGGTCTCCGCACCGCAGACCTTCATCGGCACGCCGCGCACGGTGGCCGACGAGATCGACCACTTCGTGCAGACCGACGCGGCCGACGGCTTCATCTTCGTGCCGCACCTGACTCCCGGCGGGCTCGACGACCTGGTCGACAAGGTGGTTCCCCTGCTCCAGGAGAAGGGCGTGTTCCGGGCCGACTACACCGGGCCAACGCTCCGCGACCACCTCGGCCTCTCCCCCCGCACCCCGATCCGCACCGAGACTCCGATCCGCACCGAGACTCCGAACCCCACCGAGGAGATCTGATGACGCTGCATCTCGCCGTCGCGCTGGACGGGGCGGGCTGGCACCCGGCCGCGTGGCGGGCCGAGGGCGCGCGGCCGGACCGGCTGTTCACCCCCGGCTACTGGGCCGATCTCGTCGCGGAGGCGGAGCGCGGCCTGCTCGACTTCGTCACCTTCGAAGACGCGCCCGGCCTCCAGTCCTCCCGCCTCAACGAACCCGACGAACGCCTCGACCAGGTGCGCGGGCGGCTCGACGCGGTGCTGATCGCGTCCCTCGTGGCCCCGCTGACCTCGCGGATCGGCCTCGTCCCGACCACCGGCACGACCCACACCGAGCCGTTCCACGTCGCGATCGGCATCGCCTCGCTCGACCACATCAGCCGCGGCAGGGCCGGATGGCGGCCGCAGATCTCCGCCCGCCCCGACCAGGTCGCCCACTTCGGCCGCCGCCCGCCGTTCCCGCCGCAGGACTACTCCCCCGATCGGGATCCCGTCTTCCGCGAGCACGTGCGGGACCTGTTCGCCGAGGCCGCCGACGTGGTCGAGGTGGTCCGCCGGCTGTGGGACAGCTGGGAGGACGACGCCGAGATCCGCGACGTCGCGACCGGCCGTTTCATCGACCGCGACAAGCTGCACTACATCGACTTCCACGGCGACCGGTTCAGCGTGAAGGGTCCCTCGATCACGCCGCGCTCCCCGCAGGGCCAGCCGCTGGTCACCTCACTCGCCCACGACACGGTGCCGTACGAGTTCGCGGCGAAGGGGTCCGACGTCGTGTACGTCACGCCGCAAGACCGCGAGGACGCCACCGCGATCGTCGAGCGCGTCCGGGCGGCGGAGGCGGCCGTCGGACGCACCGAGCCGCCGCTGCGGATCCTCGCGGACCTGGTGGTCTTCCTCGACGCCCGCGACGCGGCCGGGCGCAAGGCGCGGCTGGACGACCTCGACGGCGCCGAGCTCGAGTCGGACGCCCGCGTCTTCACCGGCACCCCCGCGGAGCTCGCCGCGCTGCTGCTCGAGTGGCGCGAGGCGGGGCTGGCGGGGTTCCGCCTCCGGCCGGGCGTGCTGCCCCACGACCTGGCGGCGATCACCCGCGGCCTGGTGCCCGAGCTGCAGGCGGCAGGCGCGTTCCGGACCGCGTACGACACGGGGGACCTGCGCGGACGGCTCGGCCTCGCCCGCCCCGCCAGCCGCTACGCGAAGGCGTCATGAGCGCCGCATCCAGCACGGGAAAGACGCGAGGGGCCGCCGCGCCGGCGCGGACGATCCACGCGACGAAGGAGGACGGCCGGTCGTGAAGTTCCTCGCGATGACACTCGGATTCCATCTGCCCCACCCGCTGACCGGTGAGCTGAAACCGGTCACCGAGCGGTTCCGCGACATCGTGGCCGCCGCCGTCGTCGCCGAGGAGCTGGGCTTCGACGGGTTCGCCTTCGGCGAGCGGCACGAGCGGCCGTTCCTGTCCTCGGCCCCGCCCGTGGTGCTGAGCCACATCGCGGCGCACACCAGCACGATCAGGCTGTTCACCGCGGTGACCACGCTGAGCCTGCTCGACCCGGTCCGCGCGTTCGAGGACTACTCGACCCTGGACCACCTGTCCGGCGGACGCCTGGAGCTGATCATCGGCAAGGGCAACGGCGCCGCCCAGGCGCAGCTGTTCCACGTGACCGACCAGGACCAGTGGGACCGCAACCGCGAGGGTTACGAGCTGTTCCGGCGGCTCTGGCGGGAGGACAGGGTGACCTGGTCGGGCCGCTTCCGCCCGTCCCTGACCGACGCCGAGGTGCTCCCCCGGCCGCTGCAGCGGCCCATCCGGATCTGGCACGGCAGCGCCACCAGCAAGGAATCGGTGGAGCTCGCCGCCCGCTACGGCGATCCCCTGTTCTCCGCGAACGTGACCAACCCCGTCGAACCGTACGCGGAGCTGGTCGCCTACTACCGGGAGCGGTGGGAGCACCACGGCCACGACCCTGCCGACGCCCTGGTCGGGGCGGGCAGCGCCGGCTACTACGCCACGCCGAGATCGCAGGACGCCGTCGAGACCTACCGGCCGATCTTCGACGCCCGGGTGGCGTTCCTGCGCGAGCAGGGGCTCGACCCGGTGTTCCCCACGCTGGAGGACGCCATCGAGCGCGGCTCGATCCTCGTCGGCAGCCCCCAGCAGATCATCGACAAGGTGCACCGCTACCACGAACGCCTGGGCCACGAGGTGATGCACGTGTCGGCGGAGGCCGACGGGCTGACCGGCGCGCAGCACCGGGCGTCGCTCGAACTGTTCCAGAGCGACATCGCTCCCGTCCTGCGCAAGGAGATCCCCAGCAGGCCGTTCCCCACCGGAGGTCCGTCATGACCCGCCTGTCCATCCTCGACCTCGCCCCCATCCCGTCCGGCGGCACCGCCGGGGACGCCCTGCGCAACACCGTCGACCTCGCCCGGCGGGCGGAGGACGCCGGATACCACCGCTACTGGCTGGCCGAGCACCACCTCACCCCCGGCGTGGCGAGCTCCGCGCCGGCGGTGCTCATCGGGGCGGTGGCCGCCGCCACCCGGCGGATCCGGGTCGGCTCCGGCGCGGTCCAGCTCGGTCACCAGACCCCGCTGACCGTCGTGGAGCAGTTCGGCACGCTCGACGCCCTGTATCCCGGCCGCATCGACCTGGGCATCGGCCGCTCCGGGCAGCGTGCGCGCGAGTTGCGGGAGGCGCCGCCCGAGCCGGCCGCCCCCGCGGCGGCGCGTACGGTCAAGGGCCTGCTGATCCCGCCGCCGTTCTCGTTCACCCCGGCCGTCACGCAGGCGCCGCTCTTCGCGCTGGCGCTCGCGCTGCTGCAGCAGCCGGGAGCCCAGAGCCCCGACTTCGCCGAACAGGTCGACGACATCGTCGCGTTCCTGTCCGGGAGCTACCGCTCGGACGACGGCCACGAGGCGCACGCCCAGCCCGGGGAGGGCGCCGACCTGGAGCTGTGGGTCCTGGGCAGCAGCGGCGGCCAGAGCGCCCAGGTCGCGGCCGAGCGCGGGCTGCCGTTCGCGGCGAACTACCACGTGAGCCCGGCCACCGTGCTGGAGGCGGTGGACGCCTACCGCGACGCGTTCAAGCCCTCGCAGGCGTATCCCGCGCCGCACGTCATGGTGTCCGCCGACGTACTGGTCGCCCCCACCGAGGAGGAGGCCCGCCGAATCGGCGAGCCGTACGGGCTGTGGGTGAGGAGCATCCGCACCGGCGCGGGGGCGATGAAGTACCCCTCTCCGGAGGAGGCGTCCGCGCACGAGTGGACCGAGGACGACAGGGCCCTCGTCGCGGACCGGCTGGACACCCGGTTCGCGGGCACGCCCGAGAAGGTGGTGGAGGGGCTGCGGGTGCTCAAGGAGGCGACCGGGGCCGACGAACTCCTCGTCACCACGATCGCGCACGACCACGCCGACCGCGTCCGGTCGCAGGACCTGCTCGCGGAGGCGTGGGCGGACGCCGGCGTCTGACGGGCGTCGTCACCAGCGCGAAAGGCCGGCGCCGCGTCAGCGGCGCCGGCCCGGCCGGGCCGCGCTAGTTCCCCCGCAGGGCCTTCAGCACGTCCGGCAGGGTGTGCGGGGCCGCCCGCAACTCCGGGGTCTGGGTGACGTGGAGTTCGACCGCGGTGACACCGGGGTGGACGTACCGGGCGATGTGGGCACGGCACTCCTCCGGCGAGCCGTGCACCCACAGCTCGTCCACCACCGAGTCCGGCAGCGCCTCGGCCGCCCCCCGCCGGTCCCCCGCGTCCCACGCCGCCCGCGACGCGGCCAGCGCCTCTCCCCGGCCGAGCCAGTCGTGGAACGCGCGGTAGGGCGGCTGGTTGAGTATCCAGCCGAGGAAGGCCCGCCCTGCGACCCTGGCGTGCCCGGCGTCCTCGGTCGGCGTCACGAAGATCTTGACGACGAGTTCCTGCCCTTCGCCGGGCGGGCCCGCGGCCTCGACGATCCTCGGCACCTCGTGGGCGGCCAGCACGTTGGTGATCGCGCCGTCTCCCTCGGCGAAGGCGAGCTTCAACATGCCGGGCCGCAGCGCGCCGACGATGACCTTCGGCCGCACCGCGGGACGCCACCGGAGCCCGAAGTCGATCGAGAAGGTCTCGTACGTCTCGGTGACGTGCTCGCCGTCGAAGGCCCTGCGGAGGAACCGCAGCAGGTCGCGCACGTGCGCGTACGGCCGGCTGTGCGGGCGGCCGTTGAGCGCCGTGACATGGGCGGGCACCGACGAGCCGATGCCGAGCAGCACCTCGGCCTGGCCCAGCTCGGCCATCGAGGCGGCGGTCTGGGCGAGCACGCCGGGGCCCCGGGTCTGGGCGGGCAGCACCCCGGTGCCCGCCCGCAGCCCCGGCGACCAGGCGAGCGCGGCGGTCAGCGCGGTGAGACCGTCGTAGCCACCGCCCTCGCCGGTCCACACATCGCGGTATCCCAGCGAGGGCAGAGCCTCGACGATCTCCCTGTGCCGGTGCAGCCCGAGTCCCGGCAGCGGGAGGGTGACCCCCCAGGACACCTTTGTCACGCGTGCTCCCCCGCGAGCGCCTCGCGTCCGTGCGGCTCGTCCCAGTCGGCCTCGTGCGGCTCGACCGCGATCCGCACCGGCCCGTCGCCGAGGTAGGCGGGCCTGGCGGTGAGCCGGAACGCGGCGAAGTCGGTGGTCTCGCGGAAGGCGGGGATCCGGTAGAGGTCGCGGGCGTACGCCCAGAGGTGGGGGTAGGCGGTCAGCGGGCGTTCGGTGATCCCGGCGAGCGGATTGTGCAGCAGGTCGTATCTGACCAGGACCACCCAGAGCTGCACGTCGGACTCGGTGAGGCGGTCCCCGAACAGATACCGCCGGCCGGCCAGGCGGGCGTCGAGGCGGTCCAGCGCGGCGGCCACCCCGGCGCGCCGCCGCTCGTACTCCTCCTGGGTCGCGGCCCTGGCGACAAGGTGCACGCCCTGGCTGAGGTCGCGTGCGATCTCCTCGTCCAGCGCCTCGATCTCCTCGCGCAGGTCCCCGGGGTAGAGGTCCACGGTGGCCCACTCGGCGAACGCGGTGCCGAGGTCGGCGGGGATCCGGGCGAAGTCGTTGCTGACGATCCGGTTCGTCCGCCGGTCCCACAGCACCGGCACCGAGATGTGACCGGGATAGCCGGGCTCGGTGGCGTCGTACGCCTCGGCGAGGAGCGTGAAGCCGTTCACCGGATCGGGCCCGCGCCGCTCCCGGAACGCCCAGCCGCGCGCGTCGCGGTCGTCGTCGACGTAGGACACCGACACGACGTCCCGCAGCCCGGCCAGGTCGCGCACGATGGCGGCGCGCTGCGCCCACGGGCACGTGTACGACGCGTAGAGGTGGTAGCGGCCGGGCTCGGCGGGGTGGCCGCCGGAGCCGTCGGCGGTGATCCGCCCCGTGAAGGGGTAGAGGGACCCCGGCCGGTCGGTCCTGCCCGGCCCGTACGGGCCGTGGGCGGCGACGTCGGCGGGACTCGCGTACGCGGGCGCCTGGGTGGTCATGAGGTCTCCTTGCGGTGGTGGGCCGGATGGTCGGCCGATGGTCAGCCGGGTCAGCCGAGGATCCGGGCGGTGCCGAACCCGGCGGGCAGTTCGCCGCCGGTCGCGAAGCGGCCGGGCCCGAAGGCGGCGAGGCGGGGATCGGGGTCGTCCAGGAGCAGCCGGGCGACGTGGTCGCCCCAGGCGGGCGCGAGCTTGAAGCCGTGCCCGCTGGTGCCCGCGTCGACGAACAGGTGCTCGCCGACCCGGCCGGCGACCGGCTGCCAGTCGGGGCTCACGTCGTACAGCGAGGCCCAGCCGCCGGCCACCCTGGCGCGGCGGCGCGCCGCGGAGCGGGCGGCGGAGGCCTCGGCGAGCCGGTTCAGCTCGCCGGCGAGCGGGCCGGGGAAGTCGTCGGGGTCGGCGGCGGAGGCCGGGACGACCCCGCCGGTGAGGTACTGGGTGCGGGGCTGCGGGGTCGTGTAGTACCCGCCGGGAACGTCGATCAGGACGTGCGGCACGATCTCGGCGCCGTCGGCGGGGTCGTGCTCGGACACGGCGACGACGTGGCGTTCCACGGTCAGCGGCAGGTACACGCCGAGCGGCCACAGCAGCGGCGCGGTCCACGGCCCGGCGGCCACGAGCAGCCGTCCGGCCCGGTGCACCGCGCCGTCGGACGTGGTCACCGCCGCCCCGCGGCTCTCCTCGGCGAGCGCGACGGCCGGCCTGTGAGTGTGGAACACCGCGCCGTGGCGCCGCGCGGCCGCGGCCAGCCCGGTCGTCGTCGCGTACGGGTCCGCGTAGCCGGCGTCGGCCTCCCAGACCGCGACGGCGACGCCGTCCAGGCTCAGGTGGGGCAGCCGGGCGGGCAGCGCGTCCGCGGCGACCAGCTCGCCGGCGACGCCGAGCGAGCCGAGCCGCGCGGCGGTCTCGGCGGCCGAGGCCACGTCGCCGGGGCCGTGCAGGTAGAGCGCGCCGGTCCGGCGGAAGCCGGACTGGTGCCCGCCGGTGTGCTCCTCGAACCGGGCGAGGAACGCGATGCCGTCCCGCGCCGTCTCCGCCAGGAAGGGATCGGTGTAGTAGGCCCGGCAGATGCCGCCCGACCGACCGGTGGGGCCGCCCGCGACCGGCCCCTTGTCGAACACGGCCACGGACACGCCGCGCCTGGCCAGGTGGAAGGCCGCGGCCGTGCCGTGCACCCCGGCCCCGACGATCGCCACGTCGTACGTCATGCGACGGCCTCCCGGTCGCGCGGGCGGTGGTGCGGCAGCCGCGGGATCGCGGCCAGCAGCTCACGTGTGTACGGCGCGCGCGGCTGGGCGAAGACCTGACGGACGTCGCCGGACTCGACCACCCGGCCGTCCTTCATCACCAGCACCCGATCGCTGACGTGGTGGATCACCCCGAGGTCGTGGGAGATGAACAGGCAGGCCACGCCGAGTTCGGCCTGGAGGTCGGCGAGCAGGTCGAGCACCTGGGCCTGGATCGACACGTCGAGCGCGGAGACCGGCTCGTCGCAGACGATCACCTGGGGCCGGGGGGCCAGCGCCCGCGCGATCGCCACCCGCTGCCGCTGCCCGCCGGACAGCCGCAGCGGCCTGCGGTCGAGGACCGAAGTGTCCAGGCCGACCTGCGCGAGCAGCTCGGCCGTGCGGTCCCGCCGGGTCCGGCGCGGCTCGCCACCGGCGGCGAGCGCCTCGTCGAGGATCCGCCGCACGGTGAACCGGGGGTCGAACGAGCTCAGCGGGTCCTGGTAGACGACCTGGACGCGCCGCCGCAGCGCGCGGCGCTCGGCGGAGCCCAGCCCGCTCCAGGACCTGCCGGTGATCTCCACCTCGCCCGCGTCCGGCTCCAGCAGCCCCAGCACCAGGCGCGCGGTCGTGGTCTTGCCCGATCCCGACTCGCCCACCAGCCCGAGGGTCTCCCCCGCCCGCAGCTCGAACGACACGTCGTCCACGGCCGCGCGGGGCAGCCCGTCCGGCCCGGTGAACGACTTGGCCAGGCCGGACGCCCTGATCACCACCTCGCCGGGCCGGGCCGCGGGGAGCGGAGCGGGAGCAGGGAGCGAAGCGGGAGCGGGGGCTGAGCCGTCCCCGGGGACGGTCAGCCGGGTGCCCCTGCCGTGCTCGGAGGGCACCGCGGCCAGCAGCCTCCGGGTGTAGGCGTGCCGCGCGTCGCCGAGCACGTCCCGCGTGGGCCCCTCCTCGACGACCTCGCCGTCCTTCATGACCAGCACGCGGTCGGCCAGCTCGGCCACCACCGCGAGGTCGTGGCTGATCAGCAGCAGCCCGGCCCCGGCCCGCCGGCGCTCGGCCAGCAGCCGCAGGATCTGCGCCTGCACGGTCACGTCCAGAGCGGTGGTCGGCTCGTCGGCGATCAGCAGCGGGGGCGCGCAGGCGACCGCGGAGGCGATCAGCGCCCGCTGGCGCAGCCCGCCGGAGAGCTGGTGGGGGTACTGCGCGGCGCGCAGCTCCGGCTCCGGCACGCCCACCTCGCGCAGCAGCTCCACCACGCGCCGCCGCACGCCGGCACGCGGCACGACCCGGTGGAGCCGCAGGGTCTCGGCGATCTCCTTGCCGACCGGGCGCAGCGGGTCGAGCGAGACCAGCGCGTCCTGCAGGACGTAGCCGACCCGGCCGCCCCGCAGCGTACGCCACTGCCGCTCGCCGTACGAGGACACGTCGCGGCCTGCCACGACGAGCGACCGCGCGGTGATGTCGGCGCCGGCGCCGGTCAGCCCTATCAGCGTGCGGGCGGTGACGCTCTTGCCCGAGCCGGACTCCCCCACGATGGCGACGCACTCTCCCGGGCTAACCGTGAAGGAGATCGACCGGACCGCCTGGACGGGGCCGAACGAGACCCGCAGGTCGGACACCTCGACGACCGGGTCGGCCCACTGAGTGGTCACGACAGTCTCCCTTCGACGCGCCGCTGCAGGTGGCGGCCGACGACCGTGACGGACAGGACGGTGAGCGTGATGGCCAGCCCGGGGAAGACCGCGGCCCACCAGGCGACGGAGAAGTAGTCGCGCCCGGCCGAGAGCATCGCTCCCCATTCCGCGGCGGGCGGCCGGGGACCGAGGCCGAGGAAGCTCAGCGAGGACGCCGCGACCAGCGCGGTGCCGACCTCGATCGTGGCCAGCACCAGCAGCGGCGCGAACGCGTTGGGCAGCACGTGCCGCGCGATGATCCTCGCCCTGGTCAGGCCGAGCGAGACGGCCGCCTCGACGTACCCGGACCGGCGGATGACCATGGTCTGCGCGCGGACCAGGCGGGCATAGCCGGGCAGCGTGTAGGCGGCGATGGCGAAGACCGCGTTGAGCGTCCCCGGCCCGACGACGGCGATGACCAGCAGGGCCAGCAGCAGCCCCGGCAGCGAGAGCAGGACGTCCACCACGCGCATGGCGACCTCGTCGAGCACCCGCCCGCCGAGCGCCGCCAGGAGCCCGACGAGGGTGCCGCCGGCGACCGCGAGCGCGGTGGCGGCCAGCCCGGCCAGCACCGACGGCCGCGCCCCGTACACGATCCGGGTGAAGATGTCGCGCCCGTTGGCGTCGGTGCCGAGCAGGTGCTCGCCGTCCGGGGGCCGGAGCGCGGCGAGGGCGTCGGTGAGGTCGGGCGAGCCGTGCGCGACCAGGCCGGGCGCGATCACGATCACCGCCACGACCAGCAGGAACGCGGCGGCCGCCCAGACGCCGGCGCGCGGGACGCGCCGCCGCCCGCGCCCGACGACGGTGACGCCGGGGCCCGTGGTGGCGATGGTGGAGGCGGTCACTCAGGCACCTCGCAGTCGCGGGTCGATGGCCAGGTAGAGCAGGTCGAGCAGGATGTTGACGACGACGTAGAGCAGCGAGGCGATCAGGACCACGCCCATCACGACCGGCAGGTCCTTGTTGGTTACGGCGGTGAGGGTCAGCCGCCCGATGCCCTGCCGGGAGAAGACCGACTCGGTGATCACGGCGCCGCCGAACAGGTAGCTGACCATCCATCCGGCCAGCGTGACCGTCGGCAGCAGCGCGTGCCGGAGCGCGTGCCGCAGCCGCACGCCCAGGTCGGACATGCCGCGCGAGCGCGCGGTGAGCACGAACGGCTCCTCCAGCGTGAGCTCCAGGCCCTCGCGCAGCACCTGGCTGAGCGTCGCGATGACCGGGATCGCCATCGCGACGGACGGCAGGACCAGGCTCTCCAGTCCCTCTCCGCCGGTGGCCGGGAAGAGCCCGAGCCCGAACGAGAAGACCGTGAGCAGCAGGATCCCGGCCCAGAACGACGGAATGGAGATTCCGACCAGCTCGATGCCGGAGAACACCGCCCGCGCCCACCGGCGCCCGGCGGTCAGCACGGCGACCGTGACCGCGACCACGACCGCCAGCGCGAACGAGGCGAGCATGAGCTGGACGGACGCGCCGATCTGCGCGCCGATCGCCGAGGCGACCGGCTGGTGCAGCTGGTACGACTGGCCCAGGTCGCCGTGGAGCACCCGGCCCAGGTAGGTGACGTACTGGACGAGCAGCGGCCGGTCGAGCCCGTAGTCGGCGACGAGCCGCGCGCGGACCTCGGGCGTGACGGTGTTGGCGCCGATCAGCAGGTCGACGACGTTGCCCGGCGTGAGGTGGAGCCCGGCGAAGGCGACCGTCACCGCGCCCCACAGCACCAGCACGGACGTGCCCAGCCGCACCAGCACCGGGCGGACCCACCGGGCCCGCGCCCGGGGGGCCGCGACGGCGACGGCGGTCATGCCTGCTCGACCCAGGCGTCGTAGAAGGTCGGGTACGCCTGCGGCTCCCAGCCGATGCCGTGCGCCTTCTTGCCCGCCCCAAGCAGGTAGTTGAACACGTATACCGGGAAGACCGCGGCCTCGTCGGTGACCCGCTGCTGCACCTTGGCGTACAGCTCGGCCCGCTCGGCCTGGTCGGTCGTGTCCAGCGCGTCGCTCAGCCAGCCGTCGATCTCCTTGTCCGACAGGCGGGCCGCGTTCTGCCCGAACTTGGCGGCGGTGGGGATGGCGGAGGTGTCGAACAGGTTGCGCAGGGTGTCGCCGTCGGCGCGCTGCCAGCTGAAGTCGATCAGGTCGTAGTCGCCCTTGGGGTACCTCTCCAGCCATTCGTTGACGGTGCCGGCGACGAACTGGACGTCGAAGCCGACCTTCTTCGCCTCTGCCTGGATATGCTCGGCCAGCGTGTCGCGCTGTTCGCGGGCGAACTCTTTGAGGAATCCCCAGCGGATCGTCAGCCGCTTGCCGTCCTTGGTGCGGTAGCCCTCGGCGTCCCGCGCCGACCATCCGGCCTCGTCGAGCAGCCGGTTCGCCGTCGCGGGGTCGTACTTCGCCTTCCCTTCGAGGGTCTTGTCGTACCCGTCGGTCGCGGGAGAGATGGGGCCCGCGGCGGGCTGGAACGCGCCGAAGTAGAGGTTCTGCACGATCGTCGCGAAGTCGATGCCGTCGCGGAACGCCTGCCGGACCCGCTTGTCGGCGAACGGCCCGGACGTGGTGTTCGGGTAGTAGTTGTAGTTGCCGCCCGGCGCCTGCCGAGTAGTGATCGTCAGCCGGGGGTCGGCCTGCACCTGCTTGACGTTGACCGGCGGCACGCTGGCGATCGCGTCGACCTGCCCGCTGGTCAGCGCGCCGAGCCGGACGGAGTCCTCGGTGATTACCTTGATCTCCAGCTTGTCCAGGTACGCCGCCCCGGTGTGCGCCGCGCCCTCCGGCGCCCAGTCGTAGCCGGGGTTGCGGTGATAGGTGATGCCCTTCTGCACGACGTACTCGTCGATGACGAACGGCCCGGAACCGACGACCTTCTTGCACAGCGCGTCCTGCGGCTGCTCGAGCGACCGCGGCGACTCCATGCCGAAGTAGGCCGTGGCCAGTGCGGACAGGAACGGCGAGTAGGGCCTGCTGAAACTGACCTTCACCGTGTGCGGGCCGACGACCTCGCTGCCCTCGTACGGCTCGATGTAGCCCGCCGCGAGCTGGGACTTGGTCGCGGGAGCGACGATGTGGTCCAGGTTGGCCTTGACCGCCGCCGCGTCGAAGGGCGTGCCGTCGGAGAACTTCACGCCCTCACGCAGGGTGAACGTGTAGGTCTTCTGGTCCGGCGAGACCGTCCACTTGGTGGCCAGCCAGGGGTGGATCCGCCCCTCGGTGTCCAGTGACACCAGCGAGTCGAGCACGGGCCGGGTGAACAGGCCGGCCACGTCGGCGGGGCTCTGGTGCGGGTCGAGGCAGGTGGAGGGTTCGGTGTTGACGCCGAAGGTGAGCGTGCCACCCTTGACCGGCCCACCGGGGGCCTTGGCCGCCGCGGTTTCCCCGCCGCTCGTGCCGCAGGCCGTCAGGGCGAGCGACAGGGAGACGAACGCGGCGGCGGATAATCGGATTTTTCGCGACATCTGAGGACGAGCCTTTCGGTGGTTCTCTGCCGGTGGTTCTAGACGAGACCGCCGGGGTGCGGCTGCCGCACCGCCGCGGTCACCTGCGGGGCGACGCGATCCAGCCAGTCGGACAGGATCCGGTCGAGGTCGGGGATCTCGGCCTCGAGCAGCGCCAGGCCCGGGCTGGGCACGAGCGCGCCCAGCTCGATCAGCAGGGGCCGCAGGTGCAGCTCGACGGCCAGGGCGTGCCGGGGGGCGCCCATGACCAGCAGCGGCAGCGCCACCGTTCCGGTCAGCGCGCCGCCCGGAAGGCGGTCGAGGAACGCCTTGAGCAGGCCGGTGTAGGTGGCCTTGTAGGTGGGGCTGGCCACGACGAGCACCTGCGCTCCGGCGGCCAGCTCCAGCGCGACCTCCACCGTGGGCGAGGGGGCGGGGGTGAACAGGTGCGGGCCGATCGCGGACAGGTCCACGACCTCGGGCGGCGCGTCGTGCCCGATCCGGCGCCCCAGCGCCTCGGCCGCCGCCACCGCCGCGAGGTGGGTTCGCGAGCCGCCCCGCGGGTTGCCGACCAGCGCCACGACGGAGCTCACGACGTCACCCCCTCGTGCCGCGCGTCGGCGGTGTGACGGGCGGGTCCGGTGCGCGGAGCCGCGGGATGCGCGTTCTCACTGGGCGTGCGGGTGGTCAACGGACGGTCCTCCAAGTCGGGGAGACGGTGCTCGGCACGGAGCGGAAGCGGGGTCACGGGTGGGCGATGAAACGGCCGAAGCGGCCCTGGTGATACAGCAGCGGACGTCCCGGCGCGCGCACCTCGGCCCGGGTGACCAGGCCCACGACGAGGACGTGGTCGCCCACGCCGACCCTCTCGTACGGCAGGCAGACCAGGTGGGCGGAGACGTCTTCGAGCAGCGGCGCGCCGAGCGGTCCCGGGCGCCACCGGGTGGGCTCGGCGAACCGATCGACGCCCTTGCGCGCGAAGCGGGCGGCGAGGTCGGCCTGGTCGCTGGCGAGGACGTTGACGGCGAAGTGGTCCGCCTCACGGAGGGACGGCCAGGTGGTGGACGCCTGGTCCACGTAGAAGGAGACGAGAGGCGGGTCGAGGCTGACCGAGGAGAACGAGGTGGCGGTCAGCCCCACGGGCACTCCTCCGCTCCGCGCGGTGATCACGACGACTCCCGCCGCGTGCACCGCGAGGGCCCGCTTGTAGTCGTCGGCGTCGAGGGCGGGGCCGAGCAGAGTCTCCGTCATGGCAAACCTCCGGTTGATCGCAGCTGCTCTCGGGGTCGATCCCGTCGGCCGGCAGCATCACGGCACGCGGGATCGGGGATTCGGATGGAGGCGGGGACCGGGGCCGGACGAACGTCCTGGCCGATACCGCAAACGTACGATCAGACGATCCGAAAGTCAATATTTCCTACCAGCTATACATAAAATTGCCCGCGACCGGTTCCCGCCGCTTCGGGGTCCGCCTCACAGAGACGAAACGATCTTGGCGACCAGCTCGTAGGAGCGGATCCTGGCCTGATGGTCGGGCACCTGCGTGAGCACGAACAGCTCGTCGGCACGGGTGCGGCGCAGGAGGTCACCGAGGCGGGGGCCGACGCGTTCGGGGCCGCCCACGAACTGGGGGCCGATCTTCTCGCGCAGGAACCGCTCCTCGGCCGCGGTGAAGCGGTGCGCGGCCGTCTCCTCCTCGGTCGGCAGCAGCGTGGCCGGATCGGCCGTGCGCATGAGGATCTGGCCGTACACGAAGGAGGCGGCGAGCCGGTGCGCGCGCTCGTCGCTGTCGTTGACGACGGCGATCACCGCCACACAGGCGTGCGGTTCGGCCAGGGCCGCCGACGGCCGGAACGCCTGCCGGTACGCCTCCAGCGCCTCCGGCGCCCCGCCGCCCACGATCGCGTGCGCGTACACGTACGGCAGGCCGAGCCGGCCGGCGAACGCGGCGCTGGACGCGCTCGACCCGACCAGCCAGACCTCGGGCGGGATGCCCGGCTCGGGGATCGCGCGCACGCCGCCGCTACCGCCGGCGAAGTACTCGTTCAGCTCGCGCAGCGCCTCGCCGAAGTCGAGCCGGCGCGGGTCGCCCAGGCGGGCCGCGGCCTCCCCCGAGCCGCCGGCCGCGCGGCCGAGCCCGAGGTCGACCCGGCCCGGATGGAGCCCGGCCAGCACGCCGAACTGCTCGGCCACCGCGTACGGCGAGTGGTTGGGCAGCAGCACCGCGCCCGACCCGGCCCGGATCGTGGCGGTCGCCCCGAGGATGGCGCCCGCGAGCACCGCCGGGCTGGAGGTCGCGAGCGCGGGCGTGTTGTGGTGCTCGGCCACCCAGTGGCGCCGGTAGCCCAGGGCCTCGACGGCCCGGGCCAGGTCGACGGAACGACGCAGCGCGTCGCCCGCGGTGTCGCCGCGCCAGACCGGGGCGGTGTCGTGCACGGAGACGGCGATTCCCTCGGCCAACGTCCCCTCCTTCACAAGATGGAAAGAGGCATATCCGGAGGATGCCTCACGTTGCCCAGAGTCAACCTGAGGCACCCTCAGTCTGTCAATGGCGAGACCGCGCGCGAGCCGGCCGTGAACGGGGTCCGCTCAGGTCACCACGACGGGGTGACGCACCACCGCGTCGAAGCCGTAGCCGAGGGTGTTGCGGGCCGCCCTGCCGGGCTGCGTCGCGCCCGTCTCGTCGGCGGCCCGGGCGAGCAGCCGCAGGCCGCCCGCCTGCCGGGGAGTCCAGGGGAAGGTCCACCGGACCCAGCCACGCGGGTGCCGGTCGTCGCGGAGGCGGGCCGGACGCCACGACACGCCCTCGTCGTCGCTGACCTCGACCCGCACCACCCGCCCGTGACCCGACCACGAACGGCCGCGCAGCAGATGCTCACGCCCCGCTTGGAGACGGGCCGGCCAGGGCAGTTCGAAGGCGCTCTTCACCCCCGTGCGGGTCAGCGGCGGCCCGCCGCCGGGCGGGTGGCCGGGGCCGTGCATCCGGTACAGCCGCGTGCTCCACGGCGACTCCAGCGGCTCCGCCGACACCTCGACGTCCCCCAGCCACTTGATCGAGGCGACGCCCACCCACCCCGGCACCACGAGCCGCGCCGGATATCCATGGTCGGGCGGCAGCGGCCGCCCGTTCATCTCGTAGGCCACCAGCACGTCGTCCAGCGCCTTGGTCACGGGGAGCGGGCGGCGCACCCTCCCCAGGTTCTCCCCCGCCTCCACGTAGTCGCCGTCGAGCCCGCGCGGCATCAGCGCGACCGCCCGGTCGCTCATCCCCGCCCTGCGCAGGAGCGTCGCGAGCCGCACGCCCCGCCAGCGCGCGACCCCCACCGCGCCCAGCCGCCAGGGCGTGCCCGGCGTCTCCTGGCCCTGCTGCTCGCCGTACAGGCTGCGGCCGTTGCCGGCGCACTCGATGAACGCGGTCACGGTCTCGGCCGGCATGCCGAGGATGTCCCGGTAGGTGAACGCGACCGGCCCGCCGTCCAGCCCGCTGCCCCACAGCGTGAGCCGCCAGGCGGCCGCGTCGATCAGCGGTGTCGAGGTGTGGTTGCGGACGAAGAACAGGTCGTCCGGCGTCAGGTAGCCGGCGCCGCGCAGCGCCTCCCAGCGCATCTCCGCGTTCGTGCCGTGCACGGCGAACAGGCGCGGCGGCAGGGGTTTGCGGATGCCGGGCCGCACGGGCGGCGCCTGCGCCGCCCCCCTCGTCCCGGACATCGTACGGCCGGGGTCCCGGCCGTCCTCGGCGGTGGTGGACCGTGCGTCCATGCGCCCTCCTCACCTGCGCTGTCAGCCGGCCGGCCTCCGCAGGGCGACGGCCGGCACGGGAATGGGCGGAAAGGGGTTGTCCGGCAGCAGGATCACGCGGCGCGGCCGGTCCGCCTGCCCCGCCGCGTCCAGGTGCAGCAGGGCCGCCCCGATCCCCGCCGCTCCGGTCAGGTAGCCGGTGTCGGCCGTCACCTCGCCGGGGCGGTGCCGCCGGTACGCCTGGTACCAGCGGTATCCCCTGCCGTCGTAGCCGGTCGCCCGGCCGATCAGGTGGTCGGCGAGCCTGCGGGCGAACTCCAGGTGTTCCTGCTCCCCCGTCGCCGCCCACAACCCCACGTACAGCTCAATCAGCCCCGCGGTGCCGCAGCACTGACAGGCGACGTTCCACAGCCCCGCCGTCTGCCGGAAGGGCGCGCCGGACTCCCTGACGCCCCTCGCCAGCCGCTTCACCCACTCCAGGTCGCCGCTGTCGCCGGTCACCCGATACAGCTCGTAGAACATGCGGGCGATGCCGGCGGACCCCGAGCAGTAGCCCAGGTGGTCGCCGACCAGCACCCCGCGCCCGGTCGTGACGCCCGCGGCCCGGACGAGGCCCGCGCCGCGGCGTGCCGCGTCGAGGAACGACTCCTCACCCGTCGCGCCGTAGAGGCGGGCGAGGAGGAACGCCGTCCCGGCCGTGCCGGCCAGGAAGCCGGGCGGGGCCGCCTCGGCGGGCAGGGCCGGGCACGCCGCGGGCCGCTCGCGGGGCGCGGTCAGCCGCGCGATCCGGCGTCCCGCCTCGATCGCCATCTCCTCGTAGGCCGGCACGCCGAGCGCCGCCGCGGCACGCAGCAGTCCCAGGACGACGCCGCCGTCGCCGCGCGGGGTGGGATCCCCCGACCAGCCGATCCCGCCGTCGTCCATCGCACGGGCGCCTCGGACGATCCTGTCGGCGGCCGCGACCGCCGCGGCCTCGAACCGCTCCTCGCCGAGCACCCAGCCGGCCTCGGTCAGCGCGAGGACGACACCGGCCAGGCCGTGGTGGAGCGACACGTCGGCCTGCCGCCGCCACGTCGCCGCGAGGTAGCGGGCGCCGGCGCGGGCGTCCTCCAGGTAGGCCTCGTGCCCGGTGCCGGCGGCGAGCTCCAGGAAGAACAGCACGATCCCGGCCGCCCCGGAGTTCAAAGACGCGGAGTGCAGGGACGCGGGCCCGCCGGGTCCGCCGGGCGCGGCCGGCCTGCCGTGCGGGTCGGGGTTGGCCCGCCATCGCCTGCCGTGCTCGTCGTCGACGGCGGCCGTACGGATCCAGCGTCCCGCCATGATGGCGGCCGTCAGCGGAGTGTCTGCGCGCTCACCGGAGGAGCGGATCGGGTCCGGGCCCATGCACGGAGTATCCCACAAACCTGGTAGGTAATAGCAACTATATGCCCGGGACGGTTTTCCTGCATTCCCTATTGACTTGATTGGTATTTCCGCTCCACAGTCGAGCCGAACACTCGCACTCCAGAGAAAGGCGTCCGGCGTGAGCGACGAACACCCCCCGACCGTCGGCGAGCACACCCGTGCCGCGATCAACGAGGACTGGGCCGCCACCATCGTCGGCCTCGTCCTCCTCGTGCTGGTCATCACCGGCGTGATCCCGACGGGGCTGGTGCCGTGATGAGCAGCGAGGCGGCCGTCCCCGCCGCGACGCGGGCCCCGGCGTGGCAGTGGCCCGCCCTGGGCGTCCTCGTCGTCCTCGCCCTCGCCGCGGGCACCAGGGCCCTGGAGAAGGGCGTGCCCGAGTGGTTCGCGGGCTCCGGCCTGGCCAAGGCGATCGAGTTCCCCGTCTACGCGATCGCCCTCGGCCTGCTGGGCAACGCGGTGCTCACCGCGACCGGGCTGCGCGACCGTCTGTCGGCCGGCTTCCGCACGGAGTTCTTCATCAAGACAGGGCTCGTGCTCCTCGGAGCATCGATCAACCTGAAGGTGATCGTCACCGCGGCCGGCCCCGCGGTCCTCCAGGGCATCGTGCTGATCAGCGCGGTGTTCCTGTTCACCTGGTGGCTCGGCGGGCGCCTCGGGCTCGACGACAGACTGCGGGCACTGCTGTCGGCCGCGGTGTCCATCTGCGGCGTCAGCGCGGCCATCGCGGCGGCGGGAGCCGTTCAGGCCAGGCGCGAGCAGCTCGCCTACAGCGCGAGCCTGGTGATCGCGTTCGCCCTGCCGTCCATCTTCGTCCTCCCCGCGCTGGCCTCGGCGCTGAACCTGAGCCCGGAGGTGGCGGGCGCCTGGATCGGCGGCAACATCGACACGACGGCGGCGGTGACCGCGGCGGGCACGCTCGCGGGCGAGAACGCGCTGGCGGTCGCGACCATCGTCAAGATCACCCAGAACGCCCTGATCGGCGTCGTGGTGGTCGCGCTGACCGCGTGGTTCGCCTTCCGCATCGAGCGCCGTCCCGGCGCCGAACGGCCGGGCGCGGGCGAGCTGTGGCGGCGGTTCCCGAAGTTCGTGCTCGGCTTCGTGGCGGCCTCGGTGCTGGCCACCTGGTATCTGTCCACCGTCGGCACGGCCGAGGGCAAGGCGGTCATCGGCGTCGCCAACGACCTGCGCACTTGGTTCCTCATCCTGGCCTTCGTCAGCATCGGCCTGGAGTTCAGGGTGGCCTCGCTCAGGGAGGCCGGCTGGCGTCCGGTCGTCGTCTTCGCCGCCGCCACCGTGGCCAACGTCCTGCTGGCCCTTGGGCTCGCCACGCTCCTGTTCAGCGGCTTCACCGTCACCTGAAGGCAGTGCCCGAAAATCCCTCGAGCCCCGGCCGGGCCCGGTGGAATCCCGTCAGCGTCGCCACGGGAGACGCCGGGGACGCCACCGGGCCCCGGCCTCGTCCTCCTCCTCGTCCGCCTCCGGCGCGGCGTCGTCGTCCGGCAGGTCGTACCAGTGCGTGTCGCCCGGGAAGGGGTCCCGGGGGGCACCGGGGAACTCGGCGCGGCTGCCCACGGCGTCCGCAGGCAGGCCAACGGATGACGCTGTACGGTCGAAATCGAACACGATCCCATCATGGCAGATTCTCTACACATCTGGTTGGCAATACAGGGATTCGTCCCGCTGCGCGAGTCAGTCGGTCTCAGCGGCCGGGCGGCGGAAGCGGCGCGGCGAGGAGGGTGCCGCCGAGGCGGACTCGGGCGGCGCGGCCGACGCCCGTCCTCGCGGCCGCGCCGAACCGGCCGCGAGGACGGCGAGCCCGGCGGCCGTGACGCCGGCACCCACCCACAGGGGGGAGACGAAGCCGTGACCTGCGGCGATCGCCAGCCCGCCCAGCCACGCGCCGAGGGCGTTGCCGACGTTGAAGGCCGCGATGTTGGCACCCGAAGCCAGCGCCGGGGCGTCCTGGGCGTACTTCATGGTCCGGAGCTGGAGCCCGGGCGCGGTGGCCAGCCCCGCCGTCCCCATCAGCAGCAGCGAGACGGTCGCCATGACCTTGCTGTGCGCCGTCAGCGCGAACACCGCGAGAACCACGGTGGTCACCGCCATGATCGTGATCAGGGAGGCGTTCAGGGCCCGGTCGGCGAACCTGCCGCCGAGGTGGTTGCCCGCGAACGTGCCCACCCCGAAGAGCACCAGCAGCCAGGGCACAACGGTGACGGCGAATCCGCTGACCTCGGTGAGCGTGAACGCGATGTAGGTGAACGCGCCGATCACGCCGCCGAAGGCGAGGACGCTGACGGCGAGGGAGACCCAGACCTGCGGCCGGCGGAAGGCGCCGAGCTCGCCGCGCAGGCCGTTCCCGGCGGGAACCGGAGTCGTCGGCACGAGCAGCCGGATGCCGGCCAGGGTGACGACGCCGATGATCGTGAGCGCCCAGAACGTCGAGCGCCAGCCGAGCCGCTCGCCGAGCAGGGTGCCGAGCGGAACCCCGACCACGTTCGCCACGGTCAGACCGGCGAACATCAGCGCGATCGCGCCGGCCCGCCGGTGGGGCGCGACGAGGTCGGCGGCGACCACCGAGCCGACGCCGAAGAACGCGCCATGGCACAGGGCCGCGACGATCCGGCCCGCCATCAGCACGGCATAACCCGGCGCGAGCGCGGAGATCAGGTTGCCGGCGATGAACAGGAGCATCAGCGCCAGCAGCACCTTTTTGCGCTCGAACCGGCCGACCGCCGCGGTCAGCGCGACGGCACCGACCGCGACGCTCAGCGCGTACCCGGAGACGAGATGACCGGCGGCTGGTTCGCTCACTCCGAGGTCCGCCGCTATCTGGGGCAGCAACCCCACGATCCCGAACTCGGTGAGCCCGATGCCGAAACCTCCCAGGGCCAGGGCGAGGAGCCCGATAGGCATGACTAACCCTCCGTTGGCAGTTGCGTCGGCGGGTCTTCAGGCCCGCCGGACCGCCATGGTGCCGCTCACGCCGGCCCCCTCACGAGTGGCCGGATGGCCACCCTGTGAAAGAATCTGGCCATGCACCGAGTCGTGATCCTGGCCCTGGAGGGCGTGTATCCGTTCGAGCTGAGCATCCCGCAGCGAATCTTCAGCATCGCCGCAGGAGCGGACGGCGCGCCGCTCTACGAGGTCCTGACCTGCGGTGTCAGCCGTACGGTCCGAACCGACGCGGACTTCTCGATCACCGTGGACCATGACGTCGACGTCATCGCGACAGCCGACACCGTGGTCATTCCCCCGTTCACCCCCGTGGGGCAGGACGCGTCCGACTGGCTGCCCGCGCCGGTCGCCGAGGTCCTGACCCGTCTTCGCCCCGGCGTGCGACTGGTGTCCATCTGCACCGCGGCCTTCGTGCTGGCCGCGGCCGGCCTGCTCGACGGCCGGCCCGCGACCACGCACTGGAACGAGGCCGACCGCTTCCGGCGGATGTTCCCGAACGTGCGGCTGGACGCCGGCGTGCTGTTCACGGACGACGGCGACGTGCTGACCTCGGCGGGCGTGGCCTCCGGCATCGACCTGTGCCTGCACGTCGTGCGCCGCGACCATGGCGCCGCGGTCGCCCAGCGGGTCGCCCGGCGCTGCGTCGTCCCCCCGTGGCGTGAGGGCGGCCAGGCACAGTACGTCGAACGGCCCGTCCCGGCGACGACCGACATGTCCACGTCGGCGGCCCGGGCATGGGCCCTCGAGAACCTGCACCGGCCGATCTCACTGCGGGAGCTGGCCGGGCATGCCCGGATGAGCGTGCGCACGTTCACCCGCCGCTTCCGCGAGGAGGTCGGCGTGACTCCGGGCCAGTGGCTCACCCGGCAGCGCGTCGAACTCGCCCGCCGGCTGCTGGAGAGCACCGACCTGCCCGTGGACCGCGTCGCCGCCGAGGCCGGGTTCGGCACCGGTGCCTCCCTCCGCCAGCACCTCACCGCCGCGCTGGGTGTCTCCCCCACGGCCTATCGCCAGACCTTCCGGGTCGTGGAGTCCGTGGCCTGAGATCACCCGTGCCGCTCCCCATCCCGTACGGCCCGGCCGCCGCGAGGACGGCGCGGGCTCTCACGCTTCACACCACGGCGGGGACCACGGCCGTGACGGCCTGCGGGGCGTCCAGCGCCCTGCGGGCGTAGGCGCGGACGTCGGCGTCGGAATCGCCGAGAGCGCCGTGCAGGGCCGCGGCCACCTCGGGCCGCGCCGCCCACGCGGACAGCACGAGCACCACGGCCTTGCGCACGTCGAGATGGGGGTCGGCCAGCGCCGCCACCAGCGGTTCCACCGCCAGGGCGGGATCGGCGGCGGCGAGTCCGCGGGCCGCGCCCACCCGCACCTGCCACGCAGGATCGGCCAGGGCCCGCACAGCCGTCTCCGCGAAGCCCGATTCGAGAGCGCCGAGCCCGGCGGACGCCTCCAGGGCCGCCGCCCGGACGAGCGGGTCGGCGTCGGCGGCGAGCCGCGTGAGGGCGGGGGCGCCGTCGGCCAGGCCGATGACGCCGAGCCCTCTGGCCGCCTGCACACGCACCTCGCGGTCCTCGTCGCCGGCGGCGAGGGCCACCCGCGCCGCGTCGTCGAGCGCGACCAGTCCCCTGACCGCCTCGATCCGCACCCGCGTGTCGGCGTCCGTCAGCGCCGCCTCGAACAGACCGGCGTCACCGAGGCGCAGGGCCCGCAGCACGTCCAGGACGGCCGCGCGCACGACCGGCTCCCCCGTCACCGCGCCGGCCGCCCCACCTGCCACCTCACCGGCCACCCCGCCGGCCACCCCGCCGGGCGCCGTCTCCCCGTAGCCGGCCACGGCGCGGAGCGAGGCACCGAACGCGGCGGTCGCGGGCAGCACCTCGACGAGCTCCCGCAGGCCGGTCGCGGCGGCGCGCCGCACCGTGCCGTGCGGGTCGGCGAGGGCCCGGGCCAGCGCGGTCTCCACGCCGCGGGGCGCGGTCTCGGTCAGCGTCGCGACGGCCGCCCTGCGTACCTTGGGGTCGGCGTCGTCCAGGTAGGGGGTGATCTGGTCCAGCGCCGGCTCGCCGTCGGCGAGCCGCAGGAGTTCGAGGATGCGCGGCGAGCGCCCGATCGCCTCCACCGCGAGCCGCCCGCCCGCCCTGCGCCGGGCCGGGCCCGCCGGGCCGTACGCCCCGACCAGGACGGGCTCGGCCGGGCGGGGGGTGAAGCCCTCGACGGGCACGAGGTACGGCTCGACCGGGCGCTTGACGAACTCCATCGCCCCGTCGGCGTTCTTGCGCAGGTTGAGGTGGTAGAGCCACTCGTCGTCGTCCCGTTCGGGCAGGTCGGCGCGTTCGTGGTAGAGGCCCCACCTGCTCTCGGTGCGGACCAGCGAGGACCTGGCGGCCATCTCCGCGCAGTCCCTGATGAACGTCACCTCGGCGCAGCGCATCAGCTCGTGCGGGGTCCTGGCGCCCATGGCGGCGATCTCCTCGCGCATCCGCTCGAACGTCTCCAGGGCGATGTCCAGTTTCCTGGCGGTCTTCGGCGGGGCGACGTAGTCGTTGACGAACCGGCGCAGCTTGTACTCGACCTGCTGCTGCGGCGGGCCGTCCGGGTTGCGCAGCGGACGGTAGACGAGCTCGTGCGCGGCGGCGATCTGGTCCTCCGGCAGGCCCTCCGGCCTCCGGTGATGCTCGGCGGCGTGGGCCCCGGCGAGGTCGCCGAACACGAACGCCCCGATCATGTAGTTGTGCGGCACGCAGGCCAGGTCGCCCGCGGCGTACAGGCCGGGGACGGTGGTGGCGCCGTTCTCGTCCACCCAGACGCCCGAGGCCGAGTGGCCGCCGCACAGGCCGATCTCGGAGATGTGCATCTCGACGTCGTGGGTGCGGTAGTCGTGCCCGCGCCCCGCGTGGAAGGTGCCCCGGGTGGGGCGCTCGGTGGTGTGCAGGATGTTCTCGAGCGCGGTGAGCGTCTCGTCGGGCAGATGGCTGGTCTTGAGGTAGATAGGACCGCGGGCCGACCCGATCTCCCTCGCCACCTCGGCCATCATCTGGCCCGACCAGTAGTCGCAGTCGACGAACCGCTCCCCCTCGGCGTTGACCTGGTAACCCCCGAACGGGTTGGCGACGTACGCGCAGGCCGGGCCGTTGTAGTCCTTGATCAGCGGGTTGATCTGGAAGCACTCGATGCCGCTGAGCTCCGCGCCCGCGTGGTAGGCCATCGCGTACCCGTCCCCGGCGTTGGTCGGGTTCTCGTACGTGCCGTACAGGTAGCCGCTGGCGGGCAGGCCGAGCCGGCCGCACGCGCCGGTGGCGAGGATCACGGCGCCGGCGGCGACCGTGACGAAGCGGCCCGAGCGGGTGTCGAACCCGGCGACGCCGACGGCCCGGCCGCCGCTCGTCAGCACGCGGACCGGCATCACCCGGTTCTCGATGCGCACCTTCTCGCGGATGTCGCGGCGGCGCAGCACGCGGTAGAGGACCTTCTTGACGTCCTTGCCCTCCGGCATGGGCAGGACGTAGCTGCCCGAGCGGTGGACCCGGCGCACCGCGTACTCGCCGTGCTCGTTCTTCTCGAACTTCACGCCGTAGCGTTCCAGCCGCCGGACCATGTCGTAGCCGCGCGTGGCCGTCTGGTGGACCGTGCGCTGGTTGACCACGCCGTCGTTGGCCCTGGTGATCTCGGCGACGTAGTCCTCAGGCGTGGCCTTGCCGGGGATGACCGCGTTGTTCACGCCGTCCATGCCCATCGCCAGCGCGCCGCTGTGCCGTACGTGCGCCTTTTCCAGCAGGATCACGTCGGCGCCGCGCTCGGCGGCGGTGATCGCGGCCATGGTCCCGGCGGTGCCGCCGCCGACCACCAGTACCTCGCATTCCAGATGCGTACGGTCCGCCGGGGAAGGGATGTCCACTGTCACAGCTCCTCGATGATGCGGGCGCGCAGTTCGGCGCGGTCGATGTCGGGGGTGCGCGGGTCCGGCACGCGCAGGACGGTCGCGATGCCGCCGTGTCCGCCGCCGTGTCCGCCGCCGTGTCCGGCGCGTTGCCCCTCGCGATGCCCGAGCACGACGACCCGGTCGGCGAGCAGCAGCGCCTCGTCCACATCGTGGGTGACGAATACGACCGTGGCGAGGGTGTCGCGGAGCACGTCCAGCAGCAGGCGCTGCATCTCGCCCCGGGTCTGCGCGTCCAGCGCGCCGAAGGGCTCGTCCATGAGCACGGCGCGCGGCGCGCCCGCCAGGGACCTCGCGAGCTGCACGCGCTGCCGCATGCCTCCGGACAGCTCCCGGGGCAGCCGGTCCTCGCAGCCGGCGAGGCCGACGCGGCCGATCCAGCTCTCGGCGGCCGCCCTGCGCTCCCTCCTCGGCACGCCGCGGATGCGCAGCGGCAGCTCGACGTTGCGCCGGACCGTGCGCCAGGGCAGCAGCGCGTCGTCCTGGAAGACCATGGCCCGGCCGGGCGACGGACCGGTGACCGGCACCCCCTCGGCGAGGACCCGGCCGGCGCGCGGCGCCAGCAGCCCCGCGATCGCGCGCAGGACGGTGGACTTGCCCGATCCGGACGGGCCGACGATCACCAGGACCTCGCCGGGGGCGACGTCGAGATGCAGGCCGTCCAGCACGGCATGCCGTCCGTAGCCGAGCGACACGCCCTCCAGCCGGATGGCGAGCCCGGCGTCCGCGCGTGCGGTCTCCGTGGCGGGAGCGCTCATCGGGCGCCCCCTTCCCCGCGCGGCAGCCACCGGGTGAGGCGCCGGCCGAGCAGCTCGACGGAGGCCGAGGTGAGCCAGCCGAGCACGCCGATCGACGCCATGCCGACGAGCACCGCCGGATAGTCGACCACGGTGTAGGCGTGCCAGGTCCGGTAGCCGACGCCGAACTCCCCGGAGATCATCTCGGCGGAGATCACGCAGATCCAGGCGACTCCCATGCCGACCGACAGCCCGCCGAAGACGCCCGGCAGCGTGCCCGGGAGGACGACGTTCCACAGCACGTGCGCGCGCCCGCCGCCCATGGTGCGGACCGCGTCCTCCCACAGCGTCGGCAGCGCGCGTACGGCGTGCCGCGTGCTCACCATGATCGGGAAGAACGCCGCGGCGAACGTGATGAACACGATGCCCTGCTCGTCACTGGGGAACACCAGGATCGCGATCGGCACGAGGGCGATCGCCGGGATCGGCCGGACGACCTCGATCGGCGGCAGCAGCACGTCGCCGATCCACCGGGACCGCGCGACCAGGACGCCCAGGGCGATGCCGGCGACGGCCGCCAGCGCGAACCCGGTGAGGATGCGGATCATGCTCTGGGCCAGGTCGAGGTAGTAGATCCGGGTGCCCAGCTGCCGGCCGAACTCCGCCGCGACCTCGGCGGGCGAGGGCAACCGGTCGAACCGCAGTCCGACGCGGGCGTCCGCGGTCGTCAGCCACTGCCACAGCGCGACGACGACCGCCAGGGAGCCGAGCCTGACCGCCCATCCGCGCAGGCCGGCCGCCGTTCTCGTCCGGGCCGTCCGCGCCGCCGGGGCGTCCGGGGTCCCGGCGGCGGCGGGAGCGAGCGTCGCGTCCAACGCCGGAGTGCTCATCGCGACCCGCCTCCCGCCGCCTTCGGCTCCCTCGCCGCCGCCTTCAGCGCCTCGTCGTAGCCGACGATCTCGGCCCTGGGGTGCTCCCGCACGTACGCCTGCGCGCCGTCCTGGGTGGTGAAGGGCTTGAACCGCTCGTCCTCGCCCGCCGACGGGTCGCGCACCCAGACGGACCTGTCCGCGAACCAGTGCGTCCCGGTGGCGGCGTCGGGCACGTAGGCGGCCCGTACGGTCTTGCCGCCGGACGTGGCGGCGGCGACCTGACGCAGCAGGCAGGCGGGGGTCGCCGCGGGGCGCAGCCGGTCCTCCCCGGCCAGCCAGACCTCGCCCGCCTTCGCCGGGTCCCCCACGGCGGTCCCGCAGGCCTCGTCGGTCCCGCCGATCTTCGCGGCGTTGGCGGTGCTCGCGGTGTCGGCGTCGTAGGAGGCGCCGTACGCCTTCCTGAGGTAGGAGTCGTTGGCGAACCTCGCCACGTCGACGCCGGCGAAGTCGGTGCCGATCGACTTCAGGTACTTCTGGTCGTGGTCGAGGGCGGCCAGCAGCCGCGGCTTCATCGTGACGTCGAACGAGGCGATGCCGTCGCGGCCGTTGTAGAGGTAGACGACCTCGGCCGGCAGGCCGGTGGCCTCGGCGACCGACTCGGCGGCCTCGACGGGATGCTCGTGCAGGTACCTCGTCGCGTCGATCTGCGCCTGCAGGAACGCCTGGACCACGTCCGGGTGCTCCTTCGCGTACGCCTGCCGTACGACGACGCCGTGGAAGGTCGGCACGTCGAGCGCCGAGCCGTCGTAGACGAGCCGGGCCTGGTCGCGGAAGACGAGCAGCCCCGGCCAGGCCACGAACTGGGCGTATCCCTGCACGTTGCCCGACTGCAGCGCGGACGCGCCGACCGGCGGCTGCTGGTTGACGACCTCCACGTCGGTCGCGGGATCCAGCCCGGCCCGTTCCAGAGCCTGGACGAGAGTGCCGTGACCGGCCGACCCGGAGCTGGCGGAGACCTTCTTCCCCTTCAGGTCGGCCAGCGTCCGCACGTCCGACGACGGGGCGACGACCACGGAGTTCAGCCCGCCGCGCAGGTTGTAGCCGGTCACCGAGACGAGCTCGGTCCGCGCGGCGGCCACCGCCTGGGTGCGGGAGGCGTTGATGAGGAGCGGGTAGTCGCCCATCGACCCGATGTCGATCTTCCCGGCCACCATCTTCGCGGTGATCGGGGCGCCGGTGTCGTAGTCCTGCCACTCGACCCGGTACCCGTCGCCGAGGCGCTTTTCGAGGTAGCCGAGGCCGCGCAGCAGCGTCCCCGCGGTCACGGTGTTGATGGTCTTCGACTGGTATCCGACGACGACCGTCTGCCTGCCGTCGTCGGCGCCGGCGGAGACGGAGCACCCCGCCGCGGCCAGCAGCGCCACGGCGGCGATGAGCTTACGCATGGGGTGTCCTTCTATCGGAGCAGGTAGGGGATGTTCACCGTGACGGCGTCGGCGGGGCACCGGTCGGCGCAGGGGCCGCAGTACCAGCACTCGTCCACGTGCATGTACGCCTTGCCGCTGACCTCGTGGATGGCCAGCGAGTCGAGCGGGCACACGTCCACGCACAGCGTGCAGCCCTCGATGCACAGTGACTCGTCGATCGTCACGGGCACGTCGGCGCGGCTATTGACCAGGGTCATCGGTGTTCCTCCAGAGGTGACCACGCATGGTGAGGCGGTCGCCGCGGAACCTGACGAACTCCAGGTCGACCGGGCGGCCGTCGGACAGATGGGTGAGGCGCTCGACCATGAGCAGCGCCGCGCCGCGCGGCGCGTCGAGGACGGCCGCGGTGTGGGGGTCGGCGTTCACGGCCTCGATCGTCAGCTCTGCCACGCCGAGCGGCTGACCGGCGATCCGTTCCAGCAGCACGAACACGTCGTTGTGCACGAGATCGGCGTCGAAGAGCGGCTCCCCCACCTCGCGGACGAGATAGGTCAGGTCGAGCGAGAGCGGCAGGCCGTTGAGCCGGCGCAGCCGCTCCACGTAGACGACGTCCTCCCCGGGCGGCAGGCCGAGCCGCCCCCGCACGGCGGCCGGAGGCGGGATCAGCCCCATCGCGCGGACCTCGTTGGTCACCTCGCCGTGCTCCCGGAGGGTCTCGGCGAGGCCGAGCAGCCGGTGCAGGCCGTGCGGGTACTTCTCCGCGGCGACGGTGGTGCCGACGCCCGGGCACCGCTCGATGAGGCCCTCGTCGCGCAGCAGGTCCAGGGCGTCCCTGATCGTGTTGCGGGAGGTCCCGAACTCCCGTGCGAGGGCGGACTCCAGCGGCAGATGACCACCGCCGAACCCGCCGTGCACGACCTCCAGCCGCAGCAGGTCGGCGACCTGGCGGGCCCTGTCCGCCCGGCGCCGTCTCGCGTCCGCCAACTCCATGAGGCATAAGCCTACTGTTCAGGTAGGGATATGCGGATAACGGCGATATTACGCCACCTCGGCGGGACACCGCACCGCCGTGAGCTGCCGTTTCGCCGGGAGACAGCCGACAACCGCCACCCCGGAAAGCGGTGACGGAGTCCGCGGATCAGTCGTCCGGGGTGATCAGGCCGCTCGAGTAGGCGTACGCGATGGCGCGGGCCCGGTCGCGCAGGCCGAGCTTGTCCAGCACCCGGCCGAGGTGGGTCTTGACCGTCGTCTCGCCGAGGAACAGCCGGGCGGCGATCTCCGCGTTCGACAGGCCGCGGCCGACCAGCGCCAGCACCTCCGCCTCCCGGGCGGTGAGCCTGTCCAGGGCCGGGTCGCGCGGGCGCGGGCGCGGGGCGCCGGCGTACCGGCCGATCACCCGCGGCACCACGGCCGGATCGAGCAGGCCGCGCCCGGCGGCCACCTCGCGCAGCGCCTCCAGGAGCTGCTCGGGCGGGGAGACCTTGAGCAGGAACCCCGCCACCCCGGCCCGCAGCGCCCCGTCGACCAGCACGTCCTCGTCGAACGTGGTCAGGATCAGCACCCGCACGCCCGGGTGCTCCGCGGCGATCGCCGCGGCCGCGCCGATCCCGTCCAGGCCCGGCATCCGGGCGTCCATCAGCACGACGTCCGGTCGCGTCGCGGCGGCCACCCGGACCGCCTCGTCGCCGTCGGCGGCCTCCCCGACGACCTCCATGTCCGGCTCGTCGGAGATCAGCATGCGCAGCCCGGCCCGCATGATCGCCTCGTCGTCGGCGAGCACCACCCTGATCATGCGATCCCTCCGGACGGGACGGGGAACGTCGCGTAGACCTCGTAACCACCGGCCTCGCGGGGGCCCGTGCGCAACGTCCCGCCGAACATGCCGACCCGCTCGCGCATCCCCACCAGCCCGTGCCCGCCGGCGCGCGTCGCCGGGGCCCCCGGTGACGCGGCGGACGCGGCGGACGCGGCCGGGGCGCCGCGGCCGTCGTCGGTCACCCGGAGCGCGACCTCGCCCGGGCGGTAGGCCACCTCGATCGCCGCCCGGTCCGCGCCCGCGTGCCGCAGCACGTTCGTGAGGGCCTCCTGGGCGACCCGGTACGCCGACATGTCGAGACCCGCGGGCAGTGACACGGGCTCCCCCGTGACGGCCAGGGAGATGTCGAGCCCCGCGGACCGCACCTGAGCCACCAGGTCCTCGATCCGGCGCAGCGACGGCGGCGGCCCGAGACCGTCGGCGGCGTCGGGCCGCAGCAGCCCGACCACCCGCCTGATCTCCTCCACCGAGCGGCGGCCGAGCTCCTCCACCTGCGCGAGCGCGTCGCGTTCGACGGGACGGTCGGCGAGCCTGCGGCGCAGCACGCCGGCCTGCATCGTCATGACGCTCAGCGTGTGCGCCACGGCGTCGTGGAGCTCCCGGGAGATCCGGGCCCGCTCCTCGTCGACGGCCGCGCGCGCCCGGGCCTCGCGTTCGGCGGCCAGCGCGTCGGCGAGCGCCGCGAGCTGCGCGGAGCGCGTCTGTTCCCGGCGCAGCAGCGCGCCGAGGCCCCAGGCGCAGCTGACCAGGGCGCCGAAGAACAGGAACTCCCACGGGCTCTCGCCGAACACGGTCAGCGCCGCCGCCGGCACCAGCGCGGCCGCCGCGGCGGCGGTCAGCCCACGGCGGACCGTGCTGCGGTATCCGGCGTGCGCCACGAGGACCAGCTCCGCGATCAGCTGGGCGCCGCCGAGACCCTCGGCCCCGGCCGCGAGCGCGAGGGGGAAACTCAGCATCGCGATGGTCATGCCGGTGACCGGGTACAGCGCGGCGACCGGGAAGCACACCGCGACCGCCGCCGCGAGCGCGATGTCGCGGACGTTCGTGCCGCCGCGCCCGGGGTCCGCGGCCATCTCGACCGCCGCCACGACCGCGAACAGCAGCGCGGCGCCCACGCCGAGCACCAGCCACTGCCCGCGCCCCTGCGGTGCGCGCACATCGCCCTCCAAATATGGACAATCGCGACCTCAGTGGCCGCAACATGGAGGGTAACGGCGCGCGGGCCACCCCGGGATCGGCTCCCGGGAGGACGCCGCGCGGCCGTCCGTCCTCCCCGGAGACGACCCGGCGCCGCCGTGGCCGCCTCACGGTCGCAGTGACGACGGACCCGCACGACGATCCGCCGGCCCGGGCCCCGGCCATAGCGTTCCGGCCATGACAACGACGAACACCGGTTTCGACGCCTCCGGCGCGCCGCTGCGCCGCCTCGCCGGCGCCGCCCTGATCGCCGCTCCGGTCCTCATGACCGGCGGCATGCTCACCTCGCCGCCGCAGGCCGGCGACTCCTCCTCCGCCTACCTCTCCTCACTCGCCGAGGACTTCGGCCTGACCGTGCTGTCGGCGAACCTGTTCCACTACGCCTGGGTGCTCATCGCGCTGGGCGTTCCGGGCGCGTTGCTGCTGCTGCGCGGCCGGCGCGGCCGGGGCCTCACCACCGCCGGGGTGGTGCTCACGATGTTCGGGGCGGTGCAGATGTCCGGTCTGCTGCTGTCGGACTGGTTCACCGGGACGATGCCGGACGTCGTCCCCCTCGGCGACGCGGTGCGGGTCTTCGACCAGGTGACCGCCGACCCCTCGCTGAACGCCTGGCGGCTCAGCGGCATGGCCGGGGGCGTCCTGTTGCTGCCGCTCGTCCTGGCCGGGCTGGCCCGGGCGGGCGTGGTCGGCTGGTGGACGGTTCCGGTCGTCGCGCTCCCCTACGTCGCCGGCCCGGCCGTCCCGGTCGCCGGTCCGGTGCTGGCGCTGGCGGCGTACGCCCCGCTCATGCTGATCGGCGTACGGCTGCTGCGCCGGTCCCGATCCGACGTGCGCACCGCCGAGGCGGCCGGCCCGTACGACTCCGCCGATCGGCCGGCCGAGATCGGCCGGTAGGCCGGACCTGCCGGCCGAGTGGCCGTCACCGTGAGCCCGGAGGCGGAGGCGGCGCCTCCGGACCGTCGGACAGAGTCGGGGTGCCACCCCGAGAGTCCGTGGAAGGTGACGACGTGGAAGCCCTGCCCATCCTCCGTTCCGCCGGCCGCCGCGCCGCCCTCGCGACACCGCCCGGCGTGCGTGCGCGTCACGTCGCCGCCGGATCGCCCGCCCCCGGCTCCACCCCCGCCGATCGGGGGTGGTCCCGTTGAACGGCCGCCGCGTGCTTCGGATCGCGGTCCGCGCCCTCGTGGCGCTGGGCCTGCTCGCCGCCCTCGCCCTGGCGGGAGCCTTCGCCGCCGTCGGCCGCGGTGGCGCCCCCCAGACGGAGGCGCGCCTTGGGGCCGATCCCCGGCTCGAGCGGCCGGACACGTTCCCGATTCCCAAGGTCAACGCGCCCGACGTGGTCGGCTGGCCCTCCGGGAGGAGGCCGACGGCCCCGGCGGGCTTCTCCGTCACGCGGTTCGCGGGCGGGCTCGACCACCCGCGCTGGCTCTTTTCGCTCCCCAACGGCGACGTGCTCGTGGCCGAGTCCGCCACGCTGCCGAAGCCTCCCGGCTCGGTCGTGATGCGGCTCCTCTCCTGGCTGCGCCGGGCCGACGGGTCGACCAGAGAGCGGAGCGCCAACCGGATCACCCTGCTGCGCGACTCCGACGGCGACGGCGTCGCGGACTTCCGCGGCACGTTCCTGACCGGCCTCAACCAGCCGTTCGGCATGGCCCTGCTGAGGGCGGCACCGCCGTACGCGGTCGAACCGGACGCCGAGCCGGGCACCGAGGTGATGTTCTACGTCGCCGGCACGGACGGCGTGTGGCGCTTCCCGCACAGGCTCGGCGACACGCGGATCACCGCCCCGGGCGAGAAGGTCCTCGACCTGCCCGCCGGCGGCTACAACAACCACTGGACACGCAACCTGCTCGCCGCCGCCGACGGCTCCGCGCTCTACGTCACCGTCGGCTCCGCGAGCAACGCGGGCGAATACGGCCTCGACGTCGAGCGCGGGCGCGCCGCCGTGCTCGAACTCGATCCCGGCGGAGGCGGCGCGCGCGTCTACGCCTCCGGCCTCAGGAACCCCAACGGTCTCGGCGTCGAGCCGGTCACCGGCACACTCTGGGCCGTCGTCAACGAACGCGACGTCCTCGGCGACGACGTGTCCCCCGACTACCTGACCAGGGTCCGCGACGGCGACTTCTACGGCTGGCCGTGGAGCTACTGGGGCCGCAACGTCGACGACCGCGTCACTCCGCCCCGGCCGGATCTGGTGGCCCGGGCCTTGCGCCCGGACTACTCGTTGGGCGCCCACACCGCCCCGCTGGGGCTGGCCTTCTCCACGGCGCCGGCGTTCCCCGCCGAGTATCGCGGCGGCGCGTTCGTCGGCGAGCACGGATCGTGGAACCGCGGCGACCCGGTGGGGTACAAGGTCGTCTACGTGCCGTTCGCCCACGGCATGCCCAGCGGCCCGCCCCGCGACTTCCTCACCGGCTTCAAACCCGACCCCGGTGACAGCACGACCTACGGGCGCCCCGCCGGAGTCGTCCTCGACCGGGCCGGGGGGTTGCTGGTCGCCGACGACGCGGGCGACACCGTGTGGCGCGTCGCTCCGAAGAGCTGACACCGCGGCGGCGCGCCTTCAAGGGCGGTGTGCCCCCCGGTTCGTGCGCCCTGCCGGGGGTCACCGCTCCCGGGCCAGTCGCCGCAGCCCGTTCCGCAGCAGCGCGAACGCGTGTTCCGCGTCGGCCACCGCGCCCGCGTAGCGCTCGTCGGCGGGCTCCCCGTACGCCAGGCGTTCGGCGTTGTCCTGGGCCAGCGCCCAGTGCACCGCGACGATCTGGACGGCGGCCAGCCGCGCCGTGAGCTCCGGGACGTCCGCCGTCTCCCGCAACGCCTGGGCGAGTGCGCGTTCGGCGCCGCCCTTGAACCGCTCCATCCGGGCCACCAGCGAGGGCGTGTCGAGGATCATCCGGTGGAGCTTGCGCACCTGGGGCGCGTCGTTGAGCCCGGTGATCGGGTCCCGCTCGCGCAGGCCGTCGAGGAAGTGCTCACGCAGCGCGGTCAGCGGGGCGGTGCGCGGCGGGCGGGCCCGCACGACGCGTGCCATCTCGGTCTCGTGGTCGGCGAGGCGATGCACCACGAGGTCTTCCTTCGCCGGGAAGTAGGCGAACAGCGTGCGTTTGGACACCTCGGCCGCCTCGGCCACCTGGGCCACCGAGACCTGGTTGAAGCCGTGTTCGAGGAACAACGTGATGGCGGCCTCGGAGATCGCCGCGTGGGTCCTCCGCTTCTTCCGTTCCCGCAGCCCGGGCTTGCCGTCCACGACGTCACCGTAGCAGGGTGTTGCCCTGAGGATATTCCTGCACCCGGTATACATTTGCCCCGAGGCGAGATGGAGTGGTGACGGTGGACGAGATCGAGACCGAGGTCGTCGTCGCGGGCGCCGGCCCGACCGGGCTGATGCTGGCGTACGAACTCGCTCTGGCGGGGGTCGAGACCCTGGTGCTGGAGAAACTGTCGCGGCGGGTCGAACAGGTGAAAGGCGCGGGCATCCAGCCCCGTACCGCCGAGCTGCTGGAGTCGCGCGGGCTGCTCGAACCGCTGCTGCGGCGCGCCACGCCGCGCGAGCCGGTCGGCGGGCATTTCGCGGCGCTGCCCGTCCCCCTGGACTGCGCCCCCTGGCGGACCAGGCATCCCTTCCCCATCGCGATCCCGCAGTGGGAACTGGAGGAGGTGCTCGAAGAGCGGGCGATCGCCGCCGGCGCGCGGGTTCTGCACGGCGCCGCCGTCTCAGGGGTCGAGCCCGGCGACGACCGTGTGGTCGTGACAGCGGGAGACCTGCGGGTGCGGGCGCACTACCTGGTGGCCTGCGACGGCGGCCACAGCACGGTGCGCAAACTGCTCGGGCTGCCGTTTCCCGGCAGGCCCGGCACCCGTCAGGCGGTGCTGGCCGACATCCGCCTGTCCGCCGTCTCGCCGCTGGTGCCGCGGCGGATCGGGCACATGAGCAGCCTGACCCGTCACGCGGACGGCTACTGGGCGATGCTGGTCCCTCTGGGCGGCGACCGGTACCGGATCACCTTCGGGCGGACGGACGGCGCCGGCGCCGACCGCGACACCCCGGTGACCGACGAGGAGATCATCGCCGGGCTGCACGCCGTGTACGGCCATGAGACCATCCTCGCCGCCGTGGACAACGCGTCCCGGTTCACCGACGCCACCCGGCAGCTGGAGCACTACCGCGTGGGCCGTGTCCTGTTCGCGGGCGACGCGGCGCACATCCACCCGCCGCTGGGCGGCCAAGGTCTCAACCTCGGCATACAGGACGCGTTCAACCTCGGGTGGAAACTGGCCGCGACCGTACAGGACCGGGCGCCGGGCGGCCTGCTGGACAGCTACCACGCCGAACGGCATCCGGTCGGAGCCCAGGTCCTGCACCACACGTCGGCACAGCGCGTCCTGGCCGATCCCGACCCCAGCGAGGACGTGGCCGCCCTGCGCGACATCTTCGTCGACCTGCTGCGCCTGCCCGACGCCAACCGTCACCTCGCGGGGCTGATGTCCGGCCTCTCGCTGCGCTACGAACTGCCCGGCGATCACCCGCTCATCGGACAGCGCGTGCCGGACGCCGATCTGGTCACCGACGCCGGCCCCACCCGGGTGTCGGCGCTGTTCGGCGCGGGGCACGCCGTCCTGCTCGATCTGGCCGGCGCCGTCCCAGCCGGCCTCCGGCTTCCCCCACGAGTCGACCTCGTCCGCGCCACCTGCGCCGACGATCTGGGCGCCGCCGTCATGCTCGTCCGTCCCGACGGCTACGTCTGCTGGGCCGCGGACGGTCCCGCCGCCTCGGGCGAGGCCCTGCTCGCCGCGATCGCGATCGTCGGCATCGCGTCGCGGTGAAGATCATGAAATGTCCGCCCGTACGGCGGCGCCGCACTAAGATCGCGGTTCGTGCTTCCGGACAGGATCTGGCGGATTGTCAGAATCGGATCAGTAGGCCTGGTTTTTGCGGCGGCGGTCGCGGGCCTGGTGCTCGGCGACGCCTGGCTCTGGGTGGCCGTCGAATGGTCGCCGCCACCCTATGCGGGGTTCTACGGTCGCGGCGGGTTCGACACCTCGACGACGGTGGCGCTGCTCGCGGCCGCCCCGGCGAAGGCCGCGCTCCTGTGGCTGATCCTGCGCGCCCCCGCGCGGGGTCCGCTGGACCGCCGGGAGAAGGCGCTGCGCCGCCTGCTGTATCTGGCGGTGGCGTACGCCCTCGTGCTGTGGCTCCCGATCGCGGTGCTCCCCGACGCGGTCGACGCGGCGTTCCAGCTCGCGCTGTGGACCGCGATCGACGTCCTCTACCTGCTGGTCATCCGCTGGCGGTCCCGCATGCTGCGCACGGCGGCCGGAGCGATCTTCGCGGTCGAGCTGGCCGCGATGGCCGACGAACTGCTCGACGAGCTCGACCTCCCGGAGCTCGGCAGGGGCGGCATCGTCGAGCTGGGCTTCATGCTGGGCGGAGTGGCCGCGATCATCGTCACGCTCGCCGGGCAGCGGCGCGACGGCCGGTGGAGCCGCGGCACGCAGGCCGCCGGGTGGGTGTCGCTGGGCGCCTACGCGCTGGTGATCCCGCTCAACGTCTTCTTCGGGAGGATCCCCGGCGGCGACGATCTGGTGATACCGGTGATGATGGACGCGCTGGGACTCGTCGGCACCGTGTGGATCGCGGCGACCGCCCGCGAACTGGCCGCCGAGGGCCGCCCGGCGGACCTTCCGCCCGCGCGGCGGCGCGCGATCCGCGTCGCGGTGGCGGCCGTGGCCCTGCTGCCGGTCATCACGATGATCCACCCGGAGCAGACCCCGCACCTCACCTACACCGGCTGGTCGGCGGACTGCTACGACCGGCCCAGCTTCGGCGACCTGAAACCCGCGGAACGCGAGGCCGTGTTCCTGTGCCGGGCGCGGAGCACGGACGACGGCGTCTCGCCCATCTTCCCCGACAGCCTGTCGGACCAGCAGGTCCTCGCGTACGGGCGGGCGCTGTGCCGGGCGAAGGACCGCGAGGAGCAGAAGGCGATCCTGACGCGGGCCGGGAGCGCGCGGCCCGCCTGGGGCGCGGACCCGTGGGACCTCGTCTACGTCTGCCCGGAGATCGTCGGCGCGACCCATCCCGAGCTGCTGCGGTCGACCGCGGAGACGGAGGCGGCGAACGCCGCCTACATCGCCGAGGAGAACGCGAAGTGCCGCGACCCGTGGCCCCGGACGAAGGGTGTCGTCCAGGCCACGGCCAAATACTTCCTGTTCGCCGACGGCGACCACGGCTACTTCGTCCACGACCCCGATGACGAAACAGCCGACGACGAGGCGGAGCGGGCCGTCGACGACCTCTACGACGACAACGCCCTCGTCGGGGTGGCCGGCAGCACGGCGCTCGTCGGGCATGTCGAGGACGTCATCGATCTGTGCCTCACGGTGAAGGCCCTCCGCACCCCGCCGCCTCGGCGGACGGCCGGGTGGGATCAGGTCGCCGAGGTGCCGATCGTCAGCCGCAGCGGCAGACTCACCGTGCCGGAGATGGGCTACGACGAGGTGGGGGCGGGTGCGCCCATGCCGAACCTGGCGATCGCGGGGAAGGGCCGCTACCGGCTCCGTGTCCACGTGCGGATGGGCGAGACGGGAGAGGAGCACCTGGTCGTCGTGTTCCCGGGCGCGTCGAGGAAGAGGGTCACGCTGAAGCGGTGAGCGACGGCGGGGCGCACGCCCGGCATTTCTCGGCACGGTCACCGGGAGATCGAGAAATGCCTATTCGCAGTGCGGACATCTCACGTGTCAATCTCCGTCGGCATCGCTCCGGGCTCTTTTCCGAATACTTGGCCGCCCGCCTCGGGTGATGCATCGTGCCGGGGGTAACGCGCACGTATGAATTACGCGGAGTACCAAAACGAGCTGTACGCCCAGGGACGGACCGGCAGGCAGCCGCCGTATCCCATGACATTCGCGGAGCTGGAGAAGAAGGCGTCGGCCGCGATGCGGCCGAAGGTCTGGGGGTATGTGGCCGGGGGCGCCGGTGACGAGCACACCCAGCGGGCCAACTGCGAGGCGTTCAAGCGCTGGGGCCTGTATCCGCGGATGTTGGTCGCTCCCGCCGAGCGTGACATGTCGATCGAGTTGTTCGGGACGAAGCTGCCCTCACCGGTGTTCATGGCGCCCATCGGGGTGATCGGGGTCTGCGCCCAGGACGACCACGGCGACCTCGCATGCGCGCGGGCCTCCGCCCGTACGGGCGTCCCGTTCTTCGCGGCGACCCTTTCCGCCGATCCGATGGAGGACGTCGCGGCGGCGCTGGACGGCACGCCCGGCTTCTTCCAGCTCTACACGCCGCCGGATCGGGACCTGGCCGCGAGTCTGGTGCGGCGCGCCGAGGCGGCCGGTTTCAAGGGCATCGCGGTCACCCTCGACACCTGGGTCACCGGCTGGCGGCCCCGGGACCTGCGCGGCTCGAACTACCCCCAGGTGCCCAGCGGCTGCCTGCGCAACTACACCGAAGACCCGGTGTTCCGGCGGAGACTGCGGCCCGGCGAGGACGCCGTCGAGGCGGTGGTGCGCACGATGCCGATCTTCGGCGGGCCGTTCCGGTGGGACGACCTCGACTGGCTGCGGTCGCAGACCCGGCTGCCGCTGATGCTCAAGGGCATCTGCCACCCCGACGACGTCCGTCGTGCCAAGGACCACGGCGCGGACGCCGTCTACTGTTCGAACCACGGCGGACGGCAGGCCAACGGAGGGCTGCCCGCCCTGGAGTGCCTGCCCGGCGTGCTCGAAGCCGCCGACGGGCTGCCGGTCCTGTTCGACTCGGGGGTGCGCAGCGGCGCCGACGTCGTCAAGGCGCTGGCGCTGGGCGCCACCGCGGTGGGGATCGGCCGGCCCTACGCGTACGGCCTGGCGGTCGGCGGCGTCGACGGCGTCGTGCACGTGCTGCGCTCCATCCTGGCCGAGGCCGACCTCATCATGGCGGTCGACGGGTACCCCACCCTCGGGGACCTCACGCCCGAGGCGCTGCGCCTCGTGGCATGACCGCCCGCGACGGGCCGCGGATCACGACGGCCCGCCGGCGGCGCCACACGTGGTGATCAGTCCTTGCCGTGCCCCGGGTTCCGGCGCGCGACGTACAGGCGGTTGCCCTCGGGGCCGGTCCACTCCAGCCGTACGACACCGGGCACGGCGGCGTCGGCGACGCGCGACGGGTCGGCCCAGTGGCCGAAGTTGGGGTTGCGGAAGAACGTCGCCCACAACTGGCCGCTGCGGTCCGCGAAGATGTTGTTGTGGCCGGCGCCGACGCCCAGGGTCCAGCGCCTGGAGTAGGGCCCCTCGAACCTGTCCGCGACGGCGACGACCGCGTCGTACTGGTACTGCACACGGCCCGGCGCGGCCGTGTCGTAGGCGTAGCGCGTGCTGCCGTCCGTATTGACCGACGACCGATCCCACGCGGCGTGGACGAGGTAGTACTTGCCTCCGTACTTGAAGACGTACGCGCCTTCCAGGTACGGCTCGGGCGCGTAGGGCGTCTGCTGGAACTTCGGCAGGTTCGTCGCCGGGACGATGTCCTCCATGTCATCCCGGAACTTCGCGTACAGGTTGTTGTGCAGCACGAGCCACGCGTCGTCGCCCTCGGTGTAGAGGCCGCCGTCGATGTGGTGGTAGGCGCCCGGCTTGATGAAGGCCGGTCCCCCGATGAAGGAGTCGCCGAAGGGCTTGTCGTGGTTGCCCTCGACGAGCCGGTACGGACCCTCGACGCCGCCCTCGCTCACGAGCATGAACGAACCGACCTTCTGCGAGTGGTCGCCCATGCACGCGACGATGTACCACTTGCCGCGGAAGTAGTGCACCTCCGGCGCCCAGGCGTTGCCGCGCTTGCCGAACTGGTCGTCGTACCAGTACTCCTGCCACGGCGCGACGACCGTGCGCCCGGGCCGGTTCTCGCCGGCGAACTCGGGCGACCACACCTTGCCCTTCTCGGCGTCCGGCCGGATGCCGGTGGTGTCGGCCAGCCGCCACGGCCCGTGCAGGGACGGGGCCGTCCACACGAAGATGCCGTCGTTCCACGGGCCTGCCGCCTGGAGCCCGGGCACCCGGGTGGTGCCCGTGGCGACGTAGACCGGACGGCCGTCCACGACGAAGCAGTTGACGTAGGTGTCCCGCATCCAGACCCGGCCGAGCTCCTCGTCGCGGGGGCGCCGCTCGAGCGGGAGGATGAAGGAGTTGTCGTCGCGCGGCCACAGGTCCGGCCGCGTATCCGCGAGGCCGTAGGGCTCGAGCTCGGGCCAGTTCGACGGATACCGCCCCTTCGGCGCGCTCCCGTTCGGCAACTCCTTCGGGTCCGCGTGCGCGGCGGCCGCGGGCAGCGCCGCCGCTCCCAGCAGGCCCGCGACACCGGCCAGCACGGACCGCCGGCCAACGTGGAATCCGTTGCCGGAATCAGTCATCAGACACGTCCTCCCACCTCTTCGCAGGGCGCAGGTGCCCTGCCGGGAGGACACGCTAGTGAGGCGTATTTCGACAGTGAACAGACGACAGAAAGGTTTCGGTTCGCCTTGGCCGGCTTCGGCCGCGGACGTCTCGGCGATTTCCCTATTTCCTACCGGCCGTGAATTCCTTCGTTCCCCGGCGCCGGAAACATAACGGTGACCGGAGCCGAAAAAGCGTTGCGGGACCGGGCCGGAACGCGGAACGCTCCCGGCATGAGGATGCACGCCGACCAGCTGACGGTGACCCAGGAGACGGTGCGCGCCTTGGTGGACGAGCAGTTCCCCGAGTGGCGGAGCCCGCCCGTGACACGCGTCGGCGCCCACGGGACGGTCAACGCGATCTTCCGCGTCGGCGACCGTTTCACGGCCCGGTTCCCGCTGCAGCCCGGCCCGGCCGACGAGGTGCGGCGCCGGCTGGAGTCCGAAGCGGAGGCGGCCCGCGAGCTGGCGGGCAGCACCCGCTTTCCCACACCCGAGCCGGTCGCGCTCGGTGAGCCCGGCGCGGGGTACCCGCTTCCGTGGGCGGTGCAGACGTGGCTGCCCGGCACCGTGGCGACCGAAGAGGATCCGGGCGAGTCGATCGCGTTCGCCCACGACCTCGCCGATCTCATCACCGATCTGCGTGCGGCCGGCACCCGCGGCCGTGCGTTCGCCGGCTCGGGCCGGGGAGGCGACCTGCGCTCCCACGACGCCTGGATGGAGACCTGCTTCGAGCGCAGCGAACGGCTGCTGGACGTTCCCCGGCTGCGCCGGATCTGGGCGAGGCTCCGCGTCCTGCCCCGCGAGGCGGCGGACGTGATGTGCCACGGCGATCTCATTCCCGGCAACGTGCTCGTGTCCGCCGGGCGCCTGGCGGGGATTCTCGACGCCGGCGGCTTCGGGCCGGCCGATCCCGCTCTCGACCTCGTGAGCGCCTGGCACCTGCTGGAGGCGGGGCCGCGCCGGGCGCTCCGCCTCTACCTGGAGTGCGACGACCTGGAGTGGGAGCGAGGCAAGGCGTGGGCCTTCGAACAGGCGATGGGACTCGTCTGGTACTACCTCGACACCAATCCCGTCATGGCCCGGATGGGCCGGCGCACGCTGGAACGCATCCTGGCGGACGGCGGGCCCGCCTGAGCCGGAGCGACCGCGACCTGTGGCGTCGTCAGCCGCGGGTGACCCCTCGATGGGAGTCGGCCCGCCGCTCGCGCGCGTTCATGTGCTCAGGCGGTAGACGCGTTCCGCCGTTCCCCTGAAGACCGCGTCACGCTCGGCGGCCGACAGCCCGGCGTCCGTGAGCAGCGCGCGCACGGTCTCGGCCCACAGGGGCAGTGCGCCCGCGAGGAGGCAGACGGGCCAGTCGGAGCCGAACATCAGACGCCCGGGACCGAACGCGTCGAGCGCGACATCGGCGTACGGCCGCAGCCGCGCCGCGTCCCAGTCGTCCCAGTCCGCCTCGGTGATCAGGCCGGAGAGCTTGGCCGTCACGTTCGGCTCGGCGGCCAGCTCGCGGATCAGACCGGCCCACGGTTCGAGCTCGCCGGACGCGACCGGAGGTTTGGCCAGGTGGTCGAGGACGAAGGTCAGCTCGGGAAGGGCCCGTACGGTCTCGATCGCGGCGGGCAGCTGGTGGGGCAGGACGAGCAGGTCGTAGACGAGCCCGGCCGCCGCGACCTGACGCAGTCCCTCGCGGACGTCGTCGCGGGCGAGCCAGCGGGGGTCGGGTTCGCCCTGCACCAGGTGGCGGATGCCGCGCAGCAGTTCACCGCCCGGTGAGGCGGCGAGCGCGGCGAGTTCGGCGGCGAGATCGGGCCGGGTGAGGTCCGCCCAGCCCACCACGGCGGCGACGGTGTCCGACCGCGCCGCCAGCGCGAGGAACTCCCGGGTCTCCTCGGCGTCGGGCAGGACCTGGACGAGCACCGAGCTCCCGATCCCCGCTTCCGCCGCGACGGCGGCGTGGTCGGAAGGGGTGAAGTCGCGGCGGATCGGCGCCATCCGCGGAGGATCGAGCCAGGTCTGCGGCCGCCGGGACAGTTCCCAGAGATGGTGGTGAGCGTCGACGATCGCCTGAGTGGGCGTCGCATCGGGTGTCACGGTGGATGTCACAGCGCGTCGAATGCCTCTCGTGCCAGTTCCCGTAATGGTTTTCCGGTGACCTGGGCCAGCCTGGCCAGGTCGTCGTGCTCGGGCTTGACCCCCCACGGCCCGTGCTTCATCCGCACGTCCTGGCCGTACAGCCGCACGGTCTCGAAGTGCCGGGGCAGCGCCACCTTCTCCACCACGCTGCGCCGCAGCCCCAGGCTGCCCGTCTCCGCCAGGACGAGTTCCTGCAGACGGCCGGCCAGTTCCGCGGGCGCGAGCACGTGCAGGACCTGCGCGGGCCGGCCTTTCTTCATGACCGCCGGAGTGGTCCACGCGTCCGCCGCGCCCGCGGCCAGGGCGCGCTCGATGACGTGCCCGAGGATCTCGCCGGTCACGTCGTCGAGGTTCGTCGAGAGGACGACCTGGTGGTCCGGGCCGGCGGTGGGCCTGCCGAGCATCGCCACCGTCACGTTCGGCCGGTCGGGCAGCTCACGGGTGCCCGCGCCGTACCCCGTGGCGTGCAGTTCCATCTCCGGGACCGCGCCGTACGCCGTGCCCGCGGCGTGGAGCAGGGCCGCCCCGGTCGGCGTGACCGCCTCCCCCGCCGCTCCGCCGCGTACCCGCGCCCCCTTCAGCAGGGCGAGCGTGGCGGGAGCGGGCACGGGCAGCACCCCGTGACGGGTCCGCACGGTGCCGCTGCCCAGCGGCAGCGGTGCGCAGTGGACGCGCGTCACCCCCAGGTCGCGCAGGGCCGCCGCGCAGCCGACGATGTCGATCAGCGTGTCGTGCCCGCCGAGCTCGTGCAGATGCACGCCGGCGGCCGGAACACCGTGCAGCGCGCCCTCGGCCTCGGCGATCGCGGTCAGCGCCGCGTCGGCGACGGGCAGGCCGGCCCGGGCCGCCATCGCGATCAGCTCCGCGGCGGGGCGCTCACTGGCGTCGTCCTCGACGTCGATCCGCACGCGGGTGGCGGTCAGCGCTCCGGTCCGCACCCGCTCGGCGTCCAGCCGCCACCCGGTCAGGCCGGTCAGGGCGACGGCCCGGCGTACGGCGTCGAGGGAGGCGCCCGCGTCCAGGAGCGCCCCGAGCAGCATGTCGCCGGCCAGGCCGGTGAACGGATTCAGGAAGAGGATCATCTCGGCCCCCTCGTGAGGCGGAAGGCCGCCAGCGCGGCGCCGAATCCCGAGTCGATGTTGACCACGGTGATCCCCGCCGCGCACGAGGTGAGCATGGCGAGCAGGGCCGTCACGCCCTCCAGCGCGGCGCCGTACCCGGTGCTGGTGGGCACGGCGATCACCGGCGTCTCGACCAGGCCGCCGACCACGCTCGCCAGCGCCCCTTCCATACCGGCGATGACGATGACGCTGTCGGCCGCGCGCAGGTCCTCGACGGCGGCGAGCACGCGATGCAGCCCGGCCACTCCCACGTCCCTGATCAGGGTGGTGCGCAGGCCGAGGGCGGACGCGACGGCCGCGGCCTCGGCGGCCACCGGGCCGTCCGCCGTCCCGGCCGTGACCACGGCGACCGTGTGCTCGATCGCCCGTGCCTCGCGCCAGACCAGCAGCCGGGCGTCCCGGTCGTACCGGCCGCCGGGAACGCGCCCGAGCACGGCCGCGGCGGCGTCGGGGCCGACCCTGGTCACCAGGACGGGCCCGGTGTTGCGGCCGAGCAGCGCGGTGACGATCCCGGTGATCTCGGGCACCTGTTTGCCCGGACCATAGACGATCTCGGGCAGTCCCTGGCGCGCCTCGCGGTCGAGGTCGAGGCGCGCGTAACCGAGGTCGAGGGCGTCGCTCACGACTTCCTCCCGCCCGACGGCGCGTGGTCGCGTTCGCTCCGCCTGTTCATGACGGAAGGATGTATCCGACGGTCAGCAGGAGGTTCGCGTAGAGCCGGTCGTCGCCGGTCGCCACGGCGAAGGCGACATCGGGGCCCTTCGCGGCCTCGTAGAACGCGAGACGTTCCATGGGTTCGACGGGCCGGTCCGGGCCGAGCAACCGCCGGTAGCCGGTGAGCGCCTCGGGCTCGCCGCCTTCGTCCGGACGCATCGAGTGGACCGACTCCAGCGGCACGGCGTCCACGAGAACCTCCAGGACGTCGTCCACGCGGACCAGCCCGGGACGCAGGTTGAGGTGGATCACCGGGGCGCCGGCCCGCACGTTGGTGGCGTGGGCGTAGTTGGCGTCGGCGAGCAGGATGCGCGATCCGTGGCCGGTGGCCGCGAGCGCGGACAGCAGCGGCGGGTGGATCAGGGGGTAGCGGAGCACGGTCATCCTCCCCCGAGGTACGGAATGGTCATGGGCCCCTCGGGCAGGACGCAGACCCGGCCGGGCAGGTCCCGCACCGTGGCGGCGATGTCGCCGGTCTGCTCCAGGTGGGCGGCGGCGAGGTCGGCGTCGCTCAGGTGCGAGGTGTGCATGATCACACGGGCCTGCCGCTGGATGCGGGCCTGGATCTGGACCTGCCACTGGTCGGGCACGGTCTCGGTGCGGCGGGAGATCTCCGCGAACAACGCGTCCGGGGAGGCCGCGGAGGTGAGCACCTCGCGGTAGGAGCCGTGGTCGGGGAACCCGTCCCGGCACTCGGCGGCACAGATGATCGTGCCGCCGGGCCTGACGACCTGGGCGGCGGCGCTCATGCCCTTCACGGACTGGTAGAGGTTCTGGTCCAGCGGGAAACCGGCGTTGGTGGTGACGACCACGTCGAAGGGCTCGGCGACCGGGCGCATCGCGGCGGCGCGGGCGGCGGCCGTGGCGGCGGCGTGCATCGCCGGCAGGTCGCCGCCGAACGCGCGCACGATCTTCTGCTCCCGGTTGAGCACGACGTCGAGGGCGAAGGTGACGCCGGTCGCCTCCGCGATGGCGCGGACGTCGTCGTGCACCGGGTTGCCCTCGATGACTCCCCAGGTGGCGCGGGGATCACCGATGCGGGCCGCGTCGTGCAGCGTGAGCACGGTCTCCAGGGCGGCGAGGCCGGGCGCGACCAGTTTGGGGCCGCCGGAGAACCCGGCGAAGAAGTGCGGCTCGACGAAGCCGGTCGTGATCCGCACGTCGGCGTCCGTCCACTCCCGGTTCAGCCAGACCGGCACGTCCTTACCGTGACGGCCCATCCATCTGAGGGACGACGCGTCACGCGAGTCGTGGTTGACGATCCGTACGGCGTCGACGACCTGGTCGCCGAACATCGCGCGCAGTTCGGTGCCGGTGTTGCCGCGGTGGGTGCCGGTGGCCACCAGGATCACGATGTCACCGATGTCGACGATCCCGTCCAGCTCCGCCAGGATCGCCGGGATCATCAGGTGGCGCGGCTGGGGTCTCGTGCCGTCACAGGCGGAGATCGCCACCGTCTGGCCGGGCCGCACCCGCTCCCGCAGCGGCGGTCCCGCGACCGGTTCGCGCAGCGCCCGCAGCACCTCGGCGGCCTCGTCCGCCACGGCGGGCCGGGCGACCGGAGCGATCACCGTGGTCCGGTCGTCCGGCAGGTCCACCACGAGCCCGTCGGCGCCGTAGGCGAGCTCAACCCGCATGGTCCAGCTCCTCCCACAGTTCCCCGGGCACGGGGGTGGCGGCCAGATCGAGGTCCTCCCGCACCTCCTCCGCGCTGCGCGCGCCGAACAGGACCGTGGTGACGGCCGGATGCCGGCGCGGGAACAATAGGGCCGCCGCCGGCAGCGGCACGCCGTACGACGCGCAGATCCGCTCCAGCTCGCGCGCCCGCTGCAACACGGCCGGCGGGGCGGCGTCGTAGTCGTAGGTGGCGCCGCCCGCCAGGATCCCGCTGTTGAACACCCCGGCCGCGACGACGGCGACGCCGCGCCGTTCGCATTCGGGCAGCAACTCCCCGGCGGCGGAGCGGTCGAGCAGCGTGTAGCGTCCCGCGACCAGCACGGCGTCCAGGTCGGTCTCGCGGACGAACCTGGTCAGCATCTCGGCCTGGTTCATCCCGGCGCCGATAGCACCGATCACTCCCTGGTCGCGCAGCTCGGCCAGCGCGGGGTACGCCTCGCCCGCGGCCTGCTCCCAGTGGTCGTCCGGGTCGTGGATGAACACCAGGTCGAACCGGTCCAGCCCGGTTCGGCTCAGGCTGTCGTCCAGCGAGCGCAGCACGCCGTCGCGGCTGTAGTCCCGCACCCGTACGTACTGCGTGCGGCCGGGGAACCCGTCCTCCTCGCCCTGCCCGGGCACCAGGACGCGGCCGATCTTCGTGGAGACGACCGCCTCCGCCGCGGCCTGCTCGGGCAGGCCGCGCAGGAAGCGTCCGAGACGCTCCTCCGCCAGGCCTGTCCCGTAGTGCGGCGCGGTGTCGAAGTAGCGGATGCCCGCCTCCCACGCGGCGGCCAGCGCCTGCTCGGCCTGCTGTTCGCTCACCGGCGCGAACAGGCCGCCCAGCGGCGCGGTGCCCAGCCCGTACCGCCCGAGGGAGACCTTCACGAGGTCACCGGCCTCAGCCGCAGGCCGGACATCCCGCCGTCCACGGCCAGCTCGACCCCGGCCGTCGACCCCGCGCGCGGGCTGGCCAGGTACGCGACGGCGTGGGCGACCTCCTCCGCCGTGACCAGGCGGCCGTGCGGCTGGCGGGCGGACAACGCCGCGCGCTCGGCCTGCGGGTCGGGGGCGGCGTCCAGCAGCCGGCCGACCCAGGGGGTGTCGACGGTGCCGGGGTTGACGCAGTTGACCCGGATCCCCTCGCGGAGATGGTCGGCCGCCATCGCGCGGGTGAGCGCGAGCACCGCCCCCTTGGACGCCGAATACAGCGCCCGCTGCGGCAGCCCCGCGGTGGCGGCGATCGAGCAGGTGTTGACGATCGCCGCGTGCGGGGACGTGCGCAGGTGCGGCAGCGCCGCCCGGGTCACCCGGGCGATCCCCACCACGTTCAGGTCGAACACCCGCAGCCATTCGGCGTCGTCGTTGTCGGCCACCGTGCCCTGCGCGCCGATGCCCGCGTTGTTCACCAGCACGTCGATGCGGCCGTACCGCTCGGCCACCGCCGCCACCGCCGCGCGTACGGAGGCGTCGTCGGTGACGTCGCAGACGAACTCGGTGTCCTTGAGGTCCAGGACGGCGACCCGGGCGCCCCGTGCGGCCAGTTCCTCGGCGACGGCCCTGCCGATGCCCGAGGCGCCGCCGGTGACGATCGCCACCAGGCCCTCGAACTCCTCACTCATGCCTGGCCCACCCGCTGGCGCTGGCGGCCGAGGCCGTCGATCTCCAGCTCCACCACGTCACCCTCCCGCAGGTACGCCTGGGGACCACGGCCGAGTGCCACCCCCGCCGGGGTGCCGGTGTTCACCACGTCGCCCGGCTCCAGCACCATGAACTGGCTGAGGTACCAGATCACGTGATGCACGCCGAAGATCTGGTTCTTCGTGTTCCCGTTCTGGCGCGGCTCGCCGTTGACCCACAGCCGCAGACCCAGCGCCTGCGGGTCGCCTACCTCGTCCGCCGTCACCAGCCACGGGCCGAGCGGGTTGAACGTCTCACACGACTTGCCCTTGTCCCACTGGCCGCCGCGCTCGTTCTGGAACTCCCGCTCCGACACGTCGTTGGCGATCGCGTAGCCGGCGATCACCTCGGCCGCGTCGTCCGGGGAGTCGAGATAACGGGCCGTCCGGCCGAGGATCACCGCCAGCTCGACCTCGTAGTCGGTCTTCACGCTGCGCCGCGGCACGAGCACCTCGTCGTCCGGACCGACGAGCGTGTTGGAGGCCTTCATGAACACCACCGGCTCGGCGGGGATCGCCGCCCCGGTCTCCTCCGCGTGGTCGGAGTAGTTCAGGCCGATGCACACGATCTTCCCCGGCCTGGCGATCGGCGCGCCCACGCGCTCGTACGGCCCGGCCTCGGGCAGGGCGCCCTCCGCCATGGCGGTCCGCACGCGCTCGACGCCTCCTCCCGCGAGGAACGCGCCGTCGATGTCGGCCGTCAGCGACGACAGGTCGAGCACCCGCCCGTCCGGTCCCAGGACGCAAGGCCGCTCCTCACCCGCCGGACCCACTCGCAACAGCTTCACGATCTGCCTTCTCCCGCTGGTGTCACAGGTGCGTATGTTGTGCCGAGCCTGTCAGATTCATCGGGTTGAAGTAAAGCCTCTTATGGGGCATTTGCCGATTCTCTTGACCATCGCCCCCGGTGACCCTACTGTTCGATCCATATTCATCCGACCAATTGGAGTACGCCCATGCCGGTGATCACTTCCGTGGACGTGATCGACATCAGGTTCCCCACCTCCGCGACACTCGACGGCTCGGACGCGATGAACCCGGACGGCGACTACTCGGCGGCGTACGTGGTGCTGGAGACCGACGGCGACCTCGCCGGGTACGGCCTGACGTTCACCATCGGGCGCGGCAACGACCTGTGCGTGGCCGCGGCCCGGCAGATCGGGGCCCGGCTGGCCGGGCGTGACGTGGACGAGCTGGCAGGCGACCTTGGCGGCCTTTACCGGGAGATCATGTCCGACAGCCAGCTGCGCTGGCTCGGCCCGGAGAAAGGCGTGGTGCACCTCGCCGCCGCCGCCGTGCTGAACGCCGCCTGGGACCTTGCCGCACGCCGGGCCGGCGTGCCTTTGTGGCGCCTCATTGCCGACATGTCGCCCGAGGAGCTGGTGGCCGCCTGCGACTTCCGTTATCTGTCCGACGTGCTGACCCCCGCCGAGGCCGTCGAGATGCTGGCCAGGCTCGCGCCGACCCGTGCGGAACGGATCGCCGAGCTCGCCGAGCGCGGCTACCCCGCCTACAACACCACCCCGGGCTGGCTCGGCTACGACGACGACAAACTGCGCCACCTTCTCCGTGAGGCCGTCGCCGACGGCTGGACGCACGTCAAGCTCAAGGTCGGCGCGAACGTCGAGGACGACGTCCGCCGCCTGTCGATCGCCCGGGAGGAGCTCGGCGAGCGCACGCTGATGATCGACGCCAACCAGGTGTGGGACGTGCCCCAGGCCATCGAGTGGGTCAACCGGCTCGCGCCGTACGAGCCGCTGTGGATCGAGGAGCCGACCAGCCCCGACGACGTCCTCGGCCACGCGGCCATTCGCAAGGCCGTCGCCCCCGTCGGCGTCGCCACCGGCGAACACTGTCACAACCGGGTCATGTTCAAGCAACTCCTGCAGGCCGGCGCGATCGACTACTGCCAGATCGACTCCTGCCGGCTGGCGTCGGTCAACGAGATCGTCCCCGTGCTGCTGATGGCGGCCAAGTTCGGCGTGCCGGTCTGCCCGCACGCGGGGGGCGTGGGCCTGTGCGAGCTGGTCCAGCACATGTCGGTCGTCGACTACGTCTGCGTGAGCGGCAGCCTGGACAGCCGGGTCCTCGAGTACGTCGACCACCTGCACGAGCACTTCACCGATCCCGTCCGCATCGAGCGCGGCCACTACCGGCTGCCCGAGGCTCCCGGCTACAGCGCCCGCATGCATGCCGAGTCGATCGCCGGCTACCGCTACCCTGATGGCCACCATTGGGGAGGCTGAGTGGGCGCCATCGAGACGGCGATCGACACGGTCAAACAGATGATCATCGACGGGAAGCTGCGCCCGGGGCAGAAGCTTCCCGCCGAGAAGGACCTCGCCGAACAGCTCGGCGTCGCCCGCAACACCCTGCGTGAGGCCGTACGCGCGCTGATCGCCATGCGGGTCCTGCAGACGCGCCAGGGGGACGGCACCTACGTCACCAGCCTGTCTCCGGACCTGCTGCTGGACGGGATGAGTTTCGTCGCCGACATCCACCTGGACGCCGGCGCCGGGCAGTTCCTGCACGTCCGCAGAATCCTGGAGGCGGAGGCGACGGCCCTCGCCGCCACGCGCATTCCCGACACCGACCTGGCCCGTCTGGGCGAGCTGCTCGACGACGCCGAGAAGGTCGCCGCGGCGAGCGTCATCGACCACGAGAAGCTCGTCGCCCTCGACCAGGACTTCCACGCCCTCATCACCTCCCACTGCGGCAACGCCGTGCTCGCCGCGGTCATCCACAACATGTCCGGCCGCACCGTGCGGGCCAGGATCTGGCGCGGCATGAGCGACCCCGAGGCGGTCCAGCGCACCCTGCGGGAGCACCGGGCCGTGCATCGGGCGCTGCTGGCACGGGACGCCGAGCGGGCCCGGCTCCACGCCGCCCTGCACGTCCTCGGGGTCGAGGAGAGCCTCACGGGCTCACGCACGTATGGAGGCGCCGGTGAGTGACCGCCCTGCTCCCGCCGACCGGACGACGGCGAACGCTCCGGACGGCGCTCCCGACAGCGCCCCGGACGGTGCCCCGGACGGTGCCCTGGAGCGCCTGACGGCGCGGCTGCGCGAGGAGAGCGCGATCGTCGTCGCCTACTCCGGCGGCGCGGACTCCGCGCTGCTCGCCTTCGCCGCCGCCCGGGTGCTCGGAACCCGGGCGCTCGCCGTCACCGCGGTCTCCCCCAGCCTGGCCGCCTCGGAGCGGGCCGCGGCCCGCGACTTCGCGCGCCGCCACGGCCTGCCCCACCTTGAGGTCCGCACCGACGAGGCCGACCGGCCCGAGTACGCCGCCAACGGCCGCGACCGCTGCTACCACTGCAAGTCCGCGCTGTTCGACGCGCTCGCCCCGCTGGCGGCCGCCATGGACGCCCGGATCGCGCTCGGCACCAACCTCGACGACCTCGGCGACCACCGCCCCGGCCAGCGGGCCGCGGCCGAGCGCGGGGCCGTCGCCCCACTGGTGGACGCCGGGCTCACCAAGGCCGACGTCCGCGCCGTCAGCCGGGCACTCGGCCTGGTCACCGCCGACAAACCCGCCGCGCCCTGCCTGGCCTCACGCGTCAGCTACGGCGACCCGGTCACCCCGGAGGTCCTGCGCAGAATCGAGGCCGCCGAGGCCGCGCTGCGCGACCTCGGCTTCCCGGTGTGCCGGGTGCGCGCCCACGCCGGCGGCACACTCGCCCGGATCGAGGTGCCCCAGGCCGAGATCCCGCGCGCGTGTGAACTGCGCGAGCGCGTCGACGCCGCGATCCGCGCCGCCGGCTTCACCTTCTGCTCGCTGGACCTGTCCGGTTTCGCGTCCGGGCGCCTCAACGCGCTGCTGCCGCTGCTTCCCTCATAACCTGCCACCCCTTTCCGCATAACCGCCTCCTGACCGCCGCATCACCGGTCGGCCGCCGGACCCTGCGCGGACCCCGCCGGCCCGGGCGCTCTCGTACGCGCCCGGGCCGCCGGGATCCGTCAGTCCTGCGACTTGCCGCCGGTGAGGCGGGAGATCGCGAGCGCGGTGAGGATGATCGCCCCGTTGAGCGCCTGGATCCACTGCGCGGGGACGCCCGCGAGGGTGAGGACGTTCTGGATCATGTAGAGCAGCAGGATGCCGGTGAACGCCCCGAACACGGTGCCCTTGCCTCCGTTGAGGCTGACGCCGCCGATGACGGCGGCGGCGAACACCGTGAAGATGGCGCCGTCGCCCTGGGCGGCGGCGACGGAGGCGAGCCGGCCCGTCAGCAGGAGGCCGCCGATCGCGGCCAGCAGGCTGGCGGAGATCAGCGTGATCCACAGGACCCGGTCGGTGCGGATACCGGCCGCCTTGGCGGCGTCGACGTTGCCGCCGATCGCGTAGAGCGCCCGGCCGAACCGGGTGAAGCCCATCACCACGATGCCGGCCGCGAACAGCAGCAGGCAGATCCAGATCGACGCCGGCACGCCGAGCCACATCGTGGAGCCGAAGTACGTCATCGAGTCGGGGAGGTTGAAGAAGGTCTGCCCGCCGGAGATGCCGGTGAGGAGACCGCGCAACACGATGAGCATGCCCAGGGTGACGATGAAGCCGTTGAGCCCGAAGCGGACGATGAACAGCGAGTTCACCACTCCGACCAGCACCCCCACCGCGAGGGTGATGGGAATCCCCCAGGCGCCCGGCAGCAGCCCGAGCCCGGCCCCCGTTCCGCTGGCGACCGTCAGCCAGGCGGCGACGCCGGGCGCCAGCCCGAAGGTCGACTCCAGCGAGAGGTCCATCCTGCCCGCGATCAGCACGAGCGTCTGCGCCAGGACGAGGAGCGAGATCTCCGACATCGTCTGCAGAATGTTGATCAGGTTGTCGCTCTGCAGGAAGATCGGGTTGACGATCTGCCCGACGATCGCGATCACGATGACCGCGGGGACCAGCGCGAAGTCCCGCAGCCGCGCCAGGGGGATCGCCGGACGCCGCCGTCCCGGCTCCTCCGGGGGCGGGCTCGGCGGGTGTCCCGTCGCGGCGTGTGCGGCGGTGGTCTCAGGCATCGAGGTCGACTCCTTCCATGGCGGCCACCATCTCGTGGTCGTGCCAGCCGGCGGCCAGTTCCGCGACGACGCGGCCGTGGAACATCACCAGCACCCGGTTGCACAGGCGCAGGTCGTCTAGTTCATCGGAGGCGATCACGACGCCGGTCCCGCTGTCGGCGATCTCCTCGACCTTGCCGAGCAGGAACTCCTTCGACCGGACGTCGACCCCGGCGGTCGGCGTGATCAGCACGAGCAGCCGGGGGTCGTTCGCCAGGGCCCGGGCCATGACGACCTTCTGCTGGTTGCCGCCGGACAGCCCGGAGACGGGGAGTTCCGGGCCGGGTGTCTTGATCGCAAGGTTTTCGATCATGTCGCGGGCCAGCGCGTCCCTGCGGCGGCCGCTGACGAAGCCCGCCTGACCGAGCCGCTCGGGCACGGTCATCGTGGCGTTGTCCGCGATCGACATCAGCGGGACGAGCCCCTGGTGGTGACGGTCCCGGGGCACGAAACCCACACCGGCGGCCAGCGACTCCGGCACGCTTCCCGGACGGGGGCGGCTCCCCGCGACCTCCAGGGTGCCCTCCTTCGGGGCGCGCAGCCCGACGAAGGTCTCGGCGAGCTCGGTCTTCCCGCTGCCGCCCAGACCCGCCAGCCCCACGATCTCCCCGGCCCGGACCTGGATGTCGACGTCCCGGTAGACGTCGCCGTCCGACAGGCCCCGGGCGTCGAGGACCACCGGGGCCTGCGCCGCGACCGGCGGGCGGACGGCGTGCTCCCGCAGGCCCGCCGCCTCACCGGTCATCGCCGCCACCAGCTCGCCCTGCGGCAGGTCCGACACCGGCGCGGTGAGGATGTGCCGGGCGTCCCGGTAGACGGTGACCGTGTCGCAGATCTCGTAGATCTCCTGCAGGTGATGGCTGATGAACAGGAAGGTGATCCCCTGCTCGCGCATCGCCCGCATCCGGTCGAACAGACGGGCGATCGCCGCGCCGTCGAGCTGGGCGGTGGGCTCGTCGAGGATGATGAACCTCGCGCCGAACGACAGCGCCCGGGCGATCTCCACGAACTGCCGCTGCTCCACTCCGAGCTCCCCGGCCGGCCGGCGGACGTCGACGTCCACCGACCAGGCCTCGAGCAGCTCGGCCGCCTTCCGCCACAGGCCCTTCCAGCCGACCAGCCCGAACCGGTTGCGGTCGTGCCGGTTCAGGTAGAGGTTCTCCGCCACGGTCAGCTCAGGGATGATCGTGGACTTCTGGTAGACGCAGGCGACCCGCTCCCGCCATGCGTCGCGGTCCGCGAGCCGCGGCGCGGGGGCCCCGGCGAAGCGGACTTCGCCGTCGTCGGGCGCCTGCAGTCCCGTCAGGATGGAGACCAGGGTCGACTTGCCCGCGCCGTTGCGGCCGACGAGGGCGTGCGTCTCCCCCGGATTGATCGTGATGTGCGCCCGATCGAGCGCCACCGTCTCGCCGTATCTCTTGGTGATGCGCTCCGCCTCGGCGACGGGCGCGCCCGTGCGGGCCCGCCCGTCGTCGCGAGCGGGTGGAGGGCTCGCGGGCCCTCCCGCGAACTCTTCCATGGCCACGCCCTCTCAGCTCAGGTTGTTGCCCCACAGCGACTTGTCATCGTGCTTCACGCTGGGGATCCCGCCGTAGGTGCCGCCGTCGGCGGTGACGAGCGGTGCGGACAGCTGGTCCTCCAGCAGGCCGGGCCGCACCTGGATGATGGTGCTGTCGTGATCGGTCTTGCCCGGCTGGAAGGTCTTGCCCTCGATCGCGGCCTTCGCGTACGACAGCGCCCACTTGGCGTACAGGTCCGCGGGCTGGGAGACGGTGGCGTCGATGTTCCCGGCGGCGATGTCCTTGAGCTCCTGCGGGATGCCGTCGTTGGAGACGACGAAGACGTGCTTGGGGTCGTCCGGCGGCACCAGGAGGTCGCGCTGCTTGAGCACCTGCAGCGTGCCGGCGAGGGCGAAGCTCGACTGCATGTAGACGCCCTTGACGTCGGGGTTCGCGGTCAGGACCGTGGAGAGCTTCTGCGAGGCCACGGCGCCGTCCCAGTTCGTCGCCTCACCGAACACCTTGATGCCGGGATAGTTCTGCTTCATGCAGTCGTTGAACGCCTCGGTGCGGTCCCGGCCGTTGATCGAGGCCAGGTCGCCCTCCAGCATGACCACCTTGCCCTTGCCCTGAAGCTTCTCGCCCAGGAACCGGCAGGCCTTCTCCCCGTACGCGCGGTTGTCGGCCCGGACGACCATGAAGGCGTTCCCGGTGTCGGGCCGCGTGTCCACCAGCACGGCGGGGATCTTCTTGGTCTCGAGCTGCTGCAGTGTGGGGGCCACGGCGGCGGTGTCCTGCGGCGCCATGACCACGGCCTTCACGCCCTGCCCGACCAGGGTCTGCACGTTGGAGGTGAGCTTCGCGATGTCGTTCTGGGAGTTGGTGGTCTTGGTGTCCGCGCCCAGCTCGCCGGCGGACTTCGGCACGTAGCTGATGTAGGAGTTCCAGAAGTCGGTGTCCGAACGCGGGTAGTCGACGCCGATGACCGGCTTCGCCGCGGTGTCGCCGCCGCCGCCGGAGCCGCCGTTCCCGCTGTTCCCGCCACAGGCCGCGGCGAGGCACCCCGATAAAGTCAAGGCCGCGGCGAGCGCGAACCGTCTGCGTACCATCGTTTCTCCTTCTGAAGCACCACGGGTGCCATGCCGCCGCTGACCGCGCCCCACCCGGACAGGGCCCGGACGCGACGCGCGGACCCCGGCGAGGTTCGCTTGGAGCGAGCTCATCACCGACAGGACATGGGATGTCTTTCTATGACCAAACCCCGGTCAGTGTCCAGACCCTAGGGAAGAATCACGAAAATCCCTCACACTCGTGCACGAAGGGTCCGACGAATCGTGCGCTCCACCGGTCGGGAGGAACGCCGATACATGGCATGTTCCGGCCCTCCGGACAGCGGGCGTGTGCGGGTTCTCCGCCCGGAGGTATCAGAATCCTCCTATGTCGTTGACCGAGCGGGCGATCGAACGCATCAGGCAGCTCATCAAGGACGGGACCCTCCCCCCGGGCGCCCGGCTGCCCCCGGAACAGGAGCTCGCCGCGGAACTGGGCCTGTCCCGCAACCTCCTCAGAGAGGCCGTCCGCTCCCTCGTCACCACCCGCGTGCTCGAAGTACGCAGAGGCGACGGCACCTACGTCACCAGCCTGACCCCCGAGCTACTCCTCGAAGGCGTCGGCCTCGCCGTCGAGATGATGCGCGGCGACGACCTCCTGGAGATCACCGAAGTACGCCGGCTCTTCGAACCCGTCGCCACCGGACTGGCCGCCACCCGCATCACCCCCGGCCAGCTCGCCGAAGTCGAACGCCACCTCAATGCCATGATCGAAGCCCGGGACGACGTGGAAGCGCTCAATCACCACGACGACGCCTTCCACCGCGCCGTGTTCGAATCCACCGGCAACAAATCACTGTCCGCCCTGCTCGGCGGCATCGCCGGCCGCACCCTGCGCTCCCGCGTCTGGCGCGGCCTCGCCGAGGAGAACGCCGCCGGTCGCACCATCGCCGAACACGCCGCCATCTACCGCGCCCTCGCCCACCGCGACGCCCCGCTCGCCCAAGCCGCGGCCCTCATGCACGTCGGCACCACCGAAACCTGGCTACGCGAGAACCTCGGCCACTCCCTCGAGACCACCGCGCGCCCACCGCGGTGACCGCACCGCCGGCGGTGGCAGGGGCGTGAAACGTACAGACATCCCCATTCCGACGCCGGACGACGCCTAGTCGGCGCAGACATGGGTTGTCTGGGCGCCCGAGGGCAGGAACGGGATCGACGCCGAGGCATGCGGCATGCGGAAACACCGGCCGCGCGCACGGAGTCCTGCGAGCTCCCAGCCGGAGCCCGGATTTCGCCGACCTCGGGGACTCGTCGCATTCGCGATCACGCCGGACGCGCCTCCACGTCCGCCGTCCGGCGTGAAGCCTGGACAGATCGCCATCGTTGACTTACAAACATCCCATGTCCACGTGGTGAAAGTCGTCACGCGCGACACATTCGCGAGGTGCACGTCCCCGGCGTGCAGGACGTCCACCCCACGCACGACCGGCGAGGTCCCACGGCCGGTCGGGAACGCCCCGGCAGAGCTCCCCCCGCTCCAGAGAGGTTCCCACATGTCCTCGTCTTCGTCGTTCCGGTCAAGCCGCCGTCAGCTGCTCGTCGCGGCGGGCCTCGGCGCGGCCGCCGGCATCCTCAAGGCCGCCCCGGCATGGGCCACCGCCGGGCCCCAGAGCTACAGCGCGAGCTGGTCGTCGGTCGACCAGCACCCGCCGGCCGCCGAGTGGTTCCAGGACGCCAAGTTCGGCATCTACTTCCACTGGGGCGTGTTCAGCGTCCCGGCGTTCGCGAACGAGTGGTACCCGCGCAACATGTACAACAACGGGTCGAACGAGAACAACCACCACAAGAGCGTCTACGGCGATCCGTCGGCGTGGCCGTACCACAACTTCGTCAACGGCGCCCGGGACAGGGCCGGCAACTGGGTGCAGTTCGCGCCGAAGCTGAAGTCGGCCGGAGGCGCCTTCGACCCCGACGAGTGGGCGCAGCTGTTCGCCGACGCCGGCGCGAGGTTCGCCGGCCCGGTGGCCGAGCACCACGACGGCTACTCGATGTGGAACAGCAGGGTCAACGAGTGGAACTCCGTCGCCACCGGGCCCAGGCTCGACCTGCTGCGGCTGCACGCCGACGCCATCCGGGCCAAGGGCCTGAAGCTGCTCGTCGCCATGCACCACGCCTACAACTTCACCGGCTTCTACCAGTGGGCGCCGTCCCAGTCCTCCGCCTCGCTCAAGAAGCTGTACGGCCAGCTCGGCTTCGCCGACGAACAGCAGCTGTGGTACGACAAGCTCAAGGAGGTCATCGACGGCTACCGGCCCGACATCATCTGGCAGGACTTCAACCTCAGCCGTCTCGACGAGTCGCGGCGGCTGGCCTTCCTGGCGTACTACTACAACCAGGCGGTCGCCTGGAACAAGGACGTCGTCGCGACGTACAAGGACGGGTTCAACACCAGGGGTGAGGTCTTCGACTACGAGCGCGGCGGACCCGCCGCCATCCAGACCCCCTACTGGCTGACCGACGACAGCATCTCCAGCTCCAGCTGGTGCTACACCAACGGCATCGGCTACTACTCCCTCAACGCCATGCTGCACTCGCTGATCGACCGGGTCAGCAAGAACGGCAACATGCTGCTGAACATCGCCCCGACGGCCGACGGCACCATCCCCTCCGGGCAGCGGTCGATCCTGCTGGGCATCGGGGACTACCTCAAGCGTTTCGGCGAGTCCGTCTACTCGACCCGCGCCTGGGCCGTCCACGGGGAGGGGCCGACGCAGATGGGCGGCGGTTCCTTCACCACGCCGCGGGCGGGGACCAACACCGACATCCGCTTCACCCGCAGCAAGGACAACACGGTCCTGTACGCCACCGTGCTGGGCTGGCCGGGCGGCACACTGCACATCACGACCCTGGGCTCGAACCGGATCAACCTGGGCAACCTCGCCTCGGTGCAGCTGCTCGGCTCCTCCGCCGGCCAGTACGTCACCCTGCCGAACCGCACCCAGGACGGCTCCGGCCTGCACGTCTCGATGCCCTCCTCCACCGCCCCGTTCAGCGCGCCGGCGTACGTGGTCAAGCTGACCTTCAACGGCCAGATCCCCGCGCTCGGCGGCGGCTCGACGCCGACGGGTTACGTGCGGATCACCAACGTCGCCACCGGCCTCGTCCTGGACAGCGGCGGCAACGTGGCGTCGGGGTCGAACCTCAAGCAGTGGAACTGGGACGGCAGCACCAACCTGCAGTGGCAGCTCGTCGACCTGGGCGGCGGCTGGTACCGCATCGTCAACCGCACCAACGGCATGGTCGCCGACAGCTGGGGCGACTCCACCAGCGGCGCCCTGTGCAAGCAGGCGTCCTGGAACGGCGGCGACAACCAGCAGTGGAAGCTGACCGACATGGGCAACGGCCGCTACCAGATCGTCAACCGCGGCACCGGGACGTGCCTGGACAGCGGCGGCATCACCACGGCCGGCTCCGGCGTGAAGCTGTGGGCGCCGGGCTCCAGCACCAACCTCCAGTGGACCGTCACCGCGGTCTGATCCACCCCGCCACACGCGCCCCGCGCTCACGCGCGGAGGGCGTGCGGCGTCTCACCGGTCCCCTGCCCGGCGCGGGTCGCCGTCGCCGGGCAGGCGGTTCAGGGACTCCTCGACCCCGATGAGATGGTTGGCCATCCGGATGCGCGCCCGTTCGGGATCGCGTGCCGCGAGCGCCGTCCAGATCGCCACGTGCTCGTCGTGGGTGCGCCGGTCGGCGTCCTCCTCGTGCAGGCTGCGCCACAGCCGCCCGTGGACGGTGCGCCTGGCGAACGCCTCGATCAGGCCGACCAGGACCGGGTTGTCGGAGTGGGCCGCGATGATGCGGTGGAAGGCGATGTCGATCTCGATGAGACGCTCGTGGTCGTGGGGCGCCTGACCGACCATGCGGGCCGCTTCGTCGAGCAGTTCTCTCGCCTGCGCGAGCGCCTCGTCGGTGATCCTGGTGGCGGCGATCCGCGCCGCCTCGCACTCGATCAGGCGCCTGACGGCGTACACGTGCCGCGGGTCGCCCTGGCCGTGGAGGTCGACGACGAAGCCCATCGGAGCCAGCAGCTGCGTCGCGTCGAGACCCGTGACATAGGTCCCGTCACCCTGCCGGGTGCTGACGATCCCGAGGATCGACAGGGCCGACACTCCCTCGCGCAACGCGCCGCGCGAGACTCCCAGCGACTCGGCGAGGTCCTTCTCGACGGGCAGGCGGTCGCCGGGCCGGAGCACCCCGTCGAGGATCATCCGCTTGATGCTGTCTACTACGTCCTCTGTGCGTGACATGGCAGTGGGTTCCCTCGGTCCCGGCCGGAGCCTCATGCGGGGGGGCGTCTTCCCGAGGCTCCGATCGTATTCCGCTCGGCCGGCGGCCCCAGGTGGCGGCGGACCCGCCACCGCAGGCGGCGCCACCGGTCAAAGATTAGATGTTTCCGGCCGCAAGCGGTTACAGATGCCGGTTTTCGGACTGTTTGATAACGACCGTTGACGCATACATCAAATCTTTGTAGCTTTGCGGTCACTCCCCCCACACAGAGCCTCGTTGAGCCGCCGGCCCCCTCGCACCCCCCTCGTCTCGTCGTTCGCGAGCTCGTCGTCCATGCGCGGGTGCCGGTTGTCCGCAAGGCCGCGATGCGCTTGGAGAAGCGAGATGCCAGACCTGTCGCGCAGGCAATTGATGAAGATCGGTACGGTCGGAGCAGGAGCTCTGATGCTGCCGATGCAGTGGACCGCGGTCGCCCGGGCCGGATCGGTGGCGCCCGCGGAGGTACGCGCGGCCAACGACCTGGCTCTCTGGTACGACAGAGGCGCCGGCACGGACTGGCTGCGCGCCCTTCCCATCGGCAACGGGCGCCTCGGCGCCATGGTGTACGGCAACGTCGACACGGAGCGGCTGCAGCTCAACGAGGACACGGTCTGGGGCGGCGGGCCGTACGACCAGAGCAACCCCAAGGGCCTGACGGCGCTGCCGGAGATCCGGCGCCTGGTCTTCGAGGACAAATGGGCCGAGGCCCAGACCCTGATCGACCAGAACATGCTGGGCAAGCCCGCGGGCCAGCTCGCCTACCAGACGGTCGGCAACATCAGGCTGACCTTCCCCGGCACCGGCGGGTTCTCCGAGTACAACCGCCAGCTGGACCTCACCACCGCCACCACGTCCGTCACCTACCTGCTGAACGGCGTGCGGTACAGGCGCGAGGTGTTCGCCAGCGCGCCCGACCAGGTCATCGTCATCCGCCTGACCGCCGACAAGCCCGGCTCGATCACGTTCAGCGCGACGTTCGACAGCCCCCAGCGCACGACGCTCACCAGCCCGGACGGCACGACGGTGGCGCTCGACGGCGTCTCGGGCAACTTCGAGGGCATCACCGGCCAGGTCAAGTTCCTCGCGCTGGCCAAGGCCGTCGCCGAGGGTGGCGCCGTCACCAGTTCCGGCGGAACGCTCCAGGTGTCGGCCGCCGACAGCGTGACGCTGCTGATCTCCATCGGCTCCAGCTACGTGAACTACAAGGACGTCAGCGGCGACTACCAGGGCATCGCGCGGCGGCACCTCGACGCAGCCCAGGGCAGGACCTACGACGCGCTGCGCAGCCGGCACGTGGCCGACTACCAGGCGCTGTTCGGGCGCACGACGCTCGAGCTCGGCCGCACCGACGCGGCCGACCAGCCGACCGACGTCCGGATCGCGCAGCACGGGGCCGTCGACGACCCGCAGTTCTCCGCGCTGCTGTTCCAGTTCGGCCGTTACCTGCTGATCTCCTCTTCGCGTCCCGGCACCCAGCCGGCCAACCTCCAGGGCATCTGGAACGACTCGCTGAGCCCGCAGTGGGACTCGAAGTACACCATCAACGCCAACCTGCCGATGAACTACTGGCCCGCCGACACGACGAACCTGTCGGAGTGCTACGAACCGGTGTTCGGCATGATCAAAGACCTCACCGAGACCGGCGCCCGCACGGCCCAGGTGCAGTACGGCGCCGGCGGCTGGGTCACCCACCACAACACCGACGCGTGGCGGGCCACCTCCGTCGTCGACGGCGCGTTCTGGGGCATGTGGCAGACCGGCGGCGCGTGGCTGGCCACCATGATCTGGGACCACTACCTGTTCACCGGCGACGTCGAGTTCCTCCGGAAGAACTACCCGGCCATGAAGGGCGCCGCCCAGTTCTTCCTCGACACTCTCGTGGAGGAGCCGAAGCTCGGATATCTGGTGACGAACCCGTCGAACTCGCCGGAGCTAGCCCATCACGCGAACGCCAGCGTGGCAGCGGGGCCCACGATGGACAACCAGATCCTGCGTGACCTTTTCCACGGCTGCGCCGAGGCGAGCGAGGTGCTCGGTGTGGACGCGAGCTTCCGGGCGCAGGTCCTGGCCGCCAAGGACCGGCTCCCTCCGATGAAGATCGGCTCGCGCGGCAACATCCAGGAGTGGCTCTACGACTGGGTGGAGACCGAGCGGAACCATCGGCACGTCTCGCACCTGTACGGCCTGCACCCCAGCAACCAGATCACCAAGCGCGACACCCCGGAGCTGTACAACGCGGCGCGGCGGACCCTCGAACTGCGCGGCGACGACGGCACGGGCTGGTCCCTCGCCTGGAAGATCAACTACTGGGCGCGGATGGAGGAGGGCAAGCGGGCGCACGACCTGGTCCGCCTCCTCGTGACGCCGGCCAGGCTCGCGCCGAACATGTTCGACCTGCACCCGCCGTTCCAGATCGACGGCAACTTCGGCGCCACGTCCGGCATCGCCGAGATGCTGCTGCAGAGCCACAACGGCGAACTGCACGTGCTGCCGGCGCTGCCCGAGGCATGGCGGAACGGGAAGGTGCGGGGCCTGCGGGGCCGCGGCGGCCACACCGTCGGCGCGGAGTGGAGCGACGGGCAGGCCGACGAGTACCTCGTCACGCCCGACCGCGACGGTGTCGTCAAGGTACGCGGCGGCATCTTCACCGGCCGCTACAAGCTCATCGACGTCGCCGGCGGCACGGTCAAGGTGGACAAGACCGAGCCCGACGCCGTCAAGATCACGGCGCAGGCCGGGCACACCTACCGGGCGTACGTGCTGCAGAAGGTCTCGGTGGCCGCGCCCGCCGAGGTCACGCCGGGTCAGGGGGCGAAGGTCCAGGTCACCGTCCGGGCGGTCGAGGCGTCGCTGGCGTCGGCGACGGTGGCCCTCAAGGCGCCGGAGGGGTGGACCATCGCCCCCGCGCAGGCCAACGTGGGGCCCCTGGCACCGGACGCGAAGGCCACGGTGGAGTTCACCCTCACTCCCGCCGCCGGCGCGGCGACCGGCACCGCGATCCTCACCGCCGTCGTCGGCGGCACCGAGGCGGGCGAGGCCTGGACCACGTCCACGAAGGCCACGGTGCAGGTGTGGGGTGGCGGGGAGAAGACGTTGGAGGAGCTCTTCAGCAACGTCGCCGTCACCGACGACACCAACACCGCCCCCGGAAACTTCGACGGCAACGGCGCCAGCATCTCCGCCCAGGGACTGGCGACCGTCGGTGTCACCCCCGGGGCCACCGTCACCAAGAACGGGCTGAAGTTCACGTGGCCCAACGTCGCGGTGGGCACCCCCGACAACGCCATCGCCTCGGGGCAGTCCCTCAAGGTGACCGGGACGGGCAAGACGCTCGGCTTCCTGCTGACCGGGACCTACGGCGCGGTGTCCGGCCCGGCCACCATCGTCTACAAGGACGGCACGAGGCAGACCTTCACCCTCAGCTCGCCCGACTGGTACGGCGCGCCCAGGCCGGAGGGCGACGCCGCCGTCGTGGCCCCCTACCAGAACCGGCCGAACAACCAGCGGCAGAACACCGCCGCCACCATCTACTACGTCGGCGTGCCGCTGCAGAACAAGGAGATCTCCCGCGTCGACCTGCCCAACATCAGCCCACGGGCGGCGAACAACGTCGCGACGATGCACATCTTCGCGGTCGCGCTCGACGCCGTCACGCCGCCCCCGGCGGTCAAGCTGACCGTCACCGCGACCACCCGCTGCATCGGCGCCTCGGCCTACCTGGCGGTCACGGCCGTCAACGACTCCGACGTGCCGGCCACGATCACGCTGACCACCCCGTACGGCACCAAGACGGTGGCGGACGTGGCTCCGGGCAAGCAGGCCTACCAGTCCTTCAACACCCGGGCCCCCCGGATCGACGCCGGGAAGGTCACCGTGACGGCGACCGCGACGATCGGCGGCAAGCAGGTCACCTCGACCTACGACGCGGCCTACTCCGCGGCCAGCTGCGGCTGAGCCGCACAACCGCGGTCAGCCGCCCTGACCGCACCGGGAGCGTCGGAGACGCCTCAGCACAACCCGGGGCCGGCCGGCCGACCAGCCGGCCGGCCCCGCCCCCCATTCACGGAGCGATCACATGAGAATCACCAGGACCACTCAGATACTCGCCGCGTCGGTGCTCGGCGTCGCGCTCGCCGGCGCCGGCCTGGCCGGTCCCGCGCTGGCCGACGACGAGCCCGGCAGCGGCATCGACGTGTCGGTGAACATCCAGCCCACCACCACCCCCGGTCAGCTGTCGATGACCGTGGCCGACAACAACGGGGTGTCCCTGCAGGAGAACGGCTCCGACGCCGCCGCCCGTCAGTTCACCGGCACTCTGCCGACGGTCACGGTGACCGACACCCGCACCCCCGAGGAGATCCCCGACGGGGAGTACTGGGCGGTCGTGGGCCAGGCCAGCCAGTTCGTCGCGGCCGACGACCCGGCCAAGACCATCGGTCCGCAGTACCTGGGCTGGAAGCCGCGTCTGCTGAGCGACTCCTCCACCGGTGCGGTCTCGGCCGGTGAGCCGGTCTCCAGTGTCATCTCCGACGGCACCGGGGCTCCCGAGGTGGGTCTGGAGGGCCAGGAGCTGCTGGTCTCGACCGCCGACTCCGCCGACGAGATCGGCACCTCGACGGTCAACGCCGACCTCGCCCTGCGCACCCCCGTCGACGTCGCCGCCGGCGAATACCACTCCACCCTGACCCTTTCGCTGTTCAACCAGTCCTGAAGCACACCCCGGCGGCCCCTGCCGGCAGTGGGGGCTGCCGGGGGCCGCTGATGGCCGGTGGCAGGATGCTTGCGGTAGTGCTCATCGCGGTCGCCGCGCGAGGGACGCCCGGCGGCCGCGGAGGAGTCGAGGGAGATCGATGAGCCGCAGGAACCACCGCGTCGCCGTGCTCGTGCTCGAGGGGGCGAAGCCGCTCGACGTCGGCATCCCCGCGCAGGTGTTCTCCAGCCGGCCGAGCATGCCGTACGAGGTGCGGGTGTGCGGCGCCGCCCCCGGGATGGTGACCGGCGGCGACGGCCTCTCCTATCACGTGGCCGAGGGCCTCGACGCCTTCGAGCAGGCCGATACCGTCTTCATCCCCGGCTATCGGGAGCCTGCGACCACGGAACCGCCGGCCGCGGTCGTCGCCGCGCTCATGGCCGCCCACGAGCGCGGGACCCGGCTCGCCGCCATCTCGACGGGGGCGTTCGCGCTGGCGGCGACGGGCCTGCTCGACGGCAAGCGGGCGACGACCCACTGGCACTACACCAAGGCCCTCGCCGACAAGCATCCGCTCGTGCGGGTGGACGAGAACGTGCTGTTCGTGGACGAGGGCAACGTGCTCACGTCGGCGGGCGCCGCGTCCGGTATCGACCTGTGCCTGCACCTGGTGCGGCGCGACCACGGCGTCGGGCTGTCCAACCACGTGGCGAGGCGGCTGGTGGCGGCGCCCTATCGCAGCGGAGGCCAGGCGCAGTACGTCCCCCGGAGCGTGCCCGAACCGCTCGGCGACCTGTTCGCGGGCACGCGCGAGTGGGCCCTGGCGCACCTGTCCGAACGGCTGACCCTCGACATCCTGGCCCGCCACGCGCGGGTGTCGGCGCGCACCTTCTCCCGGCGGTTCGTGGAGGACACCGGCTACACGCCCATGCAGTGGGTGCTGCGGGCGCGCGTGGACCTGGCACGCGAACTGCTCGAACGCACCGATCTGGGCGTGGAGCAGATCGCCGACCGGGTCGGGCTCGGCACCGGGGCGAACCTGCGCCTGCATTTCCAGCGGATTCTCGGCACCTCCCCGACGGAGTACCGCCACACCTTCTCCGCCTGACCTCCCCGGCCGGACGGGCAGCCACGCCGGTCCTCGTACGAGGTGGCGAGATCCTTGCGGTCAGTGGCGAAACTTCTGGCGGGATCCTTGCGCACGGTGTCGTTCGGGCCACTGTCGGCCCGTCGGCGGCGCGCCGATCATGGAGCGCGGAACGAAAGGAGCCACCATGACCCGCATCGCCGTCAACGGATTCGGCCGTATCGGACGCAACACCCTCCGCGCCCTGCTGGAACGCGGCAGCCACCTCGACGTGGTCGCCGTGAACGACCTCACCGCCCCCGAGACCCTCGCGCACCTGCTCAAGTACGACAGCGCGCTCGGCCGCCTCGGCCGCTCCGTCGAGGTCGACGGGACCGACCTCGTGGTCGACGGCCGCCGTATCGCGGTGCTCGCCGAGCGCGAGCCCGCCAAGCTGCCGTGGGCCGAGCTCGGCGTCGAGATCGTGCTCGAGTCCACCGGCCGCTTCACCAAGGCGGACGCCGCTCGCGCGCACATCGACGCGGGCGCGAGGCGCGTGCTGGTGAGCGCCCCCTCCGACGGCGCCGACGTCACGCTCGCCTACGGAGTGAACACCGAGGTGTACGACCCCGCCCGGCATGTGATCGTCTCGAACGCCTCGTGCACCACGAACGCGCTGGCTCCGCTGGCGTCCGTGCTGGACGACCTGGCCGGCATCGAGCACGGCTTCATGACCACCGTGCACGCGTACACGCAGGAGCAGAACCTCCAGGACGGCCCGCACCGTGACCTGCGCCGGGCCCGTGCCGCCGCCGTGAACATCGCGCCCACCACCACCGGGGCCGCCAAGGCCATCGGCCTGGTGCTGCCGAAGCTGGACGGCAAGCTGTCGGGCGACTCGATCCGCGTGCCGGTCCCGGTGGGTTCGCTCGTGGAGCTGAACACCACGGTCTCCCGCCGGGTCACCCGCGACGAGGTGCTCGCGGCCTACCGCGCCGCCGCCGACGGCCGGCTCAAGGGCATCCTCGACTACGCCGACGAGCCGCTGGTCTCCAGCGACATCACCGGCGAGGCCGCGTCGTCGATCTTCGACGCCGCCCTCACCCGGGTCGAGGGCACGCACGTCAAGGTGGTGGCCTGGTACGACAACGAGTGGGGCTTCGCGAACCGCGTCGTCGACACGCTCGAGCTGCTCGCCCGCGACTGAGCGGGGCCTCGCTCACAACGCGAGCTTCTGGTGCCGCCCCGTGCGCCACTCGACCAGCATCACCGTGGCGTCGTCCTGGAGCTGACCGCGCTGGTAGGAGAGGATCGAGTGGATCAGGCGGCGCAGGGTCTCCGGTGCGGAGACGCCGTCGGCCTCCCGCCGGATGACGAAGTCGGCGAAGCGGTCCAGCCCGAACCTCTCTCCGTCGGGAGTCAGCGCCTCGACGATGCCGTCGGTGTAGAGGAGCAGCCGGTCGCCGGGCTCGAGCTGGCGGCGCGCGAGCCCGGCGGCCGGGCCCAGGTGGAGACCCATGGGGGTGTCCGGTGGGCTTTCCAGCACCGAGGCCACCCGTCCCTGTCTCAGGACGAGCGGCGGGGGATGCCCCCGGTTCACCCAGGTCAGCCATCCTGTGCGAATGTCCAGGTCGGCCAGGACCCCGGTGGCGAACCGGGAGCTGGCGAACTGCCCGGCGATCGCCTCGTCGATCGCGTCGCTGATGTCGAGCAGTCCGGCCTGCGCCGGCGGCGGTTGTTGCGGTAGGCGCTCAGGGCGATCGCGGCGGTCAGGCCGGCGGAGGTGTCGTGCCCCATGGCGTCGAAGATCCCGATGTGGAGCGTGCCGCCGTCGAGGGCCTAGTCGAAGGCGTCGCCGCCGACGTGGTAGGCCGGTTCCAGCCCGGCGCTGACGGTCATGGTGTCGGTGGCGAAGTTCCTGATCGGCAGCAGGGTCCACAGCATCTCGGCCGACAGGTGCATCTCCTCGGTGCGCACGAGCCGCGCGAAGGCGTCGCTGTAGGCCCGCTTGCTCACCACCAGCAGCGCGACCAGGCTGGCCAGCTCGTTCGCGATGCGCTCGATGGTGTCGTCGACCACGGGCGCGGTCACCCCGAGCACGCCGACCCGCTCCGTACCGTTCAGCATCGGCACCCACAGGCGCCGGGGCCCCTCGCTGCCGAGCGGTTCGGCGGCCTCGGCGACGTACGGGTCGGTGGCGGGGCGCGCCTGGACGATCTCCTGGTTCCGGTAGGCGCGCCCGGCCAGGGTCGTGTCGATGGCGACGCGGTTCAGCGGTTCGCCGTACACGTCGCACTGTCCGGGCAGCGGCACCAGATACAGCGGCCGCAGGCTGGCCACATAGATCATGATCTCGGTGAAGCCGAGCGGCCGGACGTGCTCGATGACCGAGGCCGCCAGGTCGTCCAGTGGCGTGAGGTGGTGGTCGCGCACCAGACCGCCCCAGATGCGCCCGGTGTCAGGACACCCGATCACATGCCGTCCCCCGCTGCCCTTGCCCGTGTCGTCCGGACTTCCGCGGCCGGCGGGCGGAGGGTGCGGCCCCCGAGCTCTCGACGGCACAGTCCCGACGCTACCCCGGCGCGCTTCTCACGCGGTCGATGCGGAGGGCACGCGCGGGCCAGCGACGGACGGCGTGCCCGACGCTCCGGGTGATCCTTCTTAAGGGGACCCTCATGCGGGTGGTCCAGCGTCCTGCGGACGTCACATGAGGACCGCTCGGTTGGACACGATCACGAAGATCGTGATCACCTTCGCCGTCGGCCTGGGCGGGAACGGCACGGAGGACCTCCGCCGGGCCCGACTACCTGATCTTGACACGGCGATTTGCACTTTATGTGGGAGAATGTGGGCCCGTGACCCCCGTGCTCGACCTCGTCGGAATCTTCGTCTTCGCCCTGTCCGGCGCGCTCCAGGGCGTACGCGAACGGCTCGACGTGGTCGGCATCGCGGTGCTCGCGTTCTTCACCGCGGTCGGCGGCGGCATCATGCGTGACCTGTTCATCGGCGTGCAGCCCGCCGCGCTGCGGGACACCGCGTATCTCCTCGTGCCGGTCGTGGCCACCGTCATCGCCTTCTTCTGGCATCCCCAGGTCGAGCGGGCGATGCCCGCGGTGCTCGTCTTCGACGCGGCGGGTCTCGGCCTGTTCTGCGCGGTCGGGACCGCCAAGGCGCTCCACTACGGCCTCGCACCGATGCACGCCGTGTTCCTCGGGGTCTGTACGGCGGTCGGCGGCGGCGTCATCCGCGACGTCCTGTCCGGCGAGAGGCCGACCCTGCTCTACGACCGGGAGCTCTACGCCGTGCCGGCGATGCTCGGCTCGACGGCGATGGTCGCGCTGCACGCGCTGGACGTGCGGGGGTTCGTCGCCACCCTGTCCTCGGCCGTGCTCGCCTTCGCGTTCCGCATCCTCGCCATGCGGTATCGCTGGCGCGCGCCCCTGGCCAGAGGCGTCGGCAAGGCGCGGTGAGCCGGCCGGGAACCTCGTACGGCGGTCAGAGGGCGAAGAACCTGTCGGCGAAGGCCTCCCACTGGGCGAGGAAGTCGATGTCGGCGTCACGCAGCCAGTTGAGCTGCAGGCCGTCGAGGAAGGCGAGCAGGTCCACCGCGGCCCGGTCCGGCCGGGGATGCCAGGCCAGCAGGTAGCGTTCGAGCATGGCACGACCCTCGGTCAGCCGCGTCCGGAAGTAGGCGTGCGCGGGATGGGCGGGGTCCAGCGCCTCCGCCGACAACATCGTGTACAGCTGCACGAGTGAGCGTTGCGCGAGGTTGCGCCGGACGAATCCGGACATGACGGCGCGGGCGGTCGCCGGGTCGGGCGCCGGTTCGAAGGTGTCGGCGACGCTCGCGAGGTCGAGCGTGTCCCGGCGTTCGAGAACCGCGATGAGCAGGTCCTCCCGTGAGCGGAAGTGATGCAGCAGCCCCGCCTTGGTCATGCCGCAGGCCGCCGCGAACGCCTCGAGGGTGACGCCCTTGAATCCGGAGACGGCGATCAGCTCGGTGGCCGCCTGGAGGATCTCCTCCCGGCGCTCGGCGAGCGGCAGCCGGCGCCGTCCCGGTGCGGGGGTCATGCCGTCCTGGCTCCTGGGAGACGGGGGGTTGATTCGATCACGATACCAGCCTAGGTTATCTACCGTTTGGTAGATAGCGCTGTCGCGCCTGTTCAGAGAGTTGTGTGCGCATGTCGACGCCCTCCTCCCCCACCGCATTCTCCGCCGCCGTCGCCGCAGTGCGCGCCGGGCGGCCCCTCGACGAGGCGGTCGACGAGCTGCTGTCGCAGATGACCCGCGAGGAACGCCTGTGGCTGCTGGACGGGGACCTGCCGTTCTGGGAGGGCATGGCCGACATGATGACCAACGGGTACAACCTCACCCCCTACCCCATGGGCCGCGTCGAGCGGCTGGGCATCCCCGGCCTGTTGTTCTCCGACGGCCCGCGCGGTGTGGTGATGGGGCAGTCGACCGCCTTCCCGGTCTCCATGGCCCGCGGCGCGACCTGGGACGTCGAGCTAGAGGAGCGCGTCGGCACCGCGATCGGGCTCGAACTGCGCGCGCAGGGCGCCAACTTCTTCGGCGGCGTGTGCGTGAACCTGCCCCGCCACCCGTCGTGGGGCCGGGCCCAGGAGACGTACGGCGAGGACCCGGTCCTGCTCGGCGAGTTCGGTGCGGCGCTGACCCGGGGGGTGCAGCGCAACGCCATGGCCGTCGTCAAGCACTACGCGCTCAACAGCATGGAGAACGCCCGGTTCACGGTCGACGTCACCGCCGACGACGCGGCGCTGCACGAGGTCTACCTGGCGCACTTCCGGCGGATCGTGGAAGAGGGCGTGTCGGGCGTCATGACCGCCTACAACTCCGTCAACGGAGAGTGGGCCGGGCAGAACGAGCACCTGATGGAGGGCGTGCTCCGCGGCATGTGGGGCTTCGAGGGCGTCACCGTCTCCGACTTCATCTGGGGCCTGCGCGACGCCGCGGCCTCGCTGCGCGCCGGGCTGGACGTGGAGGAGCCCTTCCGCCAGCAGCGCGCCGAGCACCTGTCCGCCGACCTGGAGGCGGGCCGGGCGAGCTGGGACGACGTCGACCGGGCGGCCCGCCGCATCCTCGCCACCCAGCTGCGCCACTACGCCGCCCTCACCGAGCCCGAGCCCCCGCTCGACGTGGTGTTCAGCTCCGAGCACCGCGCACTGGCACGCGAGGTCGCCGCCCGCGGCATGGTGCTGCTCAAGAACGACCCGGTCGGCGACGCGCCCCTGCTGCCGCTGAGCCGGGACGCCCTCGCCTCCCTGGCGGTCGTCGGGCGCCTGGCCGACGTGGCCAACACCGGCGACAACGGATCCTCCGACGTACGCGCCCCGGAGGTGATCACCGCGCTGCGGGGGCTGACCGAGGCGCTCCCGGGGACCCGGATCACCCATGTGGCCGACGACGACCCGGCCGCGGCCGCCGCCGCGGCCGCACAGGCCGACGTCGCCGTCGTCGTCGCCGGTTACACCGCCGCCGACGAGGGCGAATGGATCGGCGGGGACGTGCTGGCCGACGCCGATTTGCTGGCGTTGTTCCCGCCGCCCGGCGACGATCCCGCCGGGCAGTCGTTCGCGGCCTTCCTCGCCGAGCCCGGTGCGGTGGAGTCCATGAGCGGCGGAAGCGCCGGCGGCGACCGCGCGAGCCTGCGGCTCCGGCCCGTCGACGCCGAGATCATCCGGGCGGTGGCGGCGGCCAACCCGCGCACCGTCGTGGTGATCGTCACCGCCGGGGCCGTCATCACCGAGGAGTGGCGCGACGCCGTACCCGCCGTGCTGGTCTCCTGGTACTCCGGCTGCGAGGGCGGCCGGGCCCTGGCCGACGTGCTGCTCGGCGACGTCGACGCGGCCGGGCGGCTGCCGTACTCGATCCCGGCCACGGAGGAGCACCTGCCGTACTTCGACCGCGACGCCACCGCCATCACCTACGACAAGTGGTTCGGTCAGCGGCTGCTGGACCGGGACGGCCACGCGCCGGCCTTCCCGCTCGGGTTCGGGCTGTCCTACACGAGCTTCGCCCTCGCCGACCTCACGGTCGGCGAGGGCGACGGCGACTCCATCACGGGAGTCGTGACCGTGACGAACACCGGCTCGCGCGCGGGCCGCCACGTCGTCCAGCTCTACGGGCGGCCCACCGGCATCGACGCGGCGGCCGACGACTTCCCCGCCCGGGTCCTGCTCGGCTTCGCGACCGTCGAGCTCGCCGCCGGGGAATCGGCCCGGGTCACCGTGCCCGCCTCGACCCGGCCGCTGCGGAGGTGGACGTCCGACGGGTTCGTCCCCGCCGCCGCGACGGCCGTGATCGAAGCCGCGGCCTACGCGGGCGACCCCGGCGCCGTCACCGCAGCCGCTGCGCTCGCGCTCGCCTGACAGCCGGAAGGCCGTCGCGGCATCGCGAGGCTTCCCCGGAGCCGGTCCGCCGAGGCGGACCGGCTCCGGGGCCGGGCGTCACATCGAGGTCACACCCGGGTCCACTTCTGGTTGTTCTGGCCGTTGCACGTCCAGATCTGCACCTTGGTGCCGTTGGCGGTGCCGTTCCCGGACACGTCCAGGCACTTGTTCGCGCCGACCGCGGTGATGCTGCCGTCGGAGTTCAGCCGCCACTTCTGGTTGTTCTGGCCGTTGCAGTCCCAGATGAGCACGCTGGTGCCGTCGGCCGTGCCCGCGCCGTTCACGTCCAGGCACTTGTTGCCGTAGACGCGCAGCTCACCGGCGCTGGTGGACGTCCACCGCTGGTTGGCCTGCCCGTTGCAGTCCCAGATGTTCACCTGCGCGCCGTTGGTCTGCGACGCGCCGCTGACGTCCAGGCACCGACCCGACGCCACACCCCGCAGGGCACTGGTGCTGGTGCCGCCCGAGGGCGACGCGGAGGGCGAGGGAGAGGGCGAAACCGACGGTGAGGGGGACGGCGAGGAGCCGCCGCCCTGTCCGACGCCCGTGCCGCCGAAGGTGAACGAGTCGACGTCGAAGGCGTTCGCCGACGGCGCCTTGAACACGACGTACACGTCGTGCGTGCCGCCGGGGTCGGTCACCCGCGCCGCGGGCAGGGACACGTAGTTGTTCCATCCCCCGGTCGCCGGCACCGAAGCGGAGGCGATGAGCGCCCCTGTCGGCGAGTCGGCGCGCAGTTCGATGGACGCCCCGGTGCTGGACGGCGCCGAGACGCGGAAGGACACCGTGTCGATTCCGGACAGGTTGAACGGGGTGAAGGAGATCCAGTCGTTGTTGGAGATGTCGCCGATCCGCCTGCCGCCCTCGGCCCCGGACTCGTCGACGATCCTGATGCCGGACGAGCCGGTCGCGTGCTCGGCCTGCTTGTGCTTGGGCTGCAGCGTGATGCCGGCGCTGCCCTTCAGGCCGCCCTTGTCGGTGTAGTCCGCACCCAGGACGTAGTAGACGTTGGAGGCCTCGTCATGGCCGGAGGCCGTGGTCGTGACCGTCCCCGAGCAGCCGGTGTACTGACCGGTGTCGTGGGCGTGCTGGTCGTGGCCGAGCGCGGTGAACACGTTGACCTTGGTGCAGTCGGCGGCGCCGTCCTCGGCGTCGGTGACGTTCAGCGTGTAGGTCACCCGGTCGCCGAAGTCGATGAACCCGCCGTCCGGCGGAGCCGAGAAGGCGACCGTGGGACGGGTGTTGCCGACCACGACGGGCACCGTGACGCTGGCCGTCTTCCCGCTCGCATCCCGTACGGTCAGCTTGGCGTTGTAGGTGCCGTTGGCGCTGTAGGTGTGGGACGGGTTGGCGCTGGTGGAGGTGCCGCCGTCGCCGAAGTCCCAGCTGTAGGTGATCGCTTCGCCGTCGGGGTCGGACGAGCCGGCCGAGGAGAACGCCACCGTCAGCGGCGCCTTGCCCGAGTCGGGGGTGGCGCTCGCCTTGGCGATGGGAGCGCGGTTGCCCACCACGTAGTCGATCCGGTAGACGGCGTCATCGGTGTTCGCGTGACCGAAGCCGTTGCCCCAGTCGGCCATGTACAGCGCGCCGTCCGGGCCGAACTTCATGTCGATCGGCGCGTGCGGGGCGATCTGGGCGACGAAGGGGTTGATCTTCAGGAGGTTGCCGGAGGAGTCCAGCCGCAGTTCCTTGACGAAGTTGCGGCTCCACTCGTAGAGGAACGGCGTGCCGTCGAAGTAGTCGGGGAACTTGCGGTCGGAGGTGCTGGAGGCGTCGTAGCGGTAGAACGGGCCGCCCATCGGCGCCGCCCCGCCACAGCAGTTGATCTCGGGGAACTCGGCCGAGGCGTGGTAGTTGTACCAGATGGTCGCGGACTTGGCCGCGGGCAGGTTGGTCAGGCCGGTGTTGTTGGGCGAGTTGTTGACCGGCGCCGAGCAGTTGAACTTCGCGCCGGAGGTGTTGGTGGCGAAGTTGAAGTCGTTGAACGGGATGTTGTTCCCGACGCAGTAGGGCCAGCCGTAGAAGCCCGGCTCCTTGATCAGGTTCCATTCGACGGTGCCCTCGGGACCGCGGTTGGCGTTCGCCGCCCCCGCGTCCGGGCCGTAGTCGCCGACCGAGATCCAGCCGGTGACCTTGTCGACGGAGAAGCGGAACGGGTTGCGGAAGCCCATCGCGTAGATCTCCGGCCGCGTCTTGGCGGTGCCGGGCGCGAACATGTTGCCGGACGGGATCGTGTACGTGCCGTCGGCCTCGGGGTGGATGCGCAGGATCTTGCCGCGCAGGTCGTTGGTGTTGGCCGCGGACCGCTGGGCGTCGTAGTGCTCCCGGCCCTGCCGCTCGTCGATCGGGGCGTAGCCGCTGGACCCGTTGGGGTTGGTGTCGTCACCGGGGCCGATGTACAGGTTGCCGCCCGGGCCGAACGCGAGGTAGCCGCCGGTGTGGCCGGGCTCGTCGACGTTGCGGTACGCCGGAACCTCGATGATCTTCTTCTCGCTCGACATGTCGAGGCTGGTGCCGTTGAAGGTGAAGCGCGACACCCGGTTCACCTCGCCGCCGTTGGACGGCGAGTAGTTGAGGTAGATCCAGCCGTTGGTGGCGAAGTTCGGGTCGAGCGCCAGCCCGATCCCGCCGTCCTCACCGCCGTCGTACACCGACAGGGTGCCGATGACGCGCGTGCCGCCGCCGCCCGCGGGGATCAGGTTCACCTTGCCCGACCGCGAGATGTAGAAGACCCTGCCGTCGGCGGCGACGTCCAGCTCCATCGGCTGGTCCGGCGCGCCGTCGAGGGTCACCTTCTGGAAGCGGGCCGCGATCGTGCCGCCGCAGTCGCCCGGCGCCGCGCCGGCCGCCCACTTCACCGCGCCCAGCAGGTGCTGCTTGAACAGCGACTCCGAGTAGGAGGACGCGTTGTGGCCCATGGCGGTCGCCCACACCCGGCCGCCCTCCGGGTTGTGACACCAGGAGATCGGGTGGTCGGCGCCCATCTTGTTCGCGCCCGCGTCGTAGGTGGTCTCGTCCGCGGTGACCAGCACGTGCACCGAGCCGCGCATGTTCTTGTCGAAGTTGTACCACTCCTCGGTGCGCACCCACCGGTCCGGCAGGCCCTTGGTCGAGGGGTGCACCTTGTCGGCGACCTTGGCGGTGCCCTGGACGATCGAGGAGTGCTGGGTCATGTGCGCGCCGGCCAGCACGGTCTGGTCCCACCAGGGGAACTGCGACTCGATGTTCATGTCGACGGCGTTGTGGATCGCCACGACGCCGTGGCCGCTGCGCACGTAGGCCTGCATGGCCTGACGCTGCGCGTCGTTGTCCCACACCATGCCCGACGTCTGGAGCATGATCACCGCGTCGTAGTTGTTGAGGTTCGACGTGGTGAAGACGGAGGAGTTCTCGCTCGTGTCGAGCTGGAAGTTGTTGTCCGTCGCCAGCTGCTGGAACGCCGCGATGCCGGCGGCGATGGAGTCGTGCCGGTAGGCGCCGGACGCGGTCTTGCTGAACAGCAGCACCTTGAACTGCGGTGCGGCCGCGTGCGCCACCAACGGCACCGCGGACAGCAACAGCCCTAACAGGGCCGCGGCCAGAGCGGGCAGTAAGCGTGATCTTCGCATGAGGGATCTCCTGGGGGGTTACCGGTGACGGCCGGAGTTACGGGGTGCGAAGGCATGTGATCGGCCGGTCAGGCCATGAGGGTGCGGAGAAAGGCGAGTCCTTCGGTGGCGAGGGCGTCCTGGCTCGGGGCGAGCGGACGCCAGACGGACGCCGCGGTGGCGATGGTCTGGTTGTCGGCGGTGAAGGACTCGATCACGAGAGGGCCGCGGTAGTCCACGTCGCGCACGGCCGCGGCGAAGCCCGGCCAGTCGAAGTGGTCGGCGCCCGGGGCGCCGCGGTCGGTCCCGCACACCTGGATGTGCGCGATCCTGTCCCCCGCCAGGCGGACGGCCCGGAGGGGATCCTTCTCCTCGATGTTCAGGTGGTAGGTGTCGAGGGCGAGCCCGCACTCCTCCGGGAGGGCTTCGAGCGCCTGCTCGACGGTGTTGAGGACACTGGTCTCGTACCGGTTGAGCGGTTCGACGCCGAGCCGGACCCCGCGTTCGGCCGCGTAGGCGACGACCGGTTTCAGGTTCTCCCCCAGCTCGGTGTAGACCGCGCGCCGCTCGTCCGCGCTCATCCGCCAGGCGCGGCCGACGGAGGCGTACGCCGGGCCGCTGATCGCCGGCGCGCCGACGGTCACCGCCACGTCCACGCAGTGCCGCAGGTAGTCCTGGGTCTCCTGCACGCACTCGGGCGAGGCGTCGACGAGCTCGCGTCCCGGTGGCATCGTGAGCACGACCGACGCGCCGAGCCCGAGCCCGTCCAGGAGGGCCGCCGCCCTCTCCGGGTCCCAGTCGCCTGGATGCTCGACCGGCAGTTCGACGACGTCGAAGCCCCACTCCGCGATCCGCGGCGCGAGGGCGGCCAGGGACTCGTCGGTGAGCGGCGAGACCCAGACCCACGTGTTGACGCCGATCACGACGTGCCACCCCACTTCGCGGGGTAGCCGGGCATGTCCTCGCACCCGCACAGGGCGTAGTGCAGCGGCGGCAGGCCGGGCTTGAGGTAGGTGGCGAGGTTCTCCTGCGTGATCGCCGGTTGCGGGAGGTTCCAGACCTTCGGCACCTGCTCGCCCTTCAGGATCTTGAGCGCCGCGATGATCGGCGTTCGCCACTGGTAGGTCGGATAGGTCGGCGCGATCGCGGTCAGCTTCGCGTCGCTCCACTTCCGCAGGAAGTCCTGCTGGTCCTCGCCGTTGATCGGCGGCACGGGCTGGCCCGCGTCCTCGAACGCCTCGACGGCCGCGACGGCGGTGGCGCCCGCGTCCATCCAGACCCCGTCGATCTTGCCGTAGCGCTGGATGTAGTCACTGACGATGCTCTTGGTCTTCGCGGCGTCGCCGTCGGTGAACTCCACGCCGACGACATCGAGGTCGCTCTTGTCGAAGGCGACCTTCGCCGCCGACCACCGGGTCTCCAGCACGTCGACACCGGGCAGGATGCGCAGCGCCAGGATCTTCCCGCCGGCCTGCACCTTGCCGGTGAGGAACTCGGCCGCCTCGGCGCCGAAGGCGTAGCCGCCGATCGGCTTGATGAAGGTGACCGGGCAGTCGGTCTGGACCCCCCGGTCGAACACGATGACCGGCACCTTCGGGCACGCCCCGGCCACCGCGGGAGTCAGCGTGGCCGTGGTGTTGGGCGAGACGATCAGCGCGTCGCAGCCCTTGCCCTGCAGTTCCGCGATGTCGGAGATCTGCTTGTCGTCCTTGCCCTCGGCGTCCAGGGCGGTGAACTTCGCGATCTCCTTGTGCAGGGCGACCTCCGCCTGCATGGTCTTCCAGCCGACCTGCCGCCAGGGGTTGTTGACCGCGGCGTTGGAGAAGCACAGGTGGTACGGCCCCGCCTTCTTGTACTCGGCGGTGTCGACGAGCTGGGGGTCGATGCTCTGCTCCCACGGCTTGTCCGACGGGCCGGTCGGCTGCGCCCGGCGCATCGCCATCTGGGCGTCGTAGTCGGCCTGCACGAAGAACTTCGACTGCGCGCCGGTGCCCTTGTCCTCCTGCGCGGCCGACCCGGCCGGCGCGGCGGAGGCGGAGGCCGAGGACACGGGCTTGTCGCTGGTGCACGCGGCCGCCGGCAGCGTCAGCGCGGCCAGCGCGGCGGAGGCGAGGAGCCGCCGCGAATATGAACGCATGGTCTTCCTTCCGTCACGAGACCGCCGCGGTTCTTCTGCGCGGGAGGTTCACGGCCCCCAGCGCCACCGCGGCGATGATGATCACGCCCTGTACGGCCGGCTCCAGCGCCCCCGAGATGCCGTACAGGTTGAGCAGGGTGAACAGCGCCTCCAGGGTGAAGGCGCCCGCCATGGCGGCGACCACGGAACCGCGGCCGCCCCCGAGGGCCACGCCACCGAGCACGACAGCGGTGATGGCCTGGAACTCCAGGCCCTGACCGACCTGCGCGGACACCCCGGCGAAGCCGCCGAGCAGGATCGCGGCGACCGCCGCGGACAGCCCGGAGATCATGAACGCCACCGTCCGCACGCGGGCGACGCGGACGCCGGACAGAGCCGCCGCCCGGTCGTTGTCGCCGGCCGCGATCAACGTGTGGCCGAAACCCGCGCGCATCGCCCAGATCGCGGCCGCCGCCACCGCGACGAGGATGAGGACCGACCAGGGCACAGGGCCGAGGCTCCCCCGGCCCAGCTCGCGGAACTCCGGGGACAGGGCGCCCCGGGGCGCGCCGCCCGTCCAGAGGAAGACCGCCCCGGACAGGATCAGCAGCATGCCGAGGGTCGTGATGAACGACGGGACCCGGAGCAGGGTGGTCACGATCCCGTTGACCAGCCCGGTGAGCGGCCCGATGACGATCAGCAGGGCCAGCACGGGCCAGGTCGCCTCCGCCGAGCCGTCGATGAGCCGGGCGGCGATCACCACCTCGGCGGTGACGAGCGAGCCGACCGACAGGTCGAACTCGCCGGACACGATGACGAAGTACTGCCCGGCCGCGAGGATGACCAGCGGCGCGGCCCGTTTGACGAAGGCGAGGAAGGCGGACGGCTCCAGGAAGTACGGGTTGACGACCGCGATGGCGACCAGCAGCCCGGCCAGCACGACGAAGATCGGCAGCGCGCGTCTCATGCGGTCCGCCTCCTGCGGGCGTAGATCGCCAGGGCGGCCACCAGGACCACGCCCCGTACGACGTCCTTGGCGAAGGAGTCGACCTCGAGCTGGTTGAAGATGCTGTCGAGGACGGCCAGGAGCAGGACGCCGCCGACGGTCCCGGCGACCCCGCCGCGGCCTCCGGCCAGAGCCGTCCCGCCGAGCACGACCGCGGCGATCGACTCCAGGTCGTATCCGCCGTCGGTTCCCACCGTCGGCGCGCCCGCCCCGAGCCGGGAGGCGAGCAGCAGCCCGGCGATCCCGGCGCAGACCGAGCAGAGCACGTGGGCGGTGACCACGACCCGCCCGGTGCGGATGCCCGACAGGCGCGCGACCTCCGCGTCCCCGCCCACGGCGTAGATCCGGTATCCCAGCCGCGTCCGGCTGAGCATGAGCCACGCGGACGCCGCGACCGCGGCCCACAGCAGCGCCGACACCGGCAGCGGCCCGATGCGGTCGTACCCGAGATGCTGGAAGGACTCCGGCACGCTGCCCGCGGGCCCGTCGTACCGCTCGTCGAGCACCCCTCTGAGGATCAGCGCGACCCCGAGCGTGGCGATGAAGGCGTGCACCCGGAGTCTGGTGACGATCAGGCCGTTCACCAGCCCGGCCGTCGCGCTGACCGCCAGCACCGCCGCGACCGCGAACGGCACGCCCGCGTCGGAGCCGGCCATGATCTCGGCCGCGACCAGCGAGGTCAGGCTGATCAGATAGGCCACCGAAAGATCCAGGCTCCCGGCCAGGATCACCAGGGTCTGGCCGACCGCGACGATGCCGAGGGCCGCCGACCGCTGCTGGATGCCGACGATGTTCTCCTGGCTGAGGAACTGCCCGCCGTCCAGGGCGAACAGCAGCCACCCCAGCACGACGAGCAGGACCAGCGCCACGTAGACGGCGCGGGCGGGCCGGTCGGCCGACAGCCGCCGCAGGAACGAGCCCCCGGCCGGTACGCGCCGGAGCTTCAGCTGCTGGGTCATGACGCGGCCGCCAGGTGCATCACGGCTTCCTCGGTGGAGCCGGCGGGCAGCTCCCCGGCGATGCGGCCGTCCCGCAGCACCACGATGCGATCGCTCATGCCGATGAGCTCGGGGAGCTCCGAGGAGATCATCAGGACGGCCACGCCGTCGCCTGCGAGTTCGCGCATCAGCTCGTGGATGGCGGCCTTGGCGCCGACGTCGACACCGCGGGTGGGCTCGTCGAACAGCAGGACGCGCGGCGCGACCGACATCCACTTGGCCAGCACGACCTTCTGCTGGTTGCCGCCGGACAGCAGCCGGACCTCCTGGGTGGGCCGGGGCGGGTTGAGCCGCACCCGCTCGAGCAGCCGCTCGACGCCGGGCCGACGGGCCTTGGTCGCCCGGGCGACGAGCAGGGCGTTGTCGCCCACCCGCTGGTTGAGCAGGAGTCCTTCGGCCTTGCGGTCCTCGGTGACCAGGCCGATCCCGGCCGCGATGCCCTCTCGTGGCGAGCGGGGACGGCGGGGCGTCATCTCGCCCCCGGTGAACGGCTCGGCGCCGAACAGCGCCTTGGCCAGCTCGGTGCGGCCCGAGCCCTGCAGCCCGGCCACTCCGACGATCTCCCCCGCGCGCAGGTCGAGGTCGATGCCGTGCAGCCGGGCGTTGCCGCCGCCGCGCACGCTCAGCAGCACCTCCCCGGGCGGTTCCGCCGCCCGGGGCGGGTAGTACGACCGCAGCTCCCGCCCGACCATCAGGCGGACCAGGGTCGCGGTGTCCAGGCTCGACGCCGCCGCGGTGGTGACCCGGGCGCCGTCCTTGAGCACGGTGATCCGGTCGGCGAGATCGAAGATCTCGCGGAGCCGGTGCGAGATGTACAGGACCGCGATGCCACGCCCGGTGAGCCGCCGCACCAGCGTGTAGAGCAGCTCGACCTCGTGGCCGGCCAGGGCTGCGGTCGGCTCGTCCATGACCACGATCCGGGCGTTCAGCGACAGCGCCTTGGCGATCTCGACGACCTGTTGCTGCGCGACCGAGAGCCGCCGGACGAGATCGCGCGGCCCGAACGCCTCCTCGCCGAGAGACTCCAGCAGCTCGCCGGTCGCCGACTCCATCGCGGCCCGGTCGACCAGCCCCCGCCGGACGGGTTCCCGTCCGAGGAAGACGTTCTCGGCCACCGTCCGCTCCGGCAGCAAGGTGAGCTCCTGATGGATGATCGCCACGCCTGCCCGCTGCGCCTCGACCGGGTGCCCGAACGCCACGCTCCGGCCGTCGATCTCGATGGTCCCCTCGTCCGGGGTGTGCACGCCGGCCAGGATCTTCATCAGCGTCGACTTGCCCGCGCCGTTCTCCCCCACCACCGCGTGGACCTCACCGGCGGCCGCCTCCAGATCGACCCCGCCGAGAACCCGGACGCCAAGGAAGCTCTTGCCGATACCGGTCATCCTCAGCACGCGGCCCACCTGTCGGGGCGTACGGCCGCACCGGCCATGCCGGAAGCTGCACGCGGCATCGCAGCCGGGAGACCGGCCGGGACACGTCTCCGCGCCGTCCGGGGTGAGCAGTCGTGCACGGGATCTCCTTGCGGGGGGTGGGAGTCGTGCTGCGCCCGATGTCCGGTTCACCGAGTCGGTCGCCGGCGAGGGCGTTACGGCCGCCGGACCGGCTCGCGGCCGGCGCAGCCGGAACGATTTCGACGGTGCCGGCGCGACGGACACCGGGTCTGACCTGCGACATTTGTCGAATCGATTCGGAACGACCATAGGTCTGCGCCTCATGCCTGTCAAGCATGCTTATCGACGATCCATTGGATGTCTGTTCACACACAACGAGCACGCCGTCGCCACCTAGATCGAGAATCCCCATCTCAACGTGGTGCCGATGATGCCGTGCCCCGCTCGCCCGATCCAGCCGAGCGGCGATCAGTACTATCTTTCGACTGCTCAGCCAGACATAGGTATGAAACTTTCACGTTCTGCGCGCAGCGTCGCTTGCGTCAGACGGGAGCCGACCACCCGGGGCGCCTGAGCTTGTCCGGCGATGCTTGACACATGCCGTTGACATCCCTCGCCGACGAGACCTAGGCTGCCAGCGAATCGATTCGATAGTCCCGTAACCGGGATCGCGGGCCGGCCGCCCCGCCGACTCGATCCCCTCGCACGGCGTCACTCCCCACCCCCCTCTGTCCAAGGAGTCATGAGTGGACGCGAAAGGCAAGAAGCGGCGAACAGGCCGCCGCGGGATCGCGGCCCTGTTCGCCGTCGGCGCGCTCGTCGCCGGATCCCTCCTCACGACCGCGGCGCCGGCCCAGGCCGCGGACGAGTCGATCAGTGTCGACTTCTCCGTCGCCGGCGGCTCTCCGACGTACCGGGCCTCCGGATGGATCTACGGCATGACGGAGGACGGCGCCAATCCCCCGGACCATTTCTTCACCGATGTCAGGTTCCGGTACATGCGGGCCGGCGGCGCCCAGCTGGACGCCCCGGGCGGCTGGGTGTCGGGCAAGTACGACCGCCGCTGGAACGCCACCCGCGCGCAGCTGCTGCGCACCCGGTCGCTGGGCGGTGAGTTCGTCCTGCTGGTGCACGACCTGTGGGGCGCCGACGGTTACCCGATCTCCCGTTTCCCTGGTGACAACGGCAACTGGACCGACTACGACGCCTTCCTCACCCGCCTGATCGGCGACGTGCGGGCCACCGGCGCCCCGGTCCAGTGGGACCTGTGGAACGAGCCCAACATCACCCTGTTCTGGAACCGTCCCATCTCGCAGTACTTCGAGATGTGGAAGCGCGCCTACCAGCGCATCCGCGCCGCGTTCCCGTCCCACCTGATCGTCGGACCGAGCTGCGCCTGCGTGCCGTCCTCCGGCGGCTTCTGGACCCAGTACCTCGACTACGTCAAGGCCAACAACGTCGTCCCCGACATCGTCAGCTGGCACTCCCTGCCCGGCGACCCGGTGGCCAACGTCGCGACCGCCGACAGCACCCTCGGCTCCCGGGGCATCCCCCACCCCCGCCCGTACCAGATCAACGAGTACGGCGCGTCCAACGAGCAGAACCCCGGGGACGGGTCCTGGTACATCGCCCGGCTGGAGCGGGCCGGCGCGGACGGCCTGCGGGCCAACTGGGCCGGCGGCGGCAACCTGCACAACGACCTGGGCAACCTGCTCGTCCGCAACTCCGCGGGGCAGTACCAGCCCAAGGGCGAGTGGTGGGTCTACCGCTTCTACGGCTCGCAGACCGGCCAAATCGTCTCGGTCACGCCGAGCGCCTCCTACGACGCGTTCGCGACGAAGGCGAGCGGGGAGGCGAAGGTCCTGGTCGGCGGGGGCCGCACGACGGGCGAGATCGCGGTCGGCCTGCAGCGGCTGGACGCCACCAGCGGCATCGTGCAGAACAACCAGGTCCGGGTGGTGGCCGAACGCATCCCGTACAACGGCGGGGGCGCCGTCGCCGGTCCGGTGACCGTGCAGAACACGGTGGTGACGTTGTCGGGCAACGGCACGACGGTGCGTCTGCCGCATTCCAACGCCGACGAGACCTTCACCATCACGCTGCTGCCGCCCGGCACTCCGGGGCCGTCGCCGACCCCCAGCCCCACGGGCGGCACGAGCGGCACGAGCGCGCTGAAGGGTGTGGGGTCGGGTCGTTGCCTGGATGTCAACGGCGCGTCGCAGGCCAACGGCGCGCAGGCGCAGATCTGGGACTGCAACGGGCAGGCCAACCAGCAGTGGACCACGACCAGCGCCGGTGAGCTGCGCGTCTACGGCAACAAGTGCCTGGACGTGAACGGCGGAGGCACCGCCGACGGCACCGCCGTCATCATCTGGGACTGCAACGGCCAGAACAACCAGAAGTGGCGCCTCAACTCCGACGGCAGCATCACCGCGGTCGGCGCGAACAAGTGCCTGGACGTGTCCAACAACGGCACCGCCAACGGCAGCAAGGTGCACATCTGGACCTGCCACGGCGGCACCAACCAGAAGTGGACCCGAGCCTGACCCGATGAACCACCCTCGCCGCGCGGCCCGCCCCGCGCGGCGAGGGCGTCGCCGGCCGGTCACCTCCCCCGCGTCACCTGCCGGTCACCTGCCCCGTGTCAGCGCCGGGCCCGGTTCCCGCGGATCGGCGAGCGTGAGCCGGTGTTCGTGGGCGGCGGCGAGGATGAGGTAGGCGCTGGCGGTCCAGGTGTAGGCGCGGTCGCGCAGGCCCGCACCGCTGCGGGCGTCGAAGTTCTCCGCGAATCCGGACTTCTCGCACAGGACACGGAAGCGAGCACTGATCTCGTCGGCCAGGTCCGGGTATCCGGCGCGGCGCAGGCCGTCCTCGATGAGGACGGTCGAGGGCGCCCAGATCGGGCCGCGCCAGTAGCCGTCGTCCTGATAGCCGGGTGAGCCGGGCAGCTCGGTGGCCAGCCCGAACTCGGTCAGGTGGGTCTCGATGCGGGCGGCCAGCGCCGCCCGGACGGGCTCCGGCAGCTCCTCCCCCAAGACGATCGGCATCAGGTCGAGCAGGCTTGAACCGGACCACGTGCGTCCGGTGCGGGCACTGCGCGCCACGAACCGGTCGCCGTCCCACAGCTCGGCCAGCAGCGCCTCGCGCATGCGGTCGGCTTCCCGTCTCCAGCCGGCGGCCGCGTCCGTGCGGCCGAGCTCGTCGGCGAGGCGGGCGAGCTCCCGCATCTGCAGGACGAGGAAGGCCGCCAGATCCGCGGTCTCGACGACGCGCTCCGGGTCGAAGGTGGTGGCGTTGTCCCAGCCGCTGTCGTTGCCGTGCTGATAGTGGGCGAACTCGTGACCGGGAACGCGCCGCCGGGTCAGCCAGAAGGAGGTCCACCGCTCCAGCAGCCGGTACGCCTCGGCGGCCTCGCCGTCCTCCAGCGGGCGCAGCCGCGCCAGGGCCCAGCCGTGGATGGGCGGCTTGACGAAGTTGTACAGGACCTCCGAGTGCGTGACCGAGTCGGGCAGCGCGCCGGCGGCGTCCTGGTGGTCGAACACCAGCCGGAACTGGTCCCGGGCGAGCTCCGGCAGCCCGTCGGCGAGGGCGATGGCGTTGAAGCAGTGGTCCCAGCTCCAGACCTTGTCCATCCAGTGCTTGGACATCAGCACCGCGGGGCGGGTGACGAAGCCGGCCGGACGGACCGTGGCCGACCACAGGACGTAGGCGGCCAGTTCCGCACCGGGCGTCCGGTCGCTGCGCCAGGGCGCCACCGCGTCCCGGAACGATTCGAAATCGGCCCGCGCGGCCGTGCGCACCTGCTCGAATCCGGTCTCGCTCCGGTAGGGGGCCCGGGCCGTCTCGTACTCTTCGACGGCGATCTCCCACGGCTCGTCGCCGCGGAGCAGGACGCCGCGCACGGTGGTGCCGAGCGCCTGCTCGCCCCAGGACCCGGCATTCCCGGCGAGAAGGGTGACGCGGTAACGGCGGCCGGTCTGGTACACCGTGAAGACCCACGAGCCGTCGCCGGGATCGGCGTAGAAGTACGGGCCGCTGAACGGCGTCAGGACCGGATCGGCCGCCACCAGTTGAAGTCCCAGGCCCTCGCCTCGCACCCGTACGGTGTCCGGGGTCTCGTAGGCGAGGTCGATCCGCCCGTCGTCGCGGGTCCAGGTGAGCGCGTGCGGGGTCGCGGACAGGGTCGTCTCGGCGCGGGCTCCGCCGGTGGTGGGGATCAACCGCAGGATCGGATGCATGCCGGTCTGGTGCGACACCAGATGGACGTCGGGGGCGTAGGTGTTCTCCGCGATCACCGGGGAGAAGCCGAACCACGATCCGCGGAAGCTGAACGGGATCTCCCTGGGGGAGAAAACCGGGCCTGCGGCGACGGTCATGAAAGAAGGGTCCCTTCTGGCTAGTGCTTAACCGCGCCCGAGGTGACACCCGCGGCGACGTAACGCTGGGCGATGACGAGCAGCACGGCGGCGGGGATGGAGGCGATCACGGCGGTGGCCATGATGGCGTTCCACTGCTGGTTGTTGTTGCCGATGTAGTGGTAGATGCCGAGTGTGATGGGCTGGTGGGCGCCGCCCTGGTCGAGGGTGGAGGCGAAGACGAAGTCCGACCACGCCCACAGGAACGCGAACAGCGACACCGTGATGACCGAGTTGCGGCTGACCGGCACGACCACCGACCAGAAGGTCCGCAGGGCGCCGGCTCCGTCGACCCGGGCCGCCTGCAGCAACTCCTCGGGGATGCCGGACATGAACGCCGTGAAGATCAGCACCGCGAACGGCACCGCCAGCGTGGAGTCCGCCACGATCAGCCCGGGGATCGTGTTGAGCACGCCCACGTTGAGGAAGACGGCGTAGAACCCCATCGCCATGATGATCCCCGGGATCATCTGCGCGATCAGCAGCAGGAAGCTCAGCAGCCCGCCGCCCTTCGGGCGGAGCTTCCCCAGCGCGTAGCCGGCCGGCGTCGCGACCAGCAGCGTCAGGGCCACCGTGCCCAGTCCCACGATCACGCTGACCCCCAGGTAGGGCAGCTGCTGGTCGAGCACCGACCGGTAGCCGTCCAGCGTGCCGTGCAGAGGGAGCAGGGAGGGCGGGCTTTTGCGCATGTCCTGTTCGCGGGTGAAGGACACGTTGACCATCCAGTAGACCGGGAAGAGCATCACCCCGGTCAGCACCAGCCCGGCCGCGGTCCTCCACCGGCCGCGCGTGGCGCTCATGACGCCCTGCCGCCCGGCCGCCCGCGTGCGGGGGGCGCGCCGCGCCTGCCGGGTCCGCCCGCTCACGCGAGGGCCTGCCTTCGCTGCAGGCGGATGTGGATCAGCCCGAAGACCAGGGCCGCCACGATCAGCAGGTTGCCGACCGCCGCGCCGCGGCCGAACTCCGGCAGCAGGTTGCCGAACCCCAGCCGGTACGACCAGGTGGCGAACGTGGTGGAGGACCCGCTCGGCCCGCCCCTGGTCATGATCCAGATGATGTCGAACACCTTCAGCGTGTAGACCAGCCCGAGCAGCAGCGTGATCGCCGAGACCGGCCGCAGCAGCGGGAACGTCACGTACCAGAACCGCCGCCAGCCGGTCGCGCCGTCCAGCTCGGCGGCCTCGTACACTGCGGGATCGATCGCCTGGAGGCCCGAGTAGAGAACGACCAGGTTGAAGGGGATGCCGATCCAGATGTTGGCGATGATCACCGACCACAGCGACCAGTCCGGCGAGGTCAGCCAGTGGACGGGCTCGACACCGAGGACGGCGAGCGCCGCGTTGACGACGCCGGACTCGCTGTTGAGCATCCACGACCACGTCGAGGACGACACGATCAGCGGCAGCAGCCACGGCACCAGGAACAGGGCCCGCAACGTGGCCGACAGCCGGAAGTTCCTGACGAAGAACACGGCCAGGGCGAGCCCGATGGCGAACTGGAAGAGCAGGGACACAAGCGTGAACACCACCGTGTGCCACAACGCCGGCCCGAACGTCGGGTCGCCGAGGACCTCGGCGTAGTTGGCCACTCCGGTGAAGGGCGCGTCGCCCCGGACGAACGAACGCACGGTGTAGTCGCGCAGGCTCAGCTCGACGTTGCGGTACAGCGGATAGGCGTAGAACACCAGCAGGTAGACGACGACCGGGGCCAGGAAGGCCCAGGCCGCCCACTGACCGGCCGCGGCGCGGCGGAGCGACGCCCGCCTGCCGCCGGAGCGCGGCCGGGCCCGATCGGGCCCCCCTCCCGCTGCCGGCGGCGGCGCGACCGATGCGTGTGTCGCGTGATCCAATGCTGTCCCCTCGTCCGGCGGCCGTCCGGCGCCGGACACGGCATCCGGAACGCCGTCGCCCCCCGGACCTGTCCCCCGCCGCACGCGCCGCTGCTACTGCGTGGCGCTCGCGGCCGCGGCCTGCGCGTCGGTCATCGCCTGCTGCGGGCTCTTCGACCCGCTCAGCGCCGCCTGCACCGCGCCCCACATCGGCTCGGAGATCTTCGGATACTTGGTGCCGAGGTCGTCGCTGGTGCGGCCCTTGGCGGCCTTGACCGCCTCCACCCAGACCGCCAGGCCCGGGTTCCCGGCGACCTGCTTGGCCTGCACCTGCTCCGTCGGCGCGACGTACGACAGGGCGGTGGTCGTGGTCAGGGAGTTGTCGGTGTCGGTCAGGCAGGTCACCAGCGCGCGTGAGGTGGCGTAGCGCCCGGTGTCCTGCTGCACGGGGATGCCGACGAACTCGCCGCCGGTCGGCGCGGGAGCCGTCCCGCCGTCCTTGGCGGGGATCGGGATGATGCCGTAGGCGAAGCCGGCCTTCTCGGCGGCGGCCAGCTGCCAGGTCCCGTTCTCCGCGAAGGCGAAGTCGCCGGAGGCGAACTCCTGCCAGCTCGTGGTCTGCGTGTTGTTGATGACCGAGTTGGGGGCGTACCCCTTCTTCAGCCAGTCGGTCCACAACGCCACCGCCGAGACGCCCTCGGGCGAGTCCAGCTTGGTGAGATTCGCGCCGGACCCCCAGAACCAGGGCAGGAACTGGAAGCTGCCCTCCTCGGTGCCGATCGCCGAGAACGTGATGCCCTTCTTGCCGGCCGCCTTGACCTTCTCCAGCGCGGCGGTGAGCGAGGCCCAGTCCCGCACCGAGGCGATGTCCACCCCGGCCTTCTTGAGCACGTCCTTGTTGTAATAGAGGGCGAGGGTGTTGGCCCCGATCGGCACGCCGTACGTCTTGCCGCCGATCTGTCCCGCCGCGAGCAGGTTCGGCGCGACGGCCGAGGTGTCGAGGCTGCTGTCCTCCGTCGTCGTCAGCACCCCCGCCTCGGCCAGCGTGGAGACCACCGGGTTGTCGACGACGAGCACGTCCGGCGCGTTGCCCTGCTGCGCGGCCAGCAGCGTCTTGTTCGTCAGGTCGGTGGTGTCGTAGGCGGTGCGCTCGACCGTGACCCCCGCCTGGGTGCCGCACGTCTCCAGCAGTTTCACCCACTCGGAGCCCTTGTCGTGCTGCGGGTACGGGTCCCAGATCGTGTAGGTCCCGCCGGCGGCGGCCCCGCTCGCCCCCGTCGTGGCCTCACCGCCGGACGACCCGCCGGATGACGAGGAGCACGCGACGAGGCCGCCCGCGGCCGCCAGCGCCACCAGACCCAGACCGGCCGCCCGCCGGCCGGTTGCCGCTGATCCCATGATCTGACCTCCGCTGCGTTCCGCGGCTGGTAGTACTATCGAATCGGTTCGCATGAACATAGGCCCGCTCATCGCGTACGTCAATGGGGTCCTGCGGATACAGCCGGGTTCGTCGGCTCTATCGATTCGACCTACGATGATGGAGCCGGGGACGAGCGGTTGAGGAGCGGGATGAACATCGGGGAGATCGCCAAGCGATCGGGCGTGTCACGCAGCACCGTCTCCTACGCTCTGAGCGGCAAGCGCCCGGTGTCGGAGAACACCCGGCGGCGCATCCAGGCGGTCATCGACGAGCTGGGCTACCGTCCCAACGCCACCGCCAAGGCGCTCAAGGAGGGCAGGACCCGCACGATCGGCCTGGTCATCCCCCCGGCCAGCCAGCGCCTCACCGAGATGCAGCTCGGTTTCGTCGCCAGCGTCGTGGACGCCGCCGCGCGCGCCGACCTCGACGTCCTGCTGTCGCCTTCGGGGGGCGAGCACGATCGCTCATTCGAGCGGGTGGTCGGCGGCAGGCGCGTCGACGGCGTGATCCTCATGGAGATCCGGCTGGAGGACGACCGGGTCACCCGGCTGCGGCAGACCGGGCTGCCGTTCGTCGGCATCGGCCGCACCAGCCGTCCCGACGAGATGTCCTGGGTGGACATCGACTACGAGACGCTGATCTCCCAATGTGTGCACCACCTGGCCGACCTGGGTCATCGTCGCATCGCCCTGGTCAACCGCTCCACCGAGCTGATGGCCGCCGGATACGGCCCGGCCCACCGGGCTCAGGCCGGTTTCAGCCGGGCCGTGGCGGAACGCGGTCTGGAGGGCGTGCAGACGTGCTGCGCCGACGACGCCCGCGCCGGCGTGTCCTGCGTCGGGCGGCTTCTCGCCGACCACCCCGATCTCACCGCCATCGCGACCATCAACGAGACCGCCATGCCCGGCATGTACCGCGCGATCGAGCGCGCGGGCCTGACCGTGCCGCGTGACTTCTCCATCGCCGGTGTCGCGGGCCGGCACTGGGCCGAGAACCTGCATCCGCCGCTCACCGCCGCCGACGTGCCCGCCGACGAGCTCGGCGCCCAGGCCGTCGACCTGCTCATCCGGCAGATCGCCGACCCCGCCGCGGCTCATCGTGGGGCCCTCGTGGCCCCGCCCATCTCCCTGCGCGGGACGACCGGGCCCGCACGCCCGCGCTGACCGGGGATCGACGAGGTGACGCCCGGCGCCGCGCCGATCGGGCGGCGCCGGGCGTCATGTCGCACCGTGTTGTCACACGTCACACGGTGCTGTCACACCTGCCATGCCACATAGGTGCCTGACGGAGCCTCGTGAGCTCTCTCGGGATGAGCGGGTGATCTCATACCCGGGTCCACTTCTGGTTGTTCTGGCCGTTACATGTATAGATCTGCGCCCTCGTGCCGTTGGCGGTGCCGCTGACATCCAGGCACTTGTTCGCCCCGACGGCGGTGATGCTGCCGTCGGAGTTGAAGCGCCACTTCTGGTTGTTCTGGCCGTTGCAGTCCCAGATGATCACCGCGCTGCCGTTGGCCGTGCCTCCGCCGTTCACGTCGAGGCACTTGTTGCCGTAGACCCGCAGCTCACCGGCGCTGGTGGAGGTCCACTTCTGGTTGTTCTGGCCGTTGCAGTCCCAGATCAGCACCGTCGCGCCGTTGGTCTGGGAGGCGCCGTTGACGTCCAGGCACCGGCCCGACGCCACACCCCGCAGCGCGGTCGTGCTGGTCGTGGGCGGGGTCGGCGACGCGGACGGCGAGGGGGACGGGGAGGGCGAGGGGGACTGCGACGGGCCGCTCAGTTCCTTGATGCGGATGTTCCGGTAGGCCACCACGTTGCCGGACCCGTGGTTCTGGATGCCGATGTATCCCTGCTGCAGGGATCGCGCCGGGTTTGTATTGGTGAAGTCGTTGATCTTGCTGCCGTTCAGGAAGACCTGCAGCCGCTCGCCCTCGACGAGCAGTTCGTAGGTGTTCCACTGACCCGGCGGGTTCAGCGCCGCGTCACGTGCGGCGAGGTCGGCCGACTTGACGCCGTAGATCGCCCCGGTCGTCTTGTCCGCGGTGTCGGTGGCGTCGATCTGGACCTCGTACCCCGTGTCGAGGGCCGTCTGGGGGTCGCTGGTGGCCGGGAACCCGACGATCACGCCGGAGTTGGAGTCGCCGGTCATCCTCCAGTCGAGCTTGAGGGAGTAGGAGCCGAACTCCTTGGCGTTGTACCACAGCATGCCCATGCCGCCCTGGGAGGTCAGCGTGGCGTCACTGTTGGTGAACGAGCCGGGCCCGGCCTGCGTCCAGCCGGAGGTCGACCCGTTGTACAGGGTCGTGTAGCCGGTCTCCGGACGGCAGTCGGCGTTCGTGGCCTTGGCCGCGTAGCGGATGCCGCCGAGCAGCAGGGTGCGGAAGTTGGAATCGGAGTACGACTCCTGGGTGTGTCCGAGACCGGTGTAGAACGACCGGCCGGACGCCTGCGGGTGGCACCAGGTGATCGGGTGGTCGCCCATGTTCCCGCCGCTGTAGCTGCTCTCGTTCAGGCTCTGCAGCACGTGCACGTTGGCGCGCGGGTTGGTCCGGTAGTTGTACCACTCGTCGGTGCGCGTCCAGGTCTGCCCGAGGTGGGCGGTGGCGCCGTGCGCGCGGTCCTCCTGCTTGAGGGTGGCCTGCTGGATCGCCGGGTGGTCTTTGAACCAGGCGCCCATCAGCTGACCGTAGTAGGGCCAGTCGTACTCGGTGTCGGACGCCGAGTGCACGCCCACGTAACCGCCTCCGCCGTCCACGTACGACTGGAAGGCGGTCTGCTGGGTGGCGTTCAGCACGTCGCCGGTGGTGCTGAGGAACACCACGGCCTTGTACTGCGCGAGGTTGCCCGACGTGAACGCGTTCGCGTCCTCCGTGGCGTCCACGGCGAAGTCGTTGGCGGCGCCGAGTTCGCGGATGGCCTGGATGCCGGCGGGGATGGAGTCGTGCCGGAACGCGGCCGTCTTGGAGAAGACCAGCACCTTGAAGGCGGCGGCCTGGGCGTGCGTGGCGGGGACCACCATCGCGGCGGCGGCGGTGGTGAACGCCACCGCGGTCGCCGACAGGCGTCGCAGCACCGATGTCTTCCGGTCGCTCCCCGCGCCGCGCCCGGAGGCCGCGGGGGTCAGATGTCGCAGCATGGATGTCCTTTCGTCGCGGTGCCCGGCGCGGTCCCCGTCTCGCCGTCGAGGGCGGGGCCGTGCCGGGCGTCGCATCAGATGGTCGGTCGGATGGTGGGGAGTGGTCTGCGGGACGGCGTCAGACGCGTGTCCACTTCTGGTTGTTGCCGCCGGTGCACGACCAGATCTGCACCTTGGTGCCGTTGGCCGTGCCGCTGCTCGCCACGTCCAGGCACTTGTTGGCCCCGACCGCGGTGATCGTGCCGTCGGAGTTGAAGCGCCACTTCTGGTTGTTCTGGCCGTTGCAGTCCCAGATGATCACCGAGGTGCCGTCCGCCGTGCCTCCGCCGTTGACGTCGAGGCACTTGTTGCCGTAGACCCGCAGCTCACTGGCGCTGGTGGAGGTCCACTTCTGGTTGTTCTGGCCGTTGCAGTCCCAGATCAGCACCGTCGCGCCGTTGGTCTGGGAGGCGCCGTTGACGTCCAGGCACCGGTTCGACGGCACGCCCCTGATCGAGGTCGTGCTCCCCGCGGGAGGAGTGGGCGAGGCCGACGGCGACGGAGACGGAGACGGAGAGCTGGAGGTGCCGGTGTCGAGGGTGAAGGCGTCCAGGTCGAACAGGTATCCCTGCCCGGTCGCCCCGCGGAACACCAGATACAGCGTGGTCGTCCCCGCCGGCGCTCCGCTGAGGTTCGCCGAGACGTCGGTGAAGGTCTCCCAGCCGCCGGTGGCCGCGACGGTCACCGTGCCCAGCAGCGTGCCGGTCGCCGAGCCCGCCCGCACCTCCAGCCGGCCGCCCACGCCGCCGGACGACACTCGCGCGGTGATGCGCGTGGCGTTGGCGAGGTTGTACGGGGTGAAGGAGATCCAGTCGCCGTCGTCGGTGTAGCCGACGGTCTTGCCGCCCTCGGCGGTGGTGTGGTCGGCCGTCTGCAGGCCCTGCTGCGCGCCGAAGTGCTCGGCCTGGCGGTGCCGCGGCTGCAGCGTCCGGACGACGGTGGTGGTCAGGCCGCCCTTGTCGGTGTAGGACGCCTGCAGCACCCCGTAGATGTTGGCCGCCGAGTCGTGCTCACCGTCGACCGGCACCGCGATCGACCCCGAACACCCCGACTTGGAGGTGATCTGGTGGGCGTGGCTGTCGTGCCCCAGGAAGTAGGTGACCGTCACCGCCGAGCAGTCGATCGTCCCGTCCTCCGGGTCGGACACGTTGACCTGGAAGGGCACCGTGTCGCCGAAGGAGAACAACTGCCCCTCCACCGGCGAGGTGAACGCCACCGACGGCGCGGTGTTGCCCACGTTCACGGTCACACTCGCCGTGCCGGTCAGCCCCTGCGGGTCACGGACGGTGAGCGTCGCGGTGTAGGTGCCGTTGGTGGTGTAGGTCTTGGCCGGGTTGGCCGACGTGGAGGTGGTCCCGTCGCCGAAGTTCCACGAGTACGACAGTGTGCCGCCCTCGGGGTCGGAGCTGCCCGCGGAGGAGAAGTTCACCGTCAGCGGCGCCGCGCCGGAGGTCTTGTCCGCGCTGGCTTTGGCGATCGGGTTGCGGTTGGCCTTGCCGATGTACTCGACCCGGTACAGCGCCTGGTTGTTGGACCCGGTGCCGTAGTCCAGGACGTACAGCGCCCCGTCGGGGCCGAAGGCCATGTCCATCACCTGCGTCCCCGACCAGGGGAACGCGCTGATCTCGCCGTACCCGCCATCCGAGCGGACCTCGATCGCCTTGATCCACTTGCGGCCGTACTCACCGGCGAAGAACCGCCCGTCCAGCGTCTGGGGGAACTTCACCGCAGAGTTCAGGTTCGGGTCATACCGGTAGACCGGCCCGCCCATCGGCGATTCGGACCCTCCGCCGAACTCCGGCGGCGATCCGGCGTCTCCCCCGTACCGGATCCAGGCCGGCCTGGCGGCCGGCAACGTGGTCAGCCCGGTGTTACGGAAGGAGTTGTTGGTCGGCCCGCCCGAGCAGTTGTACTTGGGGCCGGTGCTGTTGGTGGCGAAGTTCCACTCGTTGTAGGTCTCGTTCGTGCTGTTGGACCCGGTGCAGTACGGCCACCCGTAGTTCCCGGCGCTGGTGATCCGGTTGAACTCCACCTGCCCCTGCGGCCCGCGGTTGGAGTTGGTCGACCCCGCGTCCGGCCCGTAGTCGCCCAGATAGACCACCCCGGTGGCCTTGTCCACACTCATTCGGAACGGGTTGCGCAACCCCATCGCGTAGATCTCCGGCCGCGTCTTGGCCGTGCCCGGCGCGAACAGGTTCCCGCTCGGGATCGTGTACGACCCGTCCGGCTGCGGCTTGATCCGCAGCAGCTTGCCCCTCAGGTCGTTGGTGTTGGCCGCGGTGCGCTGCACGTCGTACTGCGGATTGCGGTCCGTGCGCTCGTCCAGCGGCGAATACCCCGCCGACTCGAACGGGTTGCTGTCGTCGCCCGTGGTCAGGTAGAGGTTCCCGGCCGCGTCGAAGTCGATGTCGCCGCCCACGTGACAGCACATCCCGCGGTCGTTCGGCACCTCCAGCACGACCTTCTCACTGCTCAAATCCAGCGTGTCGTCGGACTTGAGCGTGAACCGGGACAGGTTCAAATGCCCCTTCCACTGGTCGAACTGCGACTGCGACCCGCTGGAGGGGGCGTCCCCGTTCGGGGTGCTCAGCCGCGGCGAGTAGTACAGCCAGACGTAGCGGTTGGTCGCGAAGTTCGGGTCGACCGCGACCCCCTGCAACCCCTCCTCGTCATGGGTGTAGACGTTCAGCTTGGCGGCGACCTTCGTGGTGCCGTTGACGTCGGTGATCCGCAGCGTGCCGTCACGGGCGGTGTGCAGCACCGATCGGTTCGGCAACACCGCCAGCGACATCGCCTCACCCAGTTCCCCGCCACCGGTCGCCAGCGCGATCTGCTGGTAGTCGGAGGCCGGGATCGTCAACGCGTTCGCCGCCGGCACATTCAGCGCCATCGGCACAGGAGCCAGCAGCGCCAGCGTGGCCAGCATCACCGGCCACGGACGTCGGGACATAAGAGAGATTCCTTCCTGACATGAGATGCAGTCGGGCAAAGGCGCGCGCCGCCGCGCTGTTGCCGGTGGACGAGGTTCGGGGAGGGGTGCCGCCTCCGGTTCGGTTGGTGGTCAGACGCGGGTCCACTTCTGGTTGGCGCCGGCGGTGCAGGACCAGATCTGGACCCTGGTGCCGTTGGCGGTGCCGTTCCCGGACACGTCCAGGCACTTGTTCGCCCCGACCGCGGTGATGCTGCCGTCGGAGTTGAAGCGCCACTTCTGGTTGTTCTGGCCGTTGCAGTCCCAGATGATCACCGCGCTGCCGTCGGCGGTGCCGCCGCCGTTGACGTCGAGGCACTTGTTGCCGTACACCCGCAACTCGCCCGCGCTGGTGGAGGTCCACTTCTGGTTGTTCTGGCCGTTGCAGTCCCAGATCAGCACCGTCGC
>NZ_JBSGHN010000016.1:222541-230071 GCF_053604425.1 Microbispora sp. NPDC004025 | reverse complement strand
GCCCGATCCGGTAGCCGCCGGGCACCTGCGTGCCCTCGGTGATCGAGTCGCCCAGCGGCATGACCCGCACCCCGCCGTTGGACTCCGCGCTCGCGACACCCGGCACCGCCGCCGCGACGGTCACGGACAGGATCGCGGTGGTCAGGAGGCGTCTCCACCGCCTCCAGCCGCGGGTGGCCGGCCTCTCTGTGGAGCCGCGCCCAATTGTTAACGTTAACATCGGCAGTTGCCCAACCTTTCCGAAGAAGGCGAGTGAATGGGGGGTGGTGGCTCTGGCGTGGCGGCGCGACCCCCTCGTCGGGGACCGTCACCGGCGAAGGCCGTCTCCGTAGCGCTGGTCGGCATGGTTGTTAGCGCTAACAGAATCGGCGAGTCGCTGCTCCTCTTCTCACGGCGGCCGGTGGGTGGTGGTGCGCCGGAGCAAATACGAGACGGGAAGCTCCGTCAAGGGCCCCGGCGCACGCCGTTCCCTGCGGCGCACGGAACGGATGTCCGCTCATCAGCAGCTATCGGTGACGGCCGGGCCGCGATCGCGTGGACGGCGTATTTGAAACTTTCATCACCGGCTCGCGTCTGGCTACGAGACCGTTGCCCTGTTTTCCGTGGCCCGACCACTCGTGGGATGCCGGACAGGGCCGGTTGGGCACGGCCGGGCCTCCGAAAGTTTCAGCGTAGCCTTGACACATTTCGGAGAGGTTTCCAGACTGAGTCCCCGAGAGGCGGTCTCCCCTTGCCAGGTCGGTGGTGAAGCGGCAGGGGGTCGCCGTCCGCGACGCCCTCGTGGTGTGCGTCCCACGCGTGGGACGCGGTGTCGATCCCGCGGATGTCCCCGCTTTCGGTGATTCAGTTGTGGAGGCTCAGGCATGGATTCAAACGCCACCCCCCTAGATCGGCGCCTACGCCGCGGCCGGGTGCTGCTCGCCGGCGCCCTCGGCGTGCTCGGCGCGATCACCGCCGTGGCGGTGTCGGTCCCCGCCGGCGCGGCGGAGAGCACGCTGGGCGCGGCCGCCGCGCAGAGCGGGCGTTACTTCGGCACGGCGATCAGTGCGAGCAGGCTCGGCGACTCGCAGTACACCACGATCGCGAGCCGTGAGTTCAACATGATCACGGCCGAGAACGAGATGAAGCCCGACGCGACCGAGCCGAACCCGGGCCAGTTCAACTTCACCAACGGCGACCGGATCTACAACTGGGCGGTGCAGAACGGCAAGCGGGTCCGCGGCCACACCCTGGCCTGGCACCAGCAGCAGCCGAACTTCTGGGGGCAGCTGTCGGGCAGCTCGCTGCGCCAGGCCATGATCAGCCACATCAACGGCGTGATGTCCCACTACAAGGGCAAGATCTACGCCTGGGACGTGGTCAACGAGGCCTTCGACGACGGCTCCGGCGGCCGCCGCGACTCCAACCTGCAGCGCACCGGCAACGACTGGATCGAGGTCGCCTTCCGCACCGCGCGGGCCGCCGACCCCGACGCGAAGCTCTGCTACAACGACTACAACATCGACAACTGGTCCTGGGCCAAGACGCAGGGCGTCTACAACATGGTCAAGGACTTCAAGGCCCGCGGCGTGCCGATCGACTGCGTCGGCCTGCAGTCGCACTTCAACAGCGGCAGCCCCTACCCCAGCAACTACCGCACCACCCTGCAGAACTTCGCCGCGCTCGGCGTCGACGTGCAGATCACCGAGCTGGACATCCAGGGCGCCTCGCCGACCACCTACGCCAACGTGGTCAAGGACTGCCTGGCCGTTCCGCGCTGCAACGGCATCACCGTGTGGGGCGTCCGCGACCAGGACTCCTGGCGCTCGGGCGACACCCCGCTGCTGTTCAGCGGCGGCAACAAGAAGCCCGCCTACGACGCGGTGCTGAGCGCCCTCAACGCCGCCGGCCCGAGCACCTCGCCCAGCCCCACGCCGCCGGTGAGCCCGAGCCCGACCCCGCCGGTCAGCCCGAGCCCCACCCCGCCGGTCAGCCCGTCGCCCGGGACCTCGCCGGATCCGAGCGGAGCGTGCAGCGCGACGATCCGCACGGTCAACTCCTGGCCCGGCGGCTTCCAGTCCGAGGTCACGGTCCGCGCCGGCAGCTCGTCGCTGAACGGCTGGACGGTCAACTGGACCTGGCCTGGCGGGCAGACCATCAGCAGCCTGTGGAACGGCACGCAGAGCGGGTCCGGCTCCAACGTGACGGTCCGCAACGCCCCCTACAACGGTTCCGTCGCGGCCGGCTCGTCGACCACCTTCGGCTTCACCGCCAACGGCAGCGCGGCCACCCCGACCCTCACCTGCTCCTGATTTCTGACCCCTGACGACCACGAACCGGATCCGGTCGGACGATGTCCGGCCGGATCCGGTTCGCTTTTGCGCACCATGACGCCGGGTGGAGGGGCGGTGCCGGCGGCGAGATGATGGCGGTGTGATGGACGGCGCGCTGCTGCTGCTGGACGTCGACGGGGTGCTCAACCCCGCACGGCGCTCCTCGCCGCGTTTCCGCCGCTTCGAATGCGTGGTGGAGGGCGAGGGATTCCGCCTGCTGCTCGATCCCCGCCACGGCGCCAAGCTGATCGCGTTGCGCCGGGAGACCGGCGTGGCGCTGACGTGGGCGACGACCTGGGGCGAGCGCGCCAACGAGGAGATCGGCCCCAGGATCGGCCTGCCCCCGCTGCCCGTGGTCCCGATCGACGGCGACCCTCCCCGCCCGTACGGGGTGAACCTCAAGACCTGGCACGTCGCGGAGTACGTCCGGGGCCGGCCGTTCGTGTGGTTCGACGACGACCTCGGGCCGGCCGATCTGGAATACCTGCACGGCCATCCGGGCGTCGGCGAGTTCCTCGTCGTCGCCGTCGACCCCCGGGACGGGCTTGGCGACGCCCACCTGGAGGCGGCCCGCCGGTGGCTGACGACCCCGAGGCGGCAGAACGTCTGGTGACAGAGGTGGGGTCACAGGTGAGCAGGGGGTTGATTCTCAGGGAATTCCCCGGAAGCACCGGTAGATTCGCGGGCCATGACATGGCAGCGGAGGATCAACGGCGCACTCGTCAAGTTCACGGGAGTCCAGCTCACCCGTGTCCGGCCCGCCGCGCCGTCGTCACCGGAGGCTCCCGCGCCGGCTGCGGAGGAACTGGTGCGCCCACCTGCCGATCCGCGCGCCGACCGCCTCCTGGTCGCTCCGGTGTTCGTCATGTCCCCGGTACGGTCGGGTTCCACCCTGCTGCGGTCGATCCTGAACGCCCATCCCGATCTGCACGCCCCGCATGAACTGCACGTCCGGCGGCTGACCGTCGGATTCGGCACGCCGCTGGCCCGCAAGGCCATGGAGGCGCTCGGCCACAACCAGGCCGACTTGGAGCACATGCTGTGGGACCGGGTGCTCCACCGCGAACTCGTACGCAGCGGCAAGCGGACCATCGTGGACAAGACCCCCGCCAACGCCTTCGCCCACGCCAGGATCGCCGCCTGCTGGCCGGACGCCCGGTTCGTCTTCCTGCTGCGTCACCCCGCCTCCATCGCCGCGTCCTGGTACGAGGCGGACCCCGTCAAGCGCACCCGGGAGGAGGCCGCCGCCGACGCGCTGCGCTACATGAAGGCCGTGCGGCGGGCCCAGAAGGCCCTCACCGGCCTGACCGTGCGCTACGAGGACCTGACCGCCGAGCCGGAGAAGACGACCCGCGCCATCTGCGAGTTCCTCGGCGTCGAGTGGGAGCCCGCCATGCTGACGTACGGCGAGCAGAAGGTCGTGCAGAAGGGCCTCGGCGACTGGAGCGACAAAATCCGGTCGGGCACGGTGCAGCCGGGACGCGACCTGCCGGGGCCGGACGAGATACCCGATCTACTCAAACCGATCTGCCGCAGCTGGGGCTACCTGCCCCGTGAGGAGGGCGGGCGCGGATGAGGATCCGATACATGCTCCTGCACGCCTACGGCATGGGCGGCACGATCCGCACCGTGGTCAACCAGGCGAACGCGATGGCCGCGCTCGGCCACGACGTGGAGATCGTCAGTGTGGTGCGCCGCCGTGAGGAGCCGCAGTTCCAGCTGCATCCGGCCGTCGCCCTCCACACGCTCGTGGACCAGCGGGCCGGCGTGCGGGCCGACTCTCTCGGCCGCCGCGTGTGGCGGCGGCTGCGCGGCAAGATCGTGCCGTACGGCGAGTTCGCCGCCGGCTACTTCACCGAGCGGGTGGAGAAGGCGGTCATCGACTACGTCTCCTCCCTGGAGGACGGCGTGCTCGTGACCACCCGTCCGGCGCTGAACCTGATCTCCGCGCGCCGCGCCTCCAAGAACGTCGTGCGGGTGGCGCAGGAGCACATGAACCTCGGCACCTATCCCGCGACGCTGCGCGCGGAGATCGTCCGGCACTACCGAGCGTTCGACGCGGTCACGGTGCTGACGGCCAGCGACCAGCGCGAGTACGAGCAGGCGCTGCCCGGCACGAGGATCGTACGGATCCCGAACGCCGTCCACTCGGTGAACCAGACACCGTCCCGGCAGGAGCACCCCGTGGTGGTCGCCGCGGGACGCCTGGTCAAGCAGAAGGGCTTCGACCTGATGCTCCCGGCGTTCGCCCAGGTGGTGAAGGAACATCCGGAGTGGCGCCTGCGCATCTTCGGCACCGGCCCGAAGAAGGCCGCCCTGCGCGCGCTGATCGGCGAGCACGGCCTGTCCGCGCACGTGACGCTCATGGGCCGGACCAACCGTCTCGACGACGAGCTCGCCCGGGCCTCGATCTACGCGCTGAGCAGCCGGTTCGAGGGCCTGCCGATGGTCATGATCGAGGCGATGACCCACGCGCTGCCGATCGTGGCCTTCGACTGCCCGACCGGCCCCGGCGACGTGCTCACCGACGGCACCGACGGCGTCCTGGTGCCCTGCGGGGACGTGGACGCCCTGGCCGCGGCCCTCAACCGGCTCATCGCCGACCGCGACCTGCGGCTGCGCATGGGCGCCGCCGCCGCGGCGACCGCCGGGGAGTACGCGCCGGAGAACGTGATGCCCCTGTGGGAGGACCTCTTCTCCGAGCTTCTGAACGCCAGGACGGCCGGCGACGCGCACGCGCGGCGCTGACCCGGCTCACGGGCGGCCGGCGCCGGTCAACCCGTCACCCAGGGAGCTGCGCCGGTACAGGACGTGCCGCCCGTCGCGGGCCCGGGTGACCAGGCCCGTGGCGTACAGCACACGCAGGTGCTGGGACACGGCGCTCGGCGTGACCCCGAGGCGGCGGGCGATCTCGACGGTGGGCAGCGGCTCACCGAGGAGACCGAGCAGCCGCGCCCTGGGCGCGCCGAGCAGCGACACGAGGGCCGCAGCGGCGGGGACGGGCTCCGGCGCCCAGAGCGTCGCCACGCCGCGGCTGGGGTAGACCAGCGAGGGCGGCTCCTCCGGTATGACCGGGGGCGCGGGCTTGTGCGCGAACACGGAGGGCACGAGCAGCAGCCCACGGCCGGCCGCCGCCACGCGGAAGCTGCTGATCATCTTGTCGATGTGCAGCACCCCGTCCTCCCATCGCAGATTGGGGTGCATGCCCGCGAACAGCAGGCGGGCACCGCCCACGGCCAATTGGCGTGCCCGATAGGTCATGTCGGCCTCCAGCACCAGCCGTGCCCGCGGCCACAGCGGCCGCACGGCGATCTCCCAATATCGGCGCAGGAGTTCGCAGACGGCGTCCCTGAGCCGGACGACCGGTGCGTCGTCGGCGGCGGCCGCGTCGCGCAGCGGCTCGGGCAGCGGATCCGGCGCGTGCGCGGCGAGCAGGTCACGGCGGACCAGATCGGGAGGGGTCCGGCCGACGACCGCCAGCTCCTCCTCGAAGTCCGGGGCGAAGGTCGCGGGCCTCGGGGTCAGGAAGTCGGGGACGGTGAACCTCTCGGCGACCAGGGACATCAGCAGGCCGGTGTCGAGTCCGCCGAGCCTGCCGAGAACGGACCTGCGCCAGGGCAGGTGCATCGCGGACAGGCCCGGATCGCGCAGCACCCGCAGGCTGAGCACCGTCTCGGTGAGGGGTGAGAGGGCGAACCTCGTGTCCGCCAGGTCCTCCACGCCGAGCACGAAGCTGATCATTAAGTCCTACGCTACATCGATTGGCGGCGGAAGGCTCCCGGCGTGGACTTCGGTCCATGACTTCCTCTCAACGCGACGAGGCTCGTCCGCCGCAGGGCGGTACCGGGCGGGCCTCCGGCGGGAGCATGAGCCGGGCGCTGCTCGCGATCCTCACCGTGACCTGCGCGGTGGCCGTGGGCAACGTCTACTTCCCACAGGCGCTCGTGCCGCTGGTCGCCGCCGGGCTGCGCCTGACCCCCGACGCGGGCGCCCTGGTGGTGACCGCCACCCAGGCCGGTTACACGGCCGGGATCGTCCTGCTCGTCCCGCTCGGCGACCGCCTGCCGCACCGCCCGCTCCTCGTCGCCCTGCTCTCCCTGACCGGCCTGGGCCTGCTCGCCGCGGGCTGCGCGCCGGCCCTGCCGTCCCTCGTCGCCGCCAGCGCCCTGGCCGGCCTGACCACCGTGGCCGCACCGGTCGTCGGCCCGCTGGCGGCGGGGCTGGCGGCCCCCGGCCGCCGGGGAGCGGTGATCGGCACGTTGCTGAGCGGATCGACCGGCGGCATGCTGCTGGCCCGGACCTTCAGCGGAACGCTCGGCGAATGGCTCGGCTGGCGGGCTCCGTACCTGGTGGCCGCGGCTCTGGCGCTGCTCCTGGCGGCGGCCCTGGCCGTCACGGTGCCTGTAACGGTGCCTGTCACGGTGCCTGCAGAGGGGCCGGCGAGGGCGCCGGTCACGGGCGCGTCCGCCCACCGGCCCTACCTCGCGCTCCTGGCCGGACCGCTGCGCCTGCTCCGCACCGAGCCGGATCTGCGCCGCTCCTGCGCCTACCAGGCGGCCGTCTTCGCCGGGTTCTCGGCCGTCTGGACCTGCCTGGCGCTCCTCCTCACCGGCCCGGCGTACGGCCTGGGCGCCCAAACCGTCGGGATGCTCGCCCTGGTCGGCGCGGCGACCATGCTGTGCACTCCCCTCGCCGGCCGGCTGGTCGACCGGGTGGGGCCGGATCCGGTGAACCTCGTCTGCATGCTCGGGGTCCTCCTCTCGGCGGCGGTCCTGGCCGCCGGGTCGCTGGGCAGCACGGCGGGCCTGGCCGCGCTGACCCTCGGCACGCTGCTGCTCGACGTCGCGATGCAGTCCGGCATGGTCGCCAACCAGGCCCGGATCTACGCCCTGTGTCCCGGTGCCCGCGGCAGGCTCAACACCGCCTACATGACCTGCGCCTACCTCGGCGGCAGCGCGGGCTCCTGGCTCGGCGTGCGCGTCTGGAGCGCGGCCGGCTGGCCGGGCGTGTGCGCGCTCGTCGCGCTGCTCGCCGCGCTCGCCCTGGCCCGCCACCTCCTGGCGCGTGCGCGGTGCCGCGCCAGAAGACCAAGTGCCGGGGGGGGCGGGGGGGGGGGCGGCCCCGGGGGGGGGGGGGGCGCGGGCGGCGGGCCCGCGGACAAGGACACCGGGGGGCCCGCGGGGGGACCCGCCGCGGGCACTTGCGCGGCGGGCCGCGC
>NZ_JBSGHN010000016.1:0-222531 GCF_053604425.1 Microbispora sp. NPDC004025 | reverse complement strand
CCGCCCGCCGCCCCCCCCCCGCCGGGGGGGGGCGGCGGCGGCCCCAAAAAACCCCCCCCCCCCCCCCCCCGGGGGGCCCCCCCCCCCCCCCGGTCGGGAGCCGGCCGGCACCGGCTCCCCGTCATCTACTCACAGGCGGGCCCGCAGGTAGGCACCGGCCGCGAGCAGTTGCGCGCGGGCCGACTCGTCGGCGACGGTACGAGCCGCCGCCGAGAACCGGTCCAGGGCGGCCTTGGCCTGGACCGGCCGGCCCGCCGCCGCCGTGGACTTGGCCGCTTGGAGCTGGCCGAACAGGCGGTCGGCGAGCTCGTCGCCGAGCAGACCCTCCGCCTGGTACCGCCGCACCAGCGCCTGGGTCTTGTCGTAGGTGGCGACGATCTCGAAGGCGACCGTAACCTCCGTGACGTTGCCGGCCAGGTCGGTCGCCACGACAGCCAGCTTGTGACCGCCCGCCGTGGGCTCGACACCCGCACCGCTCTCGATCGCCACCCCGTCCAGGCGGAGGACCACCGAGTCGACGGTAGACGTGGCGTCCCGCGCCGCGGCGGCGATCGGCAGTGAGGTGCCGACGTCGTACTTGCCGCCCTTCGTCACGCCGTCCACGGTCACGACCGGGGCCGTGGTGTCGACGCGCAGGGACACCGCTTTCGGCGCGGAGACGTTGCCGGCCTCGTCGATCGCCCGGAACCGCAGCTCCCGCAGGCCGTCCTCGGTCACCCGGACCGGCTCGCGGTACTGGGTCCAGGCGCCGTCGCCCTGGGCGAACTCGATGCGGACCGGGCCATCGCGGTCGTCGCTCGCCGACGCGGTGACCGTCGCCGGCGAGGTGTACCAGCCACGCTGGCCGTTCGGCTGCGCCGGGTCGACCGACAAGGTCAGGCTCGGTGCCGTCGTGTCCAGGATCCGGAAGTAGTCGAAGGCGACCGTGACCGGCTGCGCCTGCTCCGGACCCAGCGCCATCAGGCCGAACGAGGTCATCGCGGCGTCGTTGGTGACCGGCTGGCCGAGCGAGGTCCAGTTGACCCCGCCGTCGCTGATCTGGGCCGAGTAGGTGTTCCCACTCCGGCTCAGCCGCAGGTAGTACCAGCCACTCTCGGACGAGTCGGCGATGTCGATCGACCGGTTGCCGCCGTTGCCGAACTGCGCGTTGCGTTCCGAGACCAGCTCGGCACGCAGGTCGGCCGGCGTTCCGGCGTTGTTGTTGGCGACGACGTCGAACTTCACGTAGTTGTCGTCGTTGTTGTAGACCAGGAAGCCGGCCAGCTGCCACTTGTGCAGCATCGCCGGCGTCAGCCTGGTCTCGATTGTCCAGTTGCCGGCGGCGACGTCCCCGGGGATCTTCTGCAGGATGAAGTTCCGCGGCGAGGCGTTGTCGGTGCCGTTGATGTCGCCCGGCTGGGTCTCGATGCGCAGCGCACCGCCGCTCACCGCGACCTTGGACGAGTCGTACCGCACCACCGAGTTCCACCGGCAGCCGTCGAGAGCGCTGCCGTCGAACTCGTCGCCGGGCGCGCGGGCACCGTCGTCCGTGCCGTCCGGCGTGATGGTGAAGTGGTCGAACACGGCGTTGACCTGCGCCGCCCCGGTGTCCCCGGCGGCCACGGGGCCGACGGTCGCGTTCGGGATGACGTTCGCGGAGCCGGCGAGCGCCGTCCAGTTCTGGCCGTCGGCGGAGTACGCCGCGGTCAGCTTCTGACCGTCGCTGACCAGCCGCAGGTGCGCGGTGGTCGGGAAGTCCGCCGGCACACCCACGTTGGCGTGCCACGTCCGCGTCCCGCCGGCCTCGGTCTGGAACTCCATGATCCGGCCGCCGGACGAGTTACGGGTGAACGCCAGCTTGACGTAGTCGTTGTCGGTGCCGTGCATGAGCAGACCAGCGTGCTGCCACTCACGGTTGTGCGGGATGGTCACCTTCGTGGTGATCGTCCACGCCCCGGTCTTGGCGCGCTGGCCGACGTAGCTGATCGGCCCGGTGGCACCCTCGTTGATGTCACCGTTCGTGACCGGCAGCACCAGCCCGCCGTCGGCGACCCGTACGGGGAGGTTCGGCGCGTTCCGCACCGTGCTCCACCGGTTGGTGCTCAGCGTGTCACCGTCGAAGGCGTCCGAGCCGCGGATCTCGCAGATCGGCGCGGTCTCCGGCGGTGACGGGTGGATGGCCCGGCCGACCAGCGAGAAGCCGCTGAACTTCACCTCGCTGGTGGCGGAGGCGTTGTGCGCGGTGACCGCGAGGCCGATGTCCTGCGGGGCGGCCGCGCCGGGCAGCGTCACCGGGTCGCCGACCAGGGCGAACGACTTCCCGTCCTTGCTCCAGTACCCGTAGTACTTCCCGCCGTCCCGCACGATCCGCACCCAGGACGGATAGCTCGTCGTGCCGGCGCCGGTGCTGGCGTCGAGTTGGCCGTTGCCGTCGGTGTCGCGCAGCCACTCGAACCCGAGGCCCGCCCGCAGCGTCATCGCCGCGTACCCGGGCGATACGCCGGGACGCGTCATGTCGTTGCGGACGATCAGGCCGGCCTTGGCGGAGTTGTTCGTGTTCGTCTGGCTCTCGATCTTCACCGTGGCGGTCCAGGTGTCGCCGGCCGCCGCCGGCAGATACACCGAGCCGTACTGGTCGGTGCCCTGCCACATGTTCTCTCCACCGGCCTTGATGATCCAGGTGTCCTGGTCCGGCCGGTCGAAGCCGGCGGTGGTGTTGGCGTAGGTCTGCCAGGCGCCGAAGAGGTCGCCGACCTCGACCTGCACGATGCGGGACTTCGTGCGATGACCCTTGTCGTTCGTCGCGGCGGCGGTCAGCTGGTAGCGCTTCTCGGCGGGGACGTTCCAGGTCACTGAGTACGGCGCCGTGGTGTCGGCGCCGATCGACGTGCCGTCGACGAAGAACTCGACCTTGGTGATCCTGTTCTCCGCGTCGCTCGCATCCGCGGTCACCTGGACCTCGCCCGGCTCCAGCTTGTCGGCCGGCGTCGGAGAGGTCACGGCGACCTTCGGCTTGCTCGTCGGTGAGATGCCCTTGCCGTCGGCCTCGATGAAGTTCAGCCGCCGCTCACCCGCACCCGGGAACACCGCGTACAGGCTGAACGTCTTGCCGGGGTCGGACACCTCGACTGGAACGTCGACGTAGCCGCCGCTCGTGGTCGCCGGCACCTGGGCGGTGCCGAGCAGTTCACCGTCCGGCGCGCCCCGCCGGAGCTCGATCTTGCTCGCGCCGGCAGCCGACACGCGCAGGATCAGCCGGTCGACGTTGTGCAGGTTGACCGGGTCGTACGACGCCCAGGCGCCGTTCTGGCCGGTGATGGAGTTTCCGTGCCCCTCGATGTCCCGCGACGGGCCGACCGTCACCTTCGACGAGTCGGCGAAGAACTCCGCCTCCCGCTGCTTCGGGAACATCAGCGTGGTGTCCGAACCGGTCAGGCTCGGGGCACCTCCCGCGCCGCCGGAGTCGGAGTACCGGCCGTCGAGCGCGTAGAAGACGTTCATGTCCTCGCCGTGCCCGCCACCGAGGGCGGCGACCACCGAGCCGGTGCGACCGTGCAGCGGCTCGGCCGGGTGCGCGTGCTCGTCGTGGCCCATCGCCGGCTGGATCACCACGTCGGCGTCGTCGATCTCGGTGTCCTCGGCGTCGGTGACCGACAGGTCCCAGCTCACCTCGTCGCCGAAGTCGAAGAACGCACCGTTGGGCGGCAGGTTGAACTTCACCTCCGGCCGGGTGTTGCCGACCGTGATCGGCACCGTCGTCATCCCGGTCTTGCCGGCGGGGTCGGTCACCGTGAGCCGGGCGTTGTAGACGCCGTTCGTGGTGTAGGTGAAAGTCGGCTTCACCTCGGTCGAGTCGACGACGCCGTCGTCGGTGAAGTCCCACTCGTACCGCAGTTCCTCATTCTCCGGGTCGCTGCTGCCCGAGCCGTCGAAACGGACCGGCAGCGGCGCCTGGCCGGAGTCCGGCGAGGCGCTGATCTTCGCCGTCGGCGAACGCGAGCCGGAGATGTAGTCGACCCGGTACAGCCCCGAGTTCGGGTTGTCGCGGCCGAACCCGCCACCCCAGTCCAGCACGTACATCGAGCCCTCGGGACCGAACTTGGAGTCGATCGGTGCGAGGAACTGCTGCTGCGGCAGGAACGGATTGGCCTTTTCGACCCCACCCTGCCCGTTCGTGGTGATCGAGTACACCTTGTTCCGCGACCACTCGTAGAAGAACGGCTTTCCCTCGTAGTACGCCGGGAACTTGGTGTCCGACCGCAGGCCCGGGTCGTAGTCGTAGAACGGGCCGCCCATCGGGGCCAGGCCGCCACCCTGCGGGATGACCGACGGCACCGAGGACCGCTTGTAGCCGTACCACATCGTGGCCGGCTTGGCCGGCGGCAGCTCGGTCAGGCCGGTGTTGCGAATCGAGTCGTTGATCGGCTTGGCGCAGTCGAAGTACGGGCCGACGGTCACCGGGTTCGTCCGGTAGTCGACGTCGCGGAACGGCTCGTTGTTGCCCATGCACAGCGGCCAGCCGTAGAAGCCGGGCTCGGTGATGAGGTTCCACTCGGCGATACCGGCGGGGCCCCGGTTGTCCGGGTTGTCGTTGCTGTTGTCCGGCGAGTAGTCCGCCAACCCGACGGCCCCGGTCTTGGGGTCGATCGAGAACCGGAACGGGTTGCGGAAGCCCATCGCGTAGATCTCCGGCCGGGTCTTCGGCGTGCCCGGCGCGAACATGTTGCCCGCGGGGATGGAGTAGGTGCCGTCCGGCTCCGGGTGGATCCGCAGGAGCTTGCCCCGGAGGTCGTTGCTGTTGGCCGAGGTCGCCCGCGCGTCGTGGAAGGTTCCGTCCCGCTCGGACAGCGGTGCGTAGCCGCCGGACGGCTCGGAGTGCGGGTTCACGTCGTCGCCGACACCCAGATAGAGGTTCCCGCCCGGACCGAACGCGAGGCCGCCGCCGGTGTGACCGGGCTCGTCGGGGAGCCGGCGCGCCGGCACCTCGAGCAGGACCTTCTCCGTGGCGCGGTCGATCTGCGAGCCCTGCCCGACGGTGAGGCGGGACAGGCGGTTGACGAAGTTCGCCGGGTCGCTGTCGTCCGCACTCGCCGGTGAGTAGTAGATGTAGAGGTGGCCGTTCTTGGCGAAGTCCGGGTCTAGCGCGATGCCGAGCAGCCCGTCCTCACCGCCGGAGTACACCGGGATCGTGATCGCCGTGGAGGTGGTCCTGGTCCGCGGGTCGTAGACGCGGATCTGGCCGCGCACCAGTTCGGTGAAGAACACCCGGCCGTCGGGCGCGACGTCCATGGCGTACGGGGCGCTGGTGTTCTGGTCCAGCGGGACCCGCTCGAAGTTGTCCCACTTGCTGCCGCCGCAGTCGCCCTGCTCCATCCCGGCGGCCCACTTCACGCCACCCACGATGTGCTGCACCAGCGCCGCCTCGCCCGTGTAGTGGGCGCCGAAGTGGCCCATGCCGGTCACCCAGGCGCGGCCGCCGTCGTACGGCTTGCACCAGGAGATCGGGTGGTCGTAGCCCATCGCATTGCTGCCCGGGTTGTACGTCGTCTCGTCCATCGTGGCGAGCACGTGCGCGTTGCCGCGGACGTTGAGCGCGTAGTTGTACCACTCGTCGGCGCGCGCCCACCGCTGCGGCAGGTGCTTGGTGGACGGGTGGACCTGGTCCTCCACCCGGACGGTGCCGGGCAGGCCGGGGCTGTTGCCGGTGGCCGCGTGACCGGGCATCAGCGTGCCGATCATGTTGTCCCACCACGTGTAGTTGCCACGCATGTCGGTGGCGTTGTGGATGGCGACGATGCCGTGGCCGGCCCGCATGTAGCGCTCCATGGCCGCCTTCTGGTCGGCGGTCCACGGGTCGCCCGAGGCCTGGAACATCACGAGCGCGTCGAAGCGCGCGAGGTCCTCGTCGTTGAAGATGGACGAGTCCTCGGTGTGCTGCGAGGTGATGCCGGCGTCGGCGAAAGCGGCCTCCAGCACGGGAACGCCCTGCTCGATCGCCTCGGTGTGCCGGAACTGAGTGGTCTTCGTGAAGATCAGCACGTGGGCTTTGTCGTCCGTGCCCTCGTGCGCGGTCGCCGGCGACGAGCCGATCATGGTCAGCGCCAGCGCGCTGGCCACGGGCATCGCGAACCACCGTCCCCACCGGGGACGCCAGGTCACGTTCATGAGATGCGGTACCTCCATGACGCGAGGAACTACTGGGGGGTCGTGACCGTGCGGCGTGCCGGCGCCGTCGGGCTGGTGTCGAGTTGGCCGTCGGGTCTAGCGTCGGGTCCGGGGCATCACCCCCCGCAGGAACTCGAGTCCGTCCGCGGCGATCGCGTCCTGGCTCACGGCGAGTGGACGCCAGATGGAGGCGGCTGTCGCGATCGTCGCGTTCTCCGCCGTGAACGACTCGATACACAGCGGGCCGGCGTAGCCCGCGTCGTCGATCGCCGCGAGGATGGCCGGCCAGTCCAGGTGGTCGGTGCCGGGCGTACCGCGGTCGTTGCCGCACACCTGGACGTGCGCCACCCGGCCGGCGGCCGCGCGGATCGCCGCCGGGATGTCCGTCTCCTCGATGTTCTGGTGGTAGAGGTCCAGCGCGACGCCGCAGTGCGGTAGGTCGCCGATCGCGTCGAGGGTCTGACCGATGGTGTTGAGCAGGCTCGTCTCGTAGCGGTTGAGCGGTTCGACGGCCACGGTGACGCCGGCCTCGCCCGCGTAGTCGACAACGGGGGCGAGGCTCTCCCGCAGTTGCCCGTACGCCGAGGCCCGCTCGGCCGGCGACATCCGCCAGGTCCGGCCGACCGAGGCGTACGCCGGCCCGGCGATCACCGGCGAGCCGACCGCCGCGGCGGCGTCCACCACGCCGAACAGATAGTCCTGCGTGGACCGGATGGTGGCCGGGTCCGCCGCGGTCAGCTCTCGACCGGCCGGCATCACCAGGCATACGGTGGCGCCGAGACCGTGATCGGCGAGCACCCGGGCGGCGCGTCGCGGCTCCCAGTCGCCCAGGTTCTCCACCGGGAGTTCGAGCACGTCGAAGCCCCACCCGGCGACCTTGGCCGCGAGGGCGGCCAAGGTCGCGTCGGTCAGCGGTGAGGTCCACACCCAGGTGTTGACCCCGAGCCGATGCCTGGTCACTTCCACGGCCCCGGGTAGCCCGGCATGTCCTCGCAGCCGCACATCGCGTAGTGCAACGGCGGCATGTCCTGCTTGACGTACTCCTTGACGTTGTCGCCGGTGATCCGCGGCTGAGGCAGCACCCACTCCTTCGGCACCTGCTCCCCCTTGAGGATCTTCAGCGCCGCGATGATCGGGGTCCGCCACTGGTAGGTGGGATAGGTCGGCGCGACCGCGGTCAGGCCCTCGTCGGCCCACAGCCGCAGGAAGTCCTGCTGGTCCTCGCCGACGATGGCGGGCACATCGACCCCGGCGTCCTGGAACGCCTCCGCCGCGGCGACGGCGGTGGCACCGGCGTCCATCCACACACCGTCGATCTGACCCTCGCGCTGGATGTAGTCCGTCACGATGCCCTTGGTCTTGGCCGCATCACCGTCGGTGAACTCCACGCCGACCACCTTGAGCTCGCTGCCGGTGAAGATCTCGTTGGCGGCCGCCCACCGCTGCTCGAGCACGTCCACGCCCGGCAGGATGCGCAGGGCGAGGACCTTGCCGCCCGGCTTGACCTTCTCCTTCAGGAACTCCGCGCCGTCCGCCCCGAAGGCGAAGCCGCCGATGGGGTGGATGAAGGTGGCCTGGCAGTCGGTGTTGACGCCTCGGTCGAACACGATCACCGGCACGCCGGTCTTGCACGCCTGCTCGACGGCCGGCGTCAGCGTGGCGGTGGTATTCGGCGAGATGATGATCGCGGAACAGTTCTGGCCGGACAGCGACTGGATGTCACTGATCTGCTTGTCGTCCTTCGCCTCCGCGTCCAGCATGGTGAACTTGGCGATCTCCGGGTGCAGCTTCACCTCCTGCTGCATGGTCTTGTAACCCACCTGCCGCCAGGGGTTGTCCACTGAGGCGTTGGAGAAGCAGAGAGTGTAGTTCCCGCCCGGCTTCGCGAACTTTGCGGTGTCGACCATTTCCGGCTGGAGCATCTGCTCCCACGGCTTGCCGTCCGGGCCTTCCGGCGTGGCGTTGCGGAACGCCAGTTGGCGGTCGTACTCGGCCTGGTCGAAGAACTTGGACTTGCCCGCGTCCGAACTGGGTGATCCTTCGCTCGAACTGGGTGATCCCGCGCTCTGGGCTTTGTCGTCGGGCAGGTCGCTTGAGCACGCGGCGAGCGCGAGCGCGCCCGCCACGACCACTACGGCCCATCTATTGATCATTATCGTTCTCCTTACTACCGGGGGACTTCAGGAGGAGGCGGGTTGCGCGGGTCGCTCGGGGTTCCGCTGTTTCGGCCACAACCGCAGCCGCTGCCGTACGCCGCTACCGAGGGCGGCGTAGGCGACGGCGGCGATGATGATCACGCCCTGCACGGCTGACTCGAGGGCGCCGCTGACGCCGAGCAGGTTCAGCAGCGTGAACAGGGCCTCCAGGGACAGTGCGCCGGCGGCCGCCGCGACGACCGACCCGCGCCCACCACCGAGGAGCACGCCGCCCAGCACGACGGCGGTGATCGCGCGGAACTCCAGGCCGCTGCCGACCTGCGCCGAGACGCTGGCGAACCCGCCGAGCAGGATCGAGGCGACCGCGGCGAGCAGTCCGGAGAGGACGAACGCGAGCAGCCGGAGCCGGTCGACCCGACCACCGGACAGGCGCACGGCGGCCTCGTTGTCGCCGGCCGCGACCAGCGCCCGGCCGGTGCCGCCGCGCATGAACAGCGCCGCGGCCGCCAGGATCGCCAGCAGGATGAGCACCGACCACGGGACCGCGCCGAGCACCGGGACATCCACGGCGCCGCGCCCGAACATCCGGAACCCGGCGGACAGCGCACCGCGTGGCGCGCCACCGGTCCACAGGAAGATCGCACCGTCGAGCACGAGCAGCATGCCGAGCGTGACGATGAACGACGGCACCAGGAGCTTCGTCGTGACCAGCCCGTTGACCAGACCCACCAGCAGGCCGAACCCGAGCACGAGCAGGATCACCCACGCCGTCGCCGACTCACTCCCGTTGATCAGCCGGGCCGCGATGACCACGCCTGCGGTCACCAGCGCGCCGACCGACAGGTCGAATCCGCCCGAGACGATGACGAAGTACTGCCCGATCGCGAGGATCATGAGCGGCGCGGCACGTTTGAGCAGCGCCAGATAACCGGACGGCTCGTCGTAGGCCGGGCCGACGATCGCCAGGCCGACGAGCAGCAGGAGCAGCACGGCGAGCACCGGCGCGGTGCCCTCGGCCAAGCGAGGACGCCAGGTCATGTCAGCCTCCCACGGGCGCGATCGGCCATCATGCGCCGGGCGTAGAGCGCGACCGCCGTCACGAGCACGACGCCGCGCACCACGTCCTTGAAGAACGGATCGACCTCGAGGTCGTCGAAGATCGTGTCCAGGGTGGCCAGGATGAAGACGCCGCCGATGGTGCCGACGACGCCGCCCCGGCCACCGGCGAGCAGGGTCCCGCCGAGCACGACGGCGGCGATCGACTCCAGGTCGTACCCGGCGTCGGTGCCGACGTACGGGGCGCCCGATCCGAGCCGGCTGGCGAGGTAGATCCCGGTGAGGCCGGCGGCGACCGAGCACAGCACGTGCGCGGTGACGATGGTCCGGCGGGTCGGCACCCCCGACAGCCGGGCCACTTCGATGTCCCCGCCGACGGCGTAGATGTGGTAGCCGGGACGGGTCCGCGACAGGTACCACCAGGACAGTGCGGCGACGGCCAGCATCAGCAGCGCCGCGACCGGCACGGGGCCGATCCGGTCGTAGCCGAGGTGCTGGAAGCCACGCGGTACGTCCCCGGCCGGGCCGCTGTAGGTGTCCTCTAGGTAGCCGCGCAGGATCAGCGCCACGCCGAGCGTCGCGATGAACGCGTTGGCCTTGAGGACGGTGATGACCAGCCCGTTGACCAGACCGACGCCGGCGGCCACCACGAGCGCGAGCAGCACGCCGGGCACGATCATGCCGTCCCGCCCGCCCATCGTCTCCGCGGCGATCAGCGAGGTGAGGCCGACCAGGTAGGCGACGGACAGGTCGAGGGATCCGGTGAGGATCGCCATCGTCTGTCCTATCGCGACGAGGCCAAGCGCGGTGGCCCGGGTGAAGATGTTGAGGATGCCGGCCTGGTCGAGGAGGACCTCCCCGCGGAGCCCGACGAGCACGCTGCCGACGACGAGAAGTGCGGCGAGTGCGATGTAGACGATGGCGACCGGGGTGAGTCGTCGATGAAACGCCGGCCGCGTGACCTTCCGCGTGACCGGTACGGTGTTCTCCTCGAGAGCGCTCACGCCGCATCACCGACCCCGTGCCCGGTGGCCAGCGCCATCACGGCCCCCTCGCTCGCGCCCGCGGGCAGCTCACCGGCCAGCGCACCATCGTGCATGACGAGGATCCGGTCGCTCATCCCGATCAGCTCGGGGAGCTCCGAGGAGATCATCAGCACCGCCACGCCGCGCTTCGCGAGATCGCGCAGCAGCTCGTGTACAGCCCGCTTCGCACCGACGTCGATGCCGCGTGTCGGCTCGTCGACGACCAGCACCTTCGGCTCGACCGCCAGCCACTTGGCGAGAACGACCTTCTGCTGGTTGCCGCCGGACAGGAAGCGCACCTCCTGGTGCTCGCCGCGGGCCACCACGGTCACCATGTCGAGCAACGCCTTGACGTCCGATTTCGCTCGGGAGCGTGCGCCACTCAGTGCGGCACGGCGTACCAGCAGCGTGTTGTCGCGTACGGACTGACGGAGTGCCAGCCCGTCCCCTTTGCGGTCCTCGGTGACCAGCGCGATCCCGAGGCGCACCGCGGTCCTGGGCCGGGTAACCCGCTGTGCCACTCCGTCGACTTCCACCACGCCGCGGGTGAACGGCTCGACGCCGAACACCGCGCGCGCGACCGCCGAGCGGCCGGATCCCTGCAGCCCGGCCAGCCCGACGATCTCCCCGGCGCGCACCTCGATGTTCAGGTCACGAACGCGGTCGTTGCCGGCGCCGCGCGCCGCGAGCCGGACCGGCCCGAGGTCGTCGGGGGCGGCCCGGTCCGGGTAATACTCGCCCAAGTCGCGGCCCACCATGTGCCGGACGAGGTCCTCGGAGGTCAGCTCGCCGGTCGGCGCACATGTGACGAACCGGCCGTCCTTGAGCACGGTGATCCGGTCGGAGAGGTCGAACACCTCCCGCATGCGGTGCGAGACGTAGAGGATCGCGATGCCCCGCTCGCGCAGCCGGCGCACCAGGTCGTAGAGCAGTTCGACCTCGTGATCGGCGAGCGCCGCGGTCGGCTCGTCCATGCCCAGGACTCGAGCGTCGGTCGACAGAGCCTTGACGATCTCCACAACCTGCCGCTGGGCGACCGACAGCGACGACACGGCATCGGTTGGATCGATCCCGTCCTCGCCGAGCCAGTCCAGCAGCGCGCGGGTGTCGGCCACCATGCGCCGCCGGTCGACCTGCATCCCCCGCACGGGCTCGCGGCCGAGGTAGACGTTCTCGGCGACACTGCGATGCGGCAGCAGGGTGAACTCCTGGTGGATGATGGCGATGCCGGCCCGCTGCGCGTCGGTCGGGCCGGCGAAGGACACCTCGGCGCCGTCGACCTCGATGGTGCCGCCGTCTGGCCGGTGCACCCCGGCCAGAATCTTGAGCAACGTGGACTTGCCCGCGCCGTTCTCGCCCATGACCGCGTGCACCTCGCCCCCGCGCAGTTCCAGGTCCACACCGCGCAGCACCGGCACGCCGAGGAAGGACTTGGTGATCCCGCTCAGCCGCACGTTCGTCGCGATGCCAGAGGTCATGCCGGCACCTCTCTCCACGCGCCGTCCGCGGCCGCCGAGGCCAGCACCGTCTCGGTGATCCGGACGGCGCGCAGGCCGTCCGCGAACGTGGGTAGGCCATCCGGCGCGTCCTCGCCGCGCACCGCCCGGTAGGTGTCGGCGACGAACGCGTCGAAGCAGTCCTGGTAGCCCTGTGCGTGCCCGGCCGGCAGCCGGACATAGCGCGCGGCGGAGGGGTGGAGCGTTCCGGGATCACGCAGAAGCGTCTGACTGCCCTCGCGCCGGCCGACCCACAGTCGCTCCGGGTCCTCCTGGTCGAAGCCGAAGCTCGCCTCGGTGCCGGAAATCTCGAGGTGCAACCGGTTCTTGCGACCCGCGGCGACCTGCGACACAACCAGAGCACCGACCATGCCGGCGGCGGTGGTGAAGTGCACGGAGGCCAGGTCCTCGGTGGGCTTCCCGTTCCCGCGGGCGCGCTCGTGCACGACCGCGGTGCGGGCGGACAGACGCGCGATCCGGTCGCCCGTTACGAACTCGAAAAGGTCGCACCAATGCGAACCGATATCGGCGAAAGCCCGCGACGGCCCGCCGAGCGCGCCGTCGACCCGCCAGTCGTCGTCCGACGGGCGGGATAGCCAGTCCTGGAGGTAGCCGCCGGTCACACTGGCGACGACACCGGCCTCGCCCGCGGCCAGCCGCGCTCGCAACTCACGCACCATAGGGTGGAAGCGGTAGACGAACGGCACCGCGGCCACCCGATCGCCGGCCGTCTCAACGAGCGCGACGGCCTCGGCACTCCCGGTGGCGAGCGGCTTTTCGCATATGACGTGCACACCGGCGGCGAGCGCGGCGGCGGTGACGGGGGCATGCGACGCGTTAGGCGTGCAGACATGCAGCACGTCGATCTCAGCGTCGTCGAGCAGGGCCGCCAGGTCCGGGTAGCCCTCGTCCGCACCGACCGCGCGTGCCGCGGTGACGGCCCCCTCGGGACGGGACGCCACCGCGGCCACGACTCTGGCCCCAGCGCGCCGGGCTGCCTCGGCGTGCACCTGTCCCATGAAGCCCACGCCTACAACCGCCACGCGCAGCGTCTGCTGCTCGGATTCGGGCCCGCCAGACGCCCCTAGAAGATCGGTCACAGACATGCGTTGAAGGTAAGCGAACTTATGTCGACCGTCAACGAAAGTTTTGGCTTGGCAATAAGAACTTTTGGTGGTTGCAATCTCAATTGCTTGCCGGTGCCGACGGAAGACGGTAGCTTCGCTTTAATTGAGGTGTGAACCACGGGCAAAGCGCCACCCCGACGTCGCCTGGCGAGCTGCTTCGGCTGTTACGGGACGGGAAAGCGCGCACCCGTACCGAGCTGGCGATCGAGACCGGATTGGCCCGGTCGACCATACGCCTGCGTCTCGACGCGCTCATGAACGCCGGGCTGGTCATCAGCGGGGGCGACAACGCCGTCACCGGCGGCCGGCCTGCGAGCAAGTTCGTATTCAACGCCCGCGCGCGCGTGGTGCTGGCGGCCGATGTCGGGGCCACTCACGCCACCGTCGCCATTGCCGACCTGACCAGTGAGCCACTGGCCATCAAAAGGCTCGCGCTGGACATCGCCGACGGGCCCGACGCGGTGCTGGGCCTGCTCATCGACGCCTGGCGACGGATGCGCGCCGACCCCGGCCTCACCGCTCCCGTGGCCGGCGTCGGTGTCGGGCTGCCCGGCCCGGTCGAGCATTCAACCGGCAAGCCGGCCCACCCCCCCATCATGCCGGGCTGGAACGGGTACGACGTGCCCGCGCGGATCGCCGCCGACTTCGCCGTGCCGGTCCTGGTGGACAACGAGGTCAATCTGATGGCGCTCGGGGAGCACGTCCGCTGCTTCCCGAACGAAGAGAACCTGATCTTCGTCAAGGTCGCGACCGGCATCGGCTCAGGCCTGATCAGCAACAGCCGATTGCATCGAGGCGACGTCGGCGCGGCCGGCGACCTGGGGCACATCCTGGCCCCGCACGCCTGCAACGTGCGCTGCCGTTGTGGCAACAGCGGCTGTCTGGAGGCCGTGGCCAGCGGGCCCGCCATCGCGGCCAAGCTCCGCGCCGCCGGCCTCGACGCGACGACCAACGCCGACGTCGTGGCCCTCCTGCAGGCCGGCAACCCGATCGCCGGCCAGGCGGTGCGGCAGGCCGGCCGGGACATCGGCGAGGTGCTGGCCGCCGGCGTCAGCCTGTTCAACCCATCGCTGATCGTGGTCGGCGGGGCGCTCGCGCAGGCCGGCGAGATGCTGCTGGCGGGCGTGCGGGAGTCGATCTACCGTCGCTCGCTGCCGCTGGCCACCGAGCGCCTGCGCATCGTCACCTCACAGGCCGGCGAGAACGCGGGCGTCGTCGGCGCCGCCGCGATGGTCGTCCAGCACGCCCTTTCCCCCACCGTGCTGGACCGCGAGCTGGCCTAGAGACTGCCGGGGAGGCACGCCGAGCGCGTCCCGCTGCCCCGTGACCTTCTTCACGGGTTCCGGGCGGCACGCTCGGCCCTGCCTTCGCCGAGGAATGACCCGGTCAGGTGAGGCGGCCGACGTAGGCGAGCGCCTGCTTGAGCAGCACGCCCTGGCCGCCGGTCATCTCCTGCTGCACGATCGGGGAGGCCGCCTCCTCCGGCGTGAACCACTCCAGGTCCAGCGCGTCCTGCCTGGGCCGGCAGTCACCGCGTACGGGGACGATGTACGCCAGGGAGACCGCGTGCTGGCGGGGATCGTGGAACGGCGTGACCCCCGGGGTGGGGAAGTACTCCGCCACCGTGAACGGCGTCGGCGAGACCGGCACGCTCGGCAGCGCCACCGGTCCGAGGTCCTTCTCCAGGTGGCGCAGGAGGGCGTCGCGGATGCGCTCGTGGTAGTACACCCGCCCGGACACCAGCGCCCGGCTCACGGTGCCGTCGGCGCCGATCCGCAGCAGCAGGCCGACACGGGTCACGATGCCCGTGTCGTCCACGCGCACCGGCACAGCGTCCACGTACAGGATCGGCATCCGGCCCCGCACCGATTCGATCTCGTCGGGAGCGAGCCAGCCTGGCGTCGTTTCGGTCATTTCGGTCACGGGTCGATCGTACTTGCCCAGGCGAGAGGTGGTTCGCAGGTCGGCGCAACCCGTACCGGACCCCCTGTCACCTGCTCCCCCTGATGACGCGCGTCACCCGGTGGCCGCGTTCACCCTGCCGCGGGCGCCGACCCCTCGGGAAGATCCGCCATGACCTCGCGACGGGAGATCCCGGCGACGGCGACCCGCCGCCGATAGTCGGAGAAGACCTGCACTTCGCCGTCGCCCCAGCACAACGGGCTGTTCGACGCCTCCAGATAGACGTAGTCCATGCCGTGGCGCATGTCGTCGCCCAGCATGGCGACGTCGACGGCCCACTCGCGCAGGCGTGCCGGCGGGGCACGGAAAACCAGCGCGCCGCCGATCCGTTCCACGGCGGCGCCGCGGGCGGCGGCCGGCGGCTCCCAGCCGGGCCACCGCCGGAGCTCCCGGCACTCGCGGACGCGGTCACGCGTACGGGCCAGCTCGGCGTCGAGGCCCCAGGTATGCCAGCGGACCGTGCCGGCGGAGGACGCCCGGGCCGCGAGGCGCGGGCCGCCGTGTCCGGCCTCGGTCCCTTACGCCCCCGCACATCTCACCGTCGTCTCCTCTCCAGGCTGTGGGCCTGGTCATGAAAGCGCCGCGCGGACGTCCGTCACAACCGAATCAGCCCGGGCCTGTGCCGGTGGTCCTCTTCGTGCGGGGGGCCCAGCGGGCGGGCGAGCCCGGGGTGCGGTTCGTGCCGCTCCAGCCAGTGGGTGGTCGACAGGGCCGCCCGTTCGATCATGTCGGCCGTACCGCGGAAGTCGACGGGCAAGACCTCGACCGGGCACAGCGGCGGCAGCACGTGCAGGCGGGTCCGGCGCGTGTTCTGCCTGATCGAGGCGCTGATGCGCTGCTCGCTGAGCAGGTTGTAGCCGTGTAGGGCCATGGCGATCGCGGTCGCCGGGGCCGCCGGCAGGGGCAGGAGAACCCCGGTGCCAGCAGGTACGCCTCGTCGGCGCCCGCGTCCACCGCGTAGTCCAGCGTCGTCAGGTCCGCGACGCCGCCGTCCATGAGCATCCGGTCCCCGATCGTCACGGTGGGATACAGGGCCGGGATCGCGGTGCTGGCCAGCAGGGCGGGCAGCGCGGGCCCCCGCGACAGGACCACCGGCCGTCCCGTCCGCACGTCCGCGGTGAGCACCGACAGCGGCGTCCGCGTCTCCTCCAGGTGCCGGATCGGCAGGATGCGTTCGAGGAACCGCCGCAGGGAGGAGTTGTCGAACAGGTAGTTGCGGCGGCCGAGCATCGCCGCGGCCAGCGTGGCCGGGTTGAGCGGGAAGGTGTAGTTGAGCACGCCGAGCGCCTGCAGGGCTCCCCGCACGGGATGGAAGGGCAGATTTCCCGCGAGAGTGCGCAGCACGTCCGGCCCGCTCACCGGGTACACGTCGTGGCTGCTCACCGACAGCCACAGCCGGGCCAGTTCCTCCACGCCCTCCGCGTCCGGGCGTGAGGCGTAGTAGGCGCCGTTGAGCGCCCCGATCGAGGCGCCGACCACCATGTCCGGCGCAGATCCCGTGAGCGGTGAGCGCGCGGAGCATGCCGACCTGCGCGGCTCCCAGGCTGCCGCCTCCCCACAGGATGAACGCCGTCGTCATCGGCCGCTTCCCCACGCTCCCCCGGCCCCGGTCCCCCTTCCTACCCGTACGCCCTTGTTTCACCCGCCGTCCGGAGAGGTGCGGGTTACGTGAGACGAGGGACTTTCACCGAGCCCTTGTTTATCCTGCCGGGGGCGACAGTTGAAAGGCAGGAATCCCCCCGATGGCCTATGCCGACAAGATCTCTCCCATTCTCCGCGCCACGCTCGAGCTCCTGCGTGAGGCCGGACGGCCGCTGCGACCCGAAGAGGTCCGTAAGGAAGTCGAAGGGAGAGTGACGATACCCCCGGAGCTGCGGGGGCCCAACGCGCACGGCCAGGCGCGGTGGTGGGCGCAACTGGGCTTCCGCACGGGAGAGGCCGCATCACTGGGCTGGATGACCAAACGGAACGGCTGGGCGATCACCGAAGCCGGTGTCCGCGCGCTCGACGGCTTCGAGGGCACCGAGCTCTACCGCGAACTTGCGCGTCAGTACCGGGCGAGAAGGCTGCCGCCGCAGGGGCGTGTCTACAGCGACCCCCGCTGGAACGTCGTCCTGGAGGCTCTGGAGCATCTGGAACCGGGCCACTGGACCACGTATGGCGACCTGGCGGCCCTGGTGGGCATGTCGGCGCAGTCGGTGGGAGGTTTCATGGCCGAGAGCGCCGACGCGGGCCACGCTTACCGGGTCCTGCAGTCGGGAGGGCGGATCTCCCCGCAGTTCCGCTGGCCGGACCCGGAACGGACCGACGATCCGCGTGAAGTGCTCGAGAAGGAAGGCCTGACCTTCGACCACGCCGGCCGGGCCGACCCGCAAAGGCGCGTCACCGCCGACCGGTTCCGCACGATGCTCGCCCAGGCCGGCGTCGTCCTGCCCCCGGCAGGCGGCCCCGAGCCCACGCCTCCCCCCGACCCGACTCCTGCCGCGTTCGAGCAGTTCCAGCAGAACCTCGAGTACGCCCGGCAGCTCGTCGACGGCGGGCGCAACCTGGAGCGGCTCGCGGTCGGCTCCTTCGACGTCACCGACCTCTACCGCGCGGCCTGGACGCAGGCCGTGGCGGCTCTCGACCACTGGATCACGCGCGAGATCGTCGACCGGGCCGTCGCCCTCGCGCTGACCCCGGGAGCGCCCCGCCCTCAGAAGTTCAACAACCTGAGCATCCCCGTCGAGCTGTTCGAGGACATCCACCACCGCAAGGAAGACCTCGGCAGCGCCTTCCGGGGGCATCTCGAGCGTCATTTCGCCTTCATGACCTTCCAGAACCCGGAGAAGATCAAGGAAGGGTTCGCGCACGTCAGCACGGTGAACCTCTGGGTGAGAGTCGCCGAGGTCCTGACCGGACAGGACGCGCGGAACCCGATCACCGCGGACGGCGTACGCACGAGGCTGCGGGAGATCGCCTGGCGCAGGAACAACATCGCCCACACCGCCGACCACGATCCGGTACGCCCCGGGCAGAAGGCCCCGATCACCGCCGACGAGGCGGAGGCGACCATCGAGTGGCTCGAAACGATGGCCATCGCCATCCAACTGGCTCTCGGCGACACCCTCCCCGCCCGCAGCCCCGACAGCCCGAGCGAGACGCGAGGCACCCCTTCGGCAGCAGGGGCGGGACAGACCGCCGGCCCCCGGGTGAAGCGCACCTGGGACGAACCCGGCTTCCTCCGGGCCGTCGAGCGGTACTGTCCCGCCGACGTTCGCGAGACACTGCTGGCCGTCTACCGGCACGCCGAGAGCCACCCGTCCTTCCACGAGTACTACTTCGGCGAGGGCGAGTATCCGTCGGTGACCGCCTGGTTCAACCTCGGCTCGGACACGGCCTCCGTGTGGAGCATCTACACGAGTCCGACCAAGTCGGTCCTGGCTGTCAACTTCGGGTCCATTCGCAACCATGGCGCATCAGAAGAACGGATGGCACGGCTCGCCGAGAGACTCGGCGTCCTTCCGGGATCGAGCCACCTCCGCGGCCAGCTCGAATCCGCCGGCTACGCGAAATACCCCTCGCTCCAGCCGGCCGCCCTCGCGCGTCCGGAGTCCCGGGAGGTCATCATCGCGGCCCTGAACGAGTTCCTGACCGGCGAACCATCCCCCTGACCACGGCAAGCAACAACACTTAGGGCATCCCAGGCCGACTCCTGACGCTACAGCCTCGCACTGGAAGGACGATCAGGCGCGGCCGCAAGAGTCGGCCTGAAGGTGCCTCGCGCCTCCGGCGCACCTGGTTACGCACTTTTCCTCGTCGCTCAGCGAAGCATGTCATGCCTGGCCCTGCGCCCGCCTCAGCCCATTCTGAGACTGATACGTCTTACCTCACGGTTATTTCTGTCAGTTTGACAAGAAGCTAGTCTCTGCGGCATGACCGAGGACCAATGGGTGCCGCCCGTCGTTCTCCTCGCGGTTGATCTGGTGATCCTGACGTTGCGCCAGTCGCGCCTGCACGTGCTGCTCGTCGAGCGCGGTATCGAGCCATACAGGGGTGCCCTCGCGCTACCCGGCGGGTTTCTTCAGCACTCCGAGGAGGACATCACCGCCGCGGCCAACCGGGAGCTGTCGGAGGAGGCCCACCTCGATGTCGAAACCCTCAGCCTTGAGCAACTGGGTGTGTACGGAGACCCGGGTCGTGACCCGCGCGGACGAGTGGTGTCGGTGGCGTACCTGGCCATCGCACCCCGCCTACCGGAGCCGATCGCTGGAACGGACGCGGCCGACGCAGGATGGCAACCCGTCGAGAGGGTGTTCTCCGGCGACCTGGATCTCGCCTTCGACCACCGGCGCATCATCACGGATGGCGTAGAACGCGCTCGCGTCAAGCTTGAGCGTTCCTCCCTCGCCACGGCCTTCTGCGGACCGACGTTCACCATCACCGATCTTCAGGAGGTGTACGAAGCGGTCTGGGGTATCCCGCTCGATCCCAGGAACTTCTATCGCAAGGTCCAGAAGAGCGAAGGGTTCATCGTCCCGGCAGAGACAGCTCGCAAAGCCACCACCGGCCGGCCCGCGCGACTTTTCCGGGCCGGTCCGTGCACAGTCCTCTATCCGCCGATGGTCCGGCCCGCCGAGTCGGCCGAGCGCAAGGGAGCAGGAGAGTGAGCGACCGCCCGATTGTGATTCTCACCGCGCTGGACTTGGAATACCTAGCGGTCCGGGCAATGCTGGTTCGCCCGGAGCTCCATCGCCATCAGCACGGCACTCGTTTCGAAATCGGCCGCCTCCGCGGTGGCCGCTCCAGGCTGGCGCTCGCCCTTGTCGGCCCAGGTAATCAAACGGCGGCCGTGCTCGCCGAACGGGCCATCGCCGAGTTCGCCCCGTCCGCTCTGCTCTTCGTGGGTGTGGCCGGCGCCTTGCATTCCCACATCGCCCTCGGGGACGTCGTGGTGGCGACTCGTGTCTACGCCTACCACGGTGGGACGAGCGAGGACGACGGGCTCAAGAGCCGCCCTCGCAGTTGGGAAACCTCGCATGCCGCCGATCAGATCGCGCGGCACATCGGACGCACCGGCGCGTGGACGCGAGGACTCCCGACTTATGACCCGGCGCCCCGAGTGCACTTCGGCCCGATCGCTGCAGGTGAGGTGGTCCTGAACTCCAAGGTCTCCGGATACGCCCGGTGGATCCGGCAGAACTACAACGACGCTTCCGCGATCGAGATGGAAGGCGCCGGGGTGGCTCAGGCCGGGCATCTGAACGGCGCACTGCCCGTGGTCGTCATCAGAGGCATCAGCGACCGGGCCGACGGAACCAAGGAGGTGACGGACCGCGACCTGTGGCAGCAGAAGGCCGTGGCCAACGCCGCGGCGTTCGCGGCGGCACTGGCCGAAGAGATCGCCGCCGAGGACCGGGACGGCGACTGGCCGACGAGGGCCACGGCGAGAGGAGCCAGCATGCCGGAGCAGGGAACGACGTACAACATCGCACGTGACAACGCGCGCGTGGGTGTTCAGGCCGGCATCGTGCACGGCGGCGTGCGGATCGGACCCAATCCGGGACAGCCGGCCGACCTGGAGCAGGCGCTCGCCGCGTTCCGCGCCCGACTGGAACAGGCCCGTACAGACGGCCACCTGGACGAGGACACCTACGCCGCGGCGGAGGCGGAGCTCACGGAGGCCGACAAGGCCCTGCTGGAGACACCCCGAAGCAAGAGCAAGCTGACCCTGGCGCTGAAGAAGCTCCGCGGGCTGGTCAGCGACGCCGGCGACCTGGCCACGGAGTTGGCGGCCATAATCGCGCTGGCACAGGCCCTGTCATGACACCTGAAAGTGCCGCCGGGGCGAACATCGCCGCCGATTCCGCGCATGTCGAACTGCAGGCGGGCGTGATACACGGCGATGTCAACTACTACAAGATGCCGCCTGACTCGTCGCCTCAGGAGAAGTTCGAGATAGGGGTGCGATTCCTGAACGGCGGCGTGGCCGGGCATGCCTGGCGACTCATCAGTGAAGTCGTCGCCTCTGGCCACATCACCAACCGGGTCTGCTTCCACTGGCTGCTCGCCCTGGTAAGCGGCAGAACCCGCCACGAGTTGTCCGATGAGGAGCGAACCTGCCTTCGCAATGCGCATCGTTTTCCCCCGCTCGGCGAAGACGACCGCTGGGCGGACGGCGTACGGATCATCAGAAGGTTGCTGGACGCCGCTGACAAGCCCGACACGGACATCCGTGTCCTGATGAAGGAGCTCGACGAGCGCGGCCCGGCACAGCGGGACATGATTCTGCGACACATGGAGGTGTTTCTCCATGGGTCGCTGAAGGACCAGATGTGGGACCGTGGCCTGCGACGCGCGTGCGCGCAACAGATGACCGGCGATCGGAAGAACCGGGTCTGGAAGTTCTTCCAGCCGAAGCCGGCCAGGCCCCGGGTGCGGCAGCCCGAGCCGGTCACGATTGCCGGCACAACCTGGTTCAAGGCGGTGGCGGGGACGGTTGTGTCCGTCCCGGCGGCCGGGCACGTCGGTCTCCTGCTGATACAGGACGGCCGGGTCTCCGTTCTGCTCGCCTACCTGCTTAGCATCGCCGGGGCCTGTTTCGCCGCCCCCGCCGGCCTCGAATGGTGCTTCTGTTCCGGGCGCCGCCGAATGCTGGACGAGGCGTACGCGTTGGCCCTGCGCCCGAGAACCGACACGCCTCCCGACCGCTTCGCGCGGAGAGTCGACCACCAGCTCGCGTACTACCTCGCTAAGTACGTGCCGCACGGCATGGATCGCGAGGTGTGGCTCACGTGGACGGCCGGCATCCGCAGGCGCATCCGGGACGAGGTGGCGGACGCGTACCGCGACACGGGCGACAAGGTCGAGGAGTTCAACTGGCTGATTCGGTATCGGGCCGGTGAGGTGGCACGCCGATGGGACAAGGGCACACTCTGGAGCTACCGTCAGGATCTGGCCACTCTCCCGCGCACGATGGCGACAGCCCTGCTCGGCACGCTGGCCTGTGCCGCTGGCGGGGCCTGGGCGGTGAGCGGCGCGGTGCAGGCGGGAGGACTGATCGGAATCCGGTCGATCGCCCTGCTCGTGGTGGCGAGCTGGATCGCCGGGCGCGCCTGGTGGCGAATCGTCCTCGAACGCCGGCGGTTCAGCGCCGACTCGTCTGATTCAGAGAGACTCTCGGCCGAGTACGAGGCCGAGTTTCGCCGATGGAAGGACCGGCTGGCCGACAAGCCCGGCGACGCAGAGATGGCCGCCTGGCTGGACTGTGATCGCAAAGTGCTGTTGAACGAGGCACTGCGGCATTACCGGCTCAAGATGAGCGACGTCGTCGCTTACGCGTTCATCGAGGCGCGTAGCGGTTCCGCCACCCGGGCACGGCTGCCGGGCGGACCCTGGCGGTACCGGCAGTATCAGATGATGATCTTCCTGCTCACCGCTGACGGGGTGCGGCATTGCAACGCTACGCTCCATTTCGCGGACGGCACCTTCCACGACCGTCAGCGCTTGAACTACCGCTTCGAGGCCGTCGCGGCCGTTCGTGTGCGGCAGGCGGACGACAACTCGCAGACCTTCGAGCTCTCCCTTATGGATGGTCAGAAGATCGCTGCCCAGATGATCGGCCCGGAACTGCCGGAGCATCAGCAGTCCGAAGATGCCGCAGAGGTCTCAGAGGTGACGCTGGACGCGGCCGGGCTGCGCCATACCTTGCACGTCCTCGAAGGAGTCGCGGCGGAGGGCAAGGCGTGGATGACCACTGAACGCCGCCGCGGCACGACCGGCCCGGAAAGCCCCGGACGTCCCACCGCGTAGGCGGACTGAGAGACGACGGCCACGCCGGAGGCCAGAACGACGGCCGCCGGCGGAGGCCGGTCATGCGCTCCTCAGCGGAGATGGGCCGCTGAGCGCGTCTGGCGGTCCGCGACCACCGCTAGCGGACGGGGAGGCCGGTGACGGAGCGGCCGATGATCAACCTCTGGATCTCCGAGGTGCCCTCGAAGATGGTGAAGATCTCAGATGCTGCATCCGGCGACGGGCGACGATGCCTCGATCATGCTGCTGAACAGGGCTAGGACCTTCCGTAACCTTTGATTGTTCAGTGCGGTCTTTCTCCGTCTCACGGAACGACGACGGAACAGATGCAGCCTGCTCTGCGACTACGGCGCTTCAGAGGGCCGTGCCTGTGCTTGAGCATTGACCTGAGGACTTCTTACCTCAGAGCAACGAAGCGTAGGCTGCCTCGTGCAGGTCAGCGAGGCCCCGCCGTTTCGTCGGTAGTCCCCCTTGGCTCTTCATCACTACGAGGGCTCTCCGCGGCATAGAGGGTGCTCTTGGCGCCTGATGGTGCGATACCTTTAACGATAGCGCCGTCACATCCGAAGTGAAGTGTGCCAGGAAGTCAAACAAGTGCATCGGGCACGAGGTGGTCGCCATCTGGATGCAGTTAGTGCCAGCCGTTGTAGGCCTTGCTGGCGTTGTGCTCGGCGCGCTTGTTGGCGCGTGGCGGCAATCACTGCTTCAGCGGAGTAACTGGCTGCGCGACGACCTAAGACGTTGGCAGCAGGATCGAAGGGAGTCATACCTCAAGCTTGTCCAGGCTGACGATGAACTGTACCGCTGTGTCATCCGAGACTTGCGTGACCCACCGCCTGGGCGCACAGTAGCCGACGATCAAATACTAGGCTCTGATGAAGTAGTTTTGCCGCTCTCCACGGACGAACGTGCTGAGTTACTTAAGGCCTTCGATCGCCTCTGGCGCGCAAAGCGCGAAATTGAGCTTCACCATTTGACTGACGACGCACTCTTAGCAGCGGCCAACAGGCTCGCACTCAAGCATGCCGAACTGATTCGATCTGGCTCGACGCCCCGAGGACGCCCGGGAGCTAACAATACAAATCCGAGATGTCCTTAAGACACGTCGCGACTTGATTGACGAATTCATGCAGCAAGCACGGTTGGCACTGAACGTCCCCGGAAAACGGGACGCCTGATTCAAAACAAGGCACTGCGCTTATCCCTGTCGACCTGGACGCTCCGGCCCTACCGGCACCCGGCGGGATTTCCCATACCACGGAGATACTGGGTCGCAGTGACCGAAGTGACCCCTTCGCGAAGTCACTTGAGCGGCCCCGAGCGCTGCACAAACAACCTACAGGCCAGCCGAAAGCTTCCCACCGTCATTCGCCGGCGTTCGGGCTTCTCCGCGGCGGTTGTCACTCAGATAATCACTCACTCTTCAGGCCCTTGCGGTCCCGAACTTCTGCTGCCATGACTTTCCGCCTGCCGCGGTATCCCAACCGCTTCGGTGAGGTCAGCCCCAGTGAGAGTGGCGGCGGTGAGGGTCGCGTTAGTTAGGTCTGCACGGCAAAGGTACGCCTCGGTGAGGTTCACCTCGGTGAGATCGGCGCCGTTGATTATCGCACGGTAGAGGTTGGCACCCTCAAGGTCCGCGCTGCGGAGACTCGCATTGGTGAGATTTGTGCGGGCGAGGTTCGCGCTCGTGAGGTTTGCACGGTTGAGGTAGGCGTTGCGGAGGTCGGCTCCGCGGAGGTTGATTCGCCCACGGTCCTGGCGAACGTTGCGGCGACCGATCACGGTCAAAGCCGCCTGGATATCCGTCCGTAGAGGTCGCTGTTCCCCTTCTAGCTCTCCTATGTCGCACTGCTCCCCGATATCGTCTCGGTCTCGCGAATGCTCCCGGACAAAGGCCGCCAGCACCTCCATCACAGTAAAGTGATCACGGGGCGAGTCCCTTGCGATCCGCTCCAGCGCGTAGATGCCGCCCAGGCGGACATCGAGCTTGTCTGTGCCCAGCTGCTCGATGGCCTTGGTATACCGGTCGGTGATGTGTCCCTGACGGGCGGTGTCCGCATTGCGCGCGGTGAAGAACACCGCCACCAGCGCAATCAATCCAGTTGCGACCGCGAGTGCCCGCCCACGCAGCGCATCCAGCGCCGCTGCCAGGTCCTTACCAGTCAGCCCACTCACTCCGTCTATGTGGACAAGCACCCACGTCGCACCTGGGCCGAGCACCCAAGCCAGCGCTACGACGAGAACTAGCCCAAGTGCGATCAGGATGATCCGAGGGAGTCTCACACCATCCACGATCGGTCAGTCTGTACGATTGGCGCCCCATAACTTCCATCGTCGATGACCAATCGTGATCTACAGATTGTGCAGCGTGTCAGCGCACCCGCGTGAGGGCCGGCGGGATCGCATGCAGGTTGTTCACGCCGATGCATAGCGTGTGGTCCCCAGATGGTCCCCGCCAACTGTCGGACTGTCGCAGTTCCCTATGTCTAACTTCTCGAACGAGAGCACGACGACCATCGGATCCAGGGAGGGCCGCTCCCGCTTGAATGAGTGCGGCCCTCCGGTATAAATAGCGTTACGGAGGTAGCTAACCACTTGGTGAAGCTACAAGAATGTTATTGCGTGGTGCACCGACGAGGGCCGGCCTTTGTGCAATTTACCTATCAGCGCTTCCTAGACCTCGTGGCGCTTTCCAATCAAACGTCCCGTTCTTGAAGACCCCCGCACCGTAAGCAGGAAATACGTACATTCCTGCCAAGCTCATTCCAGTAGGACACCCGCTCCCAGGCCCGCTTTTGAGACACCAACTTTGTCGACCAAAACGCGGCGTGATCACCTGTCTCTCGCACTTCTCGACCGTTATCTGGCGCCAACGAGCAGCCCACGGCATGCACGGATGCTGAGACAAGTGTTAGGGTGCTCACTCGCCTGAGCTCACCCATCACCCAAAGTCCTGAATCACTTACCCTCTCTACCATAAGCTATGACTCCCATCTACCTGTAACTTCAAAACTCTTGCAATGGTCAGCAGAGATCGTTCGCGTGAGCATTTTGGGATCCGGACCAGCCATCACCAATGCGCCATACAACGGAAACGCCCATCTGCTCAAAGAATTCGACATGGGCTGCACCAATACTCTCGTTGAACAAGGCAATCTTGCGCACTTCCACGTCCGAGTCATAGAGAAAGTGCGCATAGAAGAACAACTGCGCGAACGCTTCGCGCGCAGCGTGTTCTGCATCCCCCGCACGAATTACCTTGGCCTCAATCAGCCAATGTCGACCGTTCTTCTCGGCAGTGAGATCCCTAGGGTGAGGTGAGGCCACCACAAACTTCCTCGCTTCAAGGAAATCAACATAGTCATTAACAAGCGTCTCATGCTTACGACTTTCATAAATTTCGCGAGCCTTGATGAGTTGCCGATACTCGCCGTCATTTTTTGGCTTGAAAACCGCGGGTTTTTTCTTCACCGGTTTGCGACGTGCAGGTGTGACGATAGCAGGATTGCCCTGCTGCACGCCCTCCTCCCGCACCTCCAGTGCAAGATCATATAGCTGAATGAAGCGCTGTAGATCCGCGATCATTGCCGTTTCATCTGGCAAAGTAGCAAGTTCATAGATGCGGGCAACGATGTTGCCGTACTCGTAGTCCACCGGCAGTGGCGCGTTAGTCCGCAAATCGATAGCCGCACTCAGATCCTCGATAGCCTCGGGAGCGAACGCGTCGCGAATAGCCGCAGCTTGAGCCTTTAGTGCTTGTCGAGCTCTCGGTCGACCGAGTTGCTGTCCAATCTCGGTAACACCCTGATTCAAACTGAGTGTGACGGTGCTCAGGTCGGCCGCGAAGAGGTACACCACATACATACCTCGACGCGCCGTTTCGGTTTCGTCAGGGTTGAATACGGCGATCCAAGGGGAGGTCGCCCCTGCTCCTTGCCTCCACTCCCTTCTGCGAGGTATGTGCCGGGAATCCACTGTTTGAGCTCCTTGCCTGCTTGACGAAGTAGCTGCTGCGCCTCGCTCGACATTGGGAGCGTTCTGTCATACTTCTCGCCGATCTGTCGGATGAGCTCTCTAAGCTGCACCAAGTACCCCCTATGTCTCAGGATTCAAAGGAGAGTTTAGAGTCGACGCTCGACAATTGCTCCCAGGTTGGTCACGTTGCTCCCGAAGAGTAAGGACACCTGGCTCAGCCACAGCCGGCACTGCTGGCAGGGCGAGACCGGTTGGCCAGCCACGCCAACCGTGGACGGGTATGACCTGCGGCGCAATGGCCCGCTTCCTGTCCCCGCCCATGAGAGTCGGTAGTAGTTCGGTGGATGTCAGAGTTGCCGCGTATGGTGGTCTCGCCGTCTTGATCACCGCAGTAGGAGGTGCCTTGTGGCTTCTGGGCGCCGTGGTAACCGAGGCAAGGGCCGTACGGTCGGCGGGAGAGAACCGATCGAGCCGTATCTCGGGGCCACTTGGGCAAGAGCGACGATGGACGCACGCGATGGAGTGCACCGGTTCCGCCGCCCGCACGGGGCCGGCCTATCGGAGGCCCAGCGCAACGCTTTGGAGCAGATGGCTGAGGCCGAACGGCGACTTCCGTCCCTGCTCGCAGAGATCTCGACTACTGCCTGCCTAGCCGACCCGCTCATGCTGTACAGCCGACTCAACATCTTTGATGCGATGCGGCGGGCAACTATACCGGGCGCCGCGGGATTCGGAAGCGACGCGCTGTTGGAGTTCTACGGTGGACTCGTCACGGCGATGCCGGTGGAACAGGTATTGGACCGACTCGGCGCCGGCTGGGATCCACGGACGTTGTATAAGCTTGATCGGTTACTGCGCGAGTATGGCACCGCTGAGAGCCTCGTCTACCAGGGCCAGGTCCTACGGGAGGGGGCCGCAAATTCAATTGATAGCGTCCTACATCTGCTGCAATTCGAGCACCGGTTCGACCGCATGCTCGGATACCCGGCCCAGTTACGACCGATCTTCGAGGCGATCACTGAGCCGCTTAGTGAGCTGGCGCGTACGGTGTTGGGTTTCGCGCTGAGCGACGCGCTTATTGCTGCGGATGCCTACCAAGCGATTCTGGTGGAACGCATGGACGAGGTTATGAAAGCCTTCGCGCGGCAGCAGATCTCACCGCCGACCGATGAAGAGGCCTTCACAAAATACGCGCTAGGCCTTGCCGCCGGCGTAGCCACCTTCGGCGCAGCTCCAGTCGAGGACGACCTGCCCGCCCTGCTGACCGAGCGAACGAGTATTCCCCACGATCAGTTGGTCGCACTCGTCACCGCCTTGGCGACTCCCTTGGGGAGCCAGCCCGAGCTCCGTACCCTTAACGACGCCAACACGCTCCGCCGTCGTCCAATCATCGCCCTCCCCGAGGGTCGATATCTGTGGGCCCGTCCCGGCGACTTCATCCATGCAGCCCTCGACTGGGCCGCTGATGCATGCCAGGACCACCCTGACTTGCTCAAACGGTTCGATAAGCGTCGCCAGGATGCGTGTGAGGAGCTCACATACCAAACTTTGGCGGCCATCTTCGGCCCTGAGCAGGTGCACGCCAGCGTGACCTACCCCGCGGAGGGGCAGCGACCGGACATCGACGTTCTTGTCGCCACTCCCGGAGCCACACTTATCGTGGAGGCCAAGGGCGGACGTTTCACTGACCCGGCGCGTCGGGCTGCGCCGGACCGGGTCAAGAAGAAGACCTTCGAGTTCGTTGACAAGCCTCTCGCACAAAACGCTCGCACCATCGCATATCTGATGAGTGGGGCGAACGATTTACGAGATAAGCGGAAGCGACGCTTGACCATTCCAAATGCATCCCACCGCGTATCTATGATTGTCACCCTCGACCGAGTGGATCCCTTCGCTACCCACCTTCCCGACGGAGGAAAGCGCGCCGCGGCCCCCGAGGACGGCACCTGGCTAGTCACTCTCGCAGATCTGCTCATCGTGGCGGATATCCTCCGCCACCCGGCTGAGTTCTATGCCTATGCCAAAACTCGCGCGGCGATCAACAAAGCCGGAGGGCCGACGATCTTTGTAGAGGCAGACGCATTAGGTGCCTGGTGCGAGCATCGAATTCGCCCCACAATCCCTCCACCGGGCGAACTGACTCTCGTCGGTACCACGTCCGAAGTGATGAACGAGTATTACACTCACATAGCGATTGAGCAGCAAGATGACCTAGCGTCGCGCCCGACATCCCATGTGCCGCTTGAGGTCCTGTACGCCCTGGACGAGGTCCTGATCAAGCGCCCTGACCACTGGCACGATCTCACTACCGCCGCCCTGGCCATAGCCCCAACAGGCTGGCAACCCGTGGAGAAGGCGCTTATCGCGGCGACCGCGATTCGGAAGACCGTGACCGCAACTCGCCGTACCCGTAAACGAGCTCGACGATTGCTGGGTGGAATCAAGCTCTCTGCGAATCTGACGGTTTACATCGAGGACAATGAAAGTCACGCGCTTCATGGTACAGATCCAGGGGTCCTCGTTGTCGTCCCAGGCCCTACCGCGGTGTGATCCGCAGATGCTGGGCGAGCGTTGAGCGGAGGGGATGTGGGGTGCATGTTTCTGCAGCTCAGCGTGAAGCATGCCGTCGGGACTTACAGCCCCCAGCTAGCTGGAAGTGCTAGCGCTTGGCCGGTTAGTCCTCGATTGCTTGCATCCCAGAGACATTTACTCGCGACATTTGTTCGAGTTCAATGATAAGTCGCCGAGGGTGTTCTACAAGGTATGCATTTTGGCGTAAATGCACGACCTCTTGGGGAGTAAGATCGCGCACCCTTACTACTCCATCATCAGTCTTTATCAAAATGAGAGCACCGATCTGTATTACTGCCTCGGGTACGTTCTGAATTCCCTCCATTAGTTTAGCAACAGCCTCGGCCTTTTTGACGTCGACCTCTGCTTGCACACTATCCACCGCGCGCAATTGGGCTGCTCTTGTCATTTCCGCGGTTAACTGCTTACCAACCTCGGTACCACTGACATCTTTTGCACGACCGACGATTCGACGCAACCAGGAACCATAGATAGGCCCGGAGTCGCTTAGTATGTGAACGTCGTACGCTTCTAAGAGTTGAGAGATAGCCTCTTCCGCCGTCGAGTAATCCCCATCGCCTAACATGTAAAAGAACATAGGCAAGGCCTCAGATACACTGACCTGCTCCAATGACCTAGCAAAGTGAGCAGTGGCATTAACGTGGTCCCGAGAGACTGGGTTACCCCTGCCCTCTGTTTCGTCTGTGGACGAAAGGGGGGTCACAATGATCGGAGCACTGTGGAGGACCTCATCCGAATGTACATCGTTTGCAAATTCAGATACGAGGGCATATGTGCCTCGCCCCCGATCTTCAAGAAGAGTACGCACATCCGACTCTCGGAAGCGTAGAGCTCCACTAGGTGTTCGCACCGAACGAATTTTCCCCGCTGCAGCCCATCGAGTTATCGTTTTGGGATTGACTCCCAGATGACGGGCCACTTCGCCAGCAGTTAAGAGGCGGTCCTTGCCATCGTCTTCCATGACTCCTCCAGTGGTGATGTACAGGGAGTACAACATACTTTCCTACCGTCTGGCATCACTTCGCCAGAACTCCCAAGACAAAGTTGTTTACGTATGGGGGACGTGTGGTCGGAGGTGGTCGTACACCGACAGCACGCCATGTCCTGATCTCTCGTCTGCCGTCGACCCATCGCGCAGCGACAGCGGGCCGGGGACGGAAGGTCAAGCCCTGCCTCGCGTGTACCTGTTCCCGGTGACCTTCCTCGCGCGCTGGTTGTCCTGCTAGCACGGCTGGGCTTGACCTGGAGGAGCCGGGCTGCTGGGCTCTGCCTGGGTCGATGGCAGGCGAGCGATCAGGACTTCCACCCCAGCCAGCTACGGCGCCAGCTCAGCGCGGCCCCCTCTCGGAGTCGGAGGCCCCGGGGTTTGGGGCAGCGCCCCAAGGTCCTGTCTCTTGCACCTTCCGCCCGTCTCCCCTCCCCGCTCCTTCTTCCTCTCTCCCTCGTCTGCCAGCGTCGCCCTCGTGGTTTCCGGGTTCTTCGGCATCGTGGTGCCGCTTATAGCCAACGACCCTTCACACTTTGGGGAGAGATCACTTTTGGCACATTGCCACTTTGCCGCCATCGGTTGAACACCGCGCCGCTTGTCGGCGCAGGTGCGCGCCGCCTGTCGGCGGGACCGGCCGGAGAGCCGCAGCCCGCCGGCGGGGCGGGCGCGCGGCCCAACGGTAGACACAATTTGTGTCCGTGTGCCTTCCCACTCGGGGGTGCGGGCCGTGATGACTTCCTGGCTGCGCTGTGCCTCCCCATCGTTCGACTCCCTCACGGTGTCGCTGGAGGACAGCTCAGGAAACAGTCCCTCTTCTGCCGATCCCTTCCCCGGCGGGTCCTCCTCTTGGTGGCCCGCCTTCTGCTCTGGATCGTCGAGCCTGCCGCCCCCTCGCGCATCCTCCCCGCGTTTCCTTCTCTCCCCCTCTCACCGCTCCCCGCCGAAGGCGGCTTGATGGCGTAGGGAAACCTGTAACAGGGCAGCCGTAGAGGGGCTACCTATCTGCACGACGTTGCGGTTGACCGCGTTGGGCATGGAACTCACCAAGGAGTCCGAAGAACATCTCGATCGCTGGCGTACCGGACTCCTCGGCTGCCCGTTCGATCTCCACCGCCCAGCCCAGAGCGCTGGGACACGACAGGTTCAGCCTCTTCCATAGCCACTCAGCGAAAGGCCCGCCGCTCCAGAAGTCAAACGGCTCATCGATACCATGGACTTCCAAGGCGAGAGCGTATCCGAACAGTATGGAGTCCAGGTCCTGCAAAGAACTGCGGCGGACCCACATACCTGGCCTAAGCCGCACCTCTTCTAGGAACTCGTAGACGTCTTGCAGCTCGCTCGGCTTTCGAGGGGCCCGCCCGCTTCTTGCCGTCTCCGCCATGGGCGCAGCTTACTTGGAAGAGCGAACGGTCACAGGACCAGCGTTGATAAGAAGGTAGACCTGCAAGGAGCGTTGATCGCCCCCGGCCTACAGTAGGCGTGTCCCGTCGTGTACTCGCACAAACGGGCCGTCCTCGCGGAGCGCGTCCATGACGCGAATACCTCTCGCTTCGGGCATCCGGCTCTGTACCTCTTCCACGGTCAGCCAGGTTGACTCAAGTGCTTCATCGCTGGGCCTGGCCTCACCGGCGACCGGGTGGCATCGGAAGGTGAGTGAGACCACCCCGAGAACCATGTTTTTGTAGACGCCTGTCAGGATTTCTGGCTTGATCTGGACGCCGGTCTCTTCGAAGACTTCACGGATAACTGCCTGTTCCGGGCTCTCGTCCAGCTCAACCACGCCGCCTGGTGGAACCCAGCGCCCGTCATCTTCGCGGCGGATGGCTAGGACTCGTCCGTCGTCGCGGAACACGGCTGCGGTGACACTTACGGAGTGTCGAGGAAGCTCGGACATGAGTGCTCTCCTACCCTGCCGTCCACTCGTATGACAGCCGCCATTGCTGACTGGGGAAGATGTTGAACACCGTTTCTGCTGCGATGTCTTCGGCGGTGTAGGCGATCCGTGTGACTTCCAAGACCTGCTGAGCCTCCGTCAGGTTGAGGAACTGGGCTTCCTCCTCTGAGGGGTGCCGTGCCTCGATCTCCTCCACAAAGCGCGCGATGTGGTGGCCCCGCTCGCCGAGGCGGCGGTAGAGGCCGCTCGGCCCTGTGTCGGGGAGGGCGATCTCTTCGCCGCCAGCGATGGTGACTGGGATGTATGACGTCGCTAGCTGGACCGGTCGATCTCCTACGAACATGTGGCGCTTGCGCATCACAACAGGATCGCCCTCGGAAATGCCGAGGCGTTCGGCTACCACTGCCGGCGCGGGGACGGTGGCGAGTTCGACCAGTGGAGCGCGAGGTTCGAGTCCGGCTTTGCGCATCTCCTCGGCGAAGCTGCTCCCGGAGCCGTCGCCGCGGGGAATGCGGCGTACCCGCTTGACGGTGGGGATTTCCTGTACGAAGGCTCCGCGGCCGTGCTCGACTCGGACGAGGCCCTCGGCGCGTAGTAGGGCGATGGCCCTGTTGATCGAGGTCTGGTTCAGTCCGTAGGCGCGAGCTAGTTCAGGCTGGCTCGGGAGGGCGGAGCCGGGCTTGTACTTGCCTCGCTTGATGTCATTCCGGATCTCATCCGCAACCTGGCGGTAGCGGGCTCGTGGTGTCTCCACGTTCATATCACGGCCTTGGCCTCGACTTATGACTTCTGTCACCAGCCTACCTTGCCCAGTCTCACCAGCGGATCTCTGAAAGCCTCTTGCTACTTATGACATATGTGTTAGGCTACGAGAGCACGCAAGGTTATGACACATGTCAGAAGAGGAGCAGAGATGCGCAACATCCCGGTGGACATCTCCGGTCTGTCGTTCACGGTCGCGGGGGAGCCGGAGCCGAAGATCGTGGATCGGGCGACGGGTGAGGTGAAGAAGGACGCGGAGGGGCGGGACCTGTACGTGGTTCCGCTGCTGCCGAAGCCGAACGATGACCGGCGTAATCCGGTCATCAACGTGACGTTCCCCTCGCTGGACTTCCCGCGCATCCCGGAGGGGGTGCAGGTGCGGCCGGTGGGGCTGTCGGCCTTCTACTGGCAGATGAACGGCCGTTCGGGGCTGGGGTTTCGCTGCGAGGCGATCCGCCCGGCCAACGAGCCCGTCCCCGCGCCCGCTTCGGTGCCGGCGGGCTGAACGGTCAGAAGGTAGGTCCCGGAGCGGCTGTGCTTGGCGGCTGTCGCCGCTCCGGGGTCTCCGATCCGCTCTCGAAAGGATGGAAAGGAGGACTCCAGTATGGCCGACTTCCTGATCCGCGCGACGATCGTCGCCGCGGTCGTGGTCGCGGGACTGCTGGTGTGGCGTCGGCTGCACCGGACCTCGTTTTGGCTGGTGCTGGGTTTCCCGGTCAAGGCGCTGATGGTCTACGGCACATGGCGGGCCGTGGCCTCGGGGTGCGGGCTGGCGCGGCGTCGCCGGCGTCTGCGCTGGACCTTCCCCGGCTTCCCCTACCTGGGGGGCTGACCCGATGGTCATGATGCTCACGGGCCAGCGCCGCAAGCTCCGCCGGGTTGAGGTTGAGCGCGCTCCGCGGCTCGGGCTGATCCGCCCGACCGCGCTGGGCTTCCGCGTCACGGTCCGCCTGCACGATGGGCAGACGCCGGAGGACTACACGCGGGTGCTGGACAAGCTCGCCCACGCCTGGAAGGTCCACTCGGTTCGGCTGGCCGGCTGGAAGCCCGGCAAGGTCACCCTCGTGGCGACGCTGGTCGATCCCCTCGACAGTGTGACGATCCCGGTCCTGTCCGATGGGTTGCTGCGGGTCCGCGTCGGGCTGCTCGACACCGGTGCGCCGTTCGTGGTCGACTTCCGCACCGTGCCGCACTGGCTGAACGTCGGCGCGACCCAGTCCGGCAAGTCCAACCTCGCCAATGACCTCGTCGTCGGGCTGGCGCCGCAGCCGGTCGCGCTGGTCGGGTTCGACCTCAAGGGTGGGGTGGAGTTCACCCCGTATGAGGCGCGGATGTCCGCCCTGGCGACCGAGCGGGCCGAGTGCGCCGATCTGCTGGCCGACCTGGTCGGCATCATCAAAGACCGCATGGCCTTGTGCCGGCGGCACCGGGTGAAGAACATCTGGCACCCGCGCCTGCCCGAGAGCGAGCGGCCGGTCCCGATCGTCGTGCTGGTCGATGAGGTCGCCGAACTGTTCCTCATGGCCGACAAGAAGAAGGAACAAGACGAGGTGTCCGCGGTCGCCACCCGGTTGCTGCGGGTGGCCCAGCTCGGCCGCGCCTTCGGGATCTACCTGGTGGTGTGCGGGCAGCGGGTCGGCTCCGACCTCGGCTCGGGTGTGACCGCGCTGCGTGCCCAGCTCACCGGGCGGATCTGCCACATGGTCAACGACGAAGAGACCGCCAAGATGGCGCTTGGCGACATGGATCCCGGCGCGCTGGTCGCCGCCCGGCAGATCTCCCCGGACAAGCCGGGAACCGCCGTGGTCATCGGCTCCGAGGGCCGCTGGCACCGCATGCGCAGCGTGCACGTGACCGAGGACAGGCCGAAGCCGCCGCCGCCACGCACGCTCACCTGACCCCCACCTGGGCCGACCTAACCCGCGGCGCCGCCGCGACCGGTGACCTCGACCCCTCCGAGGTGGAGGAGTTCACCGAACCAGACCTGGAAGACCTCCCCGTCTAACCTCACTCGCTTTCGAGTGCTTCTCTGCTTGGCGTGAGCCCTCAATCACGCCAGGTCCCTACTCAACCCATGCCGAAAACCCTGTCGAACCCTGTTGGGGGTCCAGTGATGTTGCGTCGTCTGCGCTCGCTGCTGGCCGATTCCGGGCCGGTGATCGTCCTCGCGGGGATCGCGGCCGTGGGCTCCTTCGACCACATCAGCAAACTGGCCGCCAAGCACGGCCAGAGCGATTGGCGCTCGTGGGCGGTCGCGGTCTGCATCGACCTGATGTGCGTGATGGCCGCCCGCGAGATCCAACGCGACAAGCGCACCGGCCGGTGCCGCCGGGGTCTGCTGTCGTGGCCGTCGCTGGTGCTGGCCGGCGGGATCGTCTTGACCCTGGCGGCCAACCTCGCCGAAGCCGAACCCTCGGCGTGGGGGTGGATCGTCGCCGCGACCCCTGCAGGGGCGTTCCTGATCGCCATGTCGATGCTGGAACGCCGCGCCGGCCACACCCCCGCCCCGCCGGTGGTGGATGGCGAACTGGTCGCCGACCAGATCCCGTCCACCGCTACCGACTCCGGGAACGAGCGGGCGGAACTGCCAACCCCGCCCGAGACGCCGGCCGAACTCGACCCCGCGCCTGCGCCGCCGTCCTCGGCGCATCCGGAGATCAGTCCGGCCGTGCTCGATGACGCCCGTTACTTCGCCGGCGAGTACGCCCGCCTGTACAACGCGCCGATCCCGGCTGAGGAGCTGGTCCGCCGCATGCGGATCACCCCGGATCTCGCCCGTGAGCTGCTCGACCAGCTCACATTCGCCGAAACCGCCTGAACGGAAAAGGAGCCGAACTGTCATGACGACTGACCCGACCGCCCGTGCTGAGTTCATCGCCGGTCTGCGCCGCCTGGCCGCGTTCCTGGCCGACAACCCCAAGGTTCCCGTCCCCGATTACGGCGTGGACATCTCCATCCACGTGGACGGCACCGATGCCCAGCAGCGGGCTGCGATCGACCGCATCGCCGACCTGATCGGCGCCCCCACCTCCGAGGGCCTGAACTACACCACCGCCCGCGACTTCGGACCGATCAACTACCGCGCGGTCGCGGTGTGGGAGCAGACCTCCCGCGACTGGGACGCGCTCATGAGCTACCACGGCACCGTCTCGATCTGAGGTGGCCCGGTGATGCTGCGCAAGCTAACCGCCCGCGCCCTGCTGCTGTTCGCCCTGTTCTACCTGTTCACCCGCCCCGTCTCGGCCGCCGACCTCGTCAACGCCACCGTCCGCGTGCTGCATGCGGCCGCCGACAACGTCGCCGGCTTCCTCACCCGCCTGAACTAACCCCGCTGGTCCCCGCCGACCTTTCGATCAGGGAGACACCCGTGAGCGACGGCATCACCTACACCCATCCCGACGTGCTGACCCTCGGCGTCCGCCAGGGGTGGGCCGACCCGCAAACCGACCCCACTCGGATCGACTGGACCGCTCGTCAGGCCACCGCGGCGATCCCGTTCGAGGTGATCGACGGGCGCCCGGTCAACCCGTGTGAGCGCACCGGCATCCGCTACGGCCGCAACGAGCTCGGCCACTGGGGCGAAGCCCTCGCCGCCGACGCCATCGTCACCGCCACCGACCACGACGGACACCGCTGGCTGGTCATGGTCGAGCGCCGCGACGGCCACGGCTGGGCACTGCCCGGCGGCCACGTCGACCCCGGCGAAGACCCCGTACACGCCGCGACCCGCGAACTACACGAAGAGACCGGACTGACCGGCATCACCTCGACCTGGGCGGCGCTGCCGCCGCGGTATGTACCCGATCCCCGCGCCAGCGACGAGGCATGGATGGTCACGGTTCCGGTCCGGACTCACCTGGGCACCTGCCAGCGCGACGACTTGCCCGAGGTGGTCGGTGCCGACGACGCCGCCCGCGCCGCCTGGGTCGGTGCCGACACCTACAACAACCTCGTCACCTACCTCACGGACACCTTCGGCGGGGAGGTCTTCCCGGCCCATCGCGGCATGCTAGCTGAGGCTCTCGCCCTGACCTGCCCAGCTTCGACCAGCAGGGGGCAGCGGTGACCACGCCCCGGCCGTTCACTGCGCCGTCATCGGTCGATGCGTCCACGCTGGCCGACCTGCACACCGAAGGGGCTCTGGTGCGGGCTGAGCTGGCTCGGGTGGACGCGAAAGCCGGGCTGTTGCTGTCGTGGGCCGGCGCCGCGCTCGCCGTCGTCATCACCGTGACGACCGCGGCGACCTCCACCACCCGTGTGCCCGCTGTAGCGCTGGCGGGCCTGTGGGCTGCGGCTGGCCTGCTCGGGCTGGCGGTCGCGGTGCTGCTGCTGGCCGTCCGTCCACGCATCCCCCGCATCGGCGGCACCGGCTTCGTCGTCCACGCTCGCGCCGCCTCCCCGGCTGCGCTCCTGCACACCCTGACGTCCGCCGATGCGGCCAGCCACGTGGCCGCGGATGTGTGGCTGTTGTCGCGCCTGGCCGTCGCCAAGTACCGGCGTTTGCGGCTGGCCGTGGACCTGCTCGTCGTCGCGCTGCTGGTCCTGGCCGCGGCGCTGACCTTCGCCTAACCCCGTCTGACCCCTTTCTCCTGCGATCCGGAAGGAGGCCCCTGTCATGGGCCTGTTCAGCAAGAAGAACGGCGACACGCCGAAGCTCGCCCGCGAGGTCTGGCGCACCTGCCGCCCGTGCAACGGCGTCGGCCGCCGCACCGTCGAACACATCCCGGACCGGCCCTGCCCGGACTGCAACGGCGTCGGTCGGGTGCTGGCCTCATGATCCGCGCTCGTGTTCTGTCCTTCGGCTACGGCCATGCCCCCGCCCACAGGCAGACATCACGATCGACGCCCGCCGGCACCTGCGCAACCCGCACCACGATCCGGCCATGCGCCAGCTCACCGGCCTTGACCCCGCGGTGCGCCGGCACGTGCTGGCCACCCCGGGCGCCGACTGCCTGATCCGCCACACGGCCGAATGCGCCACGGACCTGCTGACCGCCTTGCCCCGCCCGCCGGCCTTGGTGGTCACCATCGCGGTCGGCTGCGTCGGCGGCCGGCACCGCAGCGTCGCCCTCGCCGAAGAGATCGCCGCAACGCTCCGCGGACACGGGATCGGCGTGCAGGTCGATCACCGCGACGTGACCAAGCCGGTCATCCAGCACCCCGCCTGATCCTCGTCCCCGTGCTGCTCCCCGCCATATCCCGATCCGAAGGAGTCCCCTGTGAAGTCTCAGCGTCGTACCTGCGGCACCTGTCGCGGCTACTGCACCATCGGCGTGCTCAAGTCCATCAAGCGCGGCGGCCAGACCGTCATCATCGAGACCCGCCAGACCTGCCCCACCTGCGCCGGACGGGGCGAGCTGTGACCACCCCCGTCGCCAGCACGCCCGAGGCGCCCGAGACCTGCCCCGACTGCGACGGGGAGCGCCAAGTCCTGACCGCTCACGTCGTGGGCCGCGGTCTACGCCGGCGCACTGTCGAGCAGTACGCCGCCTGCCTCGCCTGCGACGGCACTGGCCACACCCCGAACGGCGGTGCCACCTCATGACCCGACTCGGGGATCTGCCGGTCTACGCCTACCGCTGCTGCACCTGCAACGGCACTGGCATCGACGCCGACAACCAGCGGTGCCGCGACTGCGACGGCACCGGGATCGACAACCACAACTAACCGCATTCCCTGATGCGACGCCTCCACGGGGCGGCCAAAGCCTGCCAGCCCGCCGCCTCGTGGGGCGCCTTCCTCGCCCTACAAGCAAGGAGACACCAGTATGCGCCACCTTCACCCCGTCACGCCCGTAATCCGCTCCGGTGGGCCCTGGCTGCCGCCCGGCACCGCCTCCACCTGGGTCTGCCACTGCGGCGGCATCAACCCCCGCACCTCGACCACCTGCGGCAGGTGCGGCCGATGACCACCAGCCGTTACCGCACTTGCCCCACCTGCCACGGGTTCTGCTCCACCGGGCTCGACCCCAACCGGCGCCCGATCCCCTGCCAGACGTGCAGCGCCACCGGCCGCATCTACGTGGGGGGCCGGAAATGACCATCACCGCCCCCGGTCCCGCCTCGACCCCCGCTGCGCCCGATCCTGCCGCCCCGGTCACGGTGGGCAGCGCGTTCGCCTTCGGTGGAGGCGTGCAGTCGATGGCCGCGCTCGTGCTGGCCGCACAGGGCCGCATCGCCTTCGATATGTTCTTGTTCTCCAACGTCGGGGACGACTCCGAACACCCCGGCACCCTGGCCTACTTCGACCAGTACGCCGCGCCGTTCGCGAAGCAGCACGGCCTCGACCTGCGGATGATCTGGCGCACCCGCCGCACCGGAGAAGTTGAGACGCTCTGGCAGCGCCTGACCAAACCCGGGTCCCGGTCGCTGCCGATCCCGGTGCGGATGTCCAACGGCGCTCCCGGCACCCGCTCCTGCACCGCCGACTTCAAAATCCGGGTGATCGGGTCCTGGCTCAAAGCCCACGGCGCCAGCGCGACCCACCCGGCCACGGTCGGGATCGGCATCTCCCTGGATGAGATCCACCGCGCCAACAGCCGCCGCACCGAACCCTACGAACGCATCGTCTACCCGCTGCTGGACCTGCGGCTACGTCGTAGCGACTGCATGCGCATCATCCGCGACGCCGGCCTGCCGGTCCCCCCGAAGTCCAGCTGCTTTTTCTGCCCGTTCCATCGGGAGGGAACCTGGCTGGAGATGCGCCGCACCGACCCCGACCTGTTCGAGCGGGCATGCCAGTTGGAAGACCTGCTGAATGCCCGGCGCGCTGAACTCGGCAAGGACCCGGTCTATCTGACCCGGTTCGGCAAACCCCTCGCCCGGGTCATCCCCGACGGCCAGGACGTGCTCCCGCTGTTCGAGGACGACGGGGCCGGAAGCTGCGACTCCGGCTGGTGCGCCACATGAGCATCTACCACGTCCAGCTCACCGAGACCTACGCCCCCGACGCTGAGCGCTCCTGGTCCACCACCCGCACGATCCTCGCCGTTGAGTCTGGGCCGTGCCTGGCCCCGGTTCTGATCCGGCTCGGCGGTCTGCGCCGGTGGATCGCTTGCGGGCGTCGTCTCCCGCTCGACAAGCAGTGCCGCAACTGCTGTCCCCGCATCGTCGTCACCGAGGTAAGGAGGATCACCGCTTGAGCGCGCCTACGCCGCTCGCTGAGCTGGTCGGGCCGGTCATCCGTGACCTGGCCCGCCGCTCGGGCAAAGACCTCACCCGCTGGCTCGACCAAGTCGCCCGCCTTCGCGGTTGCACCGAACCCGTCCGCCTGACCGGCGAAACCCTGACCGTGGACGCCGGCACCGGTGAGGTCCTGCACACCTACACCACTGAGCAGGAGCCGCACGGGCAGCTCCTCGTCCGCTGCGGCAACCGCCGCGCCTCCCGCTGCCCCTCCTGCGCCGAGCTCTACCGCGCCGACACCTACCACCTGATCCGCGCCGGACTGATCGGCGGCACCAAAGGCGTCCCCGAAACCGTCCGCACCCACCCCCGGGTCTTCGCCACCCTGACCGCACCGTCCTTCGGTCCCGTCCACCGCGGCCCGAACAAACACGGCACCCCGCAGGTCTGCCACCCCCGCCGCTCGGGGCCGGCCTGCTTCGACCGGCACACGGCCGACGACCCCCGCATCGGGCAACCCCTCGACCCCGACACCTACGACTACGTCGGGCATGTGCTGTGGAACGCCCACGCCGGCGATCTGTGGCGCCGCTTCACCATCTACCTGCGCCGCCACCTCGCCGGCGCCGCCGGCATGTCACAGGCGGCGTTCAACCGGCAGGTCAAAGTGTCCTTCGCCAAGGTCGCCGAATACCAAACGCGCGGAGTCGTCCACTTCCACGCCATCATCCGCCTCGACGGCCGGCCCGACGATCCCGACGACACCACCCCGATCCCGCCGCCGGACTGGGCCGGCGTGCAGCTCCTCGACGGCGCGATCCGCTCGGCCGCAGCCGCGGTCCACATCGACGCCCCCGACCTCGGCCAACCCACCCTCGATCTCCGCTGGGGCGACCAGGTAGACGTCAAGCTCATTAACCCCGCCGACGAGGAAGGTGACCAGCTCACCGAGCAGAAGGTCGCCGGCTACGTCGCCAAGTACGCCACTAAAGCCGCCGAATCCGCCGGCACCCTGGACCGGCGCATCCGCTCCCACGACCTCACTCGACTACAGGAGAAGGGCGCCAGCGAGCACGCCGCCCGGCTGATCCGAACCGCCTGGACCCTTGGCGATCCCATCGCGCACCCCGAACTGCTGGATCTCAAGCTGCGCAAGTGGGCGCACATGCTCGGCTTCCGCGGCCACTTCTCCACCCGATCCCGCACCTACGCCACCACCCTCGGCAAGATCCGCCAGGAACGCGCCGACTACCGCCACGCCCAACTCCGCGAAACCGGCTGGGCCCACGACCCCGACACCACCCTCGTGCTCGCCCACTGGAGCTTCGCCGGCCAGGGCTACACCCCCGGCGAATCCCTACTGGCAGGACACCTCAACGATCAACCACCGAAGGGAGCACCATGACCACGACCATGAGTGATCGCTTGTGGGGGGTCGAGGAGGTGTCGAACTTCCTCGGTGTGCCGGTGGCAACGCTGTACGTCTGGCGGCACCGTCGTACCGGGCCGAAGAGTCGCAAGATCGGCCGTCATCTGCGCTACCTGCCGGCCGACGTGCACGCCTGGGTCATGGAGCAGGAGTAGCCGTGGCCTTCGTCAAAGATCTTTGGGTGAAGACCGTGCGGCATCCCGACGGTCGTACGGAAAAGGTCAGAACCGCACGCTACGGCAAGGGCAAGAGGTGGCTCGCGGTCTGGCTCGATCCCACCGGGCGTGAACGCTCTTCGGCGTACGAGCGGAAGGCCGATGCGGAACGAAAGGCGTCGGCCATGGGGGCCGACGTTGCCCGCGGCGACTACATCGATCCGCACGCTGGGAAGATTCTCTTCGGTGACCTCGCCGATCGCTGGCTCATGTCGCGCGTCGTCGATCCTTCGACCAGCATCCGCTATGCCTCGCTTTACCGTCTGCACGTCGCCCCCGCCTTCGCACGTCGGCAGGTCAAGGCAATCAAGCCTTCGCAGATCCAAGCCTGGATCAGTGATCTCAGCAGTCGTTTCGAGGTCTCCACCATCGAGACCTCGTTCCTCGTGCTACAGGGCATTCTGGACCTTGCCGTAGCTGATGAGCTGATCAAACGGAGTCCGGCCAAGTCTCCGATCGTCAAGGTCCCGAAGCGGATCAGCGGGGAAGTGCAAGCCTGGGGTGATGATCGGGTAGAGGCGGTCATAGACGCTCATCCTGATCTCTTCCGCGCGCTTCCCGTGGTTGGCGCAGCCTGCGGGCTCCGTCAAGGGGAACTGTTCGGACTCGCGCTTGAAGATATCGACCTCGATGACCATGTGATCCGCGTGCGCCGGCAGATTAAGAAGCTGGGCTCGGACTTCGTCTATGCCCTGCCGAAGAACGATCGGGAGCGCGTCGTGCCGCTCCCCCGCTGGGCCGCGGAAGCGATTCGGCAACATGTCGAGAAGTATCCGCCGCTGCTCTGCTCTCTGCCTTGGGAGAAGCCGAACGGGAAGCTACGCACCCACCAGCTCCTGTTTCGTTGGACTGACGACCGATTCATCAAGGCGCGCAGCTACAGCGAGGGCGTCTGGAAGCCTGCGCTCGTACGTGCCGGCGTCATCCCTACGCCCGCTAAAGACTCCCGCCAGCGTGCCCGCTTCACTACCACTCGGAAGGAGGGGCTTCACCAGCTTCGGCACTACTACGCGAGCGTCATGCTCGCGGGCGGTGTCGCGATCAGGGAACTCGCAGAGTACCTGGGGCACGCCGACCCGGCCTTCACTCTCCGGGTCTACGCGCACATGCAGCCGGGCTCCCACGAGCGTGCTCGACGGGCGATCGATGACCGCCTGTTCCGTCCGCGCTCCGTCTCTGACGGAACAGGCACGGAACAGGGGGCCTGAACGTGAAGTCGCGGTTGACGAGCGAATCAGCGGACGGGGAGGCCGGTGACGGAGCGGCCGATGATCAACCTCTGGATCTCCGACGTGCCCTCGAAGATGGTGAAGATCTTGGCGTCGCGGTGGAAGCGCTCGACCGGGTGCTCGCGGGTGTAGCCGGCCCCGCCGAGGATCTGGATGGCCTGCTCGGTCACCCAGACGGCCGTCTCGCTCGCGACCAGCTTGCTCATCGAGCCTTCGGCCTGCTCGAATCGCCGGCCGTGGCGGGCCATCCACGCGGCCCGCCACGTCATGAACCGGGCGACGTCCACGCGGGTGGCCATGTCGGCCAGCAGGAAGGCGACGGCCTGGTTCTCCCCGATCTTGCGGCCGAACTGCTCGCGCTCGCGGGCGTAGTCGCGGGCGTACTCGAAGGCCGCGCGGGCGACGCCGACGGCCATGGCGGCGACGAGGGGGCGGGTGGTCTCGAAGGTCCGCATCGCGGCCTGCTCGCCCGAGCGCGCGCCGGCACGCACCCGCGCGAGCCGCTCGTCGAGCTTCTCCTTGCCGCCCACCAGGCACCGCCCCGGCACCCGTACGTCCTCCAGGACGACCTCGGCGGTGTGGGAGGCGCGGATGCCGTGCTTCTTGAACTTCTGCCCCTGGGACAGACCCCGCGCGCCGGGCGGGATCACGAAGGACGCCTGGCCCCGGGTGCCCAGGGACGGGTCGACCGAGGCCACGACGACGTGGACGTTGGCGATGCCGCCGTTGGTGGCCCACGTCTTCACGCCGTTGACGACCCATTCGTCCTTGGCCTCGTCGTAGACGGCCCGCGTCCTGATCGCCCCGACGTCGCTGCCGGCGTCCGGCTCGGAGGCGCAGAACGCCCCGAGCTTGACGTCGTCGGGAGTGCCGAACATCTGGGGCAGCCACTCCCCCATCTGCTCGGGGGTGCCGTTCGCGGCGATGGAGGCGGCGGCCAGGCCGGTGCCCACGATCGACAGGCCGATGCCGGCGTCCCCCCAGAACAACTCCTCGAACGCCACGGGCAGGCCGAGCCCCGACTCCTCGAACCACTGCTGCGCGAAGAAGTCGAGCGAGTACAGTCCGATCTTGGCGGCCTCCTGGATGACCGGCCAGGGCGTCTCCTCACGCTCGTCCCACTCCGCACCCGCCGGGCGGACGACGTCCCTGGCGAACTCGCGGACCCAGTCGCGCACCTCGCGGACGTCGTCGTTCAACTCGGGGCAGAAGGTCATCTCAGGCTCTCCTCTCCGTAAAGTGTTACCAACGGTAACACCTCAGCGGGAGCCGGTCAGCGCAACCGGGACGCGTACTCCGGGACCGTGGCCATCGGCGGGCGCTCGGCCACTCCGACGTGCCGCGTCAACGGGCGGTGCCCGGCGGGGCCGCGCTCGAACTGGACGAGCCGCGCGGACGGCTCGTGCAACGGAATGATCTTGTTCTGGCGCTCCAGCCGCGCCCAGGCGGTGTGCATGATCTGCCCGGCCATCCCGCCGAGCGCCTCGGTCGACTGGTGGGAGTGGACTCTGCGGCCCAGGTCGACCTGCGCGAGCGCGTCGAGGCCCACCAGGTCCAGCAGGTCGATGAGAAGCCCCAGCTCCACGCCGTACCCGGTGACGAACGGCACCCGTTCGAGCACCGCGCGGCGGCCGGCGTACTCACCCGCGAGAGGCTGCACGAATCCGGCGAGCAGCGGCCAGTGCAGGTTGAGCAGCGGCCGGGCGACCAGCTCGGTGACCCTGCCCCCGGCGTTCGGCTCCGCCGCGCCGAGCAGCGGCCGGTCGTAGCACGCCTTCACGTATCCGACCGCGGGGTCGGTCAGCAGCGGCCCGAGCAGGCCGGTCACGAACGAGGTCCGGAACTCGCGCAGATCGGCGTCGACGAACACCACCAGGTCGCCGGTCGTCACCGCGAGGGACTTCCACAGCGCCTCGCCCTTGCCGTCGTAGTGCGGATCGTGCAGCTCGGGCAGGATCTCGTCCTGCGCGAAGACCTTCGCCCCGGCGCGTAAGGCCCGGGCCGCCGTGTCGTCCGAGGACCGGGAGTCGATCACGACCAGCTCGTCCACGAGCGGCACGGCCTCGACGAGGTCGCGGCGCACGGCGGAGACGATCTCCCCGACCGTCTCCTCCTCGTTCCTCGCGGGCAGCACCACCGAGATCGACGCGTCTCCCTTGGCGGACAGCAGGGCGCGGGCCGGCCAGTCGGCCGCCGACGAGGTACGCCGACTCAGCCAGGCCTCCACCTCAGGCAGCACGCCCGTCCTCCCCCTGTCCACCGGCTTCACTGGCATCACCTTATGCGGCGGCCGGAGGAGGCGATCAGCACGGGGCGTACACCGGGACCCTCAGCCGTGGGCGGCGTGGCGCTCCAGGAACGCGTACACGTCGGCCTCGTCGACGCCGGGGAACGACCCGGGCGGCAGCGCGGCCAGCACGTGGGAGTTGGCGCGCGCCGACGGCCAGGCGTAGCCCTCCCAGCGCTGCGCGAGCTCGGCCGGGGGGCGGCGGCAGCACTCGCCGTTCGGGCAGTTCGACTTGGTGCGGTGAGTGGTCTCGCGCCCCCGGAACCACCGCGACTCCCGGTACGGCACGCCCAGCGTGATCGCGAAGTCCTTCTCCTGGGACGGGTCCACGTGGGCGACGCAGAAGTACGTGCCGGTGGGCGAGTCGCAGTACTGGTAGAACAGCGAGAACCGGTCGGGCGAGTGGAAGACCTGGCGGCCCGACCACTGCTGGCACAGCCGCTGCCCCTCGATCGCGCCCTGCTCGTCGGCCGGGAAGACGATCCCGTCGTTCTCGTACGCCTTGTAGATGATCCCGCCGGCGTCGTTGCGGACGAAGTGGCACACCAGGTCGAGGTGGCGGGTGGCCAGGTTGGTGAACCGGTGCGCGGCCATCTCGTACGACACCGCGAACACGTCGCGCAGGTCCTCCACCGACAGCGCCTTGTCCTGCTTGGCCTCCCGCAGGTACGGCACGGCCGCCGCCTCGGGGACGAGGACGGCGGCGGCGAAGTAGTTGGCCTCCACCCGCTGGCGCAGGAAGTCGGCGAAGTCGCGCGGCTTGTGGTGCTGGAGCGCGATGTGCCCGAGCGTCTGCAGCAGCACGGTACGCGGCGTGTGCATGCCCAGTTGCTGGCGCTTGACGTAGATGCGCCGGTTGCGCAGGTCGGTCACCGAACGCGCAGAACGCGGCAGGTCGGGCGCGGTGTGCACGGTGAACCCGAAGTGCGACACCAGCGCCTGGACGGTGCTCTCCGACAGCGCGCCGGTCCGGTAGCCGACGGTGGCCAGAGCCTCGGCGGCGGCCTTCTCGATCTCCTCGAAGTAGTTGCCCAGCTCGCGCTGCTTGCGCCGCAGCTCGGCGTTGGCGGCCCGCGCCTCCTCCGGCGTGGCCGTGCCCTTCGCCTCCCTGGCCTTGAGCTCCTCGAACAGGCCGAGGATGTGCTCCAGCACGTCGTTGGGCACCCGCGCGGAGACCTTCAGCCGGCTCAGCCCGAGCCCCGCGTAGAGCGGGTCGCGCTGGGCCTCCTCCAGGGCGATCTCGAGCTGGGCCCGCCGGTTCGGCGCCTGCCTGCGCAGCAGCTCCTCCACCGGCACGTTCAGCGCGGCGGCCAGCGACTTCAGCAGCGAGAGCTTGGGCTCACGCTTGCCGTTCTCCAGCAGCGACAGCTGGCTGGGCGCGCGCCCGACGCGGTCGCCGAGCTCGGAGAGCGTGAGACCGCGCTGCTTGCGCAGGTGCTTGAGCCGCTGGCCGAAGGCCAGGAGATCGAGCTCGTGCGTCAAAGACAGCGGTTCTTCGCCCAGGACGGAGGTCATAACCCGATCTTATGCGGAAAATCGGCACTTCTTCCAGCAGTACGCGCTCCGCCTCGCACGGATTGGTCTAGTCCACATCGAAAACTTCGCGCTTCTTCACCGCTGAATACCCGTCAGTCTTGCTTCTCGCAGAATTTTTGAAGTTCTTTCGATAGATGTCGCCTTGTGAGTGTCTTGATATCGACACAAACTCGGAAGCAAGCCCCAGGTGACGACAACGTACGCAACAAGGGAGTGACCGGAGATGTCGGATCGCCTCACCGCCGCCGCCCAGCGGCTGCAGCAGGACTGGGACACCAATCCGCGATGGAGCGACGTCGAGCGGACCTACACGGCCGAGGACGTCGTCCGCCTGCGCGGCTCGGTGCAGGAGGAGCACACGCTGGCCCGGCTCGGCGCGGAGCGCCTGTGGGATCTACTGCGCCACGAGGACTACGTCCACGCGCTGGGCGCGCTGACCGGCAACCAGGCGGTCCAGCAGGTCAAGGCGGGCCTCAAGGCCATCTACCTGTCCGGCTGGCAGGTGGCCGCCGACGCCAACCTCAGCGGGCACACCTACCCCGACCAGAGCCTCTACCCGGCCAACTCGGTGCCCGCCGTGGTCCGCCGGATCAACAACGCGCTGCTGCGCGCCGACCAGATCAGCTGGGCGGAGGGCGACGAGGGGGCCCCGCACTGGCTGGCGCCCATCGTGGCCGACGCCGAGGCCGGCTTCGGCGGCGTGCTCAACGCGTTCGAGCTGATGAAGGCCATGATCGCGGCCGGCGCCGCGGGCGTGCACTGGGAGGACCAGCTCGCCTCCGAGAAGAAGTGCGGCCACCTCGGCGGCAAGGTGCTGATCCCCACCGGCCAGCACATCAAGACCCTGAACGCGGCCCGCCTCGCGGCCGACGTCGCGGGCGTGTCCTCTCTGGTCATCGCGCGGACCGACGCCCAGGCCGCGACACTGCTGACCAGCGACGTGGACCCCCGCGACCGCGCCTTCTGCACCGGCGACCGGACCGCCGAGGGCTTCTACCGGGTCCGCAACGGCGTCGACGCCTGCATCGCCCGCGGCCTGGCCTACGCGCCGTACGCCGACCTGCTGTGGATGGAGACCTCCACGCCCGACCTCGACGTGGCCCGCGAGTTCGCCGAGGCGATCAAGCGGGAGTACCCCGGCCAGATGCTCGCCTACAACTGCTCGCCGTCGTTCAACTGGAGGAAGCACCTCGACGACGCGACGATCGCCAAGTTCCAGCGGGAACTGGGCCACATGGGATACAAGTTCCAGTTCATCACCCTGGCCGGCTTCCACTCGCTGAACTACTCGATGTTCGACCTGGCCCGCGGCTACGCAGAGGAGGGCATGACGGCGTACGTCGGGCTCCAGGAGGCCGAGTTCGCCGCCGAACGGCTCGGCTACACCGCCACCCGCCACCAGCGGGAGGTCGGCACCGGATACTTCGACCTGGTCAGCACGGCCATCGCGCCGGACTCCTCCACGACGGCCCTGAAGGGCTCGACGGAGGAGGCACAGTTCGCCGGGGCTCACTGACCACAGCGGACACAGGTCGGTGGCGGCCCCGCCGCCGATCCGCAGGCCACCCCCACGGGGGATCTGACGGATCGGCGGCGGGGCCTCGCCGTGCCCGGCGCCGGTGTCAGACGCGCAGCGCGCGGGCGTACCAGCGGCCGTCCAGCGAGTCGATGCGCAGCCGCCGGCCGAAGCAGTCCGACAGGTTCGGACCGGTGAGCACCTCGGCCACGGGACCGGCGGTGACGATGCGGGTGTCCCGCATCAGCAGCGCGTGCGTTGTGGTGGCCGGCACCTCCTCCAGGTGATGCGTGACCATCACGGTCGTGAGCCCCTGCCGGGTGCGGGCCAGGTCCTCCAACGCCTCGATCAGGTCCTCCCGCGCCGGCAGGTCGAGGCCCGCGAACGGCTCGTCGAGCAGCAGGATCGCCGGGTCGGCCATCAACGCCCTGGCCACCCGGATCCGCGCCCGCTCCCCCTGCGAGCACACCTGGAACCGCCGGTCGGCGAGGTCCTTGCAGCCGAGGTCGGCCAGCAGCCGGTGGGCCCGCTCCCGCTCCTCGTCGCCGTACCGGTCCCACAGCGGCGCGCTGGTCGCGGTGTGCCCGGTGAGCACGACGGTCAGCGCGGTGGCGCCCTCCTCCTCCAGCAGCGACTCGTCCACGAGCCGCTGGCTGGCCGCCACCAGGCCGATGCTCCGGCGCAGTTCCCGCAGGTCGACCCGGCCGAGCCGCCGCCCGAGCACCGTGGCCGTCCCCGAGCTCGGGTGGCGTACGGCCGCGGCGACCGAGAGCATCGTCGTCTTCCCGGCGCCGTTGGGGCCGAGGATCACCCAGTGCTGGCCGTGCTCCACCCGCCAGTCGGCACCGGTAACCAGGGTCCGGCCGACCACGCGGACGGTCACGTCGTCGAGTTCGAGAGCTGCGTCCATCACGTCCATGGGCACCCAGCATGCTGCATGGACGCGTCTGCTCACGACGGCGTATCAGGGGATGGACGGCGCCGGGACGGACACCACACCGGGCGACTCGCTCACCGGCGGCGGCGGGGCCGGGCTGGGCGGCGGCGACTCTCCGTCCCCCCACTGCGGCTCGGCCGTGACCCCCGTCGACGGTCCCGGGGAATGGCCCTGCCCGGGGTGCCCCGGCTGTCCGGAGTGCCCGTGCTGTCCAGGCTGTCCCGGCTGTCCAGGCTGTCCCGGCTGTCCCGGCGGGGACGGCCGGTCAGGGCGGCAGTCCCTCGGGCGCCCGGCGCCGCAGTGCCCGTCCGCCGGTGGGCGCAGCGTCACCCCGGCCGACGGCGGCGAGGGCGCCGTGGTGGACCTCTCGCCGTCCGGGGTCGCCGGCCCGGGCGGCGGCATGGTCCGGGTGGCCGTCACGGTCACCCTGGGCCGGGCGGCGTCCGCGATGGGCACCACCGGCGGCCGCGAGGTGGTGAGCAGGTCCTCCGGCGGCAGGGCGCCGTCCTCGCCGGGGACGACCACGGGCAGCGCGGGAGGCGGATCCGCCGTGCTCTCCATGCGGGCCGCCCCGGTGCCCGCCGCGACCACGGTCATCGCGGCGATCGTCACGGTGGCGAGCGCGGTGAAGCCCGCGTGGGACATCTGCGCCCCCGAGCGCGCCGCGCGGCGCCGGGCCGCCCTGCCCTGCGTCGCCCCCCGTGCCACCCCCTCTGCCACCCCCTGCGCCACTCCCGGCGCGAGTTCCTGTGCCACTCCCCGCGCCGCGCCCGCCTGGGTGCGCACCCCGCGTGCGGCGGCCCGGCCGGGGGAGGTGCCCGCCGGGTGGGGCACGGGCTGCCAGATCTCGTCGAGCACGGCGGCGACCGCGCGCCGGGGGTCGGCGGTCGCGTGGACCCCGCCCGCGGCGAGCAGGAAGGCCAGCAGCCGGGCCGCGTCGGGGCGGTCGGCGGGCTCGCGCCGCAGCGCCGCCGCCACGCCGTCCCACAGCGGCTTCGGCACGGCGTCGATCCGGGGCTCCTCGACCAGGATGCGCCGCGTGAGCACGTCGAGATCACCGGCGCCGAACGGATGCTGCCCGGTGGCCGCGAACGCGACCAGGCAGCCCCAGGAGAAGACGTCCGAGGCGGGGATGGCGTGGTGGCCCCGCAGCCGCTCGGGCGCCACCCAGCCCGGGCTGCCCATGATCTGCCCGGCCTGTGTGTGCGCCATCGCGACGTCGAGGTCGCGGGCTATCCCGAAGTCGATGACGAACGGCCCGCGCGGCGACAGCAGCACGTTGCCGGGCTTGAGGTCGCGGTGGACCAGCCCGGCCTCGTGCGTGGCCACCAGCGCCGCGGCGGTGCCGAGGGCCACGCCGTACGCGAGGTCGGGTGTGAGCGGCCCCCTGGCGGCGACGACCTGGGAGAGCGCGGGGCCGGGGACGTATTCGGTGACGAGGTAGGGCCGGTCGCCGTCGAAGCCGTCCTCGATGACGGCGGCCGTGCAGAACGGCACGACGCGGCGGGAGAGCGCGACCTCCTCGGCGAACCGGGCCCGCAGCGTGGGGTCGCCCAGGTGCATCGGATGCGGCGTCTTCAGGGCGACGTACCCTCCGCCGGGATGCTCGGCCAGGTAGACCACGCCCATTCCACCGCTGCCCAGCCGGCCGAGCAGCAGGTAGCGCCCGACGACGACCGGGTCGCCCACGGTCAGCGGGCGCACACCGGGAGGCATGCCGTTCTGGAAGGCCGTTCCGCCACGTGCCATACGGAAGCTACCTCTCTCGAAGTGCCGCACAGCCACTGTGGCCGGTTGGAACGCGCCACGCGCTCAACTAGCGCCAAGCGGCATGAGAGGTAAGCCCAATGGCACCGTTCAGTAAGGCCGGCCAGAGAAACCCCAGGTCACATTGGTCCCATTGACCCCAAAATGACCCCTACGCGGCCTCGGCCCCCGCGGCGGAGCGGTGGACGTCGACGGCGTCGAGGAAGCGGGAGACGTGATCGAAGAACAGGCGGCCCTCGGGGAGGACGTCGGCGAGGAGGGGGAAGATGTGCGGCATGCGGTTCCACTCCTCGTAGGTCACCTGCACGCCGTTCTCACGGGCGCTGAGGGCCACGTGGCGGGCCTCGTCGCGCAGGACCTCGGTGGAGCCGGTGACGATCATCAGCGGGGGGATGCCGGTGTAGTCGCCGTACACGGGGGACACGATGGGGTCGAAGCAGTCGAGGCCGTCGGTCCAGCGGCGGGCGAGCCAGTCGACCCGGCCGGCGGGGAGCATGGGGTCCGCCCAGACGTTGGCGCGGCGGCGGCTGGAGCTGAGGTCGGCCCAGGGGGACAGGCAGATCCCGGCGGCGGGGAGGGGCATGCCGCGGTCGCGCAGGGACAGCAGCGTGGCCAGGGTGAGGTGGCCTCCGGCGGAGTCCCCGGCCAGCACGATGTCCTGGGGGTCGTATCCGAGGCCGAGCAGGCACTCGTACGCCTGGAGCGCGTCCGTCAGCGACTCGGCGAGGGAGTGGACCGGCCCCTGGCGGTAGTCGAGCGAGAACACCGGGCGGCGGGCCACGGCCGACAGCCGCCACGTGATCGGCCGGTGGGTGGCCGGGGAGCAGACGAAGTAGGCCCCGCCGTGGAAGTAGAGCACCACCTTGCCCTCGTCCAGGCCGGTGCCGCCGTGCACCCATTCCCCGGTGCACGAGCCGAATCCGTCTGGAACGATGGACACGTGCTTGGGGAGCATGCCGGGAACCCGCTCGCCGAGGCAGATGATGCGGCTGGCCACGGCCATCCCCGCGGTGTTGCGCACGAGAATGGTGGAGATCGGCTTCATGGTGCCCCGCAGAACCCCGTTGATCGCGGCGGCCTGCCAGCTGACCGGATATTCCGGACGGATGTCTACATTTAGCTCATGCTCCATGCAAGCCTCCCAAAAGGGACATTCCCCATTAGGTCATCCGTTCTACCGGTTGGCATGTTTCGCTCCCCTTACAGGGGTGTTACGAGCAGGTAACGACCGGAGGTCATGAGGCATCCATGCATGGATATTCGGCGGCTCCGCTGCCCCGGAAGCTCGGTGTCAAGCCCGGCCACCGGGTGTTGCTGGTAAACGCTCCGCAAAATATCCGCGTGGACGGCGATGAGGAGGACGACGGAAATCCCGCGCCGTACGACGTGATCGTGATTTTCTGCCCCGACAGCGCCGCTCTGGCGGCCGCGTTCCCCCGGGCGCGCGAGCGCCTGGCCCGGGACGGCGGGCTCTGGGTGAGCTGGCCCAAGAAGGCGAGCGGCGTCGCCACCGATCTGTCCGGCGACGTCGTCCGCGCCTTCGGGCTCGGCGAGGGCCTGGTGGACAACAAGGTGTGCGCCGTGGACGAGGTGTGGTCGGGGCTGCGCTTCGTCCGCCGCCTCGCCGACCGGTGATCCCCGGCCACGGCGCCGCCGCCTCCCTCTACCCGCGACTCGCCTGGTACGGCTTCCGCAGGCACGCGACCTACTGGGCCGCCGCGCTGGCCGGGGCCTTCACCAACAGCGTCTTCGGGGTACTCCGCGCGTACGTGCTGATCGCGCTGTGGCAGGCCCGGCCGGGGCTCGGCGGGTACGACGTCGCGGCGGCGGTGACCTTCACCTTCCTCACGCAGGCGTTCATCGGGCCCATGCAGCTGTTCGGCGGCGGCCTGGACCTGCCGCAGCGCATCCGCAACGGCGACGTCGCGCTCGACCTGGTCCGCCCGGCGTCCCTGCAGGCCTGGTGCCTGTCGGAGGACCTGGGCCGCGCCGCGTACCTGTTCGCCGTCCGCGGCGCGCCGCCGGCCCTCATCGGGGCGTTGCTGTTCGGCATCGTCGCCCCGCGCGCGCCGGTCGCGTTCCTCGTGAGCGTCGTGCTGGGCGTGGTCGTGAGCTTCGGGTGGAGGTACATCGTGGCGCTGGCGACGTGCTGGGTCATGGACGACCGGGGCCTCGCGACGGTGTCGATGGTGCTCACCACGTTCTTCAGCGGGCTCATGCTGCCCCTGACGATCTTCCCCGGGTGGTTCGGCGAACTCGCCCGCGCACTGCCGTGGTCGGCGATGGCCCAGGTGCCCGCCGACGTCTACCTCGGCACGGCCGAGCCCGCCCGTGCCCTCGCCTTCCAGGCGCTGTGGGCCGCAGTCCTCCTGGCGCTCGGCGCGCTCATGACCGGCGCCGCCCGCAGGAAGGTCGTGATCCAAGGTGGGTGAGCGGCCGTGATCAGGACGTACGCACTGCTGGCCTGGACGTGGACGCGGGCCGCGGCGCAGTACCGGCTCTCGTTCGCGCTCACGACGACGGGCGCCTTCGTCGTCGGCGGCCTCGACATCGCGGTGATCTGGGTGATCTTCGCCAACACCGACACGCTGGCCGGCTTCGGCCTGGCCGAGGTCATGCTCCTGTACGGCGCGTCACAACTGGCCTTCGCGCTCGCCGACATGCTGTTCAGCAACGTCGACCGGATCAGCCAGCACATCAGGGCAGGGACCCTCGACGTCATGCTGATCCGGCCCGCGTCGCCCTTCGTGCAGGTGGCGGCCGACCGCTTCACGCCGCACCGGATCGGCCGGGCCCTGCAGGCCGCCGTGGTGCTGGGCGTGGCCCTGGCGCGACTGGAGATCCCCCTCGGCCGCGTCTGGATGGTGCCCGTCATGGTGGTGTCGGGGGCCGTGATCTTCACGGCGTTGTTCACGCTGGGCGGCGCGCTGCAGTTCCTGCTCACCGACGCCCCCGAGGTGGCCAACGCGTTCACCTACGGCGGGGCGATGCTCAACCAGTATCCGCTGAGCGTCTACGACGCCCGCATCGTCCGGGGGCTGACCTTCGTGCTGCCCCTGGCGTTCATCAACTGGCAGCCGGGCCTGTACGTGCTCGGCAGGCCCGACCCGCTCGGGCTGCCGTCCTGGACGGGCCTGCTGTCCCCCGCAGCCGCGCTCGCGCTGGCCGCCGTCGCCGCGCTCGCCTGGCGTGCGGGGATCCGCCGCTACCGATCGACGGGGAGCTGAACAGTGATCGAGGCAGACGGGGTCGGCAGGACCTTCACGGTCCGCCGCCGGGTCGTGCACGCCGTACAGGATCTGTCCTTCCGCATCGCGGCCGGGGAGTTCGCCGCCTTCCTCGGACCGAACGGCGCGGGCAAGTCCACCACGATCAAGATGCTGACCGGGATCCTCACGCCGACGTCGGGCCGGGTCACCGTGGCCGGTCTCGACCCCTCCCGGCGGCGTACGGCTCTCGCCCGCAGGATCGGCGTCGTCTTCGGCCAGCGGACGACGCTGTGGTGGGACCTGCCGCTGCGGGACAGCCTGGAACTGGTACGGCTCCTGTACAAAGTAGATCGCAAAGTGTTCCGGGAGCGGCTGGACGAGATGTGCGACCTGCTCGACCTGGGCGCCTTCCTGCGGACACCGGTGCGCCAGCTCAGCCTGGGCCAGCGGATGCGCGGCGACATCACCGCCGCCCTGCTGCACGATCCCGCCGTGCTGGTGCTCGACGAGCCGACGATCGGGCTCGACGTGGTCAGCAAGGCGGAGGTGCGCGACTTCCTGCGGCGGCTGAACGCCGAGCGCGGGACGACCGTGCTGCTGACCACCCACGACCTGGGCGACGTGGAGCGGCTGTGCCGCCGGGTGCTGCTGATCGACCACGGCCGGCTGGCCTTCGACGGCACGGTGGACGACCTGCGCGCGACGGTGCCGGGACGCGCGTCGATCGAGGACGTGGTGGCCGACCTCTATCTCAGAAGCCGTACGACTCCTCGTACTCCTCCTCCTGCTCCTCTTCCCGCTCCCGACCGGCCCAGCGGGACGGCATGAGCACCGGGAGGAACAACGCGACACCGAGCAGGCCGTACACGCCGGTGGACAGCAGCGTGAGCATGCCCCGGCCGGCCTGCAGCAGCTCGGCCTGCACCGACGGCCCGGTGGGCACGAGGCTCGCGGCGCGGGACACGTCGAGGACGTAGACCACGGTCCAGGCCAGCAGCGCCATCGACGGGACGAACGCCGCCAGCGGGGAGACCCGGCCGACCAGCACCAGCCCGAGCAGCAGACCCACGACGGCCATCACGCCCAGGGCGATCAGCATGCGGGTGTCCTTGGCCGGGTCGATGCTCTGGGCCGCTCCCCGGACCGCCTCCTGGGAGGCCCATCCACCACCGAGGAGAAGAGCCGCCGCGACGACAACGCCCAGGAGCAGCCCGAAGAAGTGCCGCATGAACACCGCCTTGGGTGAGAGGTCCGCGGCAACACTAGCGACAAAGAACGGTAAAGGGCAGCACTTACGCCGTGATGTCCTTGCTCGTGAAGCGCGCCCAGGCGACGGAGCCGGCGACGAGGGCGTAGGCGGCGAAGGCGAACAGCCCCTGCCCCATCTGGTCGAACGCCACGGGCGCCCGCAACGCCCCGTCGAACGCGCTCCACCAGGAGGTCAGCAGGAACGGCCGCACGGCCGCGACCTGCGGGATCGCGGACAGGACCTGGCTGACCACCACCAGCACGACGCTCGCGGCCACCGCCCCGATCGGCGCCTCGGTCAGCGTGGAGACCGCGAGCGCGACCGCGCCGAGCGCGGCCATCCCGGCGGCGGCGTACAGGACGACCACCCCCACGCGCAGCAGGGCTCCGGACGCCGGGATCGTCGTGCCGGACAGCAGCGTCACCGGCCCGGCCGGGAACAGCACCAGCCCCGCCGCCAGCGCCGACAGCGCCACCACCGCGCACGCCGCGAGGCAGAACACCACGATGTTGGCGTACTTGACCGCGAGCAGCCTGGTGCGGCCCGCGGGGGCGACGAGCAGGTAGCGCAGCGTGCCCTGGGCGGCCTCGCCGGCGACCGCGTCGCCCGCCACGACCGCCACGGTCAGCGGCAGCACGATCGGCATCATCGCGACGAACGCGGCGAACGTCAGCATCAGGCCGTTGCCCGCGATCTGCCCGACGATCGAGCCGCCCACGTCCTCACCCGACGCGACCCGCACCGCGACGCCGATCAGCACCGGCACCACGGCCAGCACCCCGAGCATCGCGAGGTTGCGCGGGCGGCGGAACGTCAAGCCGATTTCGGAGGCCAGCAGCCTCGTCAGATGCCGCGCCGCCCGCCCCGCCGACGGCCCGCCCGGCGCGGGCCCGGTGGCGTGTCCGAGGCCCGGCCGGGCCTCCTCCCCCGGCCGGGCCGCGGACACGGCCTCGGACACCGGTTCGGCCACCGCCTCGGACACCGGTTCGGCCACTGCCTCGGACACCGCTGTCGCGTTCTCACGCACCGACATCGAACCCCTCCCCCGTCAGCCCGACGAAGATCTCCTCGAGCGTGGGCCTGACCACGCCGAACCCGCGTACGGCCACGCCCTCGCCGACGAGCAGCGCGCAGAGCCGTTCCGGCGCCTCCTCGCCGGCGACCGCCGTCACCTCGCCGTCCCCCGCGCGCACCTCGCGCAGCCCGGCCCGGGACAGCACGGCCGCCGCCGCGCCGACGTCCGGCGTCTCCACGCGCAGGCGCGGCCGTTCGCCCGACGCGCGCAGGGCGGCGATCGGCCCCTGGGCGACGAGCCCGCCGGTGCGCATGACGCCCACGTGGGTGCACATCTGCTCGACCTCGCTCAGCAGGTGGGAGGAGACGAAGACGGTCGTGCCGTCCTCGGCGATCCTCCTGATCAGCGTGCGCACCTCCCTGGTGCCCTGCGGGTCGAGGCCGTTGGTCGGCTCGTCCAGCACGAGCAGCTCCCTCGGGACCAGCAGCGCGGCGGCGATGGCCAGGCGCTGGCGCATGCCGAGCGAGTAGTTCCGGTAGCGCTTGCCGGCCGCCGCTGTCAGCCCGACCCGCTCCAGTGCCGCGCCGATCCTGGCCCGCGCCGTACGCGGGTCGGCCCCGGGGCCGGCCGCGTCGAGGCGGCGCAGGTTCGCCTCGCCCGACAGGTACGGATAGAAGGCCGGCCCCTCGACCACCGCGCCGACGCGCGGCAGCGCCCGCGCCAGCCCGGCGGGCATGGGCGTGCCGAGCAACGACCACGTGCCGGCGGTCGGGGCGACCAGGCCGAGCAGCATGCGGATCGTGGTGGTCTTGCCCGAGCCGTTGGGACCGAGGAAGCCGAAGACGGCGCCGCGCGGCACCGCCAGGTCGACGCCGTCGACCGCCACCTGCCCGCCCCGGAAGCGCTTGGTGAGACCGGACGTGACGATGGCGTGCGCGCCCGCGCCCTCGGAGGAGGGCGAGGGTGCCCCGGCGTCGTCCCGGAGCGCCCCCGCGCGCGTGCCCACCGTCACCGCGTCCACCGGAGTGTCCACCCGGCCGTCCACCGCGATGTCCGCGGTGACGTCCACGTTGTCGTCCACGGTGTCGTCCAGGGGGATCCCGTCCGTCCGCGGTGCGTGGGCCCGGTCATCTCTTCTCACCCGCCGCCCGGTAGAGGGCCTCCGGGGTGACGGCGCCGGCGAGCAGGCGGCCGTCGTCGGTGATCAGGATCGACACCACCTTCGTGCGCAGCAGCCTGCCGCTCCCCCACGCCCCGCTGACCGGGGTGGCCGACGAGCGCACGCCGTCGAGCAGCGCGGCGAGATCCACGCCGTCCCGCTCGCCGTCCCCCTCCCCTGATCGCTCGGCGGACCGCTCGGCCGAGACGTCGGGCAGGGACGTGACGAGCACGCTGTCCCAGCCCGAGCCGGCGACGCGGCCCCGGTCACGGGCCTCGGCGGCCGTCTCCGGCCGGTGCCCGGCGGGAGGCGTGGCGGTCCCCTCCTCGACCTTCGCCCCGGGCGGCGGCGTGAAGGAGAAGTTCTCCGCGGCGGGAGGGGTGAACGACAGCGACTCGAAGCCGACCTCGAAGACCGGCTCGGCCGCGCCCTTCGCGTAGACCTGCACGCGCAGCGGCATCAGCTTCTCACCGTCGAGCGCCACCCGGACGTCCTTGATCAGCGAGTCGGCCGCCTTGGGCGTCAGCACGAGCTGGTAGGCCGCGCGGCCCGCGACCGTGACGTTCTCGCCGACGCTGATCGCGGTGTCGGTGCCGGCCGCCTCCAGCGCCTGCCGCGCGGCCTGCTCGGGCGTCGCGAACCGCGTCTCGAACGGCGTCTCGAACGGCGTCTTGAACGGCGTCGCGGGCCGCGCCGGGAACGCGCCGTCCGGCCTGCCGCCGGTGGCCGCCGGGGCGGTCATGCGGGTCGCCTTGTTCGCGGCGCTGTCCCACAGCCACACCTCGTCACCGTCGGCGATGAGGTCGGTCTCGCTCATCTCCCCCGGCAGCATGAGGCGGAACCGGTTCTCCCCCGCGTACCAGATCTTGAGCTGGTGCGACCCCGACAGCAGCGACAGGGGCGAGGCCCCGGCCGACCCGGGCGGCCCGGACTGGCCCGACAGGCCGGGCAGCGCGGGCAGGCCGAGCGACGCCGTCTCGACGATCGTGCCGGACATCTGCGGCATCCGGCCGTGCTGCCAGGTGCGCGCGACCTCGGTCAGCAACTGCTCCGCCGTGCGGTCCGGCAGCGACGGGTCGCTGCCCACCGCCGCGATCACCGGGCCGGCTCCCACGGCCGCCGCCACCACGGCCACGGCCGCCACCGGCACTCCCCACTTCACTGCTCGAGCTCTCGTCGACATCTCACATCTCCCACTATGGGCGGAAACCTGATGACTCGAAGACTGCCGGGATGTTCCTGTGCCGACGCTGAGACGGGCTGAGAGGCCTCTCAGGCACGCCGCACCCTCACGGGCGATAGGGGCCACACTGGGGCAATGCGGGTTCTGGTGGTGGAGGACGAGCGGCGGATGGCGGCGGCGCTGCGCCGCGGGCTGCAGGCGGAGGGCTTCGCCGTCGACCTGGCGCACGACGGCAACGAGGGCCTGCACCTGGCCCGCGTCGGCGACTACGACGTGGTCGTGCTCGACATCATGCTGCCCGGTCTGTCGGGCTACAACGTGTGCAAGCAGTTGCGCGCGGAGGAGAACTGGGTGCCGATCCTCATGCTGTCGGCCAAGGACGGCGAGTACGACATGGCCGACGGGCTCGACCTCGGCGCCGACGACTACCTCACCAAACCGTTCTCGTACGTCGTGCTGGTGGCCCGGCTCCGGGCGCTGCTGCGCCGGGGCGGCGGCCGCAGGCCCGCCGTGCTGCGCGCGGGCGATCTGTCGCTCGATCCCGCGGCCCGGCACGTCGCGCGGGGCGAGGAGCCGGTCGAGCTGACGCCCAGGGAGTTCGCGCTGCTGGAGTATCTGATGCGCCGGCCGGGCGAGGTGGTGTCGAAGCCGGAGATCCTGGAACACGTGTGGGACACCTACGACACCGATCCGAACGTGGTCGAGGTGTACGTCGGATATCTCCGCAGGAAGATCGACACGCCGTTCGGGCGGGCCGCCCTGCAGACCGTGCGCGGAGCCGGATACCGGCTCGCGAGCGACGGCGGCTGAGCCGTGCGCCTGCCCGATCCCGCCGTCCTCGCGCGCCCCGTGACGTGGTGGCGGCGGCAGAGCCTGCGGTTCCGGGTGACCGCCGCCGCGACCGCCGTGCTGGCGCTCGCCCTCGCCGTGTCGGCGTACGTGTTCGTCGCGGTGCTCGGCGAGGCGCTCGTGCGCCGCATCGACGACCAGGTCTACCAGCGGGGGCGTGAGATCGTCGCGCTGTCGGACGCGGACCGGCTGTCCGATCCCGTCGTCTCGGCGGACAACACGATCGTGCAGGTGCTCGACCGGGACGGCCGCATCGTCGACGCCACCCCCAACACCGACCGGCTGGTCCCCCTGCTGCCGGCGGAGGCACGGGAGGCCGCCGTAGGCGCCGGCGAGCCCCTCTTCCTGGACGGCCGGCCGTACGCGCTGCCGGGGACGCTGCGGGTGCGGGTGCTCAGCGCGGACCGCGGCGTGACGGTGATCGTGGCGCGGTCGTTCGCCGAGGTGGAGAGCAGCCTGGTGACCACCGGGCACGTGCTGATCGCCGGCATGCCGCTCCTGCTCGCGCTGCTGGCGGCGGTCTCGTGGCTGGTCGTCGGGCGCACGCTGCGGCCGATCGCGCTGCTGCGGCGGGGCGCGGCCGAGGTGGGCGCGACGGCGCGGTCGCGGCGGCTGCCGGTGCCCGAGGCCCGCGACGAGGTGCACGCGCTCGCGACCACCCTCAACGACATGCTCGGGCGGCTGGAGGAGGCCGACGCGCGCCAGCGGGCGCTGGTCTCCGACGCCGCGCACGAGTTGCGCAGCCCGCTCGCGAGCATCCGGCTCCAGCTGGAGGTCGCGCTCAGCCACCCGGAGGGGCAGGACTGGAAGGAGACGGCCGAGGGGGTGCTGGAGGACACCCTCCGGCTGTCCCGGCTCGCCGAGGACCTGCTCGCGCTCGCCCGGCTCGACGAGGGCCGCCTGGGCCGGCGGGAGCCGGTCGACCTGGCCGAGCTCGCCCGCCGTACGGCCGAGCGGCACGGCCTCGCCCTCGACCTCGCGTCCGGCCCGTCTCCCGTCGTGGTGGGCGACGCCCTGGACCTGCGGCGGGTGCTCGCCAACCTGGTCGGCAACGCCCTGCGGCACGCGGCGTCCGCGGTCCGGATCGGCGTGCGCGCCGACGGGACGGTCGCGGAGCTGACCGTAACCGACGACGGGCCGGGCATCCCGCCGGAGGACCGCGAGCGGGTCTTCGACCGGTTCACCCGGCTCGACGACGCGCGCAGCCGCGACGACGGCGGCGCCGGGCTCGGTCTCGCCATCGTGCGCACCACGGTGGAGGCCCACGGCGGTACGGTCCATCTGGAGGACGCCTCCCCCGGGCTGCGCGCCGTGGTCCGGATCCCCCTGGCACGTTGAGGAGTTCCATGCTTCCCGACCACGGCAGGCCCGTCGCCGAACTGCTCGCCGAGCTCACCGCCCTGAAGGCGGCCGACCTGCCGGTCCGCGGCGGCAAGGTGACGGCCTACGTCTACGACACCGGCCTGCCGGAGGTGCACGAGGCCGCGCAGCGGGCGTACGCGGAGATGCTCGAGGTCAACATGCTGGACCCGACGGCCTTCCCCAGCATGGTCGCGCTGGAGCGTCAGGTCGTCGGGGCGGTCGCCGAGCTGCTCGGACGTCCCGGCGCGCCGGGGATCTTCACCAGCGGCGGCACCGAGTCGATCATGCTGGCGGTGAAGGCGGCCCGCGACGCCCGTCCCGGCGCCACCCGGGTCGTGCTGCCGGTCACCGCGCACCCGGCGTTCCACAAGGCCGCGCACTACCTCGGCATGGAGATCGTGCCGGTCCCGGTGGACCCCGCCGGCTACCGTGCCTCGGTCCCGGCGTTCGAGGACGCGCTGGACGAACGGACCGCGCTGGCCGTGGTCTCGGCGCCGTCCTACCCGCAGGGCGTCGTCGACCCGGTCGAGGAGGTCGCCGCGCTCGCCGCCTCGCGCGGCGTGCCGTGCCACGTGGACGCCTGCGTCGGCGGGTGGCTGCTGCCGTGGCTGCGCGAGGCCGGGGCCGCGATCCCGCCCTTCGACCTGAGCGTGCCCGGCGTCACCTCGATCTCCTGCGACCTGCACAAGTTCGGGTACGCGCCGAAGGGGGCGTCCGTGCTGCTGTTCCGCGACGCGGAGCTGCGCCGCCGGGCCTACTTCGCCTCGGCGGCCTGGCCCGGCTACACGATCATCAACGCGACCGTGCAGAGCTCGCGCTCGGCCGGGCCGCTGGGCGGCGCCTGGGCGACCCTGCAGGCCCTCGGCCGGGAGGGCTACCTGGAGCTCGGCCGCAGGACGCTCGAGGCGACCCGGCGGCTGGCCGACGGCGTGGGGAAGATCCCCGGCCTGCGGGTGCTCGGCGAGCCGGAGGCCGCGCTGGTCGCCGTCGCCGGCTCCGCCGAGGTGGACGTCTTCGTGCTCGCCGACGAGGCGCGCCGGCTCGGCTGGTTCCTCCAGCCGCAGCTGTCGTACGCCGGGATCCCGGCCAACATCCACATGACGGTCACCGGCGTGACGCTGGCCGGGGTGGACGCGATGCTGGAGGTGATCGCGGAGGCGGCCGAGGCCGCCCGGAAGCGGGGGCCGGCCGAGGTGCCCGAGGGCCTGCCCGAGCTGATCGCGTCCCTCGACCTCGACGCGCTGGACGACGCCACGTTCGCCGAGCTCGCCGCCTCGGTCGGGATCGACCTCACCGCGACCGGACAGCCCGGGATGGCGGTCGTGAACGCCGTGCTCGACGCGCTGCCGGCCGCGTCCCGCGAGGCGGTCCTCGTCCGGTTCCTGTCGGTCCTGTACGCCTGAGCCGCCTGTCTCCCGAGGAGGCCCTCCGCCCGCGGTGAGCGCCCCGGTTGCGCCGGGGTGGGCACGGGTGTGCCGCTGGTGCCAAACTCTGCGTCATGAGGGAGAACGAGCAGCGGTCGCTGGTTCCCAGCATGCGGTTGGACGATCTGCTGGCGGAGTTGCAGACGCGACTGGAGGCGGTGCTCGCCACGCGTGATCGGGTGCACGCGCTGCTGGAGGCGGTCGTGTCGATCGGCAGCGATCTGGACCTGGAGGTCGTGCTGCGGCGCATCGTGGCGACCGCCACCACGCTGGTGGACGCGACCTACGGGGCGATGGGCGTGATCGGGGAGGAGAACACGCTCGTCCAGTTCGTGCCGGTGGGGCTCCGCGAGGAGGAGATCGCCCGGATCGAGCACTGGCCGCACGGGCTGGGCCTGCTCGGTCTGCTCATCAAGGAGCCGCAGACGCTGCGGTTGTCGCATATCTCCGAGCACCCGGAGTCCTATGGTTTCCCGCCGGGGCATCCGCCGATGGGCAGTTTCCTCGGCGTGCCGATCCGGGTGCGCGATGAGGTGTTCGGCAATCTGTATCTGACCGAGAAGCGCGGGGGCGGGGACTTCGACGAGGACGACGAGGCGATCGTGGTGGCGCTGGCCACGGCCGCGGGTGTCGCGATCGAGAACGCGCGGTTGTACGAGGACAGCCGGCGGCGGGAGACCTGGTTGCAGGCCTCGGCCGACATCACGACGCGGTTGTTGTCCGGTGGCGAGCCGCAGGAGGTCCTCACGCTGATCGCGCGGCGTGCCCGTGAGATGGCCGACGCCGACGCCGCGGCGATCCTGCTCCCCGGCAAGGACGGCGGCATCCTGCACGTGGCGCTGGAGGACGGCGCGCCGGCCGAGGACGGGCAGCCGGGCGTCCGTCTCGTCGGCGACGAGGTCGCGGTCGAGGGGTCTCTGGCCGGCCGGGCGTTCCTCAGCGGCGAGCCGCTGGCGCTGGACGATCTCGACCACAACCAGGTGCGGCTGGTCTGGGCCGACGACCCGCCGGTGGGGCCGGCCGGCGCCGTGCCGCTGGGTGCGCCGGGAGCCGTGCGCGGGGTGCTGGCCCTGGTCAAACGCGCGGGACGGATGCCGTTCAGCCAATCCGAACTACGGACGCTGCACGCCTTTGCCGGACAGGCCGCCGTCGCCCTGGAACTGGCCGAGACCCGCCGCGACGCCGAACGCCTCGGCCTGCTGGAAGACCGCGACCGCATCGCCAAGGACCTGCACGACGTCGTCATCCAGCGCCTGTTCGCCGTCGCCATGACCCTGATGAGCACGGTACGCCTGGTCGAACGTCCCGAAGCCTCCTCCCGCCTCCAGAACGCGATCGACGAACTCGACACCACCATCCGCCAGATCCGCTCGACCATCTTCGCCCTGCAGACCCCCCGCGAGCAGAGCGCGCCCAGCCTCCGCGCCCAGATCGTCGACCTGGTCGAAGGCGCCCGCGGCCACCTGGGCTTCATGCCCGGCCTGAGCCTGGAGGGCCGCCTCGACAACGACGTGCCCCCCGAGACCGCCGAGCACCTGCTCGCCGTGCTCCGCGAGGCCCTGTCCAACCTCGTCCGCCACGCCAAAGCCCGCCGCGCCGACGTCACCGTCCAGGCCGCCGACGGGCGCCTGACGCTCCTGGTCCAGGACGACGGCGTCGGCATCCCGCCCGAAGGCCGCCGCAGCGGCCTGCGCAACCTCGCCGACCGCGCCGAACGACTCGGCGGCACCTTCACCGTCACCTCCCCTGAGGCCGGCGGCGCCCGCCTCGACTGGAGCGTCCCACTGCACGGATGAGACCACCCCTACGCCGGCCGGACCCGCCGCGGGCCGTCACGCTGCGGCGGATCCGCGGACGAGGTCACGGGCGGGGGCGGCGGACGCGGGGAACGGCTTGGCCGCGGCGGGCGGCCTCGGCCTCCAGGCGCTTCCTGAGCATTCTGCCCTCGCCGTAGAACGAGCGGATCCGCTCGCGGCGGTTCCCGGACAGGCTCCAGTCGTTCAGGGCCCGCTCGACCCGCACACTCAGCCGGTCGCCCTCTCCGGTCGCGCTCCCGACGAGCACCACGTTCTCCTGCCACTCCATGGCCGGGCCGTGCCGGTGAAAGGTCAGGCACACCGGCCCTCCGGCCGCCTGGACGCCCGCGGGAAGCCACAGGTCGAAGCCGGCATCGGTGCGTACGGCCGAGCGGACGCGCACCGCCAGCGGCATGCCGTCGGCCACCATGGTGACGACGGGCTCGCCCAGACGGGCCGCGCGGTCGGCGAAGAGCCGCCAGTCCGGCGGCGGGGCCGATCGGCTCGGCAGCCGGGGGCCCGCGGGGGCGGGATCGGAGGCGGGGACCGCGACGCCTCCGGGGCCCCTCCAGACCTCGGGCGTCCTGGACAGATCGCCCTCGGGCCACCAGACGATCCTCTCGGGGGTGACCTCCACCCAGATGCGAGCGAAATACCACCCCAGCCGCTTCACCAGGAACCACGGCATCCCGGCGAATCCGGCGCCGGTCTTGGCGAGCGACAAGCGGACGTACCGGTCGGTGTTGGCCTGCAGGTCCGCGTCGCGTACGGTCGCCCGGCCCTGCACCAGGACGACGGGCGGCCGGTCTGGCCCGCTGCCCGCGCCCTCCGCGCCAGCGCTGGAGAAGAGCAGCGCGACGCGCGGGTCGCGCCGGGCGCGCTCGGCCTTGCCGGGGTAGGTGAGCCCGGTGCTCACGTCGAGCGTGCCGGCCGCGCCGGCGTACGGCGTGACGGGCCAGGTGACGGGCCTGCCGTCGCTGGTGAGCGAGGCGTATTCGCAGACCATGGCGCGGTCGAAGAGCTCGGCCGCCTCACGCGGCCACGTGGTCGGTGCGGATGCGGTCATCACGACTCCAGGACGGCGATCACGGGGGCGGCGGCGCCGTACAGGCGGGAGAAGCGCCGCCGGTAGGCCGGCCACCAGAACAGGCGGAACAGGAGCCGGGCCACGACGGGCAGGTCGGCGTACGACCTCGCGAGCAGGCCGGCGTCCGCGCTCGAGGCGAGCCAGCCGAAGACAAGGGGGACGCGGCGGCGGCCGAAGTCGTCCATCGCCCGGCGCTTGTCGGCCTCGACGTCGTCGAGGGTGAGGTGGCGGAGCATGAGCGGCACGGCGGTCCGCTCCTCGTGGTCGAGGTGCTCGTTGACGAGCTCGTGCAGCCGCCGCAGGGCAGGCGCGCGCCCGGCCAGGGGCACCCCGCGATCGGAGGCGGCCGCGACGAGCGGGTCGAGCTCGGCGTGCTCGGACTCCAGCTCGGCCAGCGCGTCCGCCGCCTCCGGGGCACGGCCGGTGAGCGTGGGCCACAGGTGGGCGTCCTCGTGCGAGTGGTGGGCGTGCAGCATGTCCAGCACGAGCGCGAGCTGCTCCTCCAGCAGCTCCTCGTGCGCGTCGTCACGCGGGTTCGCGCACGCCTCGGCCAGGCGGCCGAACTCGGCGCGGAAACCGGCGTGCATCATCAGGAAGCCGGTCAGGTGTTCCGTTGTGATCATCGGTCTGTTTCCTCACGTGTCGAACGTGTCGGAGACAGACTGCGCGACCCGCCTCTACACGCACTTGTCGAGGGCTTGGCGGGCCCTTGCCAGCCAGTAGCCCCCGCCCGCCTGCTCCAGCAGGCGCACCGCCTCCCGCAGGTGGGACCGCGCCCCCTCGCGGTCCCCGAGCGCCAGCAGCGCCTCGCCCATGTGACCGTCGTAGGCGCCGTCGATCGTGGTGCAGGTGCCGCTCACGTGCAGCAGCCCGGCGAAGGGACGGAACGCGTCGTAGACCTCCCGCACGATGTCCGTCTCGCCGAGCCGGATCGCCGCGTGCAGCCGGCACATCGCGGCCATCGCCCAGTGGTAGTCGCGCGGCGGCAGCGGGGTCTCACGCAGGAGCCGCCGGGCGCGCTCGTGCTCGCCCCGGTCCGCCAGCGCGTACGCCAGGACGTAGGCGAGCCCGGCCATGCCCGTCCGCCGGAACACCTCCTCGACCCACTCCGCCTCCTCGCCGAAGCGGTCCTCCTGGATGAGCGTCTCGGCCCGCACGGCGAGCATGCCCACCTCGAAGTACGCGAGGTCGGAGAAGGACAGCGTCGCCCTGACGGGCTCGAAGTGACGCGTCGGGTCCGGCACACCCTGGAACAGGTCGAGACCCACGTGTGCGATCGCCGCCTGCAGCGCCAGCGTGGGGTTGTGCAGGTCGCGCAGCAGCGCGTCGGTCCGCGCCAGCAGCGCGCGGGCCTGCGCCACCCTGCCGTGCTCGACGTGATGGGTGACGAGGTGGAGCTGTGCGATCACCCTGAGCTGCGACGACAGGCCCGGCTCGGCCAGCAGGCGCCGCGCGGTCGCGGCGAGCTGCTCGATGAAGTCCTGTCCCTGCATGGCGAGCAGCCGCAGGTGCAGCACGCGCCGCAGCAGGGCGGGGTCGCCCACGCGCTCGGCCGCCGCCACGGCCCGCGACGAGACCGCGTCGACCTCGTCCTCGTGGCCGGTCTGGGCGTGCACGACGGCCCGGACGGCCTGCGCCGTCGCCCACGCGGGCGTGTCCGGGGACAGCTCGCGCACGGCCCGGTCCATCGCCTCCCGCAGGGCGGCCACGTCGAGGCCGTAGCGGAACGGCACCCAGACGCCGTGTCCCATCGCGATGTCGGCGGCCCTGACCGCCTTCTCCAGGTCGGCGCCGGCCAGGGCCAGCGCCTGCTCGACCGCCTCGTACCCCTCGTCGAACCGCCCGGCGGCGTAGCGGCTCTCGGCCAGCCCGACTGCGAGCTCGAACCGCTCGGCCGCGCCGGCCCCCGCCGGCTCGGCCGCCGCCAGCGCCTCCTGCCACGAGATGGCCGCGTCATCGGGCGCGTGCCGCCGCAGGGCCGCCCGCGCGGCGCGGGCGGAGTAGTCCATCGCCATGCGGGCGTTCTCCTCGCCGAGCTCCGCCGCCGCGAGCCAGTGCCGCGCGATCACCGCCGCCCGGTCGTCCCGGTCCCCGTGGACGCGGGTGAGGACGCCCGCGACCTGCTCGTGCACGCGCGCCCGCCACAGCCGGGACCGGCGCGACAGCAGCGCGTCGGTCACCAGGGCGTGCGCGAACTCGTACCCGCCCAGCCGGTACGACGACTCCCGGACCAGCCCCGCACCGAGGGCCGCGTCGAGCGGCGGCAGCAGGTCGCCGACCGTGACGCCGGCGACCTGGGCCAGGACGCCCGCCTCGAACTCGTCGCCCATCACGGCGGCGAGCTCCAGCACGCGGGCGGCCTCCTCCCCCAGGCCCGCCACCCGGTGCAGCACGACGTCCAGCACGCCCTGCGGCAGCTCCTCGCCCGCCCGCGCCAGCTCCGCGAGGAAGAACGGGTTCCCCGCGGTGCGCCCGCGCAGTTCCTCGGCCCTGCGGCTGCCCGGGTCGCGGCCGGACAACTCCCGGACGAGCGCGCGGACCTCCTCTGCGGCGAGCCCGTCGAGCCCGAGCCTGCGCGCGCCGAGCCGCGACAGCGCCGACAGCGTGCCGGTGAGCGCCGACGCCTCGTGCCGCCGGAAGGTCGCCACCAGCAGCAGGCCCGGCCGGGCGGTGGACGCCACGTGGACCAGCAGCCGCAGCGTGGCGTCGTCGGCCGCGTGGATGTCCTCCAGCACGACGATCACCGGGCCGGCGTCGGCCAGGAACGCGCCGACCGCCTCGAAGAACCGCAGCCGCGCCCCTTGCGCGTCGGACGCCGGGATCGCCGCCGAACCGCCCGACAGGAACGTGCTCACCTCGTCGGGCAGGGCGGCCTCCGGGGCCGCGGCGGCGAGGTCGCACAGCACCCGTTCCCAGGGCCACAGGGCGGGCGCGGTCTCGTGGTCCGGACTCGACCCCCAGCCCACCGGCACGTCGGCGGTCGCGCGGAACCGCTTCAGCAGGCTCGTCTTGCCGACGCCCGGCTCGCCGTCCACCAGCACGACCTGCCCGGCGGCGGACGACGCCTTGGCCGCCTCGTACAGGAACTCCAGCGCGCTCTGCCTGCCGACGAAGACCTGCTGTTCCGCCGCGGGCTCCGAAGCCCCGCGTACCGTCGTCTCTTTCGGCGGCCGTGCCGAAGGCCGCTGCGGGGGTGAGGGCTCCGGCGGAAGCAGCGCGGCGTCCTGGCGCAGCACCGCGCCTTCGAGCTCCCGCAGCCGCGGCCCGGGGTCGATGCCCAGATCTCCGGCGAGCACCTCGCGCACCCGGCGCAGGCATTCGAGGGCCGCCCCCTGCCGGCCCGCCCGGTAGTGGGCCAGCACCAGCAGCTCCCAGGCACGCTCCCGAAGGGGGTGCTCGCGGACGAACGAGTCCAGCCGCGCGACCACGTCCGTATGGCGGCCGAGCTCCAGCAGGGCCGCGGCCAGCCCCTCCACCGCGTCCAGCCGCACCTGTTCCAGGCGGCCGATCTCCGGCTGCGCCCACTCCTCGGACCGCACGTCCGCGTACGGGTCGCCTCGCCACAGGTCGAGCGCCTCGGCGAGGGCGGCCGCCGCCACCTCGTGCCGTCCCCCGGCGAGATGACCGGCCCCTGCCGACGCGAGCGTCTCGAAGTCCCTCGTGTCGAGCCCGAGCCCTCCGGTCATCAGGCCGTACCCGTCGGCGGCGCTGACCAGGACGGTCGGGGTCGCGCCCGGCCGCCGGTCGGGCTCCAGCCGGCGGCGCAGGTTGGAGACGTAGACCTGCAGGCTCCCCTGGGCGCTGGCCGGCGGGTTGCCCGACCACAGCCGGTCCGCCAGGAGATCAACGGGGAGCACGCGGTCCGCGTGCATCGTGAGGAGAGCCAGGAGGGCTCGCTGCTTAGGCGGTCCGGCCGGTACGGCCTGCCCGGCCACGACGAGTTCCATGGGCCCGAGGACGTTCAGCCGCACGGGCCAATGGTAGGAGGCGCCTGACAACCGGTCCAGTTGTCACATCCCCGGAGCCGTCCGGCGTTCCAGGACCTTCGCACCGGCCGGCTCCCCGCCCCAGGGGTGCGTGACCACGGCCGCCCGAGCACACCGCGGCACTGGTTCGAGATGGGATGGCGCAGCGGCAGGCCCGCCGTGTGTGACACCCGGCCGGGACCGGAGCGCGAGGTCAGCCGGCCTCCGCCTCGGCGCCGCTGCTACCCGCCGAGGCGGGAGACCACCGCGAGAGCCGTACGGGCGCTCGCCGCGTCGTGCACGCGGAACACCCGGGCGCCCTGCAGCGCCGACACGGTGAGCGTGGCCAGGGTGCCTGCGTGGCGGTCCTCCACGGGCAGGCCGCCCAGGGTCTCCCCGACGAAGTCCTTGTTGGAGACGGCGACCAGCACCGGCCACCCCGTCGCGGTCAGCTCGTCGAGCCGCCTGCTGACCTCCAGCGAGTGCCACGTGTTCTTGCCGAAGTCGTGCGCCGGGTCGACCAGGATCGCGTCGCGGCGGACGCCCGCCGCGACCGCCCGCTCCGCGAGGTCCGTCGTGTACGCGATCACGTCGGCCACCACGTCGGCGTACGCGATGCGGTGGGGCCGGGTGCGCGGCTCCACCCGCCCGGCGTGCGCGCACACCATGCCGATGCCGTACGCCGCGGCGACCTCGGCGAGCTCGGGGTCCACGCCGCCCCAGGTGTCGTTGAGCAGGTCGGCCCCGGCCTCCGCGACGACCTTGGCGACCTCCGATCGCCAGGTGTCCACACTGATGATCACCTCGGGGTGCCGCTCGCGCACCGCGGCGACGACCTCCGCCACGCGGCGAATCTCCTCGGCCGGGTCGACCTCTGTGCCGGGACCGGCCTTGACGCCACCGATGTCCACGATGTCCGCCCCTTCCTCGACGAGGCGCGAGGCGGCGTCCACCGCGGCGGAGAAGGCGTAGGTCGATCCCCTGTCGTAGAAGGAGTCGGGGGTCCGGTTGACCACGGCCATGACCGCGAAGTCGCCGGGACCGAAGGCACGGCCGCGCAGGCGCAGGACGGACGCAGGGCCGGGCGCCTCGGCGGGCATCGGCGTAGTGGACATCGCTCGCCAGCGTACTAGCTGAGCGTCGTCCGATCCGTGCCCGCCGGAACACTGGGGTGATGGAACGGTCCAAATCGCGGGCACACGCTCACGCCGCGGAGCCGCCCTCGGCCAGGGCCACGAAGTCCTGCGCCATCGCGGGCAGCCGCCGCCGGGCGTGCACGACCGCGATGATCTTCCGGAGGGAGGGATCGAGCGATCGGACCACCAGCCCGGCCCTGGCCGCCTGCTCGGCCATGCTCCGGTACCACAGCAGCGAGGCCCGCCCCTCCCGTACGGCCCGCAGCCAGCCCCGGCGCTCGTCGGACTCGACGGCGGGGATCGGGCGGACGCCGTACGAGGCGAAGATCTGGTCGAACTCCCTGCGGCGCGGGCTCCCGGGGGCGGGCAGCACCAGCCGCATGCCGTCCAGCCGGGCCACGGGGACGGGATCGGGCAGGTCGAGGCCGGGCGGGGAGATCAGCACGATCTCCTGGCGTTCGAGCGGGTGACTCACCAGGTCCGTGGGCACCGGGAGATCGGTCAGCCCGAGATCGGCGCGCTGCTCGCGGACCGCGCTGACCACTCCCTCCCGGCCCTCGCACCGCACGATGTGCACCCGGATCCCGGGATGCTCGGCGGCGTAGGCGGGCAGCAGGCGCCCGGCGAGGCCGGGCTCCAGGCTCGGAGTGGACGCGATCCGCAGTTCGGCGCCGGAGGAGTTGCCCTGCGTCGCGAGGGCCTCGATCTCGGCCACCGCGTCGAGGGCCTCGCGGGCCAGCTTCACGACCCGGCGTCCCTGGGCCGTCACGACGACCCCGCGGCCCGAGCGCGCGAAAAGCGTCATTCCGAGTTCGCGTTCCAGGTCGCGTATCGCGCGGGACAGCGCGGGCTGCGCGATATAGAGCGATCTGGCGGCATCGGTCATGGTGCGGTGCTCCGCAGTGGCGACCACGTAACGGAGCTGCTGCAGATTCATGCGAAAAACGCTAGGGCAGACGAGCCCGGCGATTCCGGAACATCGCAGAGATCACGCCGGTCGATTACCCATCGTGCCCGACATCTGCTACATCCGTGATGGATGAGAAAACAGTATTCTTTTGCCCCAAATCCACAAAGGGGGCAATGTAGTGGCGCAGCAGTACCCTCCCCAGGAGCAACCCGGGGGGAGTTCTCCCTATTCAGGGCCGCCGTTTCCGCCGCCCGAGGCTGTGCCCGGCTCGGCGGACGGACCGCACTCCCCCGGCGCGGCGCCGGGACCGTACGGGCCGCCCGCCTGGGGGGGAGCGGGCGGCACGAGCGGAGCGGGCGGCACGGGCGGAGCGGGCGGCACGGGCGGAGCGGGCGGCCAGGAGGGCGGCGGCCCCCAGCCCGGACCCGGCGTATGGAACGGACCGTCCGGATGGCCTCCCTCCCCGGGAGAGCAGCCTGGGCAGCCGGGTGGCCCCGGCCCCCATCATGGCGCGGCTCCCTATCCGCCGCCCCCGCAGCAGCAGAGCGGTCCCTATGTGCCCGGGACGCATCCTCAGGGGCCGGCCGCGTACCCGAACGCCCCGTCACACGGCGGGCAGCAGGTCTACGGCGGGCAGCAGCCCTACCCGCAGGCCGTGCCGCCCCCCGGTCACGGCGCTCACCCGGCGGCCCCGGCGCAGGGCGGCGTCCATCCGCAGAACGGCCCTCAGCCGGGCGCGACGCCGTACCAGCCCGGAGCCCGGCAGCAGGGCGGACCGCAGCATCAGGGCGGCGCGCAGCAGTACCCGCAGACCCCGGCGTGGCCGGGCGCGACGGGTGAGGGGCCGCACGCACAGGCACAGGCACAGTCCCCCGCCGCCTACGCGCCCCCGCCGTCTCCCGCCGCGCCGACCGGCTCCCCCTACGGCCCGGCGAACGGACCTGCGTACGGAGTCGCGCACGGAGTCGCGGGTCATCCGGGCGGCCAGGCGTACGCGCCAGGCGGGCCCGCGTGGCCGGCGAACGGCGGTGTCCAGGCTGCGCCGGGGAACCCGGCGGCCCCGGCGGCCCCCGCCCCACCGCAGTTCCCGCCGCCCGCGGGAAGTCCGGCCTGGGGAACACCGTCCCAGGGAACACCGCCCGCGCCACAGGGCATGCCGTTCCCGCCGGCGCCGTCGCAGGGACCCCAGGCTCCATCGCAGGGAATCCAGGCGCCGCCGCAGGGGCCCGGATGGGCGCCACATCAGGGGCCGGCACAGAGTCCGGCACAGAGTCCGCCCCAGAGTCCGCCGCAGGGCCCGGGATGGGCGCCACAGCCTCCGCCTCCCCCACGCGGGCCGGCCGCGCCCTTTCCGCCACCCGCCGCCTGGCGCCCGCCCCGCCGCAGGTCCGGTGCGGGGGCGGTCGTCGGTGCGCTGATAGGCGTGCTCGCGGTCGTCTTCGTGCTCGTCGTGGTCGTGGGCGCGCTGGCGAACCTGTCGGACCGCGAGGAGACGGTCTCGCCCGTCGCGCTTCCGACCCTCACCTTCTCGCCGTTCCCGTCGCACCGTGACACCGCGGACACGGAACCGACCCGCAAGCCCACGACGCGGCCCTCGACGCAGCCGACTGCGCGGCCGACCCCCGTGCTCAACCGCACGACGAAGAACAACAGCCTCTACCGGGCCGGGTCGCCGGCGAAGACCAACTGCCGGGCCGGGAACGCCAGCATCTACAACCACGCCCAGTTCAAGGCGCTGATCCTCAAAACCGGCGCGTGCATGGGCAAGGCGTGGGCGCCGGCGCTGCAGCGGGCCGGGATCGCGTGGAGCCCGCCGAAGTACATGATCGCGGCCCGCAAGGGCAGGGGCGCCTGCGGCGACTACCCCTCCCCCGGCAGCAACGTCCCGTACTACTGCCCAAGCAACAGCACCATCTACGCGTCCACCTCGGCGATGGCGAGGGAGTACGGCCCGCTCGGATCGTGGAACGGGATCATCATCAGCATGATGGCCCATGAGTACGGCCACCACATCCAGAGCATCTCGGGCATCTCCGACTCCTGGTGGCGGCAGACGCTCGACTCCACCTCGCGCAGCGGCCGGCTGGCCCTGAGCCGACGGCACGAACTGCAGGCGACGTGTTTCGGCGGCATGTTCATGCGATCGGTCGCCGCGTCGTATCCGATCGACACCACCCGGCGCAACACGCTTCTATGGGCGTACAGCCACCTGGGCGACCCGCCGGGAGGGCCGCGCGACCACGGGAACACGCGCAGCAACGCCGCGTGGTTCCGGCAGGGGTACACCCGCCCGATGACCTACCAGTGCAACACCTGGGTCGTCGGGTCCGCGTCCGTGTCGTGATCATCGGCGCGGTGATCTACGTCTACCTTGTCCGGGTATGGGGGTTAGAATCCCTGCCACGGCTTCGGAGGAGAGAGCGGTGAACCATGCGAGGCGGGGGTCCCGCTGACGACACCGGGGGTCCCCGGAAAGGTCGGCGCCCAGGTCAGCCCGGCGGAGACACAGATAAGCCCGGCGGAGACACGGGTCAACCCCGCGTGAATCCGAGCCAGCCGGGTGGAAACCCAGGTCAGCCCAGTGGAGACACAGGTCAGCCCAGTGGAGACGCGGCCGAGCACGGCGGAGACGCGGCTCAGCGCGGCTTGAACACGGGTCAGCCCAGTGGAGCCGCGGGTCGGCCCGGCGGGAACGCGGGTCAGCCCGGCGCGGAGGCGAGCCGGCCCGGTGGCGGCACGGATCAGCGTGGCGGGACCGGGAGCGACGGGGAGCCCACGGGCTCGGCGCGCGCGGCCGCCGCACGCGGCGGGGCGCCGCGTTTCAGTCCCCCGCTGACCACCGCCTCCCTGATCGGCTGGACGGCGCTGTCGGCCGTCCTCCCCGGGGCGGCCCACCTTCGGGCGGGCAACCGCCGTACCGGGATCGCTCTGCTGGCGACGTTCGGCGTCGTACTGGTCGCCCTGGTGGTCCTGGCCCTGAACTTGAAGGACAACGCGGGAGTCGCGCTGCGCGGCAGCACGCTGACCGCCGTCATGGTCGGCGCGGCCGTGTGCGCGCTCGCGTGGTTCACGCTCGTGCTGCTGTCCTTCGTCGCCCTGCGCCCGCAGCGCCTGCCCCAGACCGGGCAGGTGGTGTCCGGCATCGTCGCGGGCGTGCTGTGCGTGGCCGTGATGGCGCCGTTCGCCTTCACCGCGAACACGATCAGGACGGCCAACCAGTTACTCGACGACGTCCTGGCTCCGGTGAACGACGGCTCGACTCCCGCCCCCGTACGCGCCGAGGACCCGTGGAACGGCCGCAAGCGGGTGAACTTCCTGCTCGTCGGCGGCGACGCCGCAGGCAACCGGGTCGGGGTGCGGACCGACTCGATGACCGTGGCCAGCGTGAACGTCGCCACCGGCAACACGGTCCTGTTCAGCCTGCCGCGCAACCTCCAGTACGTCCGCTTCCCCCCGAGCAGCCCCCTGCGCAAGGTGTTCCCCAACGGCTTCAACGACGAGGGCCAGGGCCTGCTCAACTCCGTCTGGTACTACGCCGACAACAACCCCCAGGTCATGGGGGGCAAGAACCGGGGCGCGCAGGCCCTGAAGGACGCCATCGGCTACACCCTGGGCCTGCACATCGACTACTACGCGATGGTCGACATGTACGGCTTCGCGGCCCTGATCGACGCGGTCGGCGGGCTCAAGATCCGGGTCGAGCAGGACGTCAAGTGGGGCGGCAAGTTCGGCACCGCCGGCACCATCAAGGCCGGTTACCGCACGCTGAACGGCGAGGAGGTGCTCTGGTACGGCCGCTCCCGGGTCGACAGCGACGACTTCTCCCGCATGTCCCGGCAGCGCTGCGTCATCGGCGCGCTCGCCCAGCAGGTGACCCCGGCCACGGTGCTCGCGAACTTCAACAGGATCGCCACCGCGGCCCGGCACATGTTCCGCACCGACATCCCCCGCGACCTGCTCGAGCATCTCGTCCCCCTCGGCATGAAGGTCAGGAACGCCAAGATCACCAGCCTCCAGTTCGTGCCGCCGCTCATCTACACCGGCAACCCGGACTGGGCCAAGATCAGGAAGCTGACGCTCGAGGCGATCCGCGAGTCGATGACCGACCGGGGCGCCGTCGCGGCCACCGCGTCTCCCATGACCTCCACGGGGTCGGGGGCGTCCGCGTCGCCCTCCGGTTCGACCGCGGGGTCCGTGTCGCCGTCCTCGTCGCCGTCCGTGTCGCCGAGCCCGTCGGCCTCGCGCACGCCGGTCGTCGCCGGGGCGAACCCTCGCGCCACCCCCACTCCCAACGACAAACCGGCCAAGAGCCTGTCGGAGCTGTGCGGCTTCTGAGCCAGGCCTGCTTTCGCTCGGGATGACGTGCCGGTCGAGGGCTCCACGGGACGGTCGAGGCTGAGCGGACACTGCCGGCCGCGGCTTCTCGACGAAGGAGGCCGCGGCCGGCGCGTCCTCGTCGCGCGTAGTCACGTGGCCGGGGGCCGCAGGCCGAGCCACTGCTCGGCGTCCCAGGCCTGGAACCGCTCGACCTCGGTGAACCCCAGCTTCGCCGCGAGGCGCATCGAGCCGACGTTGGCGCTCTGGGTGGTGAGCACCACCGGCTCGCCGGGGAAGGCGCCGTCGAACCAGTCGAGTGCCGCCGCGCACGCCTCGGCGGCGTACCCTCGCCCCCAGGCCTTCGGCAGGAACAGGTAACCGAGGTCGGCCTTCCCCGCGGCAGCCGGGCGACGGTGCCCGGCCGCTCTCCTGAGCAGGATCTGGCCGATCATCGCGCCGTCGAGCTCGACGACGAAACTCCCGGGCCACCGCTCGGGCACCTCGGGCATCTCGCGCTCGAGCTCGTCACCCGAGCGGGGACCGCCCAAGTAGGTGTGCACCTCTGCCGAGGCGAGCAGTTCGATGAACGTCGCGCGGTCCCGCGCCTCGGGCTCACGGAGCACGAGCCGCTCGGTCCGGATCGGCTCGGGCGGCCAGGCCACATGTCCTGGATCTGACATGCGCGCAAGGTAACAACGCTGTAGGACGACGTCCAGTTCGGGCATCAGCGCGTGCTCACCGGCCGAGCTGTGCGCGCGGCCGGGTGCACGATCCCGGCCTTGTCTGCGAGGTCACGCTCGACGACCTCCACGCCGATCCCCAGGTCCCACGCCATGGGCGACGCCGGACGGTTTTCCGTGAAGGCGTGGACGCGGCCCGCCGCATGCAGCAAGGTTGTCACGTAACGTATCCACCCAGTCACCATCCGCCGAGTAACGGAGTGGGCTCGTCGTGCGTGTACTCATCCAGTTGCGTCCCTCCCCCGACCTGGTCGCCGCGGTCGCCGACCCGTCGGTTCCGTCGATGGCGTCCGACGTGGCCGGCGGCCTGCCCGGGGTCGTCCTCGACCAGTCGTACGCACCCGTGGCCGTGCCCCGCCCGATGCCCGCCTCTCCCGGCGGGGACCCGCTGTCGCTCAACCAGCCGCTGATCTTCTCCATGGCGCCCCAGGACGCCTCGGTGGTGGTCCGCGGGGAGATCGCCGACGACGAGGTGACCAGCAGGATCGCCCTCCTGCCGGCGACCCGCCGCGACGTGGTCGCGGTGTACGCCGACCCGGCGATCGAGACCACGCTCACCTGCGCGGGCGACCCGGCCGTCGGCGACTGGCACGACGTCGAACGGCTGCTGCGCGTGCCCGACCTGACGTCCGAGGGGCTCGACGGCTCCGGCGTCCCCCTCGCCGTCGTCGACACGGGCATCAACGCGGCGTACGTCAAGGCCGCCCGCGGCCACGACGTGACGGTCGACCACGAGCGGAGCTGGAACCCCGCGAGTGTCTCCGGGACCCCGGGGGACTTCCCTGTCGACCACGGCACGATGTGCGCCTTCGACGCGCTCATCGCCGCGCCCAAGGCGTCACTCGTGGACGTGCCGGTGCTGCTGTCGCGGCGGCAGGGCGGCTCGACGCTCGACGGCCTGCTGTCCGACGCGATCGCGGCGTACGCCCACCTGCGCGAGGTCCTCGACGCCCAGCCCGCCGAGTCGCGGGCGCTGGTGGTCACCAACAGCTGGGGGTCGTTCTCCCCGCGCTGGGACTTCCCGCCCGGCCACCCCGGCAACTACTCCGACAATCCCGCCCATCCGTTCAACCTGATCGTCGGCAGCCTGGCCGAGGCGGGGGCGGACATCCTGTTCGCCGCGGGCAACTGCGGAACGCAGTGCCGCGACAGCAGGTGCGCCTTCCCCGACCGGCCCATCGTCGGGGCCAACTCCCATCCCCGCGCGCTGTCGATCGGCGGGATCGACACCGCCGGGGCGCGGGTGGGCTACTCCTCGCAGGGCCCCGGGCGGCTGGCCGCGCGCAAGCCGGACGTCTGCGCCTACACGCACTTCGCCGGCTCCGGCGCGCTCGGCGACGGCGAGCCCGACTCCGGCACCTCGGCGGCCTGCCCCGTCGCGGCCGGGCTGGTCGCCGCCGTGCGCTCCCGCTGGCCCGCCACCGTGCTGCCGCCCGCCCAGCTCCGGACCCTGCTGCGCCGGACGGCCGATGATCGCAGTGCCGTAGGGTATGACCACGACTACGGGTACGGCGTGGTGGACGCCGCCGGCATCATCGCCGCGCTGCGCCGCCGCGCCGCGAAGGCGGCCTGAGAGCCACAGCGCCGCGAAGGCGGCCTGGCGGCACCAGCGCCGCGAGAGCGGCCTGAGACGGGCCGCGCCGCCCGGCGTCGAGACGTCCACCAGTGGGAGGCGGGGCCGGTGGCAGAGGTGCTCATCACCGTGCGGCTTCCCGCGCCGGCGACGCTGGAGGCCGCGATGCGGCGGCTCGACCTCGCCGAGGACGAGGTCGACACCGCGTACGGCCTGGTGCCGGTCGACCCGGACAGGGACCTGTACGTCCTGCGGGTGACCGAGGACGCCGGACGGCGCGTCGGCGGCCCGGACGCCGGCGGGGCGGACGGCGGGCCCTACTCCGACCCGCCCATCGAGCCGTACGGGCCGCCGCGATGAGCGCTCCCGTCTGGGTGGTGTCCGGCCCGCCGGGCGCGGGCAAGTCGACCGTCTGCGATCTGCTGCTGGCCCGTCTCGACCCCGTGCCCGCCCTGCTCGACAAGGACACGATGTACGGCGGCTTCGTCGAGGCCACCCTCGCCGCGCACGGCAGGTCGCCGGGCGAACGCGAGGGGCCGTGGTACGACGAGCACGTCAAGCGGCACGAGTACGCCGGCATGACGGCGACGGCCAGGGAGATCCGCTCCCACGGCTGCCCGGTGATGCTCGGCGGGCCGTTCACCTCCCAGGTGCACGACGCGGCGCTCTGGCGGGCGTGGGTGGAGGCGCTGGGCGGCCCAGAGGTGCGCCTGGTCTGGATCCGCTCCGACGGCCCAACGCTGCGTGAGCGGCTGCTGCGCCGGGGCCTCGCCAGGGACGGGCAGAAGCTGGACAGGTTCGCCGAATACCTGCGTGCCATCCGCGTGGACGAGCCGCCCGCCGTGCCGTACGACGAGATCGACAACCGCCTCGGCGCCCCGCCGCTCGCCGAGCAGCTCGACCGGCTGCTGACGAGGACCTAGGCGGTCCCCGTCCGGTGGGCGTGGAACGCCTGGATCACCAGCGCGGCGAAACGCCGGGAAGCCGTGACCCGGGCGGCCGTCGAGGTGGCGGGGATGCCCCTGTTGGCCATGAGCATGAGGATCAGGTCGTCCAGGACGAAGTCGGGGCGCAGGTGACCGGTGTCCTTCGCGCGGCGGGCGAGCTCGGCGAGCGAGTCGAGCGTGTGCCGCCGGTTCGCGGCGACGTCCGTCGCGTCGGGGAAGGCCGCCATGAAGGCGCCGGTGAAGCCTCGGTTGCGGGCGTGCAGCTCACAGATCCTCTCGATGACGAGGCAGAGGCCGCGCCACGGATCCGGGTCGGCACATCCCTCCTCGACGATGGCGTGGCACGCGCGTGTCTCGTCGGCGAAGGCTTCGGCGACCAGCGCCTGCTTGGTCGGGAAACGGCGGTAGAGGGTGGCGGGGCCGACTCCGGCCCGCCGCGCGATCTCCCTCATCGAGGCGTTCAGGCCTTCGGCGGCGAACAGCGCGCGGGCCGCGCCGAGGATGCGCTCCCGGTTGTCCAGTGCGTCGGCACGCAGGATGTGAGGCAAACGGTCACCCACCGCTCTCACTTTAGCCAAGCGCACCGCGGCGGCCGTTAGCGTCCGGGCCAGTCCCCCGCCCGACCCGAGAATGCGGAGACGACAGTGAAGGCAGTCGCGATCCAGGCGTTCGGCAGTCCCGAAGGCATGGAAGTCATCGACATCCCCGACCCGGCTCCCGCCGCCGGACAGGTGCTGATCGCCACCGAGGCGATCGGCGTGGGCGGCGTCGACGCCGTGATCCGGCGCGGGGCCCTGGCCGCCCACGGCTTCACCGAAGGCCATGTCCCCGGCGGCGAGGTGGCGGGCACCGTGACCGCCGTCGGCGACGGCGTCGACATCTCATGGATCGGCCGGCGGGTGTGGGCGTTCACCGGCGTGGGCGGCGGCTACGTCGAACAGGCGACCGCTCCGGCCGGGGAGGTCCTTCCCCTCCCCCCGGGCCTGTCCGCCGTCGACGCGGTGACACTCGGCAGCTCGGGGGTGGTGGCCCATTTCGCGCTCGCCCATGCGCGTTTCGCTCCTGGGGAGTCGGTGCTGGTGCGCGGCGCGGCCGGCAGCATCGGGATCACCGCGGTCCAGCTCGCGGCTCGTGGCGGCGCCGGCGCGGTGGCGGTCACGACGTCGTCGGCCGAGCGCGGGGATCGCCTTCGCACGCTCGGCGCGACCCACGTGCTGGACCGCTCGGGGGACGGAGACGAGGACGCCCCCGCGGGTTACGACGTCGTCATCGACGTCGTCGCCGGCGCCGGCATGCCCGCTTTCCTCACCAGGCTCAACCCCAACGGCCGCATGGTGGTCGTGGGCGTGGTGGGAGGCCCGCCTCCGGCGGACTTCGGGGCGACGATGATGGCGGCGTTCCGCAAGTCGCCGTCGTTCGCCACCTTCAGCGCCGACACCGTGGCCGGGCCCGCTCGGCGTGCGGTGAGAACCGAGCAGTTCGCCGCCGCGGGCCGGGGCGAGCTGCGGACGGTGGTGCACGAGGTGCTCCCACTGGAGCACGCCGTGCTGGCGCACCGGAAGATGGACGCCGGCGAGGTCTTCGGCAGGATCGTGCTGACGCCGTAGCGCTCGCGGCTCACGCGGGGTCGCCGGTCACACGATCTCGTGCCCGTACGCGGCGGCGAGCGGCTGGAGGTCGGGGACCCCGAACGCCACGCACATCTCCGCGAACCGTTCGGCCTTGTCCTCGCCGTACCGGCGGACGTGAGCCGCGTAGGCGCCGGCGCTGACGAACCTCGGCGGCTCGGTCTTGCTGTGGAACTTGTCGGCGAACATCACGAGCCGCTCCTCGGCCGACTCCGCGAGGTAGTCGGCGGGAGGCAGCGGCAGGCCCTGCCGCAGCACGTCCGCCCGGCTGATGCCCACCCCCGTGTGATGGGAGCAGAACCGGCACAGGATCTCGGGCAGGCCCTCCCCGCGGAGCAGTTCGTGGCCGAGGACCCCGTGGCGTACGTAGCCCGCGTGGTCGAGCCGTTCGTCGTCGTCGTAGAGCAGGTAGACCCCGATGTCGTGCAGGAGGCTCCCGGCCCTCACCAGCTCGGCGTCGACGTCGAGGCCGGCGCGCTCCGCCAGGTCCAGGGCGATCGCGCAGACGATCTCGCAGTGGGTGTGGACGAGCTCGAACGCCTCCTCCGTGGGCGCGTGTTCCGCGTGCAGCGCCCGGATCTCGGCGTCCGTCGGAAGCCGCAGGCGCGGGGCGTCCATCACGAGCTGGGCACCCGTTCGCCCAGGCTCTCGCGCAGGCCCCTGATCTCCTCGCGCAGGGCCGACAGCTCGGCGAGCGTCGAGCGGTCGTCCCTGGCCTCCTCCTCCATGGCGCTCACCACGACCGCGATGAAGAGGTTCAGCACGACGAACGTGCAGACCAGCACGAACACCACGAAGTAGAGCCACGACGAGGGGTGCGTCTGCATCAGTTCGCGGTTGATCTCCGACCAGCCGTCCCCCGTCATCACCTGGAACAGGGTGTACAGCGAGGTGGGCAGGTCGCCGAAGTACTCGGGCGCGGCGGCGCCGTACAGCTTGGTGCCCATGACGGCGGCGACGTACAGGACGAGGCCGAGCAGGACGACGATCGAGGTCATCCCGGGGACGGCGGTGAGCAGCGCGGAGACCACCCGGCGCAGCGACGGCACCACCGAGATCAGCCGCAGCGCCCGCAGGACGCGCAGGGCCCGCAGCACCGACAGGCCGCCCGCGGTGGGGAGGAAGGAGAAGCCGATGATCAGCAGGTCGAAGACGTTCCAGGGGTCACGGAGGAACCGCCACCGGTAGACGTAGATCTTGGCCAAGATCTCCGCCACGAAGACGTACAGCGCGACGTGGTCGGCGACGTGCAGTTCCGTGCCGTACCTGGCGACCGCCTCGGCGGAGGTCTCGACGCCGAGCGTGGCCGCGTTGAAGAGGATCACCACGGTGATCACCTGCTGGAACCGCCGCGACTCGATCAGGCGGCGGACACGTTCACGCACGAAGGACTCCTGGGGGCCATGGAAGATCGTCACAGAGCCTAGTGCCCCCGCCCGACATATCCGCCTCTCAGCCGGGATGGAAGCGCTCCGGGTCACCGAAGGAGCGCCTCACCCCACACCGCGGTGGCGCCGCACTCGGTCAGCCCGACCGGCTCGACGTGCAGCACCAGCCGGAGCCCACCGGCCACCGGCACGTCCACCCGGGCCTGCTCGGCAAGCCGAAGGTCACGGCTGAAGAGTTGCCGTCCTTCGAGGAACACGGTGAAGCGCGTGCGGGAGCCGCTGTGAGCGTCGTCGGCCAGGCCGACAGTGGCCTGGAAGCGCCGGAAGCGCCGGCCGAGGTCGAACGACACGTCGCTGTCATCCGCCGAGAAGCACGTCGAGCCGACGACGCTGTGCGGGAACACCTTCGCGCCGACGGTCCGCGACCCTCGCTCCCAGCCCTCCCCGCCGTCCACCGTGGGCATGTCGACCAGCCATGTCGTGCCCGGCGATGTGGCCGCGCCGGTCTGCTCCTGCGCCGGCGCCGTGGTCTCCCCGGACGAATTCGCGGCGGCGCCCTCGTCGACCCGCTGTACCGGCGCCGGCGAGCCGGCGTCCTGGCTCGGCCGCGTGGCCGCGGCGTAGCCGAACATCCCGGCGCCGGCGACGGCGACGGCGAACCCGGCGAGCAGGGTGCGATCGACCTGCTCGCCCCAGCGTCGCCACAGGATGTAGGCGCCGGCGACCAGCGCACCGAAACTGGCCGTCCACACCACGGCGACCCCGCCGCCGGCGAGCAGGGCCGCCACGGCCGCCACGTCGGCCACCACACCGACGGCCTGCGGAAGTAATCGGGCGTTCGGCTTGGCCGGCGCCTCAGACGGGTGCGCCACGGAACCATCCCTCCTGAAGGTCATCAGCGAGGGTCACGATAACCCGGCCACCGCGAGGCGGGATGACGGACGGAAGGCCCAAGTTTCCGGACCTGTCGTCACGCTGTCCTTGGCGCGGTCCCTGGCGTGCCCGGAGAGTCGGGCCATGACTCGGACGACACCCGACACACATGAGCAGGAGCGTCGAAGCCTGGGAGCACTGATCCGGACCTGGCGGGATCGTGCGCTGCTGACCCAGGAGCAGCTCGCCGACCGGGCGGGCGTGAACGTCCGCACAATCGGCAGGTTCGAAGGCGACGCCGTGCGGCGGCCCCGCAGTGCGTCACTCCAGCGGCTGGCCGAGGCGCTGGGCCTGGACGGTCGGGAGCGGGCCGCCCTCGCCGCGGCGGCCGGCCGCATGTCGGGCAGGCCGGAGCCCGGCGAGGATCTCCGCCAAGAGGTGTGCGCGTGCCGTCCGCCCGCGGAGGCGACCCCGGACCTCGGGGACCGGGGCCGCCTCTGTCAAATATTCCTCGCATGCGCGTGCCGGTGCCGGTGCGGGTCCGGCCGGGACGCCCGGCGCTGATCGCCGGCCGGTGCGGAGGCGCCGAAGCACGGCACCCGTCCGGAGACTCCCTCGGGAGGCCGCCGCCGCGCGGCTGTGGCGTCAGGCGGCGACGGCACGGCGCGCGAGCGGCTCGCCGTGCCTGCAGACCACGCAGAAGAGCCAGAGCTGGACGGCGACGATGCTGCCGCCGTCGCGGATGGTGCGGCAGTAGGCCCGGTAGTTCCCGGTCGCCTCGTACGCACTGCCGGCGGCCACGCACTTCCCGCAGGCGTTGGGCTGTGGGTAAGTGGCCTCCAGAAAGGAGCCTGACGGGGGAAGTGAGATCGAGCAACTCACGGTGGGCACGAGGCCGGCCGTGGCAGGTGCCGCGCGCACCGGGGCCGCGCTCGCGATCACGCCCGTGATCAGCGTGGATGCCGCGCCCAGCCCGACGGCCGTCTTCGTGAAGCGCATGGTCATGACGTCTTCCTTCCGTCAGCTGCCATTGGGCGTCACCGGTGACCGGTGCCGCCGGTCGTCCCCGTTGCCAGCGGTCCACCTGGTCGGCGCCGGCTCAGGCCGCCCACACACCGTCGGCCCGGTCGCAGGCCTCGGAGGCGTGCGCGGGGCTCACTCCGGTCTCCCTGAGCACGTCGTAGCAGAAGACATAGCCGCCGATCCCACCGTCGGCGGCCCGCTCGCAGGCCATCCTCTTCGCCGTCGTCTCCGGGTAACCCGCGCCGGCCAGGTATGAGAGGCAGTGACTGGGGGAGGCGAGGGCGGGGGACGCGACGAAGACCGCCGATCCGGCCGCCGCCACGGCGACAGCGACCGTCGATGCCACTCCGAACCGTCTGAGCATGGGTTTCCCTTCCGCCGAACCGTTTCCGGACGGACCGCGTCGCGCGCCCTGCGCGTCGGCGACAGCGGAGGGTGGGGAACCGCGAGACCTGCCACCGCGGATCGACGTGCGCGCACCGGGGTCTTGACGTCCACTCTTATGGCTGCGTGCATGACGGACCAGGGCGTCCACCGGACATTCGCCGGGCATCGGCGCCATGCTCGGGGGGGTCGTCCCCCAGGAGGGGTCGCCACCGCGCGGCGGCGGACCTCAGCGGGCGGCGGCGTCCACGGCCCGGGCCGACAGGACATGGTCGAGGACCATGAGGGCGCAGCCGGTGATGCCCGCGCCGGGCCCGAGCCGGCCGCGCTCGATGCGCAGGCTGCGGGTGGCGAGCTGGGTGGAGCGCCGGTAGACGACCTCGCGCACGCCGGACACCAGCGGCTGGAACATCTCGGCGACGTCGCCGCCGAGGACCACGACCGCGGGGTTGAGCAGGTTGACCGCGCCGGAGATGACCTCGCCCAGCCAGCGGCCGGCCTGCCGCACCACGGCCATGGTCTCCGCGTCGCCGGCCCGGACCAGGGCGGTCACGTCGGCGAGCGACGTCACGTCGCGGCCCTTGGCCCGCAGGTCGCGCAGGATCGCGGTGCCGCTGGCGACCGAGTCGACGCAGTCGAGGTTGCCGCAGCGGCACAGCACGCCCCCGCCGTCCCGCACCGGGATGTGCCCGATCTCCCCGGCCGCGCCGAGCGCGCCGCGCAGGATGCCGCCGCCGGAGATCACCCCCGCGCCGATGCGGGTGGAGACCTTCACGAACAGCAGGTCGTCGAGTTCTGAGGCGTAGACGACGCGGTGCTCGCCCATCGCGATGACGTTCACGTCGTTGTCCACGAGCACCGGCACGCGGAACCGCTCGGCGATGACCGGCGGGATCACCACGCCCGTCCAGCTCGCCATCACGCGGGCGCTCTCGACCCGGCCGGCGGCGAACTCCACGGTCGCCGGGACGCCGAGCCCGATGCCGACGACGTCGTCCCGCCCGTCGAGCAGCTTCTCCCAGGTGTCCATGAGCAGGGGCAGCACGACGTCCGGCCCCTCCTCGACGTCGATGTCCAGGTCGGTGCGGTGCAGCACCTCGCCCGCGAGGTCGCACAGCGCGATCTGGGTGCGACGGGCGCCGAGCGAGGCCACCGGGACGACTCCCCCGGAGGCGGCGAAGCGCAGCCGTACGGGCGGGCGGCCCCCGGTGGACGGCCCTTCGGCGTCCTCCACGATCAGCCCGCGCTGGAGCAGGTCGGCGACGCGGTGCGCGACGGCCGGCCGGGACAGGCCCGTCACACGGCCGATGTCGGCACGCGTCATCGCCTCCCCGCTCCGGATGAGCTGGAAGACCTCGCCGGTGGTGGCTATACGTGACATCGAGCGTAAGTGAAGCACAGGAACTCACCTAAGTTCAACGACTTATTCATTTCGAGTTACAAAACTAGGCTTGATAACTGGCATAACTTCCCGATACTGTCCCATCCGTGCCCGATCGACACCTGGTGCCCGATCAACGAATCGGGGGCCGGACGTGCCGGAGGGCGCACGTCCCGGGACGACGCCCCCGGGGCGCGTTCGACCCCGCCTCGCGGCGGCACCGGCAGGAGGAGGACCTTCCGTGACGCACCCCGTTATCACCGAGGTCACCGAGCGCGTGGTGACGCGCAGCCGCGACAGCCGTGGGGCCTACCTGGAGCGGGTGCGCCGCGCCGGGGCCGAGCTGCGTGAGCGGGGGCCGGCCCGGGGGCGGCTCGGCTGCGCCAACCTGGCCCACGGCTTCGCGGCCGCGCCCGCCGAGGACAAGCTCGACCTGCGCGGCACGGCGAAGCCCGGCGTCGCCATCGTGACGTCGTACAACGACATGCTGTCGGCGCACCAGCCGTACGAGACCTACCCGCCGGAGCTGAAGCGGGCGGTCCGCGACGCGGGCGGCGTGGCGCAGGTGGCGGGCGGCGTGCCCGCGATGTGCGACGGCGTCACCCAGGGCCGGGCGGGCATGGAGCTGTCGCTCTACAGCCGCGACGTGATCGCGATGGCGACCGCGATCGCGCTGTCGCACGACATGTTCGACGCGGCCCTCCTGCTCGGGGTCTGCGACAAGATCGTTCCGGGGCTCCTCATCGGCGCCTTACGCTTCGGGCACCTACCGGCGATGTTCGTGCCCGCCGGGCCGATGACCTCGGGCCTGCCCAACAAGGTCAAGGCCAGGGCGCGGCAGGCCTTCGCCGAGGGCAAGATCGGCCGCGTGGAGATGCTCGACGCCGAGGCGGCGTCCTACCACTCCCCCGGCACCTGCACGTTCTACGGCACCGCCAACTCCAACCAGCTCCTCATGGAGGTCATGGGCCTCCACCTGCCCGGGGCCACGTTCGTCAACCCGCACACCGAGCTGCGGCACGCGCTGACCCGGGCGGCGGCGCGGCGGGCGGTCGAGATCACCCCGCACGGTGAGGAGTACACGCCCCTCGCCGAGGTCGTGAACGAGAAGGCGATCGTCAACGCGGTCGTCGCGCTGCTCGCCTCCGGCGGCTCCACCAACCACACGATGCACCTGGTCGCCGTCGCGGCGGCCGCCGGCATCGAACTGACCTGGGACGACATGGCGGACCTGTCCAAGGTGGTGCCGCTGATCACCCGCATGTACCCCAACGGCCAGGCGGACGTGAACCACTTCCAGGCCGCGGGCGGCATGGCGGTGTTCATCGGCGACCTGCTGGACGCCGGGCTGCTCCACGAGGACGTGCTCACGGTCGCCGGGCGCGGCCTCGGCCACTACCGGTCCGCGCCCGCGCTCAAGGAGGGCGTGCTGGTGTGGGAGGAGCGGACCGAGCCCGGCACCGACACCGAGGTCCTGCGGCCGGTCGCGGAGCCGTTCTCCCCCGACGGCGGCATCCACATGCTGTCGGGCAACCTGGGCCGGGCGGTGAGCAAGGTCTCCGCCGTCAAGCCCCAGCACCTGGTGATCGAGGCCCCGGCCAAGGTGTTCGACGACCAGCTCGACCTGCTCGCGGCGTTCGAGCGGGGCGAGCTCGACGGGCAGGACTTCGTGGCGGTCGTCCGCTACCAGGGCCCCCGGGCCAACGGCATGCCCGAGCTGCACAAGCTCACGCCGCCGCTGGCGGTCCTGCTCGACCGCGGCCAGAAGGTGGCCATCGTCACCGACGGCCGCATGTCCGGCGCCTCGGGGAAGGTCCCCGCGGCGATCCACCTGTCCCCCGAGGCCGCCGACGGCGGGCCGATCGCGCTGGTGCGCGACGGCGACGTGATCCGCCTCGACTCGGCCGCCGGGACGCTCACCGTGCTCGCCGACCTCACCGGGCGTACGCCCCAGGGCGCACCGCTGACCGACGAGCAGTGGACCGGCACCGGCCGCGAGCTGTTCGCCTCCTTCCGTCGCGTGGTCGGCCCTGCCGAGCGCGGGGCGAGCGTCTTCGGAGGTGCCGCGTGAGCCTTCCCTGGCTGGTCGCGGACATCGGCGGAACCAACGCCAGGTTCGGTTTGGTGACGCGGCCCGGAGGGCAGCCGGAGGCGGTAGCCGTACTCGACGTTTCCCAGCATCTCGGCCTTGCCGATGCCGTAGCCGCCTATCTCGCAGACCATGCGGGCGGAGTTCGGCCGGGGGCCGCGTGCCTGGCGATCGCCGGGCCGGTCGACAAGGACCGGTACCGGCTGACGAACGCGGGGTGGTCGGGATCCGTGGAGGAGCTCGGCATCCCGCTCACGGTGCTGCTCAACGACTTCGAGGCACTGGCGATCTCGCTGCCGCACCTGGCGGGGGACGACCTCGTGCCGCTCGGCGGACCCCCGCCGGCGGCGGGCCTGACGAAGGCCGTGCTCGGACCCGGCACCGGGCTCGGAGTGGCCGGCCTGGTCCCCGTGCGGGAGGGCTGGCAGCCGGTGGCCGGCGAGGGCGGGCACGTCGCCGTCCCCGTCGTCACGGACCTGGAGATGGAGATCGTCCGGGCGCTGCGCGCGGACGGCCTGCCGTACGTGGACGCCGAGCACCTGCTGTCGGGCACCGGGCTGCCGCGGCTGTACCGCGGCCTCGCGCTCGCGCGCGGCGACACACCCGAACCGCGCACGGCGGTGCAGATCACCTCCTCGGACGACCCGCTCTGCGCCGAGACCGTCGAGGTCTTCCTCGCCCTGCTCGGCGGCTTCGCCGGCGGCGTGGCGCTCACCCTCGGCGCGCGGGGCGGGGTCTACCTGGGCGGCGGCGTGCTGCCCCGCCTGGCCGCGCGGATCCCCGGCAGCGCGTTCCGGGCCCGGTTCGAGACGACCGCGCCGGCGCTGTCGGAGTACGCCGCCGCGATCGCCACCTCACTGATCATCGCCGAACAGCCGGCGCTTACGGGTGCGGCCGCCTGGCTCGCCCAACGATTCCCCGATGTGGAGCGTGTATGAGCAACATTCTCGACCTCGCGCCGGTCGTCCCGGTGGTCGTCCTCGACGACGCCGAAAGCGCCGTCCCCCTCGCCCGGGCCCTGGTGGGCGGGGGCCTGCCGGTCATCGAGGTCACGCTGCGGACACCCGTCGCCCTCGACGCCATCCGGCGAATCGCCGCCGAGGTGCCGGAGGCCGTCGTCGGCGCCGGCACCGTGCGCTCGCCGGAGGACGTGGAGGCCGCGACGGAGGCCGGCTCCCGATTCCTCGTCTCCCCCGGCACCACGCCCGGCCTGCTCGCGGCCATGCTCGCCTCCGGTGTGCCGTTCCTGCCGGGCGTCGCCACGGCCACCGAGGCGATGACGCTGGCCGAGCGCGGGGTACGCGAGCTGAAGTTCTTCCCGGCCGAGCCCGCCGGGGGCGTCACGTACCTCAAGGCGCTGAGCGGCCCGCTGCCCGACGTGCGCTTCTGCCCCACGGGCGGGATCACCCCGTCGAACGCCCCGGCCTACCTCGCCCTGCCGAACGTCGGCTGCGTCGGCGGAAGCTGGCTCACGCCGCGCAGCCTGGTGGCGGCGGGCGACTTCGCCAGGATCGAGAAGCTCGCGTCCGAGGCCGCGGCGCTGCGTCCCTGAGTTCCCTCAAGCTCGCCGGTCCGTCCTTCCTCCCTCGGCGGAGCCGGTGACCATGCTCGTGCCCGTGACCCGGGCACGTCCATGGGTGCCGGGCCCGGGTCCGCTCACCGGCGGTCGCGGGCCCGGCGTCGTCTCATGACACCGGGCCCGGTCTCACGGCGCCGTGGCCGGCAGGGCGTCCAGGGTGATCGGGTCCTCGTGGGTGCCCTCGCTGGTGCACGCGTGCGCCCCGGCCACGGCGCCCAGCCGTACGCACTCCTCCAACGGCCGGCCGGTCAGGCGGCCGTACAGGAAGCCGGACACGAACGCGTCCCCGGCGCCGTTGCTGTCGGCCACCGGGCCGGGCAGCGGAGCCGCGGGGAAGCGCCGCACGCGCCCGCCGGCGAGCACATGGCAGCCCTCGGCTCCGGCCGTGCACACGACCACCGACGCACGGCCCCGCTCCGCGATCGACCGCATGACCTCCTCCCGCCGCCCGCCGAGCTTCACCGCGGACAGGAAGACCAGGTCGGAGGAGTAGGCGAAGTCCTCGTGGTGCGGGTTCTCCCCGTCCCAGTCGTGCAGGTCGGTCGAGACCGTCGTGCCGTCCGGGATGTCGGCGTACACGTGCCGGGCGAAGTCCACGATCGAGACGTGGACGTGCCGGGCCGACCGGAGGGCGGGCAGGTAGAGGTCGCGCGGCATCCGCTGGCCGGGGACGACCCGGGGGTCGAAGAGCGACAGCCGCCTGCCGCCGGGGTCCACCAGCAGGACGCTGCGGCGGGTGCCCGCCTCCGACACCGCGTGGGAGAAGTCCACGCCGCGCGCCGCGAGGTGGTCGCGGATCAGCGCGCCCTGCGGGTCGTCGCCGATCAGGTCGACGAACTTCACGCGCAGGCCGAGCGCGTGGCAGCCGAGGGCGACCCCGGCACCGGTGTTGCCGATGCGGTCGACCACGGGCGGCACGGCGTAGGTGTCGGCGTACGGCAGGGGCAGCTCGGGCACGTAGACGGTCGTGTCGACGCCGGCGCCGCCGACGACGAGGACGTCGAGTGCATGATCAGGAAGGGCGTCGTTGAAGGTCACGCCGGGCTCCACGAGGTTCTGTGCGTGATCACGGAGGGTGGACGCCCAGGCCTGCGGCCCTCCGCGCGGCGAACCGCGAGACCACGGGGGTTTCAGCGGTTGACGAGGGGCCCGGAGCTGGTGGAGCCGCGCACCACGAGCTCGGGCTGGTAGACCAGCTCGACGTGCTTGGCCGGGCTGCCGCCGATCTCCTCGAGCAGCGTCTCGACGGCCGCGGCCGCCATCGCGCCGATCGGCTTGCGCACGGTCGTCAGCGGCGGGTCGGTGAAGGCCATCAGCGGCGAGTCGTCGAATCCGACGACGGACACGTCCCCGGGCACCGACAGCCCCCGCTCGCGGGCGGCGCGGATCGCGCCGAGGGCCATGAGGTCGCTGGCGCAGAAGACGCCGGTGCAGCCGCGGTCGAACAGCGCCGCGGCGGCGGCCTGCCCGCCCTCGACGGAGAACAGCGAGTGCTGGATGAGGTCGTCGACGCCGGTCACGCCGAGCAGCTGCGCCATCGCCTGGCGGAAGCCCTCGATCTTGCGGATGACCGGGACGAACCGCCGCTGCCCCAGCGCGAGGCCGATGCGCTCGTGCCCGAGGTCCACCAGGTGCTGCACGGCCAGGCGCGCGGCGAGCCGGTCGTCCGGCGAGATGAACGGCGCCGGGATGGCCTCGTTGTAGCCGTCCACGAACACGATCGGCAGCCCGCGGTCGGTGAGCCGGGTGTAGCGGTCCATCCGCGCGGTGGTGTCGGCGTGCAGGCCGGACACGAAGACGATGCCGGACACGCCCCGGTCGAGCAGCATCTCGGTGAACTCGTCCTCGGGCGCGCCGCCGGGCTCCTGCGTGCACAGGATCGGCGTGTAGCCGTGCTGGATCAGCGACTTCTCCATCGCCTGGGCGAACGCCGGGAAGATCGGGTTGCCGAGCTCCGGGATCACCAGGCCGATCAGGCCGTTGCTGCGCTGGCGCAGCCGCTGGGGGCGCTCGTAGCCCATCAGGTCGAGGGCGGTGAGCACGGCCTGGCGGGTGGCCGGGGAGACCCCCGCCTTGCCGTTGAGCACACGGCTCACCGTCGCCTCGCTGACTCCGGCCTGAGCAGCGATGTCGGCGAGCCGCGTGTTGTTCATGAGCATTACTTTAGACATTGTTCCCTGTCCACCAGGTGGCGGAGTCGGGCGCGAGCCGCACGACTCCGCCGGACGTCTCCGGCCCTCCGCTGGCCAGCAGCAGGTCGCCCGGCGCCCCGATCTCCACCCACTCGGCGGTCATGTTGAGGACGCAGACGAACGACTCGCCGCGGCGGAACACCAGCGTGCCGGCCGGGCTGTCGAGCCAGGTCAGCGTGCCGTCGCCCAGCTCCGGGTGCTCCCGCCTGAGGGCGAGCGCGGCCCGGTAGAGGCTGAGCGTCGAGGCGCCGTCGCGCAGCTGCGCCTCCACCGACAGGTCGCGCCAGCCGGACGGCATCGGCAGCCAGCTCTCGTAGATGCCCGGCGGGGTGAAGCCGTACGGCGGCTCGCCCGCCGCGGTCCACGGCAGCGGCACCCGGCAGCCGTCCCGGCCGCTGTCGGGGTCGCGCAGCCGCTGGGGGTCCTGCAGGTACTGCTCGGGCAGGTCGAGCACCTCGGGCAGCCCGAGCTCCTCGCCCTGGTAGATGTAGGCCGAGCCGGGCAGCGCCAGCATGAGCAGCGCCGCCGCCCGCGCCCTGCGCAGGCCGCGCTCGCCGCCGCCGTACCGCGTGACGTGCCGCTTGACGTCGTGGTTGGACAGCACCCAGGTCGAAGGCGCGCCCACCAGCGCCGACGTGCGCACCGACTCGTCGATGACCTCGCGGAAGCGGCCGGCCTCCCAGGGCGTCTTGAGGAAGTGGAAGTTGAACGCCTGGTGCAGCTCGTCCGGGCGGACATAGTTGGCCAGCCGCTCGGGCGAGGGCGCCCACGCCTCGGCCACCCCGATCCGCTCGCCGTCGTAGGAGTCGAGGATGCGGCGCCACGTCCGGTGGATCTCGTGCACGCCGTCCTGGTCGAAGAACGGCACGACCTGCTCTCCGATCATCTCGGCCTGGCCCGAGGCGCCCACGTCGGGCAGGCCGGGCGCCTTGACCATGCCGTGCGCCACGTCGACGCGGAAGCCGTCCACGCCGAGGTCCAGCCAGAACCGCAGCACGTCGGCGAACTCCTCGTGCACCTCCGGGTGCTCCCAGTTGAGGTCCGGCTGCTCGGGCGCGAACAGGTGGAGGTACCACTGCCCGTCCTCGACCCGGGTCCAGGCGGGCCCGCCGAAGATCGACTCCCAGTCGTTGGGCGGCAGCTCGCCCGCCGCGCCCTTGCCCTCGCGGAAGATGTAGCGCTCCCGCTCCGGGCTGCCGGGCCCGGCCCGCAGCGCCGCCTCGAACCAGGGGTGCCGGTCGGAGGTGTGGTTGGGCACCACGTCCACGATGATGCGGATGCCCAGCCCGTGGGCGTCCGCGATCAGCGCCTGGGCGTCGGCCAGCGACCCGAAGATCGGATCGACGTTCCGGTAGTCGGCCACGTCGTACCCGAAGTCGGCCATCGGCGAGGGGTAGAAGGGCGTCAGCCAGATCGCGTCCACGCCGAGGTCGGCCAGGTACCGCAGGCGGCTGCGCACGCCGAGCAGGTCGCCGATCCCGTCGCCGTTGCCGTCCGCGAAGCTGCGGACGTACACCTGGTAGATCACCGCGTCGCGCCACCACCTGGTCGTGACCGCGGACGGCTGGACGGCGAGTTCGGTCATTGGGATCCCCCGATTCTCATATTGGGTCACGCCTTCGTCGCGCCGGCCGTCAGGCCGGTGACGAGGTGGCGCTGGACGAGCAGAAAGACGGCGGCCGCCGGGATGGCGATCAGCACCGACGAGGCCGTGAGCAGGCCCCACTCCGCCTTGTGCTGGCCCACGAACTGGCTCAGGCCGACCGCGAGCGTGTACTTGTCGTCGCCCGTCATGAACGCCGTCGCGTACGCGACCTCCGCCCAGGCGGTGATGAACGAGTAGAACGCGGCCACGGCCAGGCCGGGCTTGGCCAGCGGCAGGATGAGCCGCCAGAACGTGCCGAACGGGGTCAGGCCGTCCACCCGGCCCGCCTCGTCGATCGTCACCGGGACGGTGTCGAAGTAGCCCTTCATCATCCACGCGCAGAACGGCACCGTGGAGGTGAGGTACGCGATGACCAGGGACGGGAACTGGTTGATCAGCCCGAGGCCGGCCATCAGGTTGTAGATCGGCACGATAAGGATCGCCACGGGGAACATCTGCGTGATCAGCAGCATCCACATCACCGAGCGGAATCCGGGGAAGCGGAAGCGGCTGACCGCGTAGCCGGTCGTGGCCGACAGCAGCACGCCGAGCACGGCAGTGATCAGCGAGACGATCACGGCGTTGGCGGCCCAGGTGAGGAACCGGGTCTCCCCGAGGACCTGCGTGTAGTTGGCGAGCGTGGGGTGGTCGATCGGCGCGACCGACGCGGTCTCGATGACCGTGCGCGGCTTGAGCGAGGTCAGCACCAGCCACGCGACCGGGAACACCGACACGATGCTCGCGGCGATCAGCGTGAGGTGCAGGGCGACCGACCTGCCGGGGCTGCGCCTGTCGCGGCTCCACGTGCCGGCGCGGGCGGGGGCGGCGGCCGAGGCGGCGGAGCTCACCATGCCTCCCCCTGCTGCCTGAGCGCGCGCCGGTAGACCGTGGCCATCACGACGAGCAGGGCGAGGATCACCATGCCCCAGGCGGCGGAGCCCGAGTAGTTCCTGATGCCCTCGAACGCCTGGCGGTAGGCGTACGTCACGAGAATCTCCGTGGAGCCGCCCGGCCCTCCCTTGGTCAGCAGGAAGATCACCGGGAACTGGTTGAACGTCCAGATCGTGCCGAGCAGGACGACCGTGCTGGACACCGGGCGCAAGCCCGGAAGCGTGATGTGGCGGAAACGCTGCCACGGCGTGGCGCCGTCGACCTCGGCGGCCTCGTACAGCTCGCGCGGGATGGCCTGCAGGCCGCCGAGCAGCGCGAGCATCATGAACGGCACGCCCAGCCACACGTTGCAGGCGATCACCGAGACCTTGGCCCAGAACGGGTCGTCCAGCCAGCTGACGCCGGCGAACCCGGCGGCCCGCAGCATGGCGTTGACCACGCCGAACTCGCCGTTGAGCAGGTAGCGCCAGATGAACGCGGACACGAAGGCGGGCACCGCCCACGGCAGGACGAGCAGGATCCGGTAGAACGACCGCAGCCGCATGGGCCGGTTGAGCAGCAGCGCGAGGCCGAGGCCGATGCCCACGTGCAGGGCGACGCACACGACGGTCCACACGATCGTCCAGGTCAGCCGGCCGAGGAACTCCGACGAGGTGAGGATGTCGGTGTAGTTCTTCAGGCCCACGAACTCGTAGGTGGACGGGATGACGTTCATCCCGATCGTGCGGCCCATGTTGCCCTCGGTCGCGTCGGTGAGCGACAGGTAGATCCCCCGGACGAGCGGGTAGCCGACCAGCACCAGCGTCACGACGACGACCGGCGCGATCATCGCCCAGGCGTACCAGTGACGCGACAGGAGGCGCCGCGCCCCACTGCGGGGCGCGGCCCTTCTCGTCACGACGACGTCAGCCGTCATCGCCTACAGGCTCCAGCCCTTGAGGATGCCCTGGTAGGCGGTGGCGACGTCCTTGAGCATGGGCTCGGTCGTCGTCTGCCCGCCGGCGAGCTTCTGGTAGCCCTCGACCAGCGGCTGGAACAGCGAGGCCGCCTCGGGGATCCAGGGACGCTCGACGGCCGCCTCCATCGGCTTCTGCCACTGCGCGATCTTCGGGTTCGCGGTGGCCTCGGGGGCGCTGTAGGCGGGCTGGCGGGTCGGCAGCAGGCCGAGCTTGCCGGCGACCTTCGCCTGGCTCTCCGCGCTCGCCATGTACTGGACGAACAGGTAGGACGCGTCGAGGTTCTTCGAGCCCGCGTAGACCGTGTAGTCGTGGCCGCCCAGCGGCGAGCCCGCCTTCGCCGAGCCGGCCGGGACCGGGGCGACGCCGAAGTTGTCCGGGTTGTCCTTGAACACCTTGCCACCGAGGTTGTCGGCGTTCGACCACGGCCCGTTGAAGATCATCGCGACCTTGCCGTCCTTGAACGCGGTCTCGGCGTTCGTGTAGCTGTCCTGCAGCGCGGGCTTGACGGCGGCCCCGGACGTGATGAGGTCCTCGACGATCTTCACCCCCGCCACGCTCTGCGGGGACGAGATCGTGATCTTCTTGTTCTGGACGTCGACGAAGTCGCCGCCCTCGCCGTAGATGAACGGAAGCAGGAAGTAGGCGTCCACGTTCAGGGCGATGCCGCCGGCTCCGGTCTTCGACTTGACGTCGAGCGCCACCTTCTTGAGGTCGGCCATCGTGGCCGGAGGCTCGTCGTAGCCCGCCTTCTTCAGTAGTTCCTTGTTGTACAGCAGGCCGAGGGTGTCCGTCACCTGCGGCACGCCGTACGTCTTGCCGTTGAACTTGCCGCTGGCCGCCGGGACCGGGAGGAGTTCCTCGGGCTTGTCGACAGCCGCGGTGCCGTCCAGCGGCGCGAGGTAGCCGAGCGAGGCGAACTCCGCGACCCAGCCCACGTCGGTGCGCAGCACGTCGGGGGCGCCCGACCCGGACTGCGCGGCGGTCTTGAACTTGTCCCGCGCGTCCGCGAACGGCACGTTGACGTAGTTGACCTTGATCTTCGGGTACTTGGCCTCGAAGCCCTTGATGATCTCCTGGAAGACCGGTCCCTCGGTCGTGGCGTCCGAGGTGTCCCACCAGGTGACCGTGCCGGACACCTCGGCGGGAGCGGCACTCTTGGCCGGGGCCGAGCCGGCGTCGCCGGAACCGTCGCCACAGGCGGTGACCGCCAAAGCGAGCGCCGCGGCCACCGCCGCGGACGTGAGGACTCGCCTCATCTGCGTCGCACTCCTTGCTCAGGGGGATTTGAGCGGAACGTAACAGGAGCACGAACAGGGGTGAAAGGCCTTACAGAAACTTTCAGCAATTTCGTTACATTTCAGGCCCCAGAGAAGGGTGCGGGAGGTCACGACACTCCCCTGACAGCCGTCTTTAACGTGGGGAAAGTCTGGAGTAACGAGAAGTTGCACGTAGATGCCGGATCTTTCACGACACGTATGGACACGGGCACCCGGGACGCGATGTACTACCTCATCATTCACACCGAAGGCCTGGGGATCCGGGCGTGCCTGCCCGGGAGGAACGAGCTGGCATGAGCACCGTCGTCCTCGACAACGTGACGAAGATCTACCCGGGGGGGTACCTCGCGGTCGACCGCATGAACCTCCGCGCGGGCGAGGGTGAACTCCTCGTCCTGCTCGGACCGTCGGGCTGCGGGAAGTCCACGCTGCTACGCATGATCGCGGGACTGGAGGACATCACCTCCGGGGACCTGTGGCTGGGCGGGCAGCTCGCCAACCACCTCGCTCCCCGGGACCGGGACGTCGCGATGGTCTTCCAGAACGGCGCCCTGTATCCCCACAAGACGGTGCGCGGCAACCTGTCCTTCCCGCTGGAGATCGCCAAGGCGGACCCGACGATGGTCAAGCAGCGGGTGGTGGAGCTTTCCCGCGCGCTGCACATCGACGAGACGCTGGACCGGCGGCCGGGCACACTGTCCGGCGGCCAGCGTCAGCGCGTGGCGATGGGCCGGGCGATCGTGCGTCAGCCCTCGCTGTTCCTGATGGACGAGCCGCTGTCCAACCTGGACGCCGGCATGCGCACCGAGTTGCGCATGGAGATCTCGTCACTGGTGCGGGCCCTCGGGGTGACCACCATCTACGTGACTCACGACCAGGTCGAGGCCCTCACCCTGGCCGACCGCATCGCCATCATGAACCGGGGCGTGCTGCAGGACATCGGCACCCCGGCGCAGGTCTACAACGACCCCGCGACCGCGTTCACCGCCGCGTTCCTCAACTCGCAGCAGTTGAACCTGCTCGCCGCCACAGTCCGCACGCCCCAAAATCAGTACATAATGCTCGACTTCGGGCCACATCAGCTGACCATGCCCTGGACCGATCCACGCGCGTACGCCGTGTCCCAGCACACCGGCATGCAGATCATCGTGGGGATCCGCCCCGACGGGCTGGTCCCGGTGCCGGAGAAGACCGAGGGCCCGACCTTCTTCGGGCGGGTGCGGACGCTGGAGTACCACGGTCACGAGTGGCTCGCCTACCTGGAGGCCGGGATCCCGGGCGTCGAGGTGCCCGAGCCGCCGGACCGCCGGCAGCTCAACGGCACGGCGAGCGGCGGCCGGGCGCGGTCGATGATGCGCCGCCTGCTGAACGGTTCCACGCCCCCGGAGGAGGAACCGCCGCCGCCGCTGTCGCAGTCGGGCACGCACCGCCGCGCGGACCTGATCGTCAGGCTCGGCAACCGCCCCGTGTGGCGCGCGGGCGAGCACGGCCGGGTCGCGGTCGACGTCTCCCGGCTCATGCTGTTCACGATGGACGGCACCCGCATCGACCCGCCCCGCCGCTGACACCGCTCACACCCGCTCTCACACCGGCTCTCACACCGGCTCTCACACTGGCCGGCTGACGCCGCCGGCCAGCACGGAGACGATCCCCACCAGGCGGACGATCTTGTCCAGCTCCGCCCGGTGGAACGCCGGCCCCTGGGTGCGCGCCACCACCAGGTGGACGCCGTCCATCGGTACGCTCGCCAGGTGCAGCCCGCCCTCCTCGAACGCCGAGGCGCGCAGCGGGGTGAGGTCGGCCGCGGGCACGACCTCCGGCGCCTGCCAGCTTCCGTGGACGATCGTGCCGTCCGCCGAGTCGACCGCCACCGCCCACTCGGCGCTGAGAAGGTCGGGCACCGCGTCGACGAGGGTGACGTACGCCCGGTGCGGCTCCGCGGCGACGTGGCCGAGCAGATCGTAGTCGGGGGTCGACCCGGGCACCTCCCTGGTCGGCCACACGGCCTCCACCCGCGTGCCGGGGACCACGCCGATCCGCTCGCGCAGCTCTCCCGGCTCGAAGACGCCCGACCAGGAGACGGTGAAATCGTCCACCGCGCGGCCCGCCTGCCGCTCCAGCACGGTGACCTGCAGGATGTCGGCTCCCAGCACCCCGAAAGCGCGCGCCACCTGGCCGAGCACCCCGGGCCGGTCGGGGAGCGAGACCCGCAGCCGCAGCAACATCCCCACCACCTCCTTCTCGTGCGACACCAACAGTGTCGGACACACGTTTCGCCACCGTTACGGCGGTGGGTCACGGAATGGCTGCAATGTTTCTGGAAGTTGCAGCAAAGTCTTGCACGGATGTGCACTCATCACTAGCTTCCGGGCCATGGTGACCCCCCAGCACCGGCGTACGCGCGTGCCCGCAGCGCTGTCCCTCGTCGCGGCACTCGCCGCCGCGCTCATCGCCCCCTGTCTGACGTCTCCCCCGGCGGCGTCCGCCCTGGCCGCGCCGGCCCCGCCGACACCTGCCGGCGTCGCGGCCGGCGCGCCGTCCGACGCCGAACTCGCCCGCGACGCCCTCCGCACGGACCTGTCCCGCGAGCGGCTGTACTTCGCGATGACCGACCGGTTCGCCAACGGCGACCCCGCCAACGACCGGGGCGGGCTGTCCGGCGACCGGCTGACGACCGGCTTCGACCCGGCCGACAAGGGCTTCTACCAGGGCGGCGACCTCGCCGGGCTGATCGGGAGGCTCGACTACATCAAGGGCCTGGGCAGCACGGCCATCTGGCTCACGCCGTCGTTCGAGAACCGGCCCGTGCAGGGCACGGGTGGAGGCGCCAGCGCCGGCTACCACGGCTACTGGATCACCGACTTCACCAGGATCGACCCGCACCTCGGCACCAACGCGCAGATGAAGCGCCTCGTCAAGGAGGCGCACAAGCGCGGCATGAAGGTGTTCTTCGACATCATCACCAACCACACGGCCGACCTCATCGACTACGCCGAGAAGACGTACGGCTATCGCGGCAAGGCGGCCTACCCCTACGTGGACGCCTCCGGGCGGGCCTTCGACGACCGCGACCACGCCCTGCGCGACGACTTCCCGAAGGTCACCGCCGACTCGTTCCCGTACACGCCGGTGGTGACGGCGAAGTCGAAGGTGCCGTCCTGGCTGAACGACCCGACCATGTACCACAACCGGGGCAACTCGACCTTCTCCGGCGAGAGCTCCGAGTACGGCGACTTCGACGGCCTCGACGACCTGTGGACCGAGCGCCCCGAGGTCGTCAGGGGCATGACCGACATCTACACGACGTGGGTCAGGGAGACCGGCATCGACGGCTTCCGGATCGACACCGCCAAGCACGTCGGCATGGAGTTCTGGCGGCGTTTCGCGCCCGCGCTGCACGGCTACGCCGCACGGCTCGGCAACGACAGGTTCTTCATGTTCGGCGAGGTCTACAGCTCCGATCCGGCGTTCGAGAGCCGCTACACCACCACCGGCACGCTCGACGCCACGCTGGACTTCGGCTTCCAGGAGGCGGCGCGGTCGTACGCGAGCGGCGGCGACGCCGCGAGCCTGAGCCGGCTCTACGCCGGCGACGACTACTTCACCGACGCCGACTCCAACGCCTCGTCGCTGCCGACGTTCCTCGGCAACCACGACATGGGCCGGATCGGCCACTTCCTCCGGCAGGACGACCCGTCGGCCGGCGACGCCACGCTGCTCGCCCGCGACCGCCTGGCCCACCAGCTGATGTACCTGACGCGCGGCCAGCCGGTCGTGTACTACGGCGACGAGCAGGGCTTCACCGGCGCGGGCGGCGACAAGGACGCGCGGCAGCCGATGTTCGCCTCCAAGACGGCCGACTACCTCGACGACGACCTCATCGGCACCACCGCCACCCACGCGACCGGCAACTTCGTCACCACACACCCCCTCTACACCTCGATCGCCGAACTGGCCCGGCTGCGCGACCGCTACCCGGCGCTCGCGGACGGCGCGCAGATCGAGCGGCTGACGAGCGGAGGGGTGTACGCCTTCTCCCGGATCGGCGCGAAGGAGCGGGTCGAGTTCGTGGTCGCGCTCAACAACGGCGCGGCGGCGAAGACCGTCCAGATCCCGACGTACTCGGCCGGGGCCTCCTTCACCCAGGTCTACGGCGGGACGGGCAGGCTCGCCACCGCGGCCGACGGGAGGCTGGCCGTGACCGTGCCGCCGATGTCGGCCGTGGTCCACCGCGCCGACAGGGCCCTGGCCGCCCCGGCCTCGGTGCCGGAGATCGCCCTCACGCTGCCCGGCACGACGTTGCGCGGGACGGCGGCGGACGGCCGCGTGCCGATCACCGCCGAGGTGCCCGGCACCGGGTTCGCGCAGGTCACGTTCGCCGTCAAGGCGGGGAACGCGCCGTGGCGGGTGCTCGGCACCGACGACGCCCCCAACGGCCACACCTACCGCGTCTTCCACGACCTGACCGGCGTGCCCGAGGGCGCCCCTCTCGCGTACAAGGCGGTGGTCAAGGACGCGGCGGGCCGGCACGCGGGCGCCACGGCGACCGCGACTGCCGGGCCGGAACCCGCGGCGGACGAGCCGGGCGCGGTCAGGCGCGACCACCTGGTGGTCCACTACAAGCGGAACGACTACGACGGCTGGGGACTGCACGCCTGGGGCGACATCGACCAGACGGTCGAATGGGGCTCACCCGTCGCCTTCGCGGGCGAGGACGCGTTCGGCCGCTTCGCCTGGCTGAAGCTGAAGCCCGGCGCCACCGAGGTCGGCCTGATCACGCACAAGGGCGACACCAAGGACCAGGGCGACCGGACGGTGAATCCCACGCGTACGGGCGAGGTGTGGCTCATGGAGGGCAGGCCGGACGTGTACGCCTCCCGGGCCGCCGCCGAGGGCTACGCCACGATCCACTACCGCCGCCCGGACGGCGCGTACGACGGCTGGGGACTGCACCTGTGGGGCGACGCGATCGCCGGCGGCGCGGGCACCGACTGGAGCACGCCGCGCCCGCCGGACGGGACCGACGCCTTCGGCGCCTTCTGGCGGGTGCCGCTGAAGAACGCCGACGCGCCGCTGAACTACATCATCCACAAGGGCGACACGAAGGACCCCGGGCCCGACCAGTCGTTCGTCCCGGCCCGGCAGCCCGAGGCGTACGTGAACTCGGGCGGGGCGGCGGTCCACGGCAGCGCGGCGGCGGCGCGGAACGTCGCGGTGCTGCACTACCACCGCGCGGACGGCGACTACGACGGCTGGGGCCTGCACTTCTGGGGCGACGCGTCCGGCTCGGTCGAATGGGGCGACCCGCTGAAGCCCGCCGGAACCGACCGCTTCGGCGTGTACTTCGAGGTGCCGCTCAAGGAGGGCGCCAAGACGCTCGGGTGGATCATCCACAAGGGCGATCAGAAGGACCAGCAGGCCGACCAGTCGCTGGACCTCGGCGTGAGCGGCCACGAGGTGTGGAAACTGTCAGGTGTGGACGGATACCTGCTGCCGCAGCCCGCGGCCACCGGAGCGGACGCCGACCTGTCCAAGGCCACGGCCCAGTGGATCGACCGGGACACGGTCGCGTGGAAGGGCGGGGTCGCCGAGGCGAACCACTACGCGCTGGCCTATTCGCCGAAGGGCGACATCGCCTACGACAAGGGCGGCCTGACCGGGGACGTCCACCTCGTCCGCCTGACGCCCGGGCAGCTCACCGATGCCCAGAAGGCCACGTGGCCGCATCTGGCGGCGTACGGCGCGCTGAAGGTGGACCCGCGCGACGCGGACCTCGTGCGCGACGCGCTGCGCGGACAGGTCGTGGCCGTCGAGCGCGGGCCCTCCGGCGCGCTGCTGACCGCCACCGGCGTGCAGATCCCCGGCGCGCTCGACGACCTGTACGGCGGAGCGGCGAAGGTCCCGCTCGGCCCCACCGGGAACGGAAGACTGGCGGTGTGGGCGCCCACCGCGCAGAAGGTCGAGCTGGCCCTCTACGACGGCCCGGCCGGCGATCGCAGGACGGTCCACCGGATGCGCAGGGACGACGCGACCGGCGTGTGGTCGATCGACGGCCCGGCGTCGTGGCGGGGCAGGTACTACACCTACCTCGTCACCGTCTACGCCCCGGCCGCCGGGAAGATCGTCACCAACGAGGTGACCGACCCCTACAGCCTGTCGGTCTCGGCGGGCTCGGGGCGCAGCCAGATCGTCGACCTCGACGACCGGTCGCTGCGGCCCGAGGGATGGACGGGGCTGACCAAGCCCCCGGCGGTGCGCCAGGACCGGGCGTCGATCTACGAGCTGCACGTGCGCGACTTCTCGGCCTCCGACAGCACGGTCCCCGAGGCCGAGCGGGGCACGTACAAGGCGTTCACCGAGGGCGGCAGCGCCGGGATGACCGAGCTGCGGAGCCTGGCCAAGGACGGGCTCACGCACGTCCACCTGCTGCCGGCCTTCGACTTCGCGACCGTGCCCGACCGGAAGGCGGACCGCACCGAGCCGGGGTGCGACCTGGCCGCGCTGCCGCCGGACTCCGACCGGCAGCAGGCGTGCGTCGCGGAGACGGCCGCGAAGGACTCCTTCAACTGGGGCTACGACCCGCTGCACTACACCGTGCCCGAGGGCTCGTACGCGACCGATCCCGACCGGCGGATCAAGGAGTTCCGCGAGATGGTCGCGGGGCTCAACGGCGCGGGCCTGCGGGTGGTCATGGACGTGGTCTACAACCACACCCACGCCTCGGGGCAGGACCCCGGAAGCGTGCTCGACCGCGTGGTCCCGGGCTACTACCACCGGCTCATGGACGACGGCACGGTGGCCGCCTCCACCTGCTGCGCCAACACCGCCCCCGAGCACGCCATGATGGGCCGGCTCGTGGTCGACTCGATCGTCACCTGGGCGAAGCAGTACAAGGTCGACGGCTTCCGGTTCGACCTGATGGGCCACCACCCCAAGGCGAACATCCTCGCCGTGCGCAGGGCCCTCGACGCGCTCACGCCGGGCAAGGACGGTGTGGACGGAAAGTCGATCATCCTGTACGGCGAGGGCTGGAACTTCGGCGAGGTGGCCGACGACGCCAGGTTCGAGCAGGCCACCCAGGCCAACATGGCGGGCACCGGGGTCGGCACGTTCAGCGACCGGCTGCGCGACGCCGTCCGCGGCGGCACGCCGTTCGACGCGGACCCGGGCGTCCGGGGCCTCGGCTCCGGCCTGGCCGACACCCCCGGGGACCGGCTCGCGCACTACGAGGACCTGGTCAAGCTCGGGCTCGCGGGCAACCTGCGCGACTTCACGTTCACCGGCTCGGGCGGAACTCCGGTCAAGGGCGCGGAGGTCGACTACAACGGCACGCCGGCCGGGTACGCCGCCGGGCCCGCGGACACGGTGACCTACGTGGACGCCCACGACAACGAGACGCTGTTCGACGCGCTCGCCTACAAGCTGCCGAAGGACACCCCCATGGCCGACCGGGTCAGGATGCAGTCGCTGTCGCTGGCGACGGTCCTGCTCGGCCAGGGCACGGCCTTCGTCCACGCCGGCAGCGAGCGGCTGCGGTCGAAGTCGCTCGACCGCAACTCCTACGACTCGGGCGACTGGTTCAACCGCCTGCTGTGGGACTGCCGCCAGGGGAACGGCTTCGGCGGCGGCCTGCCGCCCGCGAAGGACAACGAGGCGCGCTGGCCGTACGCGCGGCCCCTGCTGGCCGACCCGGCGCTGCGGCCGGACTGCGCGGCGATCGGGGCGGCGCGGGCGAGGTTCGGCGAGTTCCTGCGGATCCGCTACTCCTCCCCCGCCTTCTCACTGGGCTCGGCCGCGGAGATCGGCAGGCGGGTCTCCTTCCCGCCGTCCGGCACCCCCGGCGTGATCGTCATGCGGATCGACGCCGCCGGAGCCGATCCCGCGAGCACGGCGATCTACGTGGTGTTCAACGCCACCGGGAGGACCGCCGCACCGGTCGTGCCCGCGCTGAAGGGCGCCGGGGCCGCGCTGCACCCCGTGCAGGCCGCGTCGGACGATCCGGTGGTCCGGCAGGCGGCGGCGGACCCGGCGACCGGCACGCTGACCGTGCCCGCCCGCACGGTGGCGGTGTTCACCCAGCCGCGCTAGGGGCGGCGCCGGGCGCGGGCTCTCCCGCGCCCGGCGCACGGCGGCTCCGCGCCGCGTCTCGAAACTCCATTGAGCGGGCTCGCGCGGTTTCGTTAGCGTGTCCGGATGCCCTCCCAGCGCCTCCTGCCGCGCTCGACCCCGGCCGCCTCGGGGATGTCGTCCCGATCGATCGCCACGTTGCTGGACCGGCTCGAAGCGGGATCCGTCGAGTGTCACTCCCTGATGATCGTCCGCAACGGTCACGTCGTCGCCGAAGGCTGGTGGGCGCCGTACTCGGCCGGGCGCCCGCACCTTCTCTACTCGCTGACCAAGTCGTTCACCTCGATCGCCGTGGGGCTCGCGATCGCCGACGGGCTGCTCTCGCTGGACGACCGGGTGGTGGACGTGCTGCCCGAGCACGTCCCGGCCGGCATTTCCGAGCAGGGACGCCGCCTCACCGTCCACCACCTGCTGTCCATGACGGCCGGGCACCGTACGGACAGCCTCGACGAGGCCTGGCGCCTGGAACCGGGCGACCTGGTGAAGGGATTCCTGCGCGTGCCGTTCCCCGAGGCCGAGGGAACGCGGCACGCCTACGACAACGCGACCACCTTCGTCCTGGCCCGGATGGTGGAACGGGTCACCGGGCGCGGCCTGCCGGAACTGCTCGACGAGCGCCTCTTCCGGCCGATGGGCGTCGGCCACGCCGAATGGGACCGGGTGGCGAGCGGCGCCGCCTTCGGATTCCACGGGCTGCACCTCACGACCGAGGCCGTCGCCGCCTTCGGTGAACTGCTGCTGCGCGGGGGCCTGTGGGGCGACCGGCGGCTCGTCCCGCGCGAATGGGTGGAGCTCGCCACCAGACGCCACATCGACACCCAGCAGGTCGAGGGCTGGTCGGAGAACCCCGACGCGCTCTGCGGGTACGGCTACCAGTTCTGGATGTCACGTCACGGATATCGCGGCGAGGGCGCCTTCGGCCAGCTGTGCGTGGTCGTCCCGTCGCACGATCTCGTGGTCGCCGTGACCGCCGCCGTCGCGCAGGGGGAGGCGATACTCGACCCGGTCTGGGAGTGCCTGCTGCCCGGCGTGGACCAGGCGGGGAGCACTGAGCTCGCGGGAAGCACCCAGCTCCCGGGAAGCACCGAGCTCCCGGGAAGCACCGGGGACGACGAGATCCTCGCCGAGCGGCTGCGGCGGCTGTCGTTCGCGCCGGTGCCGGGTTCGGCCGCCCCGGAGCGTTCCGTCAAGGCGAGAATCGACGCCTCCGCCGAGGATTCGGCGCTGCCCGGCGGAACCACGGTGGCCGTCGATCCCGTGGACGGCGGATGGATCCTGCGGCTCGGGTCCTCCCTCGACGTCGAGGCCGGCCACGGCGAATGGCGGGAGAGCGCACCGCTCGGCCGCCCCGTCGTCGCGGCCGGCGCCTGGCAGGGCGGCACGTTCGTCGCCGATCTCTATGTCATCACCACCCCGCACCGGGTCCGGCTGGTGGTCGACGCCGACGCGGGCACAGCCGTGGCGACGTGGAACGTCGTGCCCCTGACCGGCCCCGACCTGGCGTTGCATCTGCGGTCGCCGCTGATGACACGGCCCGACGTCGCGTAGATGACACATCACGGTCCGTGAGGGACGCGTACGTCTCGCCGAGCGCCCGCACCCACCCGGCACCCCGCAGTATTGGGAGACTTTGAGCAACTTTGGGGCGAGCTTTTCGCTGTCGCGAGTTTCCCTAAAGATGACCATGAGTAGCCTCGGGTAATGCTCCTCCCCAGGCGCTCCCCGTCGCTGCGAGCCCGGCTGGCACTCATCGCCACCGGGACCGCGGCGATCCTGCTGATCCCGCTCGCGATCGTGGTGCACGTGCTCGTCCGCGACGCGGTCGCGGACCGCATCTGGGACCGGAGCCTGGACACCGCCACCCACGTCGCCGCGCAGATCCGCGACGGACGGCTGAGCAACCCCATCCCGCCCGGCGAGAACGGCATCGACCTGATCGAGGTGACGGGGCCGGACGGCCGGATCGTCGCCGAGAGCGCCGCCGCCAGACATCTGCCGCGCCTGAGCCCGTTACGCACGGCCCCCGGCCGCGAGATCACCCAGACGACGGCCTGCTCGCCCGCCGGGCGCGACTGCCTCTACGTGACCGTGCTGCGGGTGTCCCCGGGCCCCGGCTCGGACCTCGTCTACGCGGGCCGGGCGGCCCCGCCGATCCTCGACACCCCCTTCACGCTGCCGGCGCTGCTCCTGGCGGCCCTGCTGCTCACCGCGCTGGCGGGCTACACGGCCTACAAGGCCACGAGCCGCGCGCTGCGGCCGGTGGAGGCGATCCGCTCGGAGCTGGCCGAGATCACCGAGAGGAACCCCGGCGGCCGCGTGCCCGAGCCGCCCGGCGACGACGAGTTCTCCCGGCTGGCCCAGGCGGCCAACGACGCGCTGTCCCGGCTGGACATGTCGATCCAGCGGCAGCGGCAGTTCGCCGCCGACGCCTCACACGAGCTGCTCACCCCCATCGCCGGGATCCGCGCCCAGCTGGAGAGCGCGCGGCTGCACCCCGAGGACACCGACGAAGCCGTCTGCGCCGCGCTGCGCGACACCGAGCGGCTGGAGGCGATCGTCGCCGACCTGCTCCTGCTCGCCCGGATCCCCACGGTCCCCGAGACCGCCAGGGAGGAGGTCGACCTGTCCCACCTGGTCGTCTGCGAGGTCGAGCGGCTTCGGGAGCGGCTGCCGACCCACCTCCACAACACCCCCGGCGTGGTCGTCAGGGGTCTGCGCCGCCACCTCGCCCGGGTGGTGGCGAACCTGCTCGACAACGCCGAGCGGCACGCGCTGACGGTGGTGTGCGTACGCGTCGAGCGCACCGAGGAGGAGGCCGTCCTGTACGTGCGCAACGACGGCCGGCCGATCCCCGAGGCGGACCGCGAGCGAATCTTCGAGCGGTTCTACCGCACCGACGCGGCGCGCAGCCGCGCCCGGGGCGGCACGGGCCTGGGCCTGGCCATCGCCCGCGAGGTCGTGGAGGCCCACGGCGGGTCCATCCGCGTCGAGGACGTCACGGACGGCGAGCCCGGCGTGCGGTTCGTGATCACGCTGCCGCTGGCCCCGGCCGGGCCCGCCGCGGCGTGCGGCGACACCCAAAGTTAAGAACGGCGCCCCTGGTCGTTCAGCCGAGTAACCCCGAACGAAAGGACCTGCTGGCTAGTTTTCGGGACACCCCGGCCCCCTTGGGTCACACGGGTTCCCGATGTCGCAGGTAGAGGAGTCACTCGTGCGAGTGCTGGCCGTCGTCCCCGCCCGTGGAGGCTCGGTGGGCGTCCCACTGAAGAACCTGGAGAAGGTGGGCGGGGTCCCGCTCGTCGCCCGCGCCGTGGACGCCTGTCTGCGCGCCGAACTGGTGGACGAGGTGATCGTCAGCACCGACCACGACCGGATCGCCGAGGCGGCCTCGGCCGCCGGCGCCCGCGTCGTACGCCGGCCCGCGGAGCTCAGCGGCCCGACCGCCTCCAGCGAGAGCGCCGTGCTCCACGCCCTGTCCGAGCTGTCCGGGCCGTCCGGATTGTCCGGCGAGGAGCCGGAGATCGTCGTGCTCGTCCAGTGCACCAGCGCGTTCCTCGACCCCCGCGACCTCGACGCCGCCGTCGCCAAGGTGCTGGACGGCGAGGCCGACTCGGTCTTCGCCGCCACCGAGACCTACGAGTTCGTCTGGACCGGCGCCGGCGACGGGGTGAACCACGACCCGGCCGTGCGCCCGCGCCGCCAGGACCGCGAGCCCCACTACCGCGAGACCGGCGCCTTCTACGTCATGCGCACCGAGGGCCTGCGCGAGCGCGGCCACCGTTTCTCCGGCAGGGTCGCGGTCCAGCCGGTGCCCGCCCGGCACGCGGTCGAGATCGACACCCCCGAGGACCTGGAGATCGCCCGGGCGCTCGCGCCGTTCGTGGACGAGCCGCTGCCGATCGACGTGGACGCGGTCGTCACCGACTTCGACGGCGTGCACACCGACGACCGCGCGTTCGTCGACTCCGACGGCCGGGAGATGGTCGCGGTCAGCCGCTCCGACGGAATGGGGATCGCGCTGCTGCGCCGGGCGGGCGTGCGGGTGCTCGTGCTGTCGACCGAGCGCAACCCCGTCGTCGCCGCCCGCGCCGCCAAGCTCGGCGTCCCGGTGGTGCAGGGCCTCGCCGCCAAGGACGCCGCGCTGCGCGAATGGCTGGCCGCCGAGGGCGTTGCCCCCGAGCGCGTCGCGTACGTGGGCAACGACGTCAACGACCTGTCCTGCATGGCGATCGTCGGCTGGCCGGTCGCGGTGCCCGACGCCCACCCCCGGGTGCGTGCCGCGGCCCGCGTCGTGCTGTCGGCCCCCGGAGGCGCCGGGGCCGTGCGCGAGCTGTCCGACCGGGTGCTCGCGGCCCGCCCGGCCACCGCGCTGGAGACGGTGCCGGCCCCCGCGCCCGTCACCGTCGCCCGCCACCCCGGGCAGCCGCGGCCGGTGCGGATCGGCAGGTCGCTGGTCGGTCCCGGGCAGCCCGTCTACGTCATCGGCGAGATCGGCATCAACCACAACGGCGACGTCGACATCGCCCGCAGGCTGATCGACGTGGCCGCCGACGCCGGCTGCCAGGCGGTCAAGTTCCAGAAGCGCACCCCGGAGATCTGCGTGCCGCCGGAGCAGCGCGACCAGATCCGGCAGACGCCGTGGGGCGAGATGACCTACATGGAGTACAAGATCCGGACTGAGTTCGGCGCGGACGAGTACGCCCACATCGCCAAGTACTGCGAGGAGCGCGGCATCGACTGGTTCGCCTCGCCCTGGGACGTGCCGTCGGTGGAGTTCCTGGAGGACATGGACGTCGTCGCGCACAAGGTGGCCTCGGCCTCGGTGACCGACCACGAGCTGCTGCGGGCGCTGGCCGCCACCCGCAAGCCGGTCATCCTGTCCACCGGCATGTCGACGATCGAGGAGATCGACGCGGCGGTGGAGATCCTCGGCACCGAGCGCCTGGTGATGATGCACGCCACCTCCACCTATCCGCTCCCGCCCGAGGAGGCCAACCTCCGCATGATCACCACCCTCCGGCAGCGGTACGGCGTGCCGGTCGGCTACTCGGGGCACGAGCGCGGGCTGCAGATCTCGCTGGCCGCCGTGACGCTGGGCGCGGTGACCGTCGAGCGGCACATCACCCTCGACCGGGCGATGTGGGGCTCCGACCACGCCGCCTCGCTGGAGCCCACCGGTCTGGATCACCTGGTCCGCGACATCCGCACCATCGAGACCGCCCTGGGCGACGGCGTGAAGCGCGTCTACCCCGGCGAGGAGGCCCCGCGGGCCCGCCTGCGCCGCGTCACGGCATGATCACACTATCGGTGGTCGTGCCGGTCCGGGACGGCGAGGAGTACCTCGGCGACGCCCTCACCTCGCTCGTGCGCAACCGGACGCGCGCGTTCGAGACCGAGGTCGTCGTCGTGGACGACGGGTCCGCGGACGCCACGCCGGAGGTCGTCGAGGACTTCCGGCGCGACCTGCCGGGGCTCACCGTCGTCCGCAACCCGGTGCCGCTGGGGCTGGCCGGCGCCCGCAACGCCGGGCTGAAACTCGCCGCGGGCCGCTACGTCACCTTCCTCGACGCCGACGACTGGCTCGCACCCGGTTACCTGCCCCGGCTCGTCGCCGCCATCGACGGGCTCGGATGTGACTTCGTGCGGGTGGACCACGTGCAGGTCGAGGGCCGCAGGCGGGAGACGCACCGGGCGCCGCAGCCACGCCGCGGCGTCGTGCTGGACCCGCGCGACGGCATCCTGCCGGCGGACTACAAGACCATGGTCGACTACCCCTACGCGTGGGCCGGGATCTACCGGCGCGAGCTGGACGACCTGCTGACCTTCCCCACCGGGCTGCACACCGCCGAGGACCGCCCGTGGATCTGGCGGCTGCACCGCCTGGCCCGGTCGTACGCCGTGGTCTCCCTCGCCGGGGTGTTCTACCGGCGGGGGCTCTCGGCCTCGCTCACGCGGATCGGCGACGAGCGGCAGCTCCATTTCTTCGACGCCTACGACATCGTGCTCGACGAGACCGAGCCCCGGTATCTGCCCAAGGCCGCCCGCAACCTGTGCGCGCTGCTCGCCCACCACATCGAGCTGGCCGGCCGGTTCACCCCCGCCGTACGCGCCCGGTTCGACGAGCGGGCGCGGGCGGCGCTCGCCCGGCTGCCGCGTGAGACGCGCGCCGAGGCCGTCGGCGGCCTGGAACCCGAGCGGGCCGCCCTGCTCGGGCCCTACTTACCCGGAGGGCCGCGTGCCTGACTCCACGCTGTTCTACGCCTCCACGCTGTTCGGCGCGATGACTCTCGCGGCGGCGATCGACGAGGGGCGGTTCCGCGACGGCGGCCGGATCCTTCTCGTGTCCAACAACGCGGCGATCCCGGAGGTCACCCCGGCGCCGGACGAGGCGCCGGGGTTCGCCGCGCTGCGGGACAGGTTCGACCGCGTCCTGTCCTGGAACGAGATCATCGCGCCGCTGCACCCGTCGGACTGGAAGCCGCGCTCGATCGAGACGCCCATGCTCGGCCGCCTGCTGCGCGACCTGACCGGCGACCCGGGCGAGCTGGTGCTGGAGTCGGTCGCGGTGCCCCCGTCGCGTACGCTCGCGGGCCTGGTCAAGGACTGCCCGATCACGGTCTACTCCGACGGCCTCATGAGCTACGGGCCGACCCGCGACCCGCTCCCGCAGGAGATCGCCGGCCGGATCACCCGGCTGCTCCACCTCGACCTCGCCCCGGGCCTGGCGCCCCTGCTCCTGGCCGAGCACGGCGTGCCGGCCGAGGCCCTGGCGGACTCGTCGTTCACCTCGGTGACGGACCGGGTCGCGGAGGCGGCCGAGGCGGCGCCACGCGCCGAGGCGGTCATCCTCGGCCAGTACCTGTCCGCGCTCGGCCTGGTCACGGCGGCCGAGGAGGCCGCGCTCCACGCGCGCATGCTGCGCGGCGTGGCGGCGCGCGGCCACCGGACCGTGCTGTTCAAGCCGCACCCCGCCGCCGGGCGGCGGCACGCCCGCGAGCTGCGGCCGGTCGCCGCGGAGCTGGGCGTCGAGCTCCTCGTGGCCCCCGCGGCGACGCCCGCCGAGGCGTGTTTCGCCGCGCACCGCCCCGAACTGGTCGCCGGGTGCTTCTCCACGGCGCTGGTGACCGCGCGGCGGCTGTTCGGTCTGCCCGTCGCGGCCACCGGCACCGATCTGGTGCTCGAACGGCTCACGCCGTACGAGAACAGCAACCGGATCCCGGCGACGATCGTGGACGCGACGCTGCCCCGGCTGGAGGCCGACGGCACGATCACCGAGCCGCCCGCCGCCGACCTGCCCGCCCTGGTCGCGGCCGTGGGCTACTGCATGCAGAGCACGGCCCACCCAGGCCTGCGCGAGACCGCCGCGGCATACGTGCGCGCCCACGGGCCGGCGCGTCACTTCAAGAAGCGCAGGCTGGAGTCGCTGGGCCTGGTCGAGCCGCCCGTCCCCGCCCCGGCCGTCCCGCGGTCGCGGCTGCGCCGCCTGCTGTCCCGCTGAGCCCTCGCCCCGCGCGAGACAGAACGGGACACGATCTTTTAGGGTGTGCCCCGGGGTGATCTCGCGCGGCGATCAGCAGCACATGGCGACCACGGTCGGGCCGTCCGCCGCCGGGGGCTGCGGTGGTGACGCCGTCCGGCCACACCTCGGTACGCGGACGCCGCGGCCGGCCACGGGAGGCTCGGGGGCGATGAGCAGGCACGGAAGTGGCCGGGCTCCGGGTTCGGCGCAGGTCTGCGTCGGGCACGGCGCCCGTGGCTGCTGCCGAGGTTCGTGGGACAGGGCCGCCGGCGCCCGATGCGGGAGAGTGCTCTCGCGTGGGGTGGCCATAGGGCTTCCTCCGAGGCGTGTCGTGGGTCGTCGCGGCGCGGAACCGCTCTCTGGAGTCAGGGTGCCCGGGTCCGTCGCGGATATCTTGACGCCCTCTGCACGATTCATGGCGATTCGTGCACGCAGCGGATGCGATCACGCCGGAGCGGCAGCACGCTTCGCGCCGAGGCGGCAAGGCTGGACACCGAGCATCCCGCCCGTTTCCACGCGTCCGCGCGGGTGTTCGACCTCGGCACGGTGCAGCTTTCGCTGATGAGCCACCACACGCTGCGGGTGAACCGGACCACCAAGCTCATCCGGCAGTCGGATCCCGAGATCTTCCAGCTGCACCTCCTCCTCGGTGGCGCCGGCTGCCTGCGACAGGCCGGGCGTGACGCGACCTTCCGTGCCGGGCAGTTCCTCACCATCGATTCCTCCCGGCCGTACCAGGGATGGCGAGGGCCCGACGGCGATCCGGCCAAGTCACTGGTCGTCCAGTTCCCCCGGGCCGCGCTCGGCCTGCGGGCCGGCGTGGTCGGGCGGCTCGCCGCCGCGCCGTTTCCCATACGGCCCGGCATCACCGGCGTCCTGGCCGGACACCTCAGGCACCGGCCTGACCCCGGAGACCATCGCCGCGGCACACCAGATCTCCGTCCGGCACCTGTACACGCTCTTCGCGGAGCAGGGCCTCACGGTGGCGGCCTGGATCCGCCGATGCCGGCTGGAACAGTGCCACCGCGACCTCGCCGACCCCCGGCGGCGCTCCCTCCCCATCCAGTCCGTCGCCGCCCGCTGGGGCTTCACCGACGCCGCGACCTTCAGCCGCGCCTTCCGCGCCGCCTACGGCATGTCACCACGCGACCACCGCGATCTCGCGGCGGCCGGGCGAGCGCCGGGCTGAGGCCACCGTGCCGTCCCGGGCGGGGGCTACAGCGCCTTGAGGTAGCGGCGCATCCGGCGCTTGGCGCGGTAGCCGTACCGCAGCATCCGGGGCGGCACCTCCAGGCGCAGCCGGGCGCGGCGCCGGGCCGCCGCGTGCTCGGGGCCGTCGAGGAGCGAGCGCGCCGGCTCCAGCGTTCCCGCGCGGGCCGCGGCGACCAGCGCGGCGACCCGGCCGGTCCAGTCGCCGGCCGAGGGATCGTGGAAGTAGTTGGCCCGGCACCATTCCTCGGCCGGCACCCGGAAGTCCGCCTTCGCGAGGTCGTCCAGGGTGCCCAGGCAGCCGCTGCCCTCGAACACCAGGTTGATCATCTCCGCGCTGACCCCGAAGTCGGACAGCACGAGCAGCGGCACGTTCGCGGCGATCGCCTCCAGCGCCGCCGTGGAGCTGACCGTGACGAAGCCGGCGGCGTGGCTCAGGTGCTCGTGCATCGGGCCGGCGGCGAAGCGCACGGCGCCCGCGGGCACGCGGCCCTCGGCCTCCAGCGCGGTCCACAGCCGCTCGTAATGGTGACGTTCGTTGTGCGTCTGCCGTTCGTCGTCGCGGGCCCTCAGCTTGACCACCACGTCCAGGTCGGGCCTGGCCCGCCCGAGCTCGGCCAGGGCGAGCAGGATGCGCTCCCGCTCCTCGCGCCGGCGGGGCACCTTGGCCTGGGTGGCGAACACGACCCGGTCGCGTACGCCCCCGGTGCCGCCCGCGCCCGGTTCGCGGGACAGCAGGTCGAGGTAGGGCAGGCGGGCCAGCGCCACCTCCCCTCCCCCGCCGAGCCGCGCGCCGATCCCGGAGAACTCGGCGACCTCCCGGCCGCTGTGCACGACGAACAGGTCGCAGCCGCTGCGGAACAGCCACGCCTTCTCCGTCGCGGGCACCGAGATGCCGGGCAGGCCCGACACGAGCACCGGCCGGGGGCGCAGCCCGGCCGGCGTCTCCGCCGCCAGCGCGTCCACCACGGGACCGGTGCACGCCAGGAGCACGGCGTCCGGCCGGAACCGTTCGGCGGCCCGCCGCAACTGCCGGGCCGGCAGCACCGGGGGAAGCGCCCGCGTGCGGGTGCCGCTCACCGCGGCGGCGATCTGCGCCGCCGATGGGGCGATGGGCGTACGGACGACGGCCAGCTCCGTGACCCAGTCCCGCGGGGTCGCGTCGAGCAGGCCCGCGGCCCACTTCAGATAGGAGTCGGAGTCGGCCACGGCGAGCAGGCGGATCAAGGAGCGACCTTTCCGGGATCGTGCTGGTGAGGCAGGGGCTGGTGGGGCTGATGGGCGAACAGCTGGAGGTGGGAGCGCAGCGAGGGGGCGGCCGAGGCCGTCCACCAGTCCTCCGGCACGTCCACGGTCTCCACCGGCACGCCCCGCGCCGACAGCAGGACGCGCAGCGAGGTGACCGCGGTGGACGGCAGGCTCAGCACCCGCTGGTCCGGCCGCAGGTCGCGCAGCGTCATCTCGGCGGGCGCCCCGGCGTCGTACACGGTCAGCCCGGCGATCCGGCGCACCCGGTCGAGGTCGCGGGGGTCCTCCCGGCGGTGCGGGAAGTACGCGACGGGCTCGCCGATCCGCTCCAGCCAGCGCAGGTAGCGGTCGCGGTGGATGAGCCCGTTGCGTACGAGCGAGGTGCCGAGCACGACCGTGCCCTCCCGCGGCGGCGGGTCGGCCGGCTGGGCGCGCAGCCAGGCGAAGTCGTGCCGGACGAGCCGGACACCCGCGCCCTCCACATCCTCGGCGAGGCCGGCGGGCACCGGGAGCGCGGTGAACACCGTGGGCCCGCGGGTGCGCAGGCGGAACCCGGCGGCGGCGCCCAGGACCTTGCGGCCGGCGCCGGGCGTCCCCCGGGCGCGCAGCAGCGGGCGCCGCTCGACCAGCAGCTCCAGCAGGCGGATCGTGGCAAGTCCGTCGTCCACCAGCACCGTACGGCCGGGGACGGCCGTGAGGAGGGCGAGCTGGACGCGCCCGGAGAAGGCGTCGCCGACCGCCCACGTACGTCCCGGCCGGGGAGCCCGCGGGGACGGCTCGGCGAGCTCCAGCCCCTCGGGCGGCCCGAGCCGCTCGAGCTCGCGGCGGGTCAGCCGCAGCGCGGGCAGCCCGGCCCGCGGCACCACCCTGGTGGCGGGTCCGAGGAGCCCCGCGTGGTGCGCCTCGACGACGGACAGCAACTGCAGGGGGGACTCCACCCACGCGACGGCCTGCCCCTGCCCGGCGGCGTGGCGCCGTCCCTCGTTCTCCACGCCCCGTAATGAAACGTTCACGACGCGCTCACCCTAACCGTCCAACACGACGGCGGCGGGAACGCCCGGTGAACAGACCTGGAAGGGATCTTCGCGACGCGTTACGGCAGCATGGAAGGCATGAACGTCATCACTTTGAACAACAACGTGCGGATGCCCCAGCTCGGCTTCGGCGTGTGGCAGGTCGCCGACGACGAGGCCGAGAAGGCCGTGACGACGGCCCTGGAGTACGGGTACCGCAGCATCGACACCGCGAAGTTGTATCGCAACGAGAAGGGTGTCGGCCGCGCCCTGCGCGCCTCCGGCATCCCCCGCGAGGAGCTGTTCGTCACCACCAAGCTCTGGAACGACGATCACGGCTACGACAAGACGATGCGCGCCTTCGACGCCGGCATGCGGCGCCTCGGCCTGGAGACCCTCGACCTGTACCTGATCCACTGGCCGGCTCCCCGGCAGGGCAAGTACGTCGAGACGTGGAAGGCCCTGGAGATGCTGTACGTCGACAAGCGCGTGGCGGCGATCGGCGTGTCGAACTTCACCGTCGCCAACCTGGAGCTCCTGCTCGCCGAGACCGAGGTGATCCCGGCGGTGAACCAGATCGAGCTGCACCCGCAGCTCGCCCAGCGGGAGCTGCGCGGCTTCCACGCGCACCGCGGCATCGCCACCGAGGCGTGGAGCCCGCTCGGGCAGGGCAAGGGGCTGCTCGACCTGCCCGCCCTGGCCGAGATCGGCGCGAAGTATGACAAGACGCCCGCCCAGGTGGTGCTGCGCTGGCACATCCAGCTCGGCAACATCGCGATCCCGAAGTCGGTGACGCCGTCGCGCATCAAGGAGAACATCGAGGTCTTCGACTTCGAGCTGGGCCCCGAGGACATGGCGACGATCAACGGCCTCGACGAGGGCCGCCGCCTCGGGCCCGACCCGGTGGTCTTCGGCTGACCGGCGGCATTCGCCGCAGTTCCCCCCATAGCGGACGCCGAGCGGTCACGCGGTCACGCTGCGTACGTTTCCCCTGGCCGACGCGTGGCAATGATTGCTGCCGTGCCCCAACCACGACGATCGAGAAAGCTGTGGGCCGGGCTCGCCGCGGCACTCCTGCTGTGCCTCGGGCTCACCGGGGCCGCCCGCGTCGAGCCCGCCCCCGCGGCCCATCGGCCCAATATCGTGCTGATCCTCACCGACGACCTGGACGCCGGGGATCTGAGCCGGTTCCCCAACATCACCGACCTCCTGGTGCGCCAGGGCACCACACTGTCCCGCTTCTTCGTGACCAATCCCTGGTGCTGCCCCTCGCGCTCGTCCATCCTCCGATCGCAGTACATGCACAGCCACCAGGTGGAGAGCAACAGGTCGCCGACCGGCGGGTTCCCGAAGTTCCGGCCGCTGGAGGCGTCCACCCTCGGGACGTGGATGCACGACGCGGGCTACCGCACCGCGCTGATGGGCAAGTATCTCAACAACTATCCCGAGGGTGCGCCACGCACGTACGTGCCGCCGGGCTGGGACGAGTGGCACGTCCCCGTCACCCGCCTGTACCAGGAGTACGGCTACACGCTCAACGAGAACGGCGTGCTCCGGCGGTACGGCGACGCTCCGGAGGACTACCTGGAGGACGTGCTGAGCGCCAAGGCCGCCGCGTTCGCCACCGATTCCACCACCCGGGGGGACGCCCCGTTCTTCCTCTACCTCGCCCCGGTCGCGCCGCACCTGCCCGCGCACCACGCGCCGCGCCACTCCGGCGCCTTCGCCGACGAGCGGGCGCCGCGAACCCCCTCGTTCGACCAGGAGGACCTGTCCGCCGAGCCCCGCTGGCTCAGCGGGCGCACGCCGCTGTCGGCCGCCGACACACGCAGGATCGACCGCGTCCACCGCGACCGGCTGCGCGCGATGCTCGGGGTGGACGACATGGTCGGCGCGCTTGTCGACGCGCTGACCCGGGCCGGCGAACTGGACGACACCTACATCTTCTTCACCTCCGACAACGGCTTCCACCTCGGCCAGCACCGGTTGCGGCCGGGCAAGACGACGCCGTTCGAGGAGGACATCCGGGTGCCGATGGTGGTGCGCGGGCCGGGCGTGCCGGCCGGGGGCGTCGCCGACGCGCTCGCGTCGACGGTCGACCTCGCGCCCACGTTCGCCGAGCTGGGCGGGGCCGCGGTGCCGCCCACGGCCGAGGGCCGCTCGCTGGTACCGCTCCTGCGGGGGCACGACGTCGCCTGGCGCGACGCCGTGCTCGTGGAGTTCTACCACCCCTCCTACTCGCCGCACTCGCCTCCTACGTACGCCGTGCTGCGGACCGGACGGTACGCGTACGTGGAGTACGAGACCGGGGAGCGGCAGCTCTACGACCTGTGGGACGACCCGGCGGAGACGCGCAACCTCGCGGCCTCGGCCGGTCCCGGCCTGACCGCCGCTCTCTCGGCCCGGCTGACGCTGCTGCGCGCCTGCTCCGGACCCGGCTGCCGGCTGGCGGACAGCGCGGGCGCTGTGGGCGCCGGCGTGTCCGTTGGCGGCGGCGTGTCTCTGGGGACGGCTCCGAGCGGTGCCGGATGAGCTGACGGATGAGCTGGCGGATGAGCTGACGCAGGGCAATAGGACAGGGCACCCCGGCGGATTCGGGGTGCCCGCTAATCATTTCTGCCCATATCGGGATGGGAGCGCTCCCAAGCGTGGTATGTCCTACTATGTCCAGTTGAGCGGCTCTAACCACCCAGGGAGTAACAGTTAGGTTTCGGCATATTGACGCCCGCGTTGCTCATAGAGGACCCTTCGTGGGAGCGCTCCCAACGTGTTCACCAACACGGTGCTCACCACGAGCACAACCTCTGATCGCGGGCCGTGAGATCGGGGACCGGCCTGGGATGCACCTCCCATGAACGACTTCGGGATACCACCTGAGAGGGGTCCGGATGATTAGCAACTCGCGCCGCGGCAGGCTGCTCGCGGTCGCCGCGGTGGCGGCGCTGGCTCTCGGCGCCACCGCCTGCCAGTCCGACGACAAGGGGACGGACACCGCGTCCGGCGGCGGGGCCACGCAGGCGGCCGGCCCCGTCACCATCACGCTCCAGACGTTCGGCGGCGGCAAGAACTTCGGCTACAAGGAAGCCGTCGACAAGTGGAACGCCGAGCACAAGGACATCCAGATCAAGTACGACAACCTGACCGACCAGTTCGAGCAGGTCTACTGGCCCCAGATGATCCAGTGGCTGCAGTCCGGCGCGGGCGCCGGCGACGTCGTCGGCATCGACGAGGGCGGCATGGGTCTCGCCAAGGCGCACCCCGAGTGGTGGGCCGACCTGGGCGAGTTCGGTCTGCAGAACCGCAAGGCCGACTTCGCCGCCTGGAAGTGGGAGAACGGCGTCACCGCCGACGGCAAGCTGTTCGGCCTCGGCACCGACGTCGGCGGCATGAGCCTGTGCTACCGCCGTGACCTGTTCGAGAAGGCCGGCCTGCCCGGCGACCGCGAGGAGGTCAGCAAGCTCTGGCCCACCTGGGACGACTTCGTCGCCGTGGGCAAGAAGTTCCAGGACAAGGTCAAGGACACCAAGTTCGTCGACGGCACCAACACGCTCTACAACGTGGTCCTGGTGCAGGAGGCCGCCAAGAACGGCAACGTCTCCTACTTCGACAAGGACAACAACCTGATCGTCGACAAGAACCCGGCGGTCAAGACGGCCTACGACTTCGCCCAGAAGATCAGCCAGGAGGGCCTCACGGCCAAGCTGCGCAACTTCACGCCCGAGTGGAACACCGGCATGAAGAAGTCGCAGTTCGCCACCCTCGGCTGCCCGTCGTGGATGCTCGGCGCGGTCAGCGGCGACGGCGGCGCCGGACCGGACTTCAAGGGCAAGTGGGACGTCGCGGCGGTGCCCGGCGGCGGCGGCAACTGGGGCGGCTCCTGGCTCGCCGTGCCGAAGCAGTCGAAGCACCCCAAGGAGGCGGCGCAGGTCCTCGACTACCTGACCGGTAAGGAGGCCGAGGTCAGCGTCTTCAACTTCGCCGGCAACATGCCGAGCAACGTCCAGGCCCAGCAGGACCCGGCCGTCCAGGGCGCGAAGAACGAGTACTTCAACGACGCCCCGGTCGGTGAGATCTTCGCCAAGTCGGCCTCCGCGCTCCAGCCGGTCTTCCTCGGCGTGAAGCACGCGCAGGTCAAGAACGCGATCGAGTCGGTCGTCTCCGCCATCGACGACGGCTCCGTGCCGTACGCGAACGGCTGGAAGAAGCTCGTCGACGACGCCGTGAAGGCCGCGGGCTGACCCTGCCCGCCAGGTGAGCACCGGCCCGCCGCAGCGGCACCCCGCCGGCGGGCCGGTCGCCTGCTTTCACCCGAAAGGTAACTCATGAGCCTGCACGTCGACGCCGGGCAACCCACCCGGGCACCGATGCCGCCCAACCGGAGGCACGTCCGGCCGAGACCGGGCCGGTCCTTCCTGACCTGGCTGGACCTCAAGGCCGCGCCGTACCTCCTGGTCTCCCCGTACTACATCCTCTTCCTGATCTTCGGGCTCTTCCCGCTCGCCTTCACCCTCTACTACTCGTTCTTCGACTACGACCTCACCGGCACGGTCGAGTGGACGGGCCTCGGCAACTTCACCGCCCTGCTCGACGACGCCGCCTTCTGGAGGGCGGTCGTCAACACCCTCGCGATGTTCCTCATCGCGACGGTCCCGCAGATCCTGCTGGCGCTGCTGCTGGCCAACGCGCTGAACAAGCGGATGAAGTTCCAGCTGTTCGTCCGGCTGGGCGTCCTGCTCCCCCTCGTGACCTCGGTCGTCGCGGTGGCGGTCGTCTTCACCCAGCTGTACGGCCGCGACTGGGGCGTGGTCAACTGGGTGCTCGGCTGGTTCGGGGCCGACCCCATCGACTGGAAGGCCGAGCGTCTCCCCTCCTGGCTCGCCATCGCCACCATGGTCGACTGGCGCTGGACCGGCTACAACGCGATCATCTTCCTGGCCGGCATGCAGACGATCCCCAAGGACCTCTACGAGGCGGCCTCGATCGACGGCGCGTCCCGGCGGCGCCAGTTCTGGCAGATCACCGTTCCGATGCTCCGGCCGACGATGATCTTCGTCGTGCTCAACTCGACCATCGGCGGTCTCACGCTGTTCGCCGAGCCGACCACGTTCTACAACGGCAACGTCCACGGCGGCACGACGAGCCAGTTCCAGACCGTCTCGATGTTCATCTTCGAGCAGGGCTTCCGCGAGTTCGACTACGGCTACGCCTCCGCGGCCGCCTGGCTGCTGTTCCTGCTCATCCTCATCGGATCGGCCATCAACTTCCTGCTCATCCGCCGGATCGGGGGCAACAAGTGACCACGATCTCCGCACCCGCCGGCACGCGGCGCCGCGCCAAGGCGCCGAGTGGTGCCACCAGCCTCTGGACCGCCACGCCGATGACGAGGCTCGTCCTCGCTGTCACGATCATCATCTCGGCGTTCCCGCTGTATTACATGATCGTCATCGCCTCGCGGACCAACACCGAGGCGACCGACATGCCGCCGCCGTTCCTGCCCGGCGGCAAGCTCGGGGAGAACGTCCAGCGCGTGCTGTCCAACCCCGACGCGCACTACCTGACCGGTCTCACCAACTCGCTGATCATCGCCTGCACGGTGACGATCTCGGTGGTGCTGATCTCGACGTTCGCCGGCTTCGCGTTCGCCCGGCTGCAGTTCAAGGGCGGCAAGGTGCTGCTGCTGCTGGTGCTGCTGACGATGATGGTCCCGCTTCAGCAGATGGGCATCGTCCCCCTCTACCGCCTCATGGTCAGCCTCGAATGGGTCGGCTCGATCAAGGCCGTGATCCTGCCCTTCCTGCTCAACGGCTTCGGCGTCTTCCTCATGACGCAGTACACCCAGCAGGCGGTGCCCAACGAGCTGATCGAGGCCGCCCGCGTCGACGGCGCCTCCACCCTGCGGATCTGGTGGAACGTCGTCCTGCCCGCCGTACGGCCGGGCATGGGAGTGCTGGGCATCAACACGTTCATGCTGATCTGGAACGACTTCATGTGGCCGCTGATCGTGCTGACGCCGGACAACCCGACGGTCCAGGTCGCCATCAACTCGCTCAACGCGAAGTACGGGACGGACTACGTGCTGATCTTCAGCGGCACACTCATGTCGATCCTCCCGCTCATCGTCGTTTTCATCGCGTTCGGCCGACAGATCATCGGCGGACTCATGGAAGGTGCGGTCAAGGCGTGACAACGCAAGACACACGACCCGAGGCAGAAGCCCCCAGCCTGATGTTCCCCACCGGGTTCGTCTGGGGCGCCGCCACCTCCGCGTACCAGATCGAGGGCGCGCTCACCGCGGACGGGCGGGGCCGCTCCATCTGGGACACCTTCTGCAGCCAGGACGGGCGGATCGTGGGCGGCGACAACGCCGACACCGCGATCGACCACTTCAACCGGTACCGCGATGACGTCAAGCTCATGGCGGACCTCGGCCTCACCGCCTACCGGTTCTCCGTCTCCTGGCCGCGGATCCAGCCCGACGGCTCGGGCGCGTACAACGCCAAGGGCCTCGACTTCTACAAGAGGCTCGTGGACGAGCTGCTCAGCTACGGCATCGACCCGTGGCTGACGCTCTACCACTGGGACCTCCCCCAGGCCCTGGAAGACGCCGGCGGGTGGCCTTCGCGCGACACGTCGAAGCGCTTCGCCGACTTCGCCGCGACCGTGCACGCCGAGCTCGGCGACCGGGTCAGGCACTGGAGCACGGTGAACGAGCCCTGGTGCTCGGCGTTCCTCGGCTACGCCTCCGGCGAGCACGCCCCGGGCCGGCGCGAGCCTGCCGCCGCGCTGCGCGCCGCGCACCACCTCAACCTCGCGCACGGCCTGGCGGTCCAGGCGATGCGGGCGCAGAACGCCGACTCGCAGATCGGCGGATGCGTCAACGTCTACCCTGTCACGCCCGCCACGGGCAGCGAGGCCGACCAGGACGCCGCCCGCCGCATCGACGGGCTGCAGAACCGGTTCTTCCTGGACGCGCTGCTCAAGGGCGCCTACCCCGAGGACGTGCTGGCCGACCTCAGCCACCTGTCCGACATGGAGTTCATCCAGGACGGCGACCTGGCCACGATCTCCGCGCCGCTCGACATGCTGCTGATCAACTACTACAGCCGCTTCACCGTGTCGGGCGCGCCGGGCGGCGCCGCCTCGGCCGCCGCCGCGCCGACGGACTCCGGCTCGCCGTGGATCGGCAGCGAGCACGTCGGCTTCGTCAACGGCGGCCGCCCGGTCACCTCGATGGGCTGGGAGGTCGACGACAGCGGCCTGTACGAGATGCTGCGGCGCATCGCCGACGAGTACCCGCGCGTCCCGCTCTACATCTCGGAGAACGGCGCGGCCTACGACGACACGCTCGGCGAGGACGGCACCGTGCACGACCCCGAGCGGGTCGCCTACATCGACGCCCACCTGCGGATCTGCCACGCGGCCATCGAGTCGGGCATCCCGCTCCAGGGCTACTTCGCCTGGTCGCTCATGGACAACTTCGAGTGGGCGTGGGGGTACGGCAAGCGTTTCGGTCTCGTCTACGTCGACTACGAGACCCAGGCCCGCACCATGAAATCGAGCGCTTTGTGGTATGCCGACACCATCAGACACGGCGGACTGCTGAGTCGGGCACAATAAGCGCAGAACGCGATAAGGGGGCAGTATAAATGAACGGGGACCGCCGTTCCGGAGGCCGGCCGACTCTGGAAGCGGTCGCCGCGCGCGCCGGAGTCGGCCGCGGCACCGTGTCGCGGGTCATCAACGGCTCGCCCAAGGTGAGCGACCGGGCCCGCGACGCGGTGTTACTGGCGATCCAGGAGCTCGGTTACGTGCCCAACCGGGCGGCGCGCACCCTCGTGACCAACCGGACGGACACCATCGCGCTGGTGGTGTCGGAGTCGGAGCAGCGCGTCTTCGACGAGCCGTACTTCGCCGGGCTGATCCGCGGCATCGGCTCGGCGCTGTCGGAGACCGGCCTTCAGCTCATCCTCACGATGGCGCAGAACCGTGCCGAGCACGACCGGCTGGAGCACTACCTGACCGGACAGCACGTCGACGGCGTGCTGCTCACCTCGGTGCACGGCGCCGACCCGCTGCCGGGGCGGCTGGAGGAGATGGGCGTGCCGACCGTGCTCGGTGGCCGTCCGGTCGGACTCAACCCCTACAGCTTCGTCGACATGGACAACCGGGCCGGCGCCCGGCAGGCGGTCAAGTACCTGCTCTCCAAGGGCCGGACGAAGATCGCCACCATCGCCGGTCCGCAGGACATGGGCGTGGGTGTCGACCGTCTCGCCGGATACCGCGACGCGCTGCTCGCCACCGGCATGAGCGAGCGCGTGTCGTACGGCGACTTCTCCGAGGAGAGCGGATCGGCCGCCATGCGCGAACTGCTCGCCCGCCACCCCGATCTGGACGCCGTGTTCACGGCCTCCGATCCGATGGCGCTCGGGGCGCTGCGCGTGCTGAAGGAACAGGGCATGGTGGTGCCCGACGACGTCGCGGTGATCGGTTTCGAGGATTCCAAAGTCGCGCTGCACACCGATCCGCAGCTGACGAGCGTGCACCAGCCGACCGAGGCCATGGGCCGGCAGATGGTCCAGCTCCTGATCGCCCGGATAAACGGCGAGCCGCTGGAGCAGCCGGTCGTCATCCTCGACACCCACCTGGTGATCCGCGCCTCCGCCTGACGAGGCCACGCATACGCCGAGACCGCCGCGCACCCGAGGGTGCGCGGCGGTCTCACGGCATTCCGGCCAGGGGCGGTGTCAGTCTCCGGGCCGTGCCGGCGCCGGTGGGGCGGCCGCGGAGAGGGCGCGCAGGTCGTCGAAGGCTTCGAGGAGATGGGCGTCCAAGCTCTGTGAGGGGTCGTCGATCCAGGCCTGGACCGCCTGGTGAAAGGCGGCCCAGCCGGTCCGAGCGGCCAGGCCGGCCAGCCGGTCGCCGACACCACGCTGCCGCAGTGCCTCCGCCACGGCTTCGGTGAGCGACGCGGTCTTGGCCAGGTCGCGTTCACGCAGCGCCGGTGTCACCGCGATGACCTGTAGCCGTGGTTCGGCGAACGGGCGATTGCCCTCGAGGATGTGCTCGACCTTCCGGAAGGCGCGCAGCAGTGTTTCGAGCGGCCCGAGACCCTCGGGCGCTTCGGCCACCGCCCGCGTAAGCGCGGCGCGCAGGTCGGACTCGCCGTCGAAGAGCACCTCGCGCTTGTCCGGGAAGTGCCGGAAGAACGTGCGTTCGTTGACACCGGCGCGGGCGGCGATCTCGGCCGTGGTGGTCTGGTCGAACCCGCGATCCCGATACAGCTCCAGGGCCGCCTGCTGAAGGCGGCGGCGCGCTTCCGCTCCGCTTCGTGGCACCCGCCGAGAATACCGCGTACGCCAGTTGGTGGCGCTACTTGACGTCAGTGACTGGCACTACGTAAGGTCAGCGACTGGCATTACCTTAGTGCCAGTTACTGGCGTTATTCGGGAGAGTGTCACATGCACGTCTTTGTCACCGGTGGTTCCGGCCAGACCGGCCCCGCAGTCGTCGCCGAGCTCATCGCGGCCGGCCACACCGTCACCGGTCTCGCGCGCTCGGATGCCGCCGCCGCCCGGCTGGAGTCGCTGGGGGCCACGCCGCACCGCGGTTCCCTGGACGACCTCGACAGTCTGCGGACGGGCGCCGAAGCGGCCGACGGGGTCCTGCACATGGCCTACGGCGGCGACTTCTCCGACCTCGACGACATGATGAGACGCGACCGGACCGCGATCGAGACGCTCGGCCGGCCGCTGGAACACTCGGGCAAGCCGCTCGTCGTCACCTCCGGCACCCTGGTCATGCCCGCCGGCCGGGAGACCACCGAGAAGGACGAGCCCGACGCGGCCGGGATCGCCGCCTTCCGCATCGCGGGTGAACGAGCGTGTCTGGGTTTCGCCGCCCGGGGAGTGCGGGCGAGCGTGGTCCGTCTCGCTCCCACCGTCCACGGTCCCGACGACCACGGTTTCATCCCCATGCTCATCACCACCGCGCGGAAGACCGGCGTCTCGGCCTACGTCGGAGACGGCGCCAACCGGTGGCCCGCGGTGCACCGGCTCGACGCGGCGGTCCTGTTCCGTCTGGCACTGGAGAAGGCACCCGCCGGCAGCGTGCTGCACGGAGTGGCCGAAAGCGGCGTCACCCTGAAGAGCATCGCGGAGACGATCGCCCGCGGCCTGGATCTGCCCACGGTCTCGCTGACCCCCGAGGAGGCCGCGACGCACTTCGTGAGCCCGTTCATGGCCATCGCCTACGGCGTCGACGGGCCCGTCTCCAGCTCGTACACCCGGGAACTGCTCGGCTGGTCGCCCAGTCACCCGACACTGCTGGAGGATCTGGAGCACGGCGATTATCTGGTCACGCCGACCTCCTGACCCGCCGATGCCGCCTTGGTCGACGGCACGAGGCGGACGCCCCGGCAACACAGGGCGGACGCCCCGGCGACACAGGGCGCCCGCCTCGCGGTCAGTGGTCGGCGGACGAGAGCAGGCGCTCGGCCTCCTCCTCCGACATGTCCTCCAGCTCGGCCACCAGCAGATCCTCCAGCGCGACCGCCAGCTCGGCCACGGTGCGCCGCTCGAAGATCGTCCGCACCGGGACCTCCACCCCGGTCGCCCGGCGCAGCCTGGCCGCGATCCTCGTCGCGAGCAGCGAGTGCCCGCCCAGGGTGAAGAAGTCGTCGTGCACGCCGATGGAGGCGACGCCGAGCAGTTCCGCCCAGATCTCGGCCACCAGGAGCTCCGCGTCCGATTCCGGCGGGACGTGCCCGGCCGACGGCGCCCGGACCGGCGCGGGCAACGCCGCACGGTCCACCTTGCCGCGGCTGGTCAGCGGCAGGGAGTCGAGCACGACCCACGCGGTGGGGACGAGGTGGCGCGGCAGGGTCCGCGCGAGGTGCGCGGCGAGCTCCTCCCCCGTCGCGGTTCCGGTCACGTACGCGACCAGTTCCTCGGCGTGGACCGTCACGAACGCCTGGCCGACGCCCGGATGGTCGAGCAGCCGCGCCTCGACCTCGCCCGGCTCGATCCGGAAGCCGCGGACCTTGAGCTGCCCGTCGATCCGTCCGAGGAACTCCAGCGCGCCGTCGTGGTTCCAGCGTGCCCGGTCCCCGGTGCGGTACCTGCGCGATCCCGGCGGTCCCAGCGGGTCGGGGACGAAGGCCGCGGCCGTGAGCGCCGGGCGGCGCAGGTAGCCGCGTGCCACCCCGGCGCCGCCGATGACCAGCTCGCCGATCGCGCCCTTCGGCACCGGCGCCCCGGCGGCGTCGAGCAGGTGGACCGTCGTCGCGCCGATGGGCAGGCCGATGGGCGGCCTGCCGTACGGCGTCGCGCCGAGATCGGCCGCGGTCGCGATGACCGCGGCCTCGGTCGGGCCGTAGGTGTTCACCAGGCGGACACCGTCGCCGAACCGGCCGCGCCAGCGCGCCACCGCGCCGCCGGACGCCTGCTCGCCGCCGATGACGACCAGACGGAGCCCGGGCGGCCAGGCGATCTGGTCGATCTCCTCGACCAGGTGGTGCCAGTACGCGGTGGGCAGGTCGAGCACCGTGACCCGTTCCCCGCCAGGAGAGGCCAGCAGGTCGGGCAGCGTCGCCGCCCCGCCGGGCAGCAGCACCAGGGTCGCCCCCGCGGCGAGCGTGGGGAAGACCTCTTCGAGGTGGGTGTCGAAGCTCAGCGACGCGAACTGGACGACGTGATCGCCGGGCGCCAGGCCGTACTCCTCGCGCATCCACCGGATCCGGGACGCGATGGCGCGGTGCTCCACGGCGACGCCCTTGGGCCGCCCGGTGGAGCCGGAGGTGAAGATCACGTAGGCCACGTCGCCCGGGTGCGTCTCCTCCGGGCCGCCGGAGGCCGTCCCGTCCGCATCGGCCAGCGGGTCGACGGCGGTGAACCCGGCGGGCAGCGCCCGCTCCGTGATCACATGCGTCGCCCCGGCGTCCGCGAGCGCGAAGGTCAGCCTCTCCTCCGGCTCGTCCGGCTCGAACGGCAGATAGGCCGCGCCCGCCCGCCAGACCGCGAGCAGGGCGGTGATCGCCTCGACCGAACGGGGCAGGCAGACGCCGACCACGTCGCCGGGGCGCACGCCCCGCGCCCGCAGCGCCGCGGCGAGCCGTGCCGCACGCCGGTCCAGTTCCGCGTAGGTGACCTCGGTCTCCCCGCAGACCACCGCGACGGCGCCGGGCGTGCGCCGGACGGCCTCCGCGACCATCTCGGGGACCCCCGGTCCGGGGGTTTCGGCGCCGTCCCCGGCCATGGACCGGATGTCGGCCTCGTCGTCGGCGGTCCACACGCGCAGCTCGGAGATCCGGCGCTGCGGCTCGGCCACGACCGACTCGAGCAGGCGCAGGAAGCGGTCGGCGAGCCGGCGGACGGCCTCCGCCTCGTGCGGGGAGCCGCTGGACCCGTCGTGGCCGAACGATATGGCGATCTCGCCGTCCTCCAGCCACGCCTCGACGTACAGGCCGAGCTTGACCTGGCGATATCCGTGCGGGAAGGCGCCGACGGACAGGTCGCCGAAGGGCCGGGTGGGGCCGGAGACCTGCGTGTGCAGGATGAACATGGTCGGCATCAGCGCCTCGACGGGGTGCCCGACCCGCTCGAACGGCACCGAAGGCCGGCTCATCGCCGTCAGCGCCTCCTGCCTGGTACGCCCCAGCAGTTCGACGAACGACGGGTTCCCGTCCAGGTCGCCGCGCAGCACGACGGTCTGCGACAGGTAGCCGATCATCGCCTCCAGCTCGACCCGGTCACGTCCGGCGACGGCCGTCCCGACGAGGACGTCGGTGTGGCCGGTGTGCCGGTGCAGGAGCACCTGGTAGGCCGTCATGAGCACGGTGAACAGCGTGGTCCTGTGCTCGCGGGCGAGGCGGTCCAGCTCGTCGGCGACCTCCCGGCCGGTCCGGACGATCTGGTACGCCGCCCGATCCTCGTCGCCGGCGCCTCCGGAGCCCTCACCGCCGATGCCGCACGGCAGGTCGGGCGGCGGCGGATCGGCCAGCCGCTCCTGCCAGTACGGCACCGCGCGCTCGGCGCGGCGGCGCTGCCAGCGGGCGTAGTCGGACGGCCGCACCGGCAGCGGCGCCAGGTTCGGCGCGCGGTCCTGCAGGCGCGCGGTGTAGCACTCCGCCAGGTCGTCCAGCAGGATGCCCAGCGACCAGCCGTCGCCGATGATGTGGTGCATCGTGACGCACAGGACGTGGTCCAGCGGCCCGATCGCGATGACGGCGACGCGCAGTGGCACGCCGTGCGCGAGGTCGAACGGCGCGTTCACCCGCTCGGCGACGAGCCGCCGGGCGTGCTCCTCGTCGCCCGCCTGGATCCGTTCGACCGGCGGGAGGGTTCCCGGCGTCCCCGCCGGCTCGGCGACCGCCCAGGGGACGCCGTCCTCCTCCTCGAACCGGGTGCGCAGGCCCTCGTGCCGGGCCGCGAGGTCGGCGAACGCCCCGTCGAGGGCGTCCGGATCGAGGGGCCCGCGCAGCCGGTGGACGAGGTACATGGTGTACGAGGCGTCGCGGGGGTTCAGCCTCTGCAGGAGCCACAGCCGTTCCTGGCCGGGCGACAGGGGCGCCCTCATGATTCCGACGCCATCTCGTCGAGCACGGCCGCCAGGTCCTCGGCGCTGAGGCCGTCGAGCTCGTCGCGGAGCGCGGCGATGTCGGCGAGGTCCAGGTCGTCGTCGTCGAGCCGGTCCATCGCCGCCGCCAGGCCGGCCACCGTGGGGTTCTCGAACAGCACCACGATCGGCACGTTGATCGCGAAGCGCGCCTGGATCCTGGCGATGATCTGGGTGGCGGTCAACGAGTGCCCGCCCAGCTCGAAGAAGTCGTCGTCGACGCCCACCGGCTCCGCGATGCCCAGCACCTCGCCCCACATCGCCGCGAGGTCCTCCTCCAGCGGCGTGGCCGGAGGCCGGTACGGCCTGCTGCGGGCCCGGGTCCACTCGGGCACCGGCAGGGCCTTGCGGTCGAGCTTGCCGTTGGGGGTGAGCGGCAGGGCGTCCAGCACCACGAGATGCGCGGGCACCATGTACTCGGGCACGCTGATGCGCAGCCGGTCCCGCAGGGACGGCCACAGGTCGGCCCCTTCGGGCTCCCCGGCAGCGCTCACGACGTAGGCCACCAGGCGCGGCAGCCCGTCGGGGCCGTCGCAGACGCCGACGGCGGCGTCGGCCACCTCGGGCGCGGCGCGCAGCACGCTCTCGATCTCGCCGAGCTCGATGCGGAAGCCGCGCACCTTCACCTGCTGGTCGGCCCGGCCCAGGTAGCGGAGCCTGCCGTCCTCGATCATCGCCAGGTCGCCCGTGGCGTACAGGCGGGCCCCCGGCGTCCCGGAGAACGGGTCGGGCAGGAACCTGGCGGCCGTCTGGCCCGGCATGCCGCGGTAGCCCCTGGCCAGGCCGGCGCCGCCGATGTGCAGCTCGCCGGCCTCGCCGGCCGGCACCGGACGCCCGTCGGGGCCGAGGATGTGCACCGTCGTGTCGCCGATGGGCTCGCCCAGGTCGATCGGGGCAGGCGCCCCGTTCTCGTCCATCCGGGCCACCCGCCCGGCCGTCGACCAGACCGTCGTCTCGGTCGGGCCGTACACGTTCCAGAGCCGGGCGCCGTCGCCGAGGAGAGCGTCGGCGAGGTCGCGGGGCAGTGCCTCACCCCCGCACAGCCGGGTCGCGATGTTCTCGGGCACGCCGCCGGATTCGAGCAGGATGCGCCAGCTCGCCGGGGTCGCCTGCATGATCGTGACGGCCTCGGTCACGGCGCGCGTCCGCAGGGCGCGGCCGTCCGCGGTCTCGTGCCCGGAGGCGACCACGACCCGCGCCCCGCAGGCCGGCGGCAGGAGGAGTTCGAGCACCGAGATGTCGAACGACAGCGTGGTGACCGCCAGCCAGGCGTCGCGCGGGGTGAGCTCCAGCAGGGAGGCGAAGGACTCCAGCAGGTGGACCACCGCGCCGTGCGGCACGGCGACCCCCTTGGGCCTGCCGGTGGAGCCGGAGGTGTACATGAGGTAGGCCAGGTCCCCCACCGGGCCGTCGGCCGGCGCGTCGGCGGGCGCCCAGCCGGAGACGGGAACGCCGTCCCACGCCAGCTCGACGACGTCCTGCACACCGTCGAGCAGCCGGGACTCGACGCCCTGGCCGGCCAGGACCAGCCGGATGCCCGCGTCCTCCCGCATGTACCGGAGCCGGTCCTCCGGGAAGCCCGGGTCGAGCGGCACGTAGGCGCCGCCGGCCCGCCACACGGCGAGCAGGGCGACGACCATGCCGGGGCAGCGCTCCAGGCACAGCCCCACCGGCACCTCCGGGCCGACGCCGCGGGCGCGCAGCAGCGCCGCGAGCCGGTCGACCCTGTCGATCAGCTCCCGGTAGGTCAGCAGACCTCCGGCGCCGCTCACCGCGACCGCGTCGGGGCTCGTGTCACGCCACCGGCGGATCAGCGCGAGCGCCGTCGCGGCGTCCGTACCCGTCCCCGGCCGCCCGGCACCCGGAGGCGCCGTCGGGCCGCTCACCGCGTCACTCACTTCCATGCACCTTTCACTTCGAAAACACGCTCGCGAACGGGCCGTTCAGCGCGGACAGCCGGATGTCGGGGCCCGCCCCGGCCCTCCGTACGACCTCGGTGAAACCGCCGATGAGGCGGTGCGCGGTCGCGGGCGTGAACAGGTCGCCGCTGTAGTCGAGGACGCCGCCCAGCCCCTCCGGTCCCCGCCACAGGTCCATCGAGACCTCGGACTTCGTGTGGCTGGGCGGGACCACGTGGACCTCCCGGTCGAGGTCGGCGAACCGGGTCCCCAGCAGATCTTCCTTGGGCAGGTTGTGCAGGTTGAACATGACCTGGCACAGCGGCGGCCTGCTGATGTCGCGCGGGACGCGCAACGCGGCCAGGACGTGCTCGTACGGCACCTCCGCGTGCCGCATCCCGGCCAGCGTCGTCTCCCGCACGCGGTCCAGCAGCTCGTGGAACGACGGATCGCCGGACAGGTCGGCGCGCACCACCATCGTGTTGCCGAAGTAGCCGATCAGCGGCGCCAGTTCACTGCGGCTGCGGCCGGCCACCGGCACGCCGACGCAGAAGTCGGTCTGACCCGACGCCAGGGCGAGGGTCGCCTGGTAGGCGGCGATCAGGGCCATGAACGACGTGCAGCGCCGCTTCCTGGCCACCTTCTCCAGCGGCGTGATCACCTCCGGCGGCAGCAGCAGCTGCTCGCGTCCGCCGCGCCCGGACCACCGGGGCGGCCGGGGGTGGTCCGTCGGAAGGTCCAGCGCGGGGGCGCCGGCCAGGCGTCGCGCCCAGAACTCCACGCCCTCGGTGTGGTCCCGCTGTCTCTCCTGGACGGCGAAGCGGGGGTACTGCGTCGGCAGCTCCGGCAGGTCGGGGTCACGTCCCTCGCGTGCGGCGGCGTAGCACTCCGTGAGCTCGCGCAGGAGCACGTCGAGCGACCAGCCGTCCATCACGATGTGGTGCAGGACGATGCACACGACCGCGTCGTCCTCCCCCAGCCCGGCCAGGCCGGTTCGCAGGGGAGGCGCGTTCTCCAGGTCGAACGGGCGGTCGACGAACTCCTTCAACGCCCGTTCGAGGTCCGCCTCGCCGGAGAACGCGATCTTCTCCAGCGGCACCGGTCCCGGCGGCAGCACGACCTGCACGGGGGCGTCCCCGCGCAGCCGGAAACGGGTCCGCAGCACCTCGTGCCGCGCCACGATCCGGGTGAACGCGGCGGTCAGCGCGTCCACGTCGAGCGGCCCGCGCAGCCGCATGCACCAGGGCGTGTTGTAGGTGGTGTCGGCGGGGTCGAAGCGGCTGAGGAACCACAGGCGCTCCTGCCCGGGCGACAGCGGCCACTCCTGCCCGCCGGCGTCGCGGGGCTCGCCCCCGAGGGAGCGCAGCAGCGCCGCCCGGCGCTCGGGGGGCAGCCCGGCCAGCTTCTCGATCAGCGCGGCGCGGCGCTCGGCGGCGGTCATCTGCCCCGGTCGCGTGCGCTCGGCGTTTCCTGGTCGCGTACGCTTCGTGGCCGCATGTCGGTCCACACCGTCTCGATGTGGTCCAGGCATTCCTGGCGGGTGCCCGCGAAGCCGGTGGGCCGCCATCCGGCGGGCGGCTCGCGGTCGCTCCACCATACGGAGAACTGCTCCTCGTCGTTGACGACCACGAGCATCGGGGAATCGGTCATGTCATCTTTCCCAGGGGTTCGTTGAGGGGGACGGCTCCCGGCCCCCGCCCTCGGCCAGGCGGGGACAGCCGGGCCAGCCGGCCGGATCGGCCGGAGGCGCCGCGCACAGGACGTAGTGGTGAGGGGCGAGCACGTCGGTCCGGCCGGTCGCGGCGCGCATGAAGGCGGTGTGGACGGCCTCGGGCGTGTCCAGCCCGGGGCGCGCGAGGAGGTAGCCGGTCAGCCGGGGCGCCCCGTCGTCGCCGTCCTCCAGCGCGACCGCGGCCATGCCGGTCCCGCACGCCCGGCGCAGCAGCGCCTCGGTCTCCGGCAGGCTCACCCAGTCGTGGCCGATCGCCGTCCACCCGGCGGGGCGCGGCACCGGGTCCAGGCCCGCGATCTTCGCGACCTGGTCCAGCAGCACCTCCTCCGAGACGGCCCGGACCAGCAACTCCTCCAGGCCGGTGAGCATCCGCTCGGCGACGGCTCCGGGCAGGAACGCCGTGTCCACCAGCACGTAGAACTCGCAGGTGGACGGGGCGGGACCGGTGGCGAAGAAGATCCTCGCCTTGACCGCGGAGTAGGCGCCGACGAAGAACGTCCTGGTCCTGCCCCGGAGTGTGGCGAGCGCGGCGGCGTCGTCCGGATCGACCCGCGGCAGGCCCTGCCAGCGGCCGCCCTGCCTGACGTCGTTGAAGAAGGCGTCGAGGTCGATGTCGGCGCCGCGCCGCCACGCCTCGGCCTCCCACGCGGCCAGCACGAGCGCGGGGTCGTAGTGCCCGTTCCGGTACGTCGCCATGGTCCTGCGATGTCCGTGCCGCAGCGCGCCGGCGAACGTGCCGTCCCCGAGCTCGATCACGCACAGGCCGTCCTGGGCGGCGGGCCCGGCCATCGCCTCCATGCCCGGGTGGTGCCGGTTCGACACGATGAGCTGCAGCGCCGCCGTACGATGCCCGGTCACGGCGCCGAGCAGAGCGGCACTGGCGACCGTGAGCACGCTGGAGGTCGTCACGCCGTGCCGGGCGGCGAGCGCCTCGGCGGCGACGGCCGCCGCCGGGGAGTCCATCCCGTACCGGACGAAACGCGGCTCCTCGGGTTCCCTCGCGGGGAAGTCGAACATCGAACGAGGCGCGGACGTCAGGCCGGTCCGCCAGTGCCGCAGCGCCTGGCCGCCGGGCGGCGGGTCCGACCCCTCGAAGGCGGCCTGGTCGAGCGGCTGCCAGTCCGGGCCGGGCAGGTCCTCACCGGCGACCAGCCGCGGCCACTCCGCGGCCACCGTGTTCAGCGACCAGCCGTCCAGCGCGAGATGGGACAGCGCGAGGGCGAGCGCGCGTGGCCGGCCCCGCTGACAGACGACCGCGCACCGGATCGGCAGCTCGGCCGCGTAGTCGAACCCGGTCGCGGCCAGCTCGGCGGCCAGCGCCTTGGCCGCGCTCATCGGCTTGGCCGCCGCCTCGTACACGCCGACCGTGAGCCGGCCCTCCCGGCTCACCCGCTGGACCGTGTTTGCTTCGGCGCTCTCCCCGTCCCGGACGAACGCCGTGCGCAGCGTCTCGTGCCGCTCGACGAGACGGCCCACGGCGCGCAGCACCGCGTCCACGTCGGCCGCCCCGGTCACGGGCAGGGTCCAGGGCAGGTTGAAGTAGGGGTCGCCGTCGTCCAGCCACTGGGTGGAGCGCCAGATCCCCTGCTGGCCCCAGGTCAGCGCGGCCTGCCCGCCCCGGGCGCCGCGGAACTCCACGGCGCGCGGCGGCAGCGCCGTGAGACCGGGGGCCTCCACCGCCGGCGGACCCGCGGTCACTTCCGCTGCCCCGCGATGTGCTCGACCAGGCCGTCGAGCGTGTTGAGGTGGCCGCCGTCCAGGTCGACGTCGCAGTCGAACTCGGTCTCCAGCAGGTCGATCAGCCGGAGGTAGGCGATCGAGGTGAGGCCGAGCGCGGGCAGGCTGCAGTCCGCCGCCAGGATGTCGGCGACGGCCAGATCGCCGCCGCTCGCCTTCGACACCAGCTCGGCCACGCGCTCCCTCAGCATGCCTCCTCCCGCAGGCGGGCGACCTCCGCCGCGATCCCGGTGATCGTCGGCTCGTCGAAGAACACGTCGAAGGACAGCTCCACGTCCATCCGCTCGCGCACCTTCGCGATGATCTGGGTGATCGACAGCGAGTGCCCGCCGAGGTCGAACAGGTCCTCGTCCGGGCCGATCTCCGGCATGCCGAGCACCTCGCGCCAGATCTCCCCCACCTCGGCCAGGAACGGCCCCGCGTCCGCCGCGCCGGTCGCCGCGGCCGGCTCGACCGCGCCGTCGACCACGCCGTCGACCACGCCGTCGGCCACCGGGGACGGCAGCGGCAGGCCGGCCAGGTCGGCGTCGGGAGCGGCGGCCACCGCGCGCAGCAGGGAGAGCAGGTCCCCGGCGACGGTCTCGCAGCCGGAGCGGCTCAGGACGAGCGGGTTGAACTGCAGCCGGGCGGCGACGCCGTCCGGCGCGTCCACCACCTGGAGGTGCAGCGTGCCGCGCACCGCGCCGTTGAAGGACATCCAGTCCACCGACGCCTCCACGCCGGGGAACTCCGGCGCGCCTCCGTCACGCCTGCGGTAGCTGACCGACACCGGCGTCAGCGCGGTGCGGGGGCTCACGCCGCCGACGGCGCGCGCGAGCGGCACCTGCCGGAACCGGTAGACCGCCCGCAGCTCCTCGCGCAGGGACCGGGCGAAATCGGCGAACGTCACGGCCGGGGCCGGGGCGGGCACCGGCAGCTCGTTCACGAAGGGGCCGATGTGGTCCCGCGTCTCCTCGGTCCTGGTCGACAGGTCGACGGCCACCGCCGTGCCCTCGTTGCCGTACGCCGCGAGCAGGGTGTGCACCGCGGCGAGCACCAGCTCGAACCGGCTGACGCCCATCTTGTCCGCGGCGACCGCGAGGTCGGCGGGAAGCGCGAAGTCGACGGCCTCGCCGGCCGCGGCGCGGGTCGAGACCCCGGACAGCCCGGGGAGGCGCAGGTCCTGCCGGTCCCGCCAGCGGTCACGCCAGAACTCGGCGGCGTCGCCGAGCAACTCGGCCACCCGGGCGTTCTCCCGCTCGACGGCCTCGCCGTACGTCGTGGGAAGGGCCGGCGACGGCACCCCGGCGTAGGCGCCGGCCAAGCCGCGCACCAGGACGTCCTTCGACATGCCGTCGAAGACGGCGTGATGGGCGACGACGACGAGCAGGTGCCGCTCCGGCGCGAGCCGGAAGAGCGTGAACCGGGCCGTCGGCCCGGTCCGCAGGTCCAGGGCGAGGGACGCCTCGCGCTCGATCAGCTCGGCCGGCTCGCGCCCCGCGCCCCCGGAGGCGTCCTCGAACCCGATCGGCGGCGGCACGGCGGCCGGCACCGGGCGCAGCACGCCGTCCCGCTCGGCCAGTGCCGCGCCCAGCTGGGGATGCGCGCGGACCACGTCGTGGCAGGCGGCCAGCAGCCGGTCCACGTCCAGAGGGCCGTCGAACCGGATGGCCAGCGGCATGTGGTACACGCGGCCCCCGCAGCCCATCTGCTCCGTTATCCACATGCCGTGCTGAGCGAGGGACGCCTGCTCCCCCTCGTCCATGAGCGTCGGTGACATCTCAGTTGCCTTCCGTGCTGATCACGGAGTCGCCCAGCAGCGCGGGCAGCTCCTTCTTGATGACCTTTCCTGACTGGTTCCTGGGCAGGCTGTCGACCACGAGGACCCTTTCGGGAAGCTCGTGCCAGGCCAGCCGGTCCATCAGGAAGGCGCGCACCTCGTTCGCGACGAGCCCCGGCGACCTGGGCACGACCGCGGCGCCCAGCACGGAGCCCAGCACCGGGTGCGGGAGCCCGAACACGGCCGCCTCGGCGACCAGCGGGTGCTCGTGCAGCGCGGCCTCCACCTGCAGGGTGGACACCTTGAACGCCCCGGTCTTGACCACGTCGCTCTCCCGGTCGACCAGGTAGAGGTAGCCGTCGGCGTCCACGTAGCCGACGTCGCCCATGCGCACCCAGCCGTCGCGGAACGACCTGGCGCTGGCCTCGGCGTCGCCGTAGTAGGACCGGGTGGCGGTGGGCGAGCGCATCCACACCTCACCGGTCTCCCCGGCCGGGAGGGGGGTGCCCTCCTCGTCGGTGATGCGCAGCGAGCCGCCGAACGCGGGCCGCCCCAGCGCGGCCGGCCGCGTACGGTCGTAAATCATGATCGTCTGAGCGGGGGCGGCCTCGGTGGACGTGTAGTAGTTCGTCACGGTCGCGTTCGGGAAGGCCGCCGACAGACGTTCCGACACGGCGGGAGGGAGCGCGGCCGCCGCCGATCCCAGCAGCACCACGCTGGACATGTCGTGCCGCTCGTGCAGCCCGGCGTCGAGCAGCTCGATCGCCATGGAGGGCACCAGGAACACGGTGCCGGGGCGGTAGGTCTCGATCAGCCGGGCGAACCGGCCGGGCGTGAACCTCGCCGGGGTGAGCACGGCCGGCCGGGCGTCCAGCGCGTTGACCAGCATGGTCTGGCCGGCGTTGGTGCCGATCGGGAAGGCGTGCAGCAGGTGGCGCGAGTGGGCGAACCTGCGGTGCTTGGGCTGCGTGACGCACCCGTAGGCCAGGTTGGCGTGGCTCGCGCCGACCCCCTTGGGCCGCCCGGTCGTGCCGGAGGTGTAGAGGATCTGCGCCAGGTCGCCGGGCCGTACCCGCGGTCCTTCCGGCGCCGCCCCCGGCTCGAAGCCGGTTTCCAGCTCCGCCGGGGTCGCGGTCCACGGCGCCTCCGCCGGCGCCGCGAGGTCCCGGCCGAGCAGCACCGCCGTCGCCGAGCAGTGCTCGATCATGTAACGCAGCTCGGCCGGCGCCAGCCGGTCCGACATCGGCACGGCCACCGCGCCCGCCTTCAGTACCCCGAAGAACGCCACGGCGAAGTCGATCCAGTCACGGCTGCCGAAGTGCAGCGCCACCCGGTCGCCCGGGGTGACCCCCCGGCCCGCCAGCCCGGCGGCGAGCGCCGCCGACCTGTGCTCCCACTCCGCGAAGGTGAGCGTGCCGTGCCCCTCCACGATCATCGCCACGCCGTCCGGTTCCTGCCCCGCGCGCAGCCGCAGCAGCTCCGGCAGGGTGAGCGCGGGCACGCTCCGCGTCCTCGTCGCCCCCGTCATACGTGCTCCTTCTCGGGTTCGCGAGCCGCCCGTGTGCCCGCCCCTGTTCCTGCCCGTGCGTTCGTGCGGGCGGCCGCGACGCGTTCGGTCAGGGCCTGGTAGCCGACGACGTCGTCGGGCAGGGCGTCGGGCACGTCGGCGTCGAACCGGCGCAGCACCCCCACCCGCATGCCGACCAGAGCGATCACGGCGATCGCCAGCGCGAAGCAGGCGTACATGAAGCCGATCCCGCGGCCGGGGCCGGTGCCGAGCACCACGCCCACCGTGCCGGCGAGCGGCCCGCCCGGGGCGAGCAGCGGCTCGAAGACCTGCGCGCCGTACGGCGCGACCAGGCCGAACCCGATGGGCAGCGTGGACCAGGCGACCAGCGTGTTCAGCGCGATGACCCGGCCGTGGAACCGCTGCGGCACCTTGACCTGGATGATCGTGGCGTAGACGCCGTTCAGCAGGGTGAGGCACAGCGACATGCCGAACGCGCCGACGGCGATGAGGAACAGGTCCTGGTACAGCCCGGTCAGCAGGCAGAACACCGACAGGGCGAGCGTGGACAGCAGCACGCCGTACAACCGCCTGCGCCGCGGACCGCCCCAGGCCGCCATCGCCAGGCCGCCGAGGAAGGCGCCGAGCCCACCCGCGAACGACACCCGGCCGACCTCGGCCAGCGTCGCGAACGACAGCACCAGCGGCGAGATCATCATGAACAACGGGGACAGGAAGACGTTCAGCACCGCGAAGTAGAACAGCATCGCGCGGAAACCCCGGTTGCCCCAGGAGTGGCGGATGCCGCCCAGCATCTCGGCGAGCACGCTCTCCCGCCGCTTCCAGGCCATCGTCGCCGGGAAGCGGATCAGCACGATGGTGAGCGTGGCGACGACGTAGCTGGCCACGTCGATGATGAGGATGCCCTCCAGCCCGATCGTCGCCATCAGCCCGACCGCGATCAGCGGCACGATGAGCTGCGCGGTGCCGGTGGCCATCTGGACGACGCCGTTGGCGTGCCCGAGGAACCGTTTCGGCACGAGCTGCGGGATCGCCGAGGTGTACGCCAGCCGTTGGAAGGTGAGCGCGACGGACAGGCAGACCAGCAGCGGATAGATGTGCCAGACCTGCAGGTTGCCGGTCCACAGCAGCAGTCCCAGCGCGAGCTGGGTGCCGCCGGCGGCCGCGTCTCCGGCGATCATGACCTTGCGCCGGTCGAACCGGTCGACGATAGCGCCGGCCAGCGGGGCGACGAGCATGCCGGGCAGCAGCCCGAGCACGGAGAACAGCGCGAACCGGGCGAGCGAGCCCGTGGTGAGGTAGATCCACAGCGGGATGGCGAACTCGGTCAGCGCCGAGCCGGTGATCGAGACGAGCTGACCGGCCGCGACGAGGAGGAAACGCCGCATGCTGGGCGGCGGGCCGACGCGCACCTGTGCGTCCGCGGCGCCATCCCGGCCGTCCCGGCCGTCCCCGCCGTCCTGCGCCGTGTCCGCGCCGGATCCGGTTCCGGTCTCGGCGGACCGGCTCGAAACCCCCTGCAGCCACCAGGTGCGGGTGTCGTCCCGTTCCATCCCCTCCGTACGTCCGGAGGCGAGGGCGGCGTGGGTGCCGGTGACGATCTCGGCCAGTTCGTCGCTGCGATACCGCAGGAAGAAGTGCCCGGCCTCGTCGAGGACTACGCACGCCGTGTCATCCGACAGACAGTGCCACTCTTTGTAACGTTCCTGGTAAAACTCGGCCGCCGGGTCGCGTTCGCCGACCACGGCGATGACCGGCGCGCGCAGCGCCGGACCGCCGCCCTCCTCGAAGATCCGCGTGAAGTACCGCTCGGCGGCGCGGGTGCCCTCACGGCGGTTGCGCACGATGAGGTTGACCTGCTCCCGGCCGAGGTCCTCCACGTCGAGCCCGGCCGCGGTCAGGGCGTTGACCCGCTGCTGGTCGCTGGTGAGGCGGTCGAAGAAGGTCCCGAGCCAGTTCAGGCCGCGGCCCGGCCGGGCGAAGGGGAACACGCCGCCGAGGTACAGCGCGTCCACGGTGCGGCCGTCCGCCTCCAGCCTCCGGGCGATCTCCGCGGACAGCATGACGCCGAGGCCGCAGTGGCCGTACAGCACCAGCGAGCCGCCGTTCCTGTCCATGATCTCGGAGATCTCGGCCACACAGTCGACGACGACCTCGTCGAACGGCCGGGCCTGTTCGCCCAGCTCGTGGCCGGGCACGGCGACCGAGTAGAGCGCCCAGTCGCCCGGCAGCGCGTCCGCGAGCGGCTGGTAGACGACCGCGCTCCCCCCGCCGTACGGCACGCACACCAGGGTGGTGGTGGCGGGCCCGGCGGGGGTGAGCCGGTGCAGCAGCGAGCGCGGCACGTCCCCCTCGGCCGTGAGCAGCCGGGCCAGCTCGCGGACGGTACGGTGCTTGAAGACGTCGAGCACCGTGATCTGCCGGTCCGGATGCGCCTTGCGCAGCCGGGCGATGACCCGCATCGCCAGCAGCGAGTGGCCGCCCAGGGCGAAGAAGTCGTCGAGCGCCCCCACGCGCTCGACCTCCAGCACCTCCGCCCAGACGCGTGCCACGTCCTCCTCCGCGCCGGGCGCCGGGGAGACGTATTCGGCCGCCGCCACGTCGGCCTCCGGCTCGGGCAGCCGCGAGCGGTCCACCTTGCCGTGCGACTTGAGCGGCAGCTCGTCGAGCCAGGCGTACCGCGAGGGGACCATGTACGCGGGCAGCCGGTCGGCCAGCCACGCGCGGACCTCCGCGGTCTCCCCGGACTCCCCGCCGGCGGGAACGAGGTAGGCGACGAGTTGCTCGCCGCGCGGCTCGACCACGGCCTGGGCGACGTCCGGGTGGTCGGCCAGCACCGACTCGACCTCGCCGAGCTCGACCCGGTAGCCACGGATCTTCACCTGCAGGTCGCGGCGGCCGAGGAACTCCAGGTCGCCGGTGCCGGACCACCGGCCGAGGTCGCCGGTACGGTACATGCGCGACCCGGGCGGGCCGTACGGGTCGGGGACGAACCGGTCGGCGGTCAGGCCGGGACGGTTCAGGTAGCCGCGGGCCAGCCGGTCGCCGCCGAGGTAGATCTCCCCCGGCACCCCGGCGGGCACCGGCCGCAACCGCTCGTCCAGCACGTACGCCCGCGCCCCGGGCAGCGGCGAGCCGATCGGCAGGCTCACGCTCGCCTCGGCCGGGCCGTCGGGAGTGGGCAGCCTGGCGACGTCGTAGGTGGTCACGCCCACGGTGGCCTCGGTCGGCCCGTAGTGGTTGACGACCCGGCAGCGGCCCAGCGCCGCGAGCTCGGCGGCCCAGCCGCGCGGGGCCGCCTCCCCGCCCAGCAGCAGCAGCTTCCTGGGAAGCAGGTCGTCCGGTCCGGCGTCCGCGAGCAGAGCGGCGAGGTGCGACGGCGTGATCTTGAGGTAGTCGATCCCGGTGCGCCGGAAGATCTCCGCCAGCTCGGGACCGGCGGTGCGCGAGGGCACCAGGTGCAGGGTGCCGCCGGTCATCAGGCACAGGTAGAAGACCGTGACGCCGAAGTCGAAGGCGAGGGACTGCAGCAGGGCGAAGGACGAGCCCGGCTCCACCTCCAGCCGCTCGCGCACCCCGGCGAGGTAGACCATCACCTCGTGGTGCTGCACCGCGACGCCCTTGGGCCGCCCGGTGGTGCCCGAGGTGTAGATCACGTACGCGAGGTCGCCCGGCGCCGCGGGTTCCCAGGGGTCGCCGGGCTCGGGCGCGTCCTCGTATGTCTCGTCGTCGAGGTGCACGGCGGTGATCTCGTCCGGCAGCCGGTCGTGCAGGTCCGGGCTGGTCACGACGATCGACGCCCCCGCGTCGGCCAGCACGTACTCGAGCCGGCCGCGCGGGTGCTCCGGGTCGAGCGGCAGATAGGCCGCGCCCGCCTTGAGCACGCCGAGCACCGCGGCCGCGAGCCCGGCCGACTGCTCCAGGCAGATCGCCACACGGTCGTCGCGCCGCACGCCGAGCCCGCGCAACCGCCGGGCGAGCCGGTCGGCCGCGGCGTCCAGCTCGGCGTACGTGAGGGCGTCGCCGCCGCAGACGACGGCGGTCGCGGACGGGGTGCGGGCCGCCTGCGCGGCGATGGCCTCGTGCAGCGACGGCGCCCCGCCGAACGCGTCCGCGGCGGGCGTCTCGGCCTCGGGCGCCGCTCCCGCGAACCCGAGCACGCGGCCGCGCTCGGCCGCCGGGAGCAGCTCGAGGTCCGACACCCGCGCATGGGGGTCGGCGGCGATCGACCTGAGCAGGTTCTCGAAGCACTCCGCCAGGCGCGCGATCGTGGCCGGCCGGAACAGCTCGGTGCGGTAGGTGAGGGTGCCCACCAGGCCGTCGCCCTGGTCCATGAGGTACAGCGCGAGGTCGAACCGGCTGGCGGTCACGTCGAACGGGTAGGCCGTCATGGTCAGGCCCTGGGTCCGCAGCGCGGCCGACCGGTAGTTCTGCAGCGCGAACATCACCTGGAACACCGGCGACCTGCTCACGTCGCGCTCGACGCCGAGCTCGCCGACCAGCCGGTCGAAGGGCAGCTCCTGGTGCGTGTAGGCGTCCAGCGCCGTCTCGCGCACCCGGCCGAGCAGCTCGGTGAAGGTCGGATCGCCGGACAGGTCGGCCCGCATCGGCAGCGAGTTGATGAAGAGCCCGACCACCCGCTCCAGCTCCGGCAGGTCGCGCCCCGAGACGGGTGACCCGACGGCGAAGTCGTCCTGCCCGGAGTAGCGCCCGAGGAGCACCTGGAAGGCGGCGAGCAGGGTCATGTACAGCGTCGCGCCGTTCGCCCCGCCCAGCTCCGTGAGAGCGTCCACCAGCTCACGGTCCAGCACGACGTCGTGGGCGGCGCCCGCCGATCCCTGCTCGGGCGGGCGCGGCAGGTCGGTCGGCAGCTCCAGCGGCGGCAACCCGGCCAGCCGCTCCCGCCAGTAGCGGATGTCGTCCTCGTGGGTCCGCCCGCGCTCCCACAGCGCGTAGTCGCCGTACTGCACGGGCGGCGCGGCGAGACCGGCGTCGGTCCCGGTCCGGTACGCCTCGTGCAGGGCGAGCAGCTCCTCCATCACGATGTCGCACGACCAGCCGTCGGTGAGGGCGTGATGCATGGTCAGCAGCAGCACGTGCTCGCGGGTGCCGAGCCGGACCAGGAGCACCCGCAGCAGCGGGCCGGTCGCCAGGTCGAACGGCCGGGCCAATTCCTCCTGGACGACCTCCCGCGCGGTGGCGGCGTCGTCGGACCGCCGCGGCTCGACCAGCCGCAGCTCCACCAGGGGCTCGTCGTCCAGCACGATCTCCGGCGTCCCGTCGTCGGTGGTGACGAACCGGGTGCGCAGGCTCTCGTGGCGCCGGGCCACCTCGACGAGGGCGCGCTCCAGGGCCGCGTCGTCGATCTCGCCGCCGTCCAGCCGGACGGCGAAGGCGACGGTGTAGGCGGTGGTGCCCGGGGCGTACTGCTCCAGGAACCACAGGCGCTCCTGCGCGTGCGAAAGCGGCGGGTGAGTGCCGACCGGCCGCGGCGGCACGGTGACCCTCGCGGCTTTCCCGGCCCTGAGCCGCTGCGCCAGCAGCGCCTGTTTGGCCGGTGAGAGACCGGTCCGGGTCACGACGCCGGCACCTCGGTTGAAATTTGCATTAAGAACATGGCATTCCTTTGTGCGCTCTGCGCCCCGGTACGCCGGCGAATCGATGCGAAGACGCGGGCGGCCAACGACCCGGCGGCGGAATCACCGCCGGTGAGCTTCCTGCCTGGTGCCTGGCGCGGCACGGATGCAATGCCGCTCGCGCCGGTAACCCCCATTTCGGACGCATGAGTGGGAACGCTCCCACGGCAGTGGAGGCTAGGGATCTGGACTTTCATTCGTCAAGTGTCATGGAAGTTTCTGTCCGTTATTAGCCCCAAGGCGGGGAATGTGAGGTTATTGCCGCAGATCACGGACAATGTGGTCACACTCGCCCAAATCGTCCGTATAGCCAGGCATTGACAAGGTCTCTTACCGGACCTACGCTCCGTGGGAGCGCTCCCAATATGGGTGCTCCTGTCCCTGGCAGCGAAGCCCGGCGTCGAGCGCGCCCTCGACCAGAGACGCACCAGGAGCCGACCACTTGTGATCGTCACCGCTGCACCGGCACGGAGCCCGCGGCATGCCCTCGACGACGGGGATCTCCGCTCACTCCTCCTGATCCGGCACTTCGAACGCGCCCTGCTCCACCTGTTCGAGCAGGGCGTGCTGAGCGGCACCACCCACACCTGCCTCGGGCAGGAGTACATCCCGGTCGCGCTGTCGGCCCTGCTCCGCGACGACGACTTCGTGTTCAGCAACCACCGGGGGCACGGCCACTTCCTCGCCCGCCATCCCGACCCGCACGGACTGCTCGCCGAGATCATGGGGCGGGAGGGCGCGCTGTGCGGAGGCGTCGGCGGCAGCCAGCACATCTACCACCGGCGTTTCCTGTCCACGGGTGTGCAGGGCGAGAGCCTGCCCGTGGCGACCGGGGTGGCCCTGAAACTGGCCGGCACGGGAGCGCTGGCCTGCGCGTACATCGGCGACGGCACCTGGGGGGAGGGCGCCGTCTACGAGGCGCTGAACATGGCGTCCCTCTGGCGGGTGCCGCTGCTGGTCGTGGTGGAGCACAACGGCATCGCCCAGTCGACCCCCACGTCCGCGCAGATGGCGGGCACGATCGCCGCCCGGGCGGCGGCCTTCGGCGTCCGCCACCACCACGTCTCGTCCACCGACGCCGGTGAGATCAGGGAGGTCCTCGCCCCGCTGATCGACGCCGTGCGGGCCGAGCCCTCCCCGCTCGTGGTCGAGTTCGCCACGCACCGCCTCGGGCCCCACAGCAAGGGTGACGACACCCGGCCCCCGGAGGAGATCCGCCGGGCCGCGGAGTCCGACTGGTACGACCGGTACGCCGAGGCCGATCCCGAGCGGTTCGCGCGGATCGACCGGGAGCAGCGGGAGCTCGTCGAGCGGGTGGTCGCCGAGGTCTCCGCCCGGCCCCACGCACGGCCGGGAGGATCGGCGTGACCAGGGTCTCGGAGCATCTCAACCAGGCGCTGCACGACCTCATGGAGTCCGACCCCTCGGTCCACCTGCTCGGCGAGGACGTCAGCGACCCGTACGGCGGCGCGTTCAAGGTCACCCGGGGACTGTCCGGCCGGTTCGGCTCGCGGGTGAGGTCCACGCCGCTGAGCGAGGGAGCGATCGCCGGGGTCGGGGCCGGGCTGGCCCTGGCCGGCGACAAGGCCATCGTCGAGATCATGTTCGCCGACTTCGTGGCGCTGGCGTTCGACCAGATCACCAACTTCGCCGCCAAGTCCACCTCGATGTACGGCAGGCCCGTGCCGGTGCCGCTCGTGGTGCGCTGCCCCACGGGCGGCAACCGCGGCTACGGCCCGACCCACAGCCAGAACCCGCAGAAGCACTTCATCGGCGTGCCGGGGCTGTCCCTGTTCGAGATGACGCCGTTCCACGACGCGGGCGAGCTGTTCGCCCGGATGTTCGGCCTGGGGCGGCCCTGCCTGTTCTTCGAGGACAAGGTCCTGTACACGCGGCAGATGCACCGCGTCGACGACCTGTTCCGGTACGAGCTGGTGGACGACGTGGCGCGGGTGTACCTCGACGGCGCGGGCCGGCCCGACTGCACGCTGGTCACCCACGGCGGGCTCGTCCACCGGACGCTCGACGCCATGCGGACGCTGCTGCTGGAGGACGAGCTGGTCTGCGAACTGCTGGTGCCCGCCCAGCTCTACCCCGTGCCCCATCTGCCGGGGCTGGAGGACGCGCCGCACGTCTGCGTCGTCGACGATGGGACCGAGGGCGGCACCTGGGCGGCCGAGGTGGCCACGGCGCTCTACCCGCGCCTGTGGGACCGCCTGCGCCGCCCGATCACGCTAATAAACTCGGCGGACCGGGTGATCCCCGCCGCCCCCCATCTGGAACGCGAGGTGCTCGTGCAGGCCGACAGCATCCGGGCCGCGGTGAGAGAGGCGCTGTCGTGACCGAGTTCCGCGTGCCCAAGCTCAACAACAACGACACGTCGTACGTCCTGGTCGAATGGCTGGCCGAGGACGGGCGGACCGTGCGGGACGGCGAGCCGATCGTGCTGCTGGAGACGTCCAAGGCGACGGAGGAGGTCGAGGCCCCGGCGGACGGCGTCCTGCGGCGGCTGGTCGCCGAGGGGGCCGAGTGCGAGCCGGGGCAGGTGATCGCCCGCCTGCTCGGGAGCGCGGACGAGCCCGTCCGGGAGGCCGCGGGGCAGACCGCGGACGGGAATCCGCACGGGCCGGGCGCTCCCGCGCCGCCCGGCGAGGGCGTGGTCGTCACGGCGCCCGCGCGCGACCTGATCGAGGCGCACGGCATCGCCATGGAGCGGGTGTACGCCCTCGGCCGGAAGGTGATCAGGCGCAGCGACGTCGAGGAACTGCTCGGCGGACAGGAGCCCTCCCCCGCCGCCGTCGCGGACGACGCCGGCGCCCCGGCGGAAGACGACGAACAGTGGATCACGCTGTCGCGGGCGCAGCAGCGGACGGCCGAGGTCGTCGAGCGGTCCCGGCGCGAGATCCCCGCGGCCTTCACGGCGATGAACGTCGACGTGACCGAGGTCCTGTCGCTCGCCCGCGACCTCACCCGCCGGCTGCGCGCCCTGGTCGGCCTGCCCGAGATGATGGTGAAGGCGACCGGCGGGCTGCTCGACCGCTTCCCGATGTTCTTCGCGGAGCCCGGCTCGGACACGCGGGGCCCCGGCCTGCGGGCGAGAAGGGCCGTCACCGCGGACGTGGGCGTCACGGTCGACGTGGGCCAGGGGCTGTTCATCCCGGTCGTCCGCGACGCCGGCAACCGGACGCTCGCCGAGATCGCCGCCGACCTTGCCGGCTTCCGCACGACCGCGCTCTCCGGGTCGTTCCGGGAACGCGATCTGCGGGGCGGCGCCATCACGCTCACCCTGCACACGCACGACGGCATCGTGTTCGCCGTCCCCATCGTCTTCCCCGGCCAGACGTGCGCGCTGTCGCTGACCGCGCCGCGCTCGGAGGTCGTCCAAGACGGCTCAGGCTTCGCCGTACGCAAGACCGCCACACTGGGCCTCGCATACGACCACCGTTACATCAACGGTCGCGATGCCGCGGAGTTCCTGCGTGAGCTCCGCTCGGCGCTCGAATCACCCGCGCGTTTCCTCACCGAGAATGGATGAAGCCATGAACTCACCCGCACGGTTTCCGGCCGACTTCGTCTGGGGCGCGTCCACCGCGGCGTACCAGATCGAGGGCGCGACCACGGAGGACGGCCGCGGGCCCTCGGTATGGGACACCTTCTGCGCGGTCCCCGGCAACGTACGCGACGGCGACAGCGGCGAGCACGCCGCCGACCACTACCACCGTTACAACGAGGACCTGGACCTGATCGCCGATCTGGGCCTGGGCAGCTACCGCTTCTCCATCGCCTGGCCGCGGATCCAGCCGACCGGATCGGGCAAGCCCAACCAGAAGGGCCTCGACTTCTACCGCCGACTCGTCGACGGCCTGGCCGAGCGCGGCATCCGGCCGATGGCCACGCTCTTCCACTGGGACCTGCCGCAGGAGCTGCAGGACCGGGGCGGCTGGGAGAACCGGGACACGGCCGAGCGCTTCGCCGAGTACGCCGGGATCTGCTTCGACGCCCTGGAGATCAGGGACTGGCTGACGATCAACGAGCCCAAGACGGTGGTCGACTGCGGCTACCGGTTCGGCCAGCACGCGCCGGGCTTCAAGGACGACGCGCGCGCGTTCGTCGCCTGCCACCACCTGCTGCTCGCGCACGGCCTCGCCTCCCGCGTGCTGCACGAGCGGCACCCGGGCCGCCGGATCGGGCCCGCGCTCAACCTGCACCCCACCTACCCGGCCGACGACACCCCGGAGGCCCGCGAGGCGGCCCGCCACCAGGACGGGCTGGAGAACCGGCTCTACCTCGACCCCGTCTTCAAGGGGAGCTATCCCGAGGACACGCTGCGCTGGATCTCCGAGCGCGGCCCGATGGCGGACCACATCCTGGACGGGGACCTCGGGATCATCAGCGAGCCCATCGACGTCCTGGGTGTGCAGTACTACACCCCGGTCTTCGTCGACGGCAAGGGCGAGCGGGTGTTCCTGCACGAGCGGGCCCAGGCCGAGTGGCTGGAGATCTACCCCGAGGGCCTGCACGACATCCTCGTCCGGGTGCAGCGGGACTACCCCGGCGTGCCGATGGTCATCACCGAGAACGGCCTGGCCACCGTGGACGGGGTCGACGCCGACGGCCGCGTCCGCGACGATCGGCGGATCGCGTACCTGCGCGACCACCTGAGCGCCGTGCACCGCGCGATGGAGGCGGGCGCGCAGGTCGAGGGCTACCACGTGTGGTCGCTGCTCGACAACTTCGAGTGGGCCGAGGGATACAGCCAGCGGTTCGGCATCGTGCACGTCGACTACGCGACGCAGAAGCGTACCCCCAAGGACAGCGCGCTCTGGTACCGCGACGTCGTGAAGAGCGGCGAGCTGCGCTGACACCCGGCCCGGCCCCTGCCGGGTCCGGCCTGCTCTCCGCCGCCCCCGGCGGCTCCACCCGGCCTCCCGCACGCGTGCGGGAGGCCGGGTCTTCGCCATGCCACGGAGCGGCGTTTCCGCGCGTGTAAGTTTCAGCACGAACCGGTGGGCGGCCGCCCATGCACGTGCACGTGAGAGCCGGTCTGCGGCAAATCGGTGCCGTTATACCGATCTACGCGAAAATCCTGAGATTAAGTTGACGCGTCCGACGAAAAGACTTAGCTTTACCGGTTATGGGAGCGCTCCCACCATTGGTCCACCCCGCTTGGATCAAGGGCGATGAGCTGGGATAAGGTCCCTGCATACCGTCAGATGACCCACTTCTTGACGACGCGTCAGCGAGAGGACTCCCCCGTGCCCGATTACACCATTGCCGGCGGCGGTTACCAGGCCACGATCAGCGAGCGGGGCGGCGCGCTGCGGGCGTTGCGCCACGAGGGCCGCGATCTGGTGACGAGCTGGCCGGAGGGCGGGCCGGTGCCGTACTACAGCGGCACAATCCTCGCTCCCTGGCCGAACCGTGTGGTCGGCGGCACGTACGTCTTCGACGGGCAGCGCCGTCACCTGCCGATCAACGAGCCCGACCGCGGGCACGCCCTGCACGGTCTCGTCGCCGGCCTCGACTGGAAGTGCGCGGAGCTGCTGTCGGTGGAGGACCACCACGGCCACGTACGGCTGACGCACGTCGTGGAGCCCACCGAGGGCTACCCGCACAGGATCGCCCTGGAGGTGCGGCACTCGGTGTCCGAGGAGGGCCTGTCGACCACGCTGACGGCGCAGAACGTGGGCGAGACGGCGGCGCCGTACGGCTGCGGGCCGCACCCCTGGCTGCTGGCCGGGCCGGACGTCACCGCCTACGAGCTCGGCCTGCCGGCCGGGCGCGTGCTGCTCACCGACGACCTGCTCGCCCCCACCGACCTGGTGGAGGTCGAGGCGACGCCCTACGACTTCCGGACGCCGCGCGTGATCGGGGACACCGCCGTCGACCACGCCTTCGCCGGCGTGACGGAGGGGCGGGTGCGCGTGCTCGGGCCGGAGGGCGGGGTGGAGCTCACCTGGGACCCGTCGGTGATGCCGTGGGTCCAGATCTGCACGGGCACGGGGCTCGGCCACAGGGGACTGGCCGTGGAGCCCATGACCTGCCCGCCCGACGCGTTCAACTCGGGCACCGACCTGATCGTTTTGCAGCCGGGGGACAAGCACGAGGCCACGTGGACCATCGCGGTCACCACTCCTACCCGGGAAGACTGAGAAGACTTGATGGACAGCAGGACGAAGAGGCGGTTGTCCCCCGCACAGCTCGACGAGGTCGTCCGCGACGCGCTGGGCTGCGGGCTGACCTCGTCGGAAGAGCTCGCCGACGGCTTCGCGAACGCCGTCTGGCGGCTCGGCCTCGACGACGGACGTGAGGTGGTGCTCAAGCTCGGGCCGCCGCCCGACCTGCGGTTGCTGACCTACGAACGGCACCTGCTGCGCACCGAGGCGATGGTCTACCACCTCGCCCAGCCCGTGGGGCTGCCGATGCCCGCCCTGCTCCGGGCGTCGTTCGACGATCCGGTGCTGGGCGGCGACTACCTCATCCTGTCCGCGCTCGACGGAGTGCCGTGGAACCGGACGACGGTCAGCCCCGCGGAGGAGGGCGCGCTGCGGTTCGAGCTCGGCCGCCACCTCGCCCGCCTGCACGCCATCCCGGGCACGGGCGTCTTCGGCTACCCGTACGCCGGGCTGACCGGCCACACGTGGCGGGAGGCGTTCCTCGTCATGATCGGCGCCCTGCTCGACGACGCCGTCCACTACAACACCCGGCTCCCGGCGACCATCGTGGAGATCGTCGGGCTCGTCCACATGAACGCGCACGTCCTCGACCAGGTCACCACCCCGACGCTGGTGCACTTCGACCTGTGGCCGGGCAACGTGTTCCTGAACGGCGACAAGAGCGTCCAGGCGCTCATCGACCACGAGAGGGCGTTCTGGGGCGACCCGCTCGCCGACTTCGTCACTCCCACCATCTTCGGCGAACTGCGCGAGGACGATCCGATGCTCGCGGGCTACCGGCAGGAGGCCGGCCCGGTGCGGCTGGACCACGCCGCCCGCGTCCGCCTCGCCCTCTACCGGGTCTACCTCTACCTGATCATGCTGGTGGAGGACGGCCCGCGGCAGTATCCGGAGGAGGCCTACGCCCCCACCCGGGACCTCACCACGCGGTCACTGGCCGCCTGTCTGGACGTGCTGCGGGCGGGGTCCCGCAACCACGCCCACGTCTGAGGTCACGCCTCCAGCGTGAGGGACTGCGAGCCGCACCCGTTGCCGGTGTGCGGCTCGGAGTCGCCGGTCCCGGCGAGTGCCGCGGGCGCTCCGACGGTCAGCGACGCCACGAGGGACAGGACCATCGCCCCGGCCGCGACGCGCGGCAGATGGCTGACACGAGCAATCACAGCGGACTCCCGAAGGCCGATTTCATTGATCACAAAATAGCGGTCCCGCATGCGCTCCGGTAGGCCCACTTCGGCCCGGCCCTGGCGGCCCGGCCCTCCGCGTGAGATGATTTCAGCGGGTGATGAATTATGGAGACGACATGTGTGATCGCGGGCGGCGGGCCCGCGGGGGCCATGCTCGCGCTGCTCCTGGCCCGCGCGGGCGTCGACGTCACGTTGCTGGAGAAGCACGCGGACTTCCTGCGGGACTTCCGCGGCGACACCATCCATCCCTCGACCCTCCAGGTGCTGGACGAGATCGGGCTCGCCGAGGCGTTCCACCGGCTGCCGCATCGCAAGGCGTACGTCATGTCGATGCGGACCGACGACGGCGAGGTGCCCATCTCCGACCTGCGGCGCCTGCCGGGGAAGTTTCGGTACATCGCCTTCGTCCCGCAGTGGGACTTCCTCGACCTCCTCACCCGTGAGGCACGCGCCTACCCCGGCTTCCATCTCCTGATGAACGCCAGGGTCACCGACCTCGTACGGCACGACGGCGCGATCCGGGGCGTGCGCTACCGCGACGAGCGGGGCGAGGAGCACGAGATCAGGGCACTCCTCACGGTCGGCGCGGACGGCCGGCACTCCGACGTGCGGCGGGCGGCCGGTCTGGCGCCGAAGCGGTTCGGCGCGCCGATGGACGTCGTCTGGTTCCGGCTGCCGCGGGCGGCGGGCGACCCCGAACAGCCGTTCCTGCGGGCGTCGGCCGGGCGGCTCATGGTCGCGATCAACAGGGAGACGTACTGGCAGCTCGCCTACGTCATTCCGAAGGGCGGCTTCGCCGCACTGGAGGCGGAGGGCGTCGACGGGCTGCGCGGCGAGGTGGAGCGGCTGCTGCCCTTCCTCGACGGCAGGACGTCCGAGCTGCACGGCTTCGACGAGGCGGGCGTGCTGAGCGTCGAGCTGAACCGGCTCACGCGCTGGCACCTGCCCGGGCTGCTGCTGATCGGCGACGCGGCCCACGCGATGTCGCCGGTCTTCGGCGTCGGGATCAACCTCGCGGTGCAGGACGCCGTCGCGGCGGCCAACATCGTCGGGCCGGCCCTGCTGCGCGGCCGGGCCCCCGAGGGGCTGCTCGCGAAGGTGGAGCGGCGCAGGAAGGCGCCCACGGCCGTCGTCCAGGCCGCGCAGCGGGTGGTGCAGGACCGGCTCATCCGGCCGGCCCTCGCCGGTCCGGTGGCGCGGATCCCCGACCTCACCCGCGTGCCGGTGGTGCGCTCGCTGCTGCCCCGGTTCATCGGGCTCGGTGTGCTGCCCGAGCACGTGCGGCTTACTGAGCAAGAAAAAAGATCTCAGCAAGTGGACAGGGAGGGGGTCGCACGGGACGCGGTGCAATAACCTTGGTGACCGTGAGCGCATCAAACCCCGACACCTCGCGTGCCCTGGACACCTGGCGTGACCTGCCCGCGGCCCAGCAGCCGGACTGGCCCGACCGCGGCGAACTGGACAAGGTCGTCGCGGAGCTGGCGTCCCTGCCCCCGCTGGTGTTCGCCGGCGAATGCGACCAGCTCAAGGACGGCCTGGCCGCCGTGGCGCGCGGCGAGGCGTTCGTCCTGCAGGGCGGTGACTGCGCCGAGACCTTCGCGGGCGCGACGGCCGAGAACGTGCGCAACAAGCTCAAGACGCTGCTGCAGATGGCGATCGTGCTGACCTACGCGGGCCGTGTCCCGGTCGTCAAGATCGGCCGGCTCGCCGGGCAGTTCGCCAAGCCGCGGTCCAAGCCCATGGAGGTCCGCGACGGCGTCGAGCTGCCGGCCTACCGGGGCGACATGGTGAACGGGTTCGACTTCACCCCCGAGGCCCGCCGTCCCGACCCGAACCGGCTGCTGCGGGCCTACCACTCCTCGGCGAGCACGCTGAACCTCGCGCGGGCCTTCACCAAGGGCGGCTACGCCGACCTGCGCCAGGTCCACGCGTGGAACCAGGACTTCGTCGCGGAGTCCCCGGCGGGGCGGCGCTACGAGCAGCTGGCGCGGGAGATCGACCAGGCGCTGGCGTTCATGCGGGCCTGCGGGGCCGACCCCGAGGAGTTCCACACCGTCGAGTTCTACTCCTCCCACGAGGCCCTGATCCTCGACTACGACCGGGCGCTCACCCGGATCGACTCCCGTACGGGTCAGCCGTACGACGTGTCGGCGCACATGGTGTGGATCGGTGAGCGCACCCGGCAGCTCGACGGGGCCCACGTCGAGTTCTTCAGCCGCATCCGCAACCCGATCGGCGTGAAGCTCGGCCCGACCACCACGCCCGAAGAGGCCATCGCGCTGATCGACAAGCTCAACCCGGACAACGAGCCCGGGCGGCTCACCTTCATCACGCGGATGGGCGCGGGCAGGGTCCGCGACGCGCTGCCGACGCTGGTGGAGAAGGTCAACGCGAGCGGCGCCACCGTGGCCTGGGTGTGCGACCCGATGCACGGCAACACGTTCGAGGCGCCGAGCGGGCACAAGACCCGCCGCCTGGACGACGTGCTGGACGAGGTCGCGGGGTTCTTCGAGGTCCACCACGCGCTCGGCACCCACCCCGGCGGCATCCACATCGAGTTCACCGGCGACGACGTCACCGAGTGCGTGGGCGGCGGGCACGCGATCGTGGAGGAGGATCTGGCGCTGCGCTACGAGACCGCCTGCGACCCCCGCCTCAACCGCGGCCAGTCGCTCGATCTCGCCTTCCGCGTCGCGGAGCTATACCGCTCGAGCTGAGCGGCACCGTTCCGCACCTGCGGCTCACACCGTCTGATACCACCGTCTGATACCGCCGTCGCCCTCCGATCACTCGGACCGGGTGACGGCGGTTTCGTCCGCCGGGAGGCCCCTCAGCTGTTCTTGGCCTCCGCCTCGATCTGGGCGCGGATGGCGTCCATGTCGAGCGCGCGCAGCTGCCGGATCAGGTCCTCGAGCGCGGGCGCGGGCAGCGCGCCCGGCTGGGCGAACACCACAATGCCGTCACGGATCGCCATAATCGTCGGAATCGCGGTGATCTCGAAGCCCTCCGACAGGGCCGGCTGAGCCTCAGTGTCGATCTTGCCGAAGGTGATGTCCGCGTGCTCCTCGGACGCCTTCTCGAAGATCGGAGCGAAGGACCGGCAGGGGCCGCACCAGGATGCCCAGAAATCGAGCAGTACGATGCCGTTGTCGGCGATGTCGTTGAAGTTCTTCTCGGTTACCTCGATGGTCGCCATGGGCGACTCCTTTCGCTCGGTCTTCAGCGGGCATAACCAGCCGGACAATCCCAGCATTCCATTTCGCGATGCGTATCGCGTGATTGGGCAGGAGACCTTCTTGACGTAGAAGGAGCACCCGGATGACGACTCATGCCGTACGGCCTACCGACCTGACGGCCCCGAAGGGTCCCGGCGCCCGGATCGCCTCGTGGCTGTCGAGCACGGACCACAAGGTGATCGGCAACCTCTACATGATCACCGCGTTCTTCTTCTTCCTGGTCGGCGGCGTGCAGGCGCTGGTCATCCGGGCGGAGCTCTTCGAGCCCGGCATGCAGTTCGTCACGCTGCAGCAGTACAACATGATGTTCACGCTGCACGGCACGAACATGCTGCTGTTCTTCGCGACGCCCCTGTTCGCCGGCTTCGCCAACGCGGTCATGCCGCTGCAGATCGGCGCGCCCGACGTGGCGTTCCCCCGGCTCAACATGGCGAGCTACTGGCTGTTCCTCTTCGGCGGCCTGATGGTCCTGGGGTCCTCACTGGCCGGCGGGGCCCCGACGTTCGGCTGGACGGCCTACACACCGCTGTCGACCGCGCCGTACACCCCGCAGCTCGGCGGGGACCTGTGGGTGATGGGCCTGGCGCTGTCCGGTCTGGGGACGATCCTGGGCGCGGTCAACTTCATCACCACGGTCATGTGCATGCGCGCTCCCGGCATGACCATGTTCCGGATGCCGATCTTCACGTGGAACGTGTTCTTCACCTCGATCCTCGTGCTGCTGGCATTCCCGGTCCTCGCCGCCGCGCTGCTGGCCCTGGGAATCGACCGTAAGCTCGGCGCGCACATCTACGACCCGGCGACCGGCGGTCCGCTGCTGTGGCAGCACCTGTTCTGGTTCTTCGGCCACCCGGAGGTCTACATCATCGCGCTGCCGTTCTTCGGCATCGTCACCGAGGTGATCCCGGTGTTCAGCCGCAAGCCGCTGTTCGGGTACGTCGGCATGGTGGGCGCGACGATCGCGATCACCGCGCTGTCGGTCACCGTCTGGGCGCACCACATGTTCGCCACCGGGCGCGTGCTGCTGCCGTTCTTCTCGCTGATGACGTTCCTGATCGCGGTGCCCACCGGGGTGAAGTTCTTCAACTGGACCGGCACGATGTGGCGGGGCCATCTGACCTTCGAGACACCGATGCTGTGGTCGGTGGGATTCCTCGTGACGTTCCTGCTCGGCGGGCTGACCGGGGTGATCCTGGCGTCGCCGCCGCTGGACTTCCACGTGACCGACACCTACTTCGTGGTCGCCCACTTCCACTACGTGGTCTTCGGGACCGTCGTCTTCGCGATGTTCGCCGGCTTCTACTTCTGGTGGCCGAAGTTCACCGGGAGGATGTTGAACGAGCGCCTCGGGAAGATTCACTTCTGGATGCTCTTCATCGGCTTCCACATGACGTTCCTCATCCAGCACTGGCTCGGCGCGCAGGGCATGCCCCGGCGGTACGGCGACTACTCGCCCAACGACGGCTTCACCTGGATGCACGAGTTGTCGAGCGCGGGCGCCCTGCTGCTCGGGCTGTCCACTCTGCCCTTCCTCTACAACCTCTGGTGGACCCCCCGGCACGGGGAGAAGGTCACGGTGAACGACCCGTGGGGGACCGCCAACTCGCTGGAGTGGGCGACGTCGTGCCCGCCGCCGCGCCACAACTTCGTGTCGATCCCGCCCATCCGCTCCGAGCGGCCCGCCTTCGACCTGCGCTATCCGCGACTGGGCGGCAAGCCGGGCGAGCCGCCGGAGACCAAGCGGGACTTCGTCGATCCCGACGCGAAATAGGGAAGGGCCCCCGTCGCCGGGGGCCCTTCGCACGCGGATCGTCAGTGCTTGCCGCCTGGCAGGTCGAGCCCGATCAGAAGCGGGTCGTGGTCGGAGGAGCGGAACGCGTCGGGCCGGTACAGGCTCGGCGGGTTGAACTCCAGGTTGTAGTCGAGGATGCGCGGCTCGTCGGCGTTGACGTGCCAGATCGTCGCCCCGGTCACCCGCTTGACCAGCTGCTTGCCGGCCATGGCGTGGTCGAGCTCGCCGGACAGCCCGTCGAACAGGTAGCTGTAGCGCTGGGCCGCGGGGACGAACCGCTTGGACAGGCTGGTCAGGCCGCCCTTCTCCAGCGTGTCGATCGGGTCCTCCTCGCCGTACGCGTTGAGGTCGCCGATCACCAGCGGGTTCGGCAGGTCCATCGAGTCGATGAGGCCGAGCACCGCCTTGGCCTGCCGTACGCGCTCGTCGTTGTAGCAGCCCTGGCCGTCGCCCTGGTCGGTGTCGCCGCCGGTCGCCTCCTCGTCGCAGCCCTTCGACTTGAAGTGGTTGACGAGCAGCGTGAACGGCTGCCCGCCGCCGGTCCGGCGGAAGGTCTGGATCAGCGGCGGCCGCCGGAAGACGGGGTCGGTGGACGACAGCGTCTCGCCCACCGGGCGCACCCGCGCCGGCTTGTAGATCGCCGCGACGTGGATCAGGTCGGTGCCCGGGTAGGGGTGGGTCAGTGCGGCGTACGTGCCCGCGCCCACCTCGGCGTTCAGGGCGGCGACCAGCGCGTCGAGCGCGGTCTGCCCGTTGTTCTCGACCTCCATGAGCCCGACGACGTCGGCGTCGAGGCCCTTCAGCGTGGCGACGATCTTCTTGAGCTGCCGCTGCTGCTCCTCGGCCGTGTCGGCGCCGCGCGAGTCGAGCGTGGTGAACCAGTTGAGCGTGTTGAGGCTCGCCACGCGGACGTTGCCGCCCACCGGCGCGGGCGCCGGCTTCCTCGGGTTGGTGCGCGTGAACGTGATCGGCTTGGTCGGCTCCAGCCGGTAGGCCCCGAAGCCGTAGCTCAGCACGCCGGTGACGCCCTTCGCGGTGTCCCCGAGCCGGACGACCTCCGGACTCGTGTACGGGATCGTGGCCGGGTTCTCGGTGTTGGAGCCGTCGTCGATCAGCAGCGACCTGCGGGCGTCCAGCGCGGGGTCGACGCCGGGCCGGTCGGTCGGCTGGAAGCGCCTCCCGCCGGCGGCGACCGTCACCTCGCCGAACCGGCCGAGGTTGTAGTGGTCGGTCACGGTCAGCGGCTCGGGGAAGGTCACGAGCACACCCTCGTACGGCTCGAAGGTGGCGCCGGCGGCCCGCGGCAGGTCGTAGACCTCGGGCGTGATCGTGCCGGTGCCGCACACGTCCACCGCCGTGACCGGGGACAGCTCGGTGAGCCCGTTGAACTCGGTGACCCGGCCGGTGACGAGCACGCGGTCGCCTGCCTTGACGTCCTTCAGGGTCGCCCGGGCGAACGCGAACAGGCCGTCGGAGGTGGCCGGGTCGGCGTCGGGCGTCGCGTCCTGGAAGTAGAAGCCGCTCTGCTGACCGGACTCCTGGAAGTCGCCGGTCACGATGCCCTCGACCCGGACGGTCTGCCCCACGAGCGGGGAGACGTCTCCGCTGCCCTGGACCTCGGCGATCTGCCGGTTCGCCGGCACCTCGCAGGGGTCGGCGGTGGGCGTCGGCGACGGCGAGGGCGAGGGGGTCGCGGACGGCGACGGGGAGGCGGCGCCGCAGGCAGCCGGGGGCGTCGCCGTGTTGCGCGGCGCGGGCGGGCCCGCGGCGAAGTCGGCGGCGTTGTCGTCGGTGTCCGCGCAGCCGCCGCCGGCGCGCACCGCGGCGGTGGCGTTGCTCAGGCCCGGGGCCGCCGCCGTGCCCTCGAAGTAGTTGGCCGTGCCGTACCCGACGAGGTCGGCGATCTGCGCGGTCTGCTCCGGGGTGCAGGGTGAGGAGCCGCCGTTGCAGGCCAGGCCCGTGGCCGAGCGGACCAGGGCGACCTTGCCGGCCGTGCCGCTCAGGCTGAGGGTGCCGACGGTGTCGGGGGCCGGGAGCGCGCCGCTCGGCGTCGATCCGGCGGACAGCTGGACGAGGTGGTACTGACCGGGGGCGAGCGAGCCCGCCAGGTTCTGCTTCTGGGAGCCGAACAGGCCGGTCCCGGTGGCACTGGTGTACTGGAGGGACCAGCCGTCCAGCGAGATGGCGGCGCTGCCGCGGTTGAAGAGCTCGACGTAGTCGTTGGTGTACGGGGCGCCGGAGTTGCCGCCGCCTCCGTACACCTGGCTGATCACCACGTCGCCCGGCTCGGCAGAGGCGGGCGACGGCGACATGACCGCGACGCCGGCGGCCAGGAGACCGGCGGCCGCGAGCACGGCGACCGCGCGGGCGCCGGAGCGGTCATCGGGACAGGCCCGGGATAGAGCACGCATGCCCCGGACTTTAGGGGTAGACCACCGCGACGCCAGGACCAATAAGTGTCTTTATCGCAAACTTGTATGAATTTGCCGATTACCTGACGTCGCTACCGTACGCGCGCTGCCCTTGCGCGTCCCGCTTCGGCATGGATCGGTCCCGCCCTTGTCACCGCCCGATCAGGAACGGACGACGGCCACCGGACAGGTGACCGCGTCGATCAGCGGCCGGGTGACCGACCCGAGCCTGCCGAGCACGCCTCGGGCGCGGGTCGCGCCGACGACCAGCATGGTCGCGCCGGGAGAGGAGTCGGCCAGCACGTCGAGCACGGCGCCCTCGACCGGCTGGAGCAGGGTGTGCACGTCCGGGTGCCGCGCGCGCCAGGGCTCCACGGCGGCCTCCAGCGCCTCGACGGCCTCCCTGCCCGGGACGTCGGACATCACCATGGGCGCCATGCCCGCGGCCCACGCGGCCGCCGGGTAGCGCCAGGCGTGCACCGCGATCAGCGACAGGCCGCGCAGGGCGGCCTCGCGGTAGGCGAAGGCGAGGACGTGGTCGTCGCCGCCGCCGACTCCCACGACGACCGGACCGGGGTGCCTGCGGTGCGGGAGCGACCCCGCGCCCCGGACCACGATCACCGGGCAGAGCGCGTGCGTCGCCACGTGTCCCGCGACCGAACCCATCACACGGCGCGCCGCGCCGCTCAGACCGCGCGATCCCACGACCACGAGGCCGGCCGTCTCCGACAGCGCGACGAGCCGGTCGGAGGCCGGCCCCTCGAACAGGTCCTCCCGCACGCGGACGCCGCTCGTGCACTGCCGGGCGCACTCCGCGCCGTGCCACAGCACGTGCTCGGCCGCGTGGTGCAGCGACTTGCGCGCCTCCTCGTCGCCCGCGCCGTACGGCGTCTGCCACGCGTGGCAGACGGTGATGGGCGTGTTCCGGTACTCGGCCTCGTCCATCGCCCAGTCGAGCGCCTGCATGGCGAAATCGGAGCCGTCGTACCCGACGACGATGCCCGGGTTGGTGGCTGGGTCACCGGCCGGGCTGCTGGGTTCCATACCCTCATGCTCCGCCGCGGGCCGCACGGCCCGGCAGGGCGGAAAGTCCCGAGACCGGCGGGACGTCCGGCCCCGGGGGGATCAGGATCTGCTGCCGGCGAGCACCCCGGGACGGCGGTCGTGCTCCATGCCGGGCAGCACGACGACGACCGGGCACCTGGCCCGCAGCAGGCAGGCGGAGACGACCGGGTTGAGCACGGGGTAGGGCTCGGACTCGGCCTCGTGCGCCCCCAGCACCAGCAGGTCCGCGCCGTCGGTCGCACGCAGCAGGACCTGCGCCGGGGGCCCTTCGACGACCACCGGCTCGACGTGGCGGTCGCCGAGTTCGGCGACGGCCCGGTCGGCGACGTCGAGCGCTATCCCGCGCTCGTCCTCCCGTGAGGTGCGGCTCGCGATCGGCGCGTAGTGGGCGTGCAGCCCGCCCGTCCACTCCCAGGCGTACACCGCCTCGACCCGCGCGCCGCGCAGCGCACCCTCGGCGGCGGCCCACCGCAGTGCGGCCTGCGACGCCATCGACCCGTTGATGCCCACCACGATCTTCGGCTGGTTCACGTTCCGCCTCGCTCTCCGCTCTAAGTCTCGCCGACCAGGGTTAACAGGATGTTGCCGCGGCGAAACGGTCAGAAGACACCGCCCACGAGCATCCCTGTACCCAGGAAAACCGCCTGTACCTCCGGCCCCAGCAGGGACAGGCCGATGTTTTGGGGGGCTGGGTCACACCTGAGAACAGGGTATCCGCGAACCCCGACCGTGCCGGCACGCGGCTTTGCCGATCCGGGGACGACCACAGGCCCGTCCGTTGCCCTGCCACAAGGACACCGTACGACCCGGCCCCGGCTTTCCCGGTCCCGGCTCAGGGATCACCCTGATGCGCCCCGGACCTCCCGGCCGTACGCTTGCGGCGGAACGGGAGGGACAATGGGGAACGCGGGGCCGATCGACGAGTACGTCGCGTCGATGCGCCATGCGCTGCGGGGTCCGGGCGGGGCCAAGCGCGACCTGCTGACCGAGGCGCGCGACAGCCTGCTCGACGCGGCCGAGGCGTACGAGGACGAGGGTCTCCCCCGGGCCGAGGCCGAGCGGCTGGCGGTCGCCGACTTCGGCGCGGTGCCCGAGGTCGCGCCGGGCTTCCAGGGGGAGCTGGCGGTGAGCCAGGGCCGCCGCACCGCCGCGCTGCTGTTCCTCAGCGTGCCGCTCTCCGCGTTCCTGTGGGCGGTGATCTGGCGGATCTTCCCCCAGACTCCCGCGATGGAGCAGCTCAAACCGGAGTGGTTCGGGCTGCTGGCCAGGACGGTCGACCTCCTCCAGCTCGGCGTGGGTGTGGTGGGCGGAGTCGCGCTGATCGCGCTCGGCCGGGGGGTGCGCCACATCCGCCGGCCCGCTCTCCTCACCCGGTGGCTGGGGCTGTTCGTCTGGATCCAGACGCCGCTGGTCGGGGCGATGGGCCTGACGCTGGCGGCGGCCGCGCAGGGCCCGGCGGGGTTCAGCGGTTATCTTCCCGGGCTGGCCGTGTCCGCGGTGAGCGACGCGTTCTCCGTGTGGCAGCTGTACAGCGCGGCGCACTGCCTGCGCTGTACCAGGACGCTGTCCGCGCTCAGCTCATCGAACCTCAGCGCAGCGGATCCAGAACGCTCCCTATCGCGGTCGTGAACGACCGCCAGGCCGACCGCTCCCCCGCCAGCGCCTTGCGCCCGGCGTCGGTGAGGCGATAGGTCCGGCGTCTGCGCCCGCCGTCGGAGGCCCACTCGCCGGCGAGCAGCCCGGCCCGCTCCAGCCTGCGCAGCGCGGGGTAGACCGTGCCCGTCGGCACGTCCAGGGCGCCGCCGCTGCGCTCGCGCAGCGCCTCGATGATCGCGTAGCCGTGCAGCGGCTCCCGTTCCAGCACGGAGAGCAGCAGGGCGTCCATGTGGCCCCGGAGCGCGTCGGCGTTCACGCCCGCAGCCTATCCCGGTTACTCATGCGCCGAGTCTATATGTAGGCTGTCTATATGTAGACAGCCTACGCATGGAGAGATCTATGGACGTCGTCGGCCTCGCCCGGATGCAGTTCGCCGTGACCGGAAGCCTCCACTTCCTGTTCGTCGTGCTCACGCTCGGACTGGCCCCGCTGGTGGCGATCATGCACACCCGGTTCGCCCTCGGCGGGAATCCCCTGCACGAGCGGATGACCCGCTTCTGGGGACAGATCTACGTGATCAACTACGCGCTCGGGATCGTCACCGGGCTCGTGATGGAGTTCCAGTTCGGGCTGAGCTGGAGCGGGCTCTCGCACTACGCGGGCGACGTGTTCGGCGCGCCGCTGGCGCTGGAGACGCTGCTCGCCTTCTTCCTCGAGTCCACGTTCCTCGGCCTGTGGATCTTCGGCTGGCACCGGCTGCCGCGCGGCCTCCACGTGGCGTGCATCTGGCTGGTGACGCTGACGGCGTACGCCTCGGCGCTGTTCATCATGGTCGCCAACTCCTTCCTGCAGCATCCGGCGGGCGCGGCCGAGCAGGGCGGGCGGCTCGTGCTGCGCGACTTCGGCGCGCTGTTCACCAACCCCACCCTCGTCTTCGCGCTCCCCCACGTGCTGAGCGCCGGGCTGTGGACCGGCGGGTTCGTCGTCATGGGCGCCAGCGCCTACCACCTGTTCCGGCGCACGCCCGAGCGGGAGTTCTTCACGCGTTCCCTGCGCATCGGCGTGCTGACCGCCTTCATCGGGTCGCTGCTCACGGTCGGGTTCGGGTACGCCCAGTTCGGACCGGTCGGCGCCGTCCAGCCGGACAAGTTCCACGGGGCGGTCCCCGGCATCGCGCTCGGCCTGATGATCATGATCGGGCAGCTCGTCCAGTTCGCCGTGATGTTCGTGCTGGCGCCGCTGCTGATCCGCGACCTGCTGGCCCGCTGGCGCTGGCTGCACCCGCTCCTCATGGCCATGACCCCGCTGCCGTTCGTCGCGGCGATCGCCGGCTGGCTCGTCCGCGAGGTGGGCCGTCAGCCCTGGCTGGTGTACGGCAAGCTCTCCGTGGCCGACGCCCTCACTCCCGGGCTGACCAGGGCGGACATCACCGCCTCCTTCGTGGGCTTCGCGGGCGTGCTCGGGCTGCTCGCCCTCGTCGACTACGCCCTCATCGCCCGTGTCGTACGGCGCGGCCCGGGGCGGGTCGCGCTCGGCGCCGCCGATCTCCCCGTCGCCGCGCCGCCCGTCCCCGCCCACTCGTTGTAGAGGCAGGCCCCCATGGACATCTTCTGGTTCCTGACGTTCGCCGTCCTGCTGGCCGGTTATTTCGCCCTGGAGGGCTTCGACATCGGGCTCGGCGTCCTGCTGCCCGTGCTGGGCCGCTCCCCCGCCGCCCGGGACCGCCTCGTCGGCGCGATGGCGCCGTTCGTGCTCGCCAACGAGGTGTGGCTCGTGGCGCTCGCCGGCGTGCTGTTCGGCGCGTTCCCGGTGCTGGAGGGCCAGGCGCTGAGCCGCCTGTATCCCCTCGTCGTCGCCCTGCTGCTGGCGTGGATCGTGCGCGACGCGGGGCTGTGGTTCCGCCGCAGGGCCGGCGGCGCCGCCTGGCGGCTGGTGTGGGACGGCGCGCTGTGCGCGGGCTCGGCGGGGCTGGCCCTCGCCTGGGGCGCGATCCTGGTGGCCGTCGCGCGCGGCCTGCCCGCCTCGCCCCTGGACGTTCCGGGCGTCGCGGGAGGCGTCGCGCTACTCGCGCTGCTCGCCTGGCACGGGCGCACCTTCGCGGCGTGGCGCCTGCAGGACGGCCCGCGCACGGGCGGGCGCGCGCTGCTGCTGTCGGCGTGCGCCGCCGCCTCGCCCGCGGTCCTGGTCATGGCGGCCACGGCCGCGCACATGCTCGGCAACGCCGCCCCGGATCAGACACTGACCGTGCTCAGTGTCATGGTGGTCCCGATCGCCCCGATCCTCGTGGGCGCGCAAGTATGGGTGTGGCGCACCTTCTCCAGAGGCGCGCTGCCCACGTTCTTCTGATTGGGGACCGTTGCACAAGGATCTCCTCCGGCTGGCCCGCGCCGAGCGGAGCGTCCGCCTCCATCTCGCCTGCTGCCTGGCGGCGGCGGTGGCGGCCGGGCTGCTCGTGCTCGTGCAGGCGGAGCTGCTGGCCGGGGTGCTGTCCGGCCGCTTCGCCGTCGCCGCGCTGTTCCCCCTCGCACTCGTCGTCGCCTCCCGAGGGCTGCTCGGCTGGGCGCAGGGCGTGCTCGCGGGCCGCGCGGCCACCGCGCTGAAGTCGGCCCTGCGGCGGCTGCTCCTCGGGCGGGTGGAGGGCCTCGGGCCTGCGTACCGCTCGGGTGAGCTGGTGACGCTCGCGGGCCGGGGGCTCGACGCGCTCGACCCGTACCTGACCGGTTATCTCCCGTCGGTCGCCGTGGCCGGGGTCGTGCCGCTCGCGGTCGTCGTCCGGCTCTTCGTGGCCGATCTGGCCACCGCCGTGATCGTGGTGCTCACGCTGCCGCTGATCCCGATCTTCGGGGCGCTGGTCGGGTGGACCACCAGGGCGGTGACCGAGCGGCAGTGGCGGGCCCTGTCCCGCCTCGGCGGCCACTTCCTCGACGTGGTGCGCGGCCTGCCCACGCTGCGGGCCTTCGGCCGGGCCCGCTACCAGGCGTCGGTGATCCGCGAGGTGGCCGAGGCCCACCGCGCCGCGACCATGCGCACGCTGCGGGTGGCGTTCCTGTCGTCGCTGGTGCTCGAACTCGTGGCGTCGCTGTCGCTGGCGCTGGTGGCGGTGCCGGTGGGGCTGCGGCTGCTGTCGGGCTCGCTCGACCTCGGCACGGCGCTGCTCGTGCTGCTGCTGGCCCCGGAGGCGTACCTGCCGCTGCGTGCCATGGGCACGCGCTTCCACGCCGCCATGGAGGGCGTCGCCGCCGCCGACGAGGCGTTCGCGGTCATCGCGCCCCCCGAGGACTCACCGGAGCCGGAGGAGGCGCGCGAGTCCCGCCGACCGGCCCGGTCCGCCACGGCCGTGACGAGCGGGCCGCCGCGGATCCGGCTGGAGGACGTCACCGTGCGCTACCCGGGCCGGGAGGAGGCCGCGCTCGACCGGGTGTCGCTGGTCATCGAGCCGGGCGAGCGGGTGGCGATCGTGGGCCCGAGCGGCGCGGGGAAGAGCACGCTGCTGCACCTGCTGCTCGGGTTCGTGGCCCCGTCCGAGGGGCGGGTGCTGGCGGACGGGGCGGATCTGGCCGGCCTCGACCTCGACGAGTGGCGGCGGCGGCTGGCCTTCGTACCGCAGCGCCCGCACCTGTTCGCGACCTCGGTGGCCGACAACATCGCGCTCGGCTCGGCGGCCACGCCGGAGGAGATCAGGGCCGCCGCCGAGGCGGCGCAGGTGGCGGAGTTCGCCGGCGCCCTGCCGCGGGGGTACGACACCCCGCTGGGCGAGCGCGGGGCGAACCTGTCGGCGGGCCAGCGGCAGCGGGTCGCCCTGGCCAGGGCGTTCTGCCGCCCGACCGCCCAGGTGCTGCTGCTGGACGAGCCCACCGCGCGGCTCGACGGCAGGAGCGAGGGGGCGATCGTGGCGGCCACGCGCAGGCTGGCGGAGGGCCGTACGGCGATCATCGTGGCGCACCGGCCCGCGATGATCGACCTGGCCGACCGGGTCGTCCGCCTCGACGGCGGCGCCCTCGTCCCCGCGGTTCCGGCTCGGGGAGGTGAGGCCCGATGAGCCGCACGGGGACGGCCACGGCGTCGCCGCTGTCGGTGATCGCCGGGATGGGCCGGCGGCTCACACTCGCCGCGCTCGCCGGATCGGCGGCCGACCTCGCGGGGGTCGCGCTCATCGCGTCGGCCGCCTGGCTGATCACGCGCGCCGCCGAGCAGCCGCCCCTGGCGGCGCTGTCGGTCGCGATCGTGGCCGTGCGGGCGTTCGCCACCACCCGCGGCGTGTTCCGGTACGGCGAGCGCCTGGCCGGGCACGACGTCGCGCTGCGCGCCCAGGCGGGCACCCGCGAGCGCCTCTACCGGGCGTTGATCCCTGCCGGGCCGCTGCCGCAGCGCGGGGCCGACCTGCTCAGCCGGATGGTGGACGACACCGACGCCGTGCAGGACCTGCTCGTCCGCTGCCTGCTGCCGGCCGCCGCCGCCCTGGTCACCGGCGTCACGGCCGTCGTCATCGCGGGCTTCCTGCTGCCCGCCGCCGCGTTCGCGCTCGCCGCCGGCCTGCTCGCCGCCGGGGTGCTGCTGCCCGTGGGCACGGCCGCGGCCGCCCGGCGCTGGTCGGCGCGGATCGCCCCGGCCCGCGCCGACCTGGCCGCCCGGGTGGCCGACCTGGTCCACGGCGCGGCCGACCTCGCGGCGTACGGCGCGCGGGACCGGGCGCTGTCGGCTGCGATGGACGCCGACGGGCGGCTGTCCCGGCTGGAACGGGGGCAGGCGCGGATCAACGCCGCCGCGCTCGGCGTCGGCATGCTCACGCAGGGGCTGACCGTCGTCGCCGTGGTCCTGGTGGCCCAGGCCGCCGATCTCGGCCGGGTCGCGACGGCCGTGGCCGCCCTGACCTCGCTGGTCGCCTTCGAGCCCGTGCTGCCCCTGGCGGCGGCGGGCGAGCGGTTCGCCGGAGTGGTCGCGGCTCTGCGCAGGCTCAGGGAGACCGCCGCCACTCCCCCGGCCGTGCGGGAGCCCGCGGATCCGGCGCCCGCGCCCGAGCCGCCGCTGACGGTCGAGGTCGAGGACCTCGTGGTGCGTCACGGCGACCGCGAGCCCGCGCTGGACGGCGTGAGCCTGACGCTGACCCCGGGCAGGCGGGTCGCGGTGGTGGGCCCGAGCGGCGCGGGGAAGAGCACGCTGCTGTCGGCGCTGATGCGGACCGTGGAGTTCGAGTCGGGCGCGATCCGGCTGAACGGCGCCGACGTGCGGCGCCTGTCCTCCGACGACGTGCGGGCGCTCATGACGGGCCTCACCCAGGATCCGTACGTCTTCCAGGCCACGGTCGGGGACAACCTGCGCCTGGCCGGGCCGGAGGCGCCCGCCGAGGACGTCGAGGCGGCCGTACGGCGGGCGCGACTGGACACGTGGACCGAGCGCACCGGCTGGGACACGGTGCTCGGCGAGGACGGCCGGACGGTCTCCGGCGGCCAGCTCCAGCGGCTCGCGCTGGCCCGGGCCCTGCTGTACGACCCGCCCGTCCTGCTGCTGGACGAGCCGGCCGAGGCCCTCGACGAGGAGACGGCCGACCTGCTGATGGCCGACCTGCTGGACGCCACCCGGGGCCGCACGACGCTGCTGGTCACTCACCGGCTGCACGGCCTGGAGCAGGTCGACGAGATCGTCGTGCTGGAGGGGGGCAGGGTCACCCAGCGGGGCACCCATGCCGGCCTCGTCGCCGTGCCGGGGTACTACCGGGACCTGTGGGAGTCGGAGGAGCTCACCCGCCACCGCGTCTGAACACGCCCCCGGACGCGAATCGCCGGCGAGCCGTCCCCCCGGAGGCTCGCCGGCGACGATCGTGCGCCGTCAGCTCGTGGCCGACTGCTCCGCGAGCGCGGTGGTGATGGTGCTCTCCTTGCCCTCGCGGGTGAAGGTGACGGTCACCTTGTCGCCCGGACGGGCGCTGCGGATGGTGCCGACCAGCGTCTCCGCGCTGTCCACCAGCTTGTCGTTGATCCTGGTGATCAGGTCGCCCTCCTTGAGGCCGGCCTTCTCGGCCGGGCTGCCGGCCGTGATCGACCTGACCACCGCGCCGGACGCGCCGCCGACCGCGTCGGCCACGCTCACGCCGAAGAACGCGTGGGTCGCCTTGCCCGTCTTGATGAGCTGGTCGGCGACGAGCTTCGCGGTGTTGATGGGGATCGCGAAGCCGACGCCGATGTTGCCGGAGCCGGAGCCGGCGGTGGCGATCGCGGTGTTGATGCCGACGACCTGCCCGGAGGCGTTGACCAGCGCGCCGCCGGAGTTGCCGGGGTTGATCGCGGCGTCCGTCTGGATCACGCCCCCGATCGTGACGGCCTGGCTCTGCTGCGGCTGCTGCTGCTCCATCCCCCAGGGGAACTGGGGCTGCTGCTCTTCGGGGCCCTCGGTGAGCGTGCGGTCGAGGGCGCTCACGATGCCGGAGGTGACCGATCCCGCCAGGCCGAGCGGGCTGCCGATGGCGAGGACCGCGTCGCCGACCTGGAGCTTGTCGCTGTCACCGAGCGAGGCGGGGGTCAGGCCGGACACGCCCTGCGCCTGGATGACCGCCAGGTCCGTGGTGGGGTCGGTGCCCTTGACGACGGCACTGGCGGTCCTGCCGTCGCTGAACTTCACGGTGACCGTGCCGCCGCCCGCGCCGCCCATGCTCACCACGTGGTTGTTCGTCAGGATCAGACCGTCGGCCGACAGGATGACACCGGACCCCTCGCCGCCGGCCGTGGCGGACTTCACCTCGATCGACACCACCGACGGCATGATCGCCTTGGCCACCGCGGCGATCGTGGTGCCCGAGGAGTTGGACACCCCCCTGACCACCGGGCTCGCGATCACCGTCTGCCCGCCGTTCACGCTGTTCGCGACGAGGGCCCCGGTGACCCCGCCGCCAAGCGCCACGGCCACGAGGGCGAGGCCCGCGCCCGCCTTCTGGCGCGCGGTCAGCGTGCCCTTCCGCGCCGGAGGCGGCGGAAACTGCGCCGTGTCATAAGGACTGTTCCCATAGGCGCCGTACGACTGGTACGCACCCGTGTACTGCCCGTGCCTCGGCGGGGTGCTGCCGAACTGGCTCCAGCCGTGACCGGGGAGTACCTCGGTGTTCTCGTTGCCGGGAACGTGCTCAGGTGAGCTCATCGCCATCCCCCTCAATGGATTCGCCGGTGATCCCGGCTCTCCGCCGGTACAGGTAATACGATGGCGCATCGGCGATAAGGTCACGCTAAGCGATCAGCGGCGGGGTCCCCGGGCGCCCTACGCGTACTTTATGTCAGCCCGTCCGAGGCCAGTACTCGTCCCTGAGCAGGCGCTTGTACAGCTTTCCCGTGGGGTGGCGGGGCAGCTCGTCACGGAAGTCCACCGATCTCGGGCACTTGTAGTGGGCCAGGCGGTCCCGGCAGTAGGCGATCAGCTCGGCCTCCAGCGCGGGACCGGCGTCGGCCGGGTCGGCCGGCTGCACGACGGCCTTCACCTGCTCGCCCATTTCGGGGTCCGGCACCCCGAAGACGGCCACGTCGGCCACCTTGGGGTGCATCGCCAGCACGTTCTCGGCCTCCTGTGGGTAGATGTTCACCCCACCCGAGATGATCATGTAGGAGCGCCGGTCGGTGAGATAGAGGAATCCGTCCTCGTCCAGGTAGCCGATGTCCCCCAGCGTGGTCCAGCCGCGGCCCTTGGGGTCCTGCACCGACGCGGTCTTCAGCGGGTCGCCGTGATACTCGAACTTCGGCCCGTCGGAGAAGTAGACGGTGCCGTGCTCGCCGGGCGGCAGCTCGTCGCCCTCCTCGTCGCACACGTGGGCCACCCCCAGCAGCGGCCTGCCCACCGTGCCCTTGTGGGCGAGCCAGTCCTCCGGCCCGGCGTACAGGAAGCAGTTGCCCTCCGTGCCCGCGTAGTACTCGTGCACGATCGGCCCCCACCACGCCATCATCCGCTCCTTGACCTCCACGGGGCAGGGCGCGGCGGCGTGGATGGCGCAGCGCAGCGACGACAGGTCGTACCGCCCGCGCACCTCCTCGGGCAGCTTGAGCATCTTGACGAACATCGTCGGGACCCACTGCGCGTGGGTGACACGGTGCCGTTCGACGAGCGCCAGCGCCTCCTCGGGGTCGAACCGCTCCATCACCACCACGGTCGCGCCCAGGCGCTGGAAGGACATGCTGTAGCGCAGCGGAGCGGCGTGGTAGAGCGGCGCGGGCGACAGATACACGCTGTCGGCCGACGGCTCGAACAGGAACCGGATGAGCTGCACGAGGGCGCCGGGAGTCTCCAGCGGCGCCCGGCCGAGCGGCGGCTTGACCCCCTTGGGACGTCCCGTGGTGCCCGAGGAGTAGAGCATGTCGGCGCCCAGGCACTCGTCGTCGACCGGCGTCGCGGGCTGCCCCGCCACCGCCTCCTCGTACGACGTGAAACCCGGGGCGACGCCGTCGAGCATGAGCCGCAGCTCGACCCCGGGCGTGGCGTCGGTGACGGCGCTCGCCACGCCGGCGAGCTGGGCCGAGGAGATGAAGACGCGCGCCCCGCAGTTGTCCACGATGTAGGCCAGCTCGTCGGGCCGCAGACGGGAGCTGATCGCCGTGTAGTACAGGCCCGAGCGGTGGGCCGCCCACGCGATGACGAGGAAGAGCGGATGGTTCTCCAGCATGAAGGCGATGTGGTCGCCGGGCTTCAGACCCGCGGCCCGCAGCAGGTGGGCGAGCCGGTTGGACTCCTCGTCGAGCTCACGGAAGGTGACCACGCGGCCGGAGCCCGCCATGATCACCGCCGGCTTGTCCGGCGTCACCGCCGCGATCGCCCCAGGGTGCATGACCGAACGGTACTCGGTTTGCTTCCGATCTGGTAGAAGAAGATTCCGGATGCGCCCGCTCAGCTCTCCAGCGCCCGGTAAGGGTCGCGCAGCGGCCTGGCCCGCTCGGCGAACGCCGCCTTGATCTCCGTCATCTTCGGTCCCGGCGCGTAGAAGCGGCCCTTGGTCTCGCCGTACGGCTGGAGCCACCCGGTGGCCGCGAGCTCGCGCAGGTCTCGGGCGGCCTGCCCCTGGCTCAGGCCCTCGTCGGCCTGGTACATGCCCCGGCGCAGGCGGCGGGAGACGAACACCTGGTAGAGCGCGGAGACCGTGCGCGGGTGCAGGCCCTGCGCCTCGGTCCGTTCCTCCAGCAGCATCCACACCTCGCCCGCCTCGGCGAGCCTGCGCCCCACCCGCTGTGCCTGCATGTGGTGGCAGCGCAGGACGAACCGAACCCAGGAGAGCGTGTCCCCGTGCGGGCTCCACCGGCGGCGTCCCACCTCACCCAGGACGTCGTAGTAGTCATAGGTGGTGCGCCCCTCGCCCAGCCACTCCTCGATCGAGGCGAACTCCGGCGTGGTGATCTGATCGCGGCCGAGCACGAGCGTCTGCAGCGCCCGCGACATGCGCCCGTTCCCGTCGCGCCACGGGTGGATCTTGACGAGGTTGAGGTGCGCCATGGCGGCGCGGACATAGCTGGGCGCGTCGAGGTCGCCCTCGTTGAGCCACTCGACGAGTTCCGCCAGCAGGGCGGGGACCTGCTCGTGGTCCGGGCCCTCATAGACCACCTCACCGGTCGCGGAGTTGCGGACGTAGATCCCGCCGGGCCGCACCGTGCCCGGCGTCTTGTCCACGTGGTGGCCGATCATCATGAAGTTCAGCGCGTGCAGCAGCCCCGCGTCATATCGGAAGACCCGGGCCCGCGACAGGGCGCCGATGTAGGTGAGCGCCTGCCGGTAGCCGGCGATCTCCCGTGCGACGGCGGCCGACGTCTCCAGGGGGTCCTCACCCGACATGATCGACTCGATGTCCTCGACACTGGCGTGGTAACCCTCGATCGAGTTGGATCCCTGGATGGCCCGGGCCTGCAACTGCCGTCGCAGCAGGCCGTCCCAGCGGTGGGCCTCGGCCAGCCGGTATTTCAGGTCACGCCGCATCTCCTCGATCTCGGCGAGCACCTTCTCGTCCGCGGCCTCCAGTGCCGGTGTGCCGTACAGCATGGGGTCACAAAAGCATGGACGAATCATCCGGTCAAGCGACCGGATGATTCGTCCATATATGTACGCTCGGGAGGCGCGTCAGGAGGCGGGGATGACCGAGCCCTTGAACGTGTCCTCGATGTACTTCTTCACCTCGGGGCCGGTCAGCAGCTCGATGAGCGTCTTCACCCGCGGGTCGCTCTCGCGCCCCTGGGCGACCACCAGGCCGTTGGCGTACGGGTTGCCCTCGGCCTTCTCCAGCACCAGCGCGTCGGAGGCCGGGTTGAGGCTCGCCTCCAGCGCGTAGTTGCCGTTGATCACGGCGGCGTCCACGTCGTCGAGCGAGCGCGGCAGCTGCGCGGCCTCCAGCGGGCGGAAGGTCAGGTTCTTCGGATTGCCGGTCACGTCGCGCTCGGTCGCGGCGGTGCCCACGCCGTCCTTCAGCGTGACCACGCCGTTGTCGGCGAGCAGCTTGAGCGCCCGGCCGAGGTTGGTGGCGTCGTTGGGCACGGCGACCGTGCCGTCCTGCGGCAGCGACGCGAGGTCCTTGACCTTCTTGGAGTACAGGCCGAGCGGCTCGAGGTGCACCGGAGCGACGAAGCTCAGCTTGGTGCCCTTGGAGGCGTTGAAGTCGTCCAGGTAGGGCTTGTGCTGGAAGTAGTTGGCGTCGAGCTGACCGTCCTGGAGCTGCAGGTTGGGCTGCACGTAGTCGCTGAACTCGACGATCTCCAGCTTCAGCCCCTTCGCGGCGGCCAGGTTGTCGGCCACGTACTTGATGATCTGCGCGTGCGGCACCGGGCTCACGCCGACCTTGAGCGGGGCCTGCGCCGCCGCCGTGCCGGAGGTGGAGGTGGTCGCGGTGTCCGGGGACGAGGACCCGCAGGCGGACAACACGAGCGCGGCCACGGCGGCGATGACGAGGCCGAGCGTTCTACGCATGAGAAAGGACTCCTTATCGGTTAACGGTGGGAAAGTCGACGGGCGACGGCGTCGCCCACGGTCTGCGCGAGCTGCACCACGACGACCAGGACGACCACGGTGACGACCATGAGCGTGGTCTCGAAGCGCTGGTAGCCGTAGCGGACGGCGAGGTCGCCGAGGCCGCCGCCGCCGATCACCCCGGCCATCGCGGAGTAGGAGATGAGCGTGACCACGGTGACGGTCAGCCCGGCGACCAGGCCGGGCAGCGCCTCGGGCAGCAGGACGCGTGTCACGATCGTCACCCGGCCCGCCCCCATCGCCTCGGCCGCCTGCACGACGTCGCGGCCGACCTCGCGCAGCGCGGTCTCGACCAGCCGGGCGAAGAAGGGCACCGCGCCGATCGTGAGAGGGACCACCGCGGCGGCGGTGCCGATCGTGGTGCCGGTGAGCACGCGGGTCACCGGGATGACCGCGATCATGAGGACGATGAAGGGCAGTGACCGCCCGACGTTGACGACCAGCCCGAGCACGCGCCGCACGACGGGCGCCGGGAACAGCCCGCCCCGGTCCGTCCCGGCGAGGCAGACGCCGAGCGGGAGCCCGAAGAGCACGGTGAACAGCGTGGACCAGCCCACCATCACCGCGGTCTGCCCGGTGGCCTCCCACAGCAGGGGGCTCATCTCCGACCAGGTCATCGGTCCTCCTCCGGCAGCAGGCCGCGCTCGCGCAGGTGGGTGAGGGCGTCCGCCGCACCGGCCCCGGTGATCCGCAGCCGCAGCCGGCCCGCCGGGGCCCCCGCCACTTGCTCGACCGCGCCCCCCACCACGGCGACGTCCACGTCGTACGCGCGCGAAAGACGCGACAGCAGGGTCTCGTCCGCGGCCAGGGCGACCGTCACGGTGCCGGGTTCGGCGGGCGGCAGCGGGAACAGCTCGGCGGCCAGGCGTGATCCGGGCGTGGCGAGCAGGTCGGGGATGCGGCCCGCCTCGGCGATCCGCCCGTCACTCATGATCGCCGCCGAGTCGCATACGGCCTTGATGACGTCCATCTCGTGGGTTATGAGCAGGATGGTCAGCCCGAGCTCCCGGTTGAGCCGCCGGAGCAGGGCCAGGATCGACTGGGTCGTGGCGGGGTCGAGCGCGGAGGTGGCCTCGTCCGACAGCAGCACCGACGGCTCGGCGGCCAGGGCCCGCGCGATGCCGACCCGCTGCTTCTGGCCGCCGGACAGCTGCGCGGGATAGGCCCCGGCGCGGTCGGCCAGGCCCACGAGGTCGAGCATCTCCGCGACGCGCCGGGCCCGGGCGGCCCTGCCGACGCCCATGACCTCCAGCGGGAAGGCCACGTTGCCCGCCACCGTGCGCGACGACAGCAGCGCGAAGTGCTGGTGGATCATGCCGATGCGCTGCCGGGCGCGGCGCAGGTCGGCCGCGCCGAGGGCGGTCAGCTCGCGCCCGTCGACGGTCACCGTGCCCTCGTCCGGACGTTCGAGCAGGTTGACGCAGCGCAGCAGCGTGCTCTTGCCGGCGCCGCTGCGCCCGAGCACGCCGAAGACCTCGCCCTTGCCGACGTGGAGGTCGACGCCGTCGAGCGCGACGACGTCGCCGTAGGCCTTGCGCAGGCCGGCGACCGTGATCACTGGCTGTCCTTCGAAGACGTGATCCGGCGCAGGATCAGATCGGGCAGCGGGGAGAGCGTCATCGTCGAGTGCCTTCGTCGGGAGGGGGTGGGGAGAACGGGCTTCAGACCGCGGGACACCCTCGCCCAGGCGGGTTGACCAGGTTCGATACGCTCACGAAGGGCTGCAACGGGAGTGAGTCACCCCTTATTCCCTACCGGTAATGTGTCCTCGATCACAGAGGCCCGCGCCTCCGGGACGGAGACGCGGGCCGGGTGCGGGAAAGGGTCAGGCGACCGCCTGCCGGGCGACCGTCGCCGGGGTGAGGGCCAGGTCGAGGACCTCACGGACGTCGCTCACCGCGTGGACGGTGAGATCGGCCAGCACCTCGGCCGGGACGTCGTCCAGGTCGGGCTCGTTGCGGGCCGGGATGAGCACGGTCGTGACCCCCGCCCGGTGGGCGGCGAGCAGCTTCTGCTTCACCCCGCCGATCGGCAGCACCCGCCCGGTGAGGGAGACCTCCCCGGTCATCGCCACGTCGGCGCGCACCGGTCGGCCCGACAGCAGCGAGGCCAGGGCCGTGGTCATCGTGACACCGGCCGACGGCCCGTCCTTGGGCACGGCGCCCGCGGGGACGTGGATGTGCACCGACCTGTCCTTGAGCGAGCCGACCGGAAGCTCCAGCTCCGCGCCCCGCGACCGCAGGAAGGACAGCGCGATCTGGGCCGACTCCTTCATCACGTCGCCGAGCTGGCCGGTCAGGGTCACGCCGGTCGCCCCGGTCTCCGGGTCGGCCAGCGACGCCTCGACGTAGAGGACGTCACCGCCCGCGCCGGTCACCGCGAGGCCGGTCGCCACGCCCGGCACCGCCGTACGCTGGCGCGCCTCCGGCAGGGACGACTCGGGCACGTGACGCGGCCGGCCCAGGTAGGAGACGAGGTCGTCCGCCGTCACCGTCACCGGGAGCCCGGCCTCGCCGAGGGCGACGTTCGCTGTCACCTTGCGCAGGATCCGGGCGATCGAGCGCTCGAGGGAGCGGACGCCGGCCTCTCGGGTGTACTCGCCCGCCAGGCGGCGCAGCGCCGCCTCCTCCACCGTCACGTCGTCGGCGGTGAGACCGGCCTTCTCCAGGTTGCGCGGGAGGAGGTGGTCGCGGGCGATGGCGACCTTCTCGTCCTCGGTGTAGCCGTCGAGCGTGACGATCTCCATGCGGTCCAGCAGCGGCCCGGGCACCTGCTCGAGCACGTTGGCCGTGGCGAGGAACAGCACGTCGCTCAGGTCGAGCTCGACCTCCAGGTAGTGGTCGCGGAACGTGTGGTTCTGCGCCGGGTCGAGCACCTCGAGCAGCGCCGCCGTCGGGTCGCCCCGGTAGTCGGCGCCGACCTTGTCGATCTCGTCGAGCAGCACGACCGGGTTCATCGAGCCCGCCTCGCGGATCGCCCGGACGACGCGGCCGGGCAGCGCGCCCACGTAGGTGCGCCGGTGGCCGCGGATCTCCGCCTCGTCGCGGACGCCGCCGAGGGCGACCCGGACGAACTTCCGGCCCATGGCGCGGGCGACCGACTCGCCGAGCGAGGTCTTGCCGACCCCGGGAGGCCCGGCCAGCGCGAGCACGGCGCCGCTGCGGCGGCCGCCGACCACGCCGAGGCCCTGGTCGGCCCTGCGCTTGCGGACCGCGAGGTACTCCACGATGCGGTCCTTCACGTCGTCCAGGCCCGTGTGGTCGGCGTCGAGCACCGCGCGGGCCCCGGCGATGTCGTAGGAGTCGGTCGTGTGGACGTTCCACGGCATGTCGAGCACGGTGTCGAGCCAGGTGCGGATCCAGCCGCTCTCGGGCGACTGGTCCGAGGCCCGCTCCAGCTTTCCGACCTCCTTGAGCGCGGCCTCCCTGACCTTCTCCGGCAGGTCGGCGGCCTCGATGCGGGCGCGGTAGTCCTCCTCCTCGTCCGAGGGGTCGCCGTTGAGCTCGGAGAGCTCCTTGCGGACCGCCGCGAGCTGCTGGCGGAGCAGGAACTCGCGCTGCTGCTTCTCCATGCCCTCCTGAACGTCCTTGCGGATGGTCTCGGCGACGTCCATCTCCGCGAGGTGGTCACGGGCCCAGCCGACCAGCTTGTCGAGACGCTCGGCCGGGTCGTCGATCTCCAGCAGCAGCAGCTTCTGCTGGATGGTCAGCCAGGGCGCGTACCCCGAGCTGTCGGCGAGGTCCGCGGGGTCCTTGATCTGGTTGACGGCGTCGACGACCTGCCACGCGCCCCGCTTCTGCAGGATGGTGGTGGTCAGGGCCTTGTACTCCTTGGCGAGCTCCTCGGCCCTGGGCCCGGCGGCGACCGGCTCCAGGACGGTCGCCTCGACCCACAGGGCCGCGCCGGGGCCGGAGGTGCCGGTGCCGACGCGCATGCGGTCGACGCCCCGGACGACGGCGGCGGGCTCCCCGCCCGGCAGCCTGCCGACCTGTTCCACGACCGCGCTCACCCCCACGGGCCCGTAGCGGCCGTCTATGCGGGGCACCAGCAGGACCGTGCTCTCGCCATTGGCGCGGGCGGCGTCGATGGCCGCGCGGACCTCGGAGTCCGACAGATCGAGCGGCACGACCATGCCGGGCAGGACGACCTCGTCGTCGAGCGGGAGGACGGGAAGGATCTGGGACATCAGCACTCCAGTAGGTTGAGTTATGTCGGCTCAACTAACAGGAGTCCGATCCTGTTCCCTGTTCTGCGCCAGTTCGCTGTGAGCGATCGTAATTGTGTAATCCCCTGCCATGACGCGCTCGCCCTCCCCCTAACGCATGATGGCGTCCATGACATCCGGACATATTCGGCTTCGCTCGACCTCAGGTCGATGGGTGCTGCTGACCACCGTCCTCGGGTCGGGCATGGCCACGCTCGACGGCACCGTGGTCAACGTGGCCCTTCCCGCTCTCGGACGTGACCTGCACGCCGGGATGTCCGGCCTCCAGTGGACCGTGAACGCGTACACGCTCACCATGGCCGCGCTGATCCTGCTGGGCGGGTCGCTGGGCGACCGGCTCGGCAGGCGGAAGGTCTTCGTCGCCGGGGTGGTCTGGTTCGCCCTGGCCTCCGCCCTGTGCGGGGCCGCGCCGAACACGCTCGTGCTCGTGCTCGCCCGTGCGCTCCAGGGCGTCGGCGCGGCGCTGCTGATCCCCGGGTCCCTGGCGATCATCCAGGCGAGCTACGCACCGGACGACCGGTCCCGCGCCGTCGGCGCCTGGTCGGGGCTGGGCGGCGTGGCCGCCGCGCTCGGGCCGCTGCTCGGCGGCTGGCTCGTGGAGGCGGCCGGCTGGCGGTGGGTGTTCCTGCTCAACCTGCCGCTCGCGGCCGTCGTGGCCGGCGTCGCCGCCCGGCACGTGCCCGAGACCCGGGACGCCGGGCCGCACGGCCGCTTCGACGTGCTCGGGACCGTTCTCGCCGCCCCGGCGCTGGCCGGGCTGACGTACGGCCTGATCCTCGCGGGCGACGGCCTGGTGCCGCTGGCCGCCGGGCTCGTCCTGAGCGTCTGCTTCGTGGTGGTGGAGATCCGGCGCTCCCCCCGGGCCCTCGTCCCCGTGGGGGTCTTCGCCTCGCGGGAGTTCACCGCGGTCAACGTCGTCACGCTGGTCATGTACGCGGCGATGGGCCTGGTGTTCTTCCTGCTGGTCGTCCAGCTCCAGGTGTCCGGCGGCTTCTCTCCCATCGCCGCCGGGTCGGCGATGCTCCCGGTCACGGTCCTCATGCTGCTGCTGTCGCCCCGGGCCGGCGAGCTGGCGGGCAAGGTGGGACCGCGCCCGCTCATGACGGGCGGCATCCTGCTGTGCGCGGCCGGGTTGCTGCTGATGAGCCGCATCGCCCCGGGCTCGTCCTATCTCACCGACGTGATGCCCGCGGCGGTCGTGTTCGGGCTCGGCCTGTCCGCCGCCGTCGCCCCGCTCACCGCGACCGTGCTCGCCACGGCGGAGGAGCGGTACGCGGGCGTCGCGAGCGGGATCAACAACGCCCTTGCCAGGACGGGCGGCCTCCTGGCCGTCGCCGCCGTCCCGCCGCTGGTGGGGCTGACGGGGGACGCCTACGACTCCCCTGCGGCGTTCACCCGGGGGTTCCACACGTCGATGCTGGTCGGCGCGGCCATGATGGCCGCCGCCGCGGTCGTCACGTTCCTCACGATCAGGACGAACGTCCTCGCGGCCGCGCCCGAACCGCCCGCCCCCGGCTGCCCGGTCGACGCGCCACCCCTCGGACCCCGCCCTCCGGCGAGTTCGGGCGCCTGACGCGGGAGGTTCACGCGCCCGCGAGCTCAGCCCAGCAGCGTCTTGAGGTCCTCGCGCAGGGCGGCGGCGTCACGGAAGTGGACGGCGGCGAGCCCGGCCCGCTCGGCCGCCGCGACGTTCTCCAGCCGGTCGTCCACGAAGACGAGGTCTCCGGGTGCGACCCCGAGCCAGGCCACGGTCTCGTGGAAGATCTCCGGCTCCGGCTTCACCAGGCCCATCCTGCCGCTGTAGAAACGCGGGCCGATCGGCCGCATGAACGGCAGCCCGTCGATGCCCTCGGCGACGCAGACCGGCATGTTGGACAGCAGCGCCATGGGCACCCCGACCCCGGCCAGCTCGTCGATGATCGCCACGGTCTCCTCGTTGGGCCGCGACCAGCTCGCGACGTCGAGGGCGACGACCGCCTCCAGGTCCGAACCGGCCATCGGCCTGCCGTACACGTGGGACCAGTACGCGGCGGGGTCGAGCGAACCCCGGTCGAAGTCGAGCCGCACCTCCCAGTAGCGGTCCTCGAATCCCGGATCACCTCCCGCCATGCGTGCGACGTCCTCGGGGGCCTGGGGAAGCGACACGACGTTGCCGTAGTCGAAAAGCACAGTCTTCATGGTCGTACGATCATAGCTCGTGTTCGGAAGTCAGGACACGTAGGTCTTGAGGTATTCGTTGGCGCTCCCGCAGCGCAGGTAGTTGCGCACGGTGTGGAAGTCGAGCCAGTCGATGTCGCAGGAGACGTCGCGCTCGACGCCGTCGAAGCACGAGGCCAGGACGGCCGGGATGGCGGCGATGTCGTCCTTGTCGGCGATGTTGACCCAGCGTCGCACCCCCGGCGGACGCGCCCCCCTGCCCCGCACCGGGACCGGCGCGAGCCTCTCGAAGACGACATCGCGCATGCCGAGCGGGCTGCCCAGCGTCACGAGCAGGTCGACCGTGAGATCGGGATACGCCCACAGCGCCTCGTAGGCCACGACACTGCCGAGCGAATGGGCGACGACCACGCGGGGACGGCGCCTGCGCACGACGCCGGCCACCGCGTCGCGGGCCCGCACGCGCGGGTCGCCGCCGCCCAGGTAGGCGGCCACCTCCGGGCAGAAGTCCTGCGCGAAGCGCACCGCCTGCGGGCCCATCCTCGTCAGCAGCCACTCGGCCAGCCGGTGGGCGAGGCCCGTGAGCGACTCCCCCGCCACGTCCCGGAAGGGCCCGCCGAGCTGGGCCGCCCAGTCGGCGAGCACCAGCTTGGCCGGCGCCTCCATCTGCCGGGGCGGCTTCGGCGGCCCGCTGCGCAGGTGATGGGCGTAGTAGGCGATCTCGGCGAAGTACTCCCCCGCGCCGTCCTCGCGCCCGGTGAGGCCCTGGTGCAGATAGGCGTTCCACTTGGCCCGCATGGCCTCGGCGGCGCCGCCCGCCGACCGGCCCGCCTCCTCGTAGTAGTGGTACTTGCCGATGCCGTGGACGCCCACGATCGAGGTCATGCTCCCGCCATCCCTTCGCCGGAATACCGGGGGTCACTGTGCACGACGCGATGGACCGCGACAACCGCGAGCGACGTTCACGGTGATAAATGGCGAGCAGTGGTGATATTCACCGAGATAGGTTGGAAATCCCGATCGAGGAAGGAACGTCATGACAGGCCCGTTGCACGTGCGCGGCTCGGTCGTCGTGCCCGAGGCGGAGCTCGCCTGGCGTTTCTCCCGCTCCTCGGGCCCCGGCGGCCAGGGCGTCAACACCACCGACAGCCGGGTCGAGCTGAGTTTCGACCTCGCGCGCACGACCGCCCTCGGCCCGGCGCTGAAGGCCCGTGCCGCCGAACGGCTCGCCGCCCGCCTCGTGGACGGCGTGATCACGGTGACGGCCTCGGAGCACCGCTCGCAGCTGCGCAACCGGGAGGCGGCGCGGGAACGGCTCGCCGCCCTGCTCCGCGACGCGGTCGCGCCGCCTCCGAAGCGGCGGCGCCCCACCAAGCCGTCCAAGGGCTCGGTCGAGCGCCGCCTGTCGGCCAAGAAGCACCGGTCCGACCTCAAGCGCCTGCGCCGTACGGCGGAATGAACAGCCGGAACGCCTCGGCGGGCGGGAGCGCGACCCTGACTCTCCCGACGAGGCGGCGGCGCCGCGGTCCTGCGCTCACCTCTCCTCCAGCCGGTGCGCGTCGGCCGCGGTGAGAGTCAGACCGTAGACCTCCTTGAGCTGACCGATCTTCGCGAGGGTCTCCGGTCCGAACGGCGCCTTGCCCTCGAAGGCGTGCAGGACGATCCCCTCGACCAGATCACCGAGGGACATGTCCAGGTATTCGGCCAGGCCCTTGAGCACCTTCAACGTGTTGCGCTCGATGCGCAGACCGGTCTGCGCGCGCTCGACTGTTACCATGTTACCAAGGTAACAGAATCTACAGTCGCCGGTCCTCCATCTCCCAGATGTGGTCGGCCACGTGCCAGACGATGCGGCGGGCGGCGTACCGGACTGGCCATCCCTCGCCGCCGGGCGGGAAGGCCTCCGCAGGCTGCGAGAGCGCCCGAGCGATGTCCTCGCGCATGGCGACGAGGCCGGCCTCGTCCTTGAAGGGCCTGTGCCGCACGCCGATCTTCCGGGCGTACGCGCGCTCGGCCTCCACGACGTGGGCGACCATCTTGTCCCGGTCCCTGCCTCCGCCCCTAGGGCCCTTGCGCAGCTCCTCGGGGGACGCGGCGGCCACCTCGGCGAACACCGCCCACGCCGCGCGGGCGAGGGCGGCCGTACGGGCGGCCTCCGGCGCGTCCACCGGCTCCCGGTCGAAGCCGGGGATGGCGGAGATCGCGCCGAAGTCCGTCGTGCTGTCGCCCTTGACCCGTGCGACGACCTCCGGCTCCCCCGGCGCGAACTCCAGCCCGGCCCGCTCGGCGATCACCCGGTAGCGAGGTGCGTAGTCCACGAGCGTGCCGAGCGCGGCCTCCTCGGTCTTGCCGATGCGGCACCAGCCCGGCCAGTCGATCGAGCAGGCGAAGACCTTCTTGGGGCCGATTTCCAGGTAGACGCGATGGTTCATGCCGGCCAGCATCGCAGCCGTACCTGACAGGCTCCGGCAGGTTCTAGACCAGGTCGATGAGGTCGGCCACGGAGTTGACCACCTGGGTGGGCCGGAACGGGTACCGGTCGATCTGGTCCTTCTGGGTGACGCCGGTGAGCACGAGGATCGTGTGCAGGCCGGCCTCGATGCCGCACACCACGTCGGTGTCCATGCGGTCGCCGATCATGGCGGTGGTCTCGCTGTGCGCGTCGATCTGGTTGAGCGCGCTGCGCATCATCATCGGGTTCGGCTTCCCGACGAAGTACGGCTCCACCCCGGTCGCCTTGGTGATCATCGCCGCCACCGCGCCGCAGGCCGGCAGCGAGCCCTCCGTCGAGGGGCCGATGGGGTCGGGGTTGGTCGCGATGAACCGGGCGCCGTTGTCGATCAGCCGGATCGCCCGCGTTATCGACGTGAAGCTGTAGGTGCGGGTCTCGCCCAGCACGACGTAGTCCGGGTCGAGGTCGGTCAGCACGTAGCCGACCTCGTGCAGGGCCGTGGTCAGCCCCGCCTCGCCGATCACGTACGCCGAGCCCTCGGGCCGCTGGTCGGCGAGGAACTTGGCCGTGGCCAGCGCGGAGGTCCAGATCGACTCGGGCGGCACGTCCAGCCCGGCCGCGCGCAGCCGTACGGACAGGTCGCGGGCGGTGTAGATCGAGTTGTTGGTGAGGACGAGGAACCGCTTCCCCGACTCCTTCAGCCGCCTGATGAACTCGTCGGCACCCGGCACCGGCTGGCCCTCGTGGACCAGCACCCCGTCCATATCGGACAACCACGACTCAATGGGCTTACGCTCGCTCATGCGTCCAAGCATGGCAGGTGAGGGCGGAGTGAAGCACATCCGCGCCGCGTCCGGAAATATCCGGATGCGACCTCAGGTTGGGCCGAGCATGAGCGATGACAACATCCGTGGGGTGCCGCGCGGGACGGCCGAGGTGCCGCTGTCGATCCTGGAGCTCGCGACCGTCGGGGAGGGCTCGACGCCCGGCGAGGCGCTGCGCGACGCCACCGGGCTGGCCCGGCGGGCCGAGGAGTGGGGCTACCACCGCATCTGGGTCGCCGAGCACCACGGCATGCCCGGAGTGGCCAGCTCCTCCCCCGCGGTGCTCATCGCGCACCTCGCGGCGGCGACCCGGTCGATCCGGATCGGTTCCGGCGGCGTGATGCTGCCCAACCACGCCCCGCTGGTGATCGCCGAGCAGTTCGGCACGCTGCACGCCCTGCACCCCGGCCGGATCGACCTCGGCCTCGGCCGCGCCCCCGGCACCGATATGGCGACGGCGAACGCCCTGCGCCGCTCGGCCGAGGTGGACCCGGACGAGTTCCCCCAGCAGGTGGCCGAGCTGACCGGCTTCCTCGACGGCGCATTCCCGCCCGGCCACCCGTACGGAAAGATCCAGGCGGTGCCGCGTGGTGACGACCGGCCGCCGATCTGGCTGCTCGGCTCCAGCGGGTTCAGCGCCAGGCTGGCCGGGCTGCTCGGGCTGCCGTTCGCCTTCGCCCACCACTTCAGCGCCGCCAACACCGAGCCCGCGCTCGACCTCTACCGCTCCTCGTTCCGGCCCTCGGAGGTGCTCGACCGGCCGTACGCGCTGATCGGCGTGGCGGCCGTCGCCGCGGACACCGAGGAGGAGGCGCTGCGCCAGACCATGCCGGGCGCGCTGTCGTGGCTGCGCCTGCGGCAGGGCCGGCCCGGCCGCACCCCCACCCCGGAGGAGGCGGAGGCGTACCCGTACACCCCGATGGAGCGGGAGTTCGTTCGCGAACGGCTGTCGACCGTGGTGCACGGCGATCCGCAGACCGTGCGTGCCGGGCTGGAGGAGCTGCGCAAGCGCACCGGGGCCGACGAACTGATGATCACCACGCAGGTCCACGGCGGCGCTGCACGCCTGCGCTCCTACGAGCTGATCGCCCAGGCGTACGGCATGATCCCCTGATCCTTCAGAAATCACGCCTCCGGCCTGCGGAAGCGTCAGTATGATTCCGGGTATGAGCGGAGACAGGAAGGCGCGGATCACCATCACCGTGGACCCCGACGTCCTTGAATACGCTGAGCACCTGGTGGCGACCGGCAAGGCCACCAGCGTGGCTGCCGTCTTCAACGACGCCATCGCGGAAAAGCGCATCACCGACCAGCGTGCGCTTGCCCTGCTGCGCGAACGCGCCCGGCAGGCCGACCCCGCCCGGGTGGCCCGCATGATGCGGCACGTGAACCGCCAGCTCGCCGAACACGGGTTCCCGGCGGCGCCGGGTGAGTGACTTCACACCCACGCCGTACATCCTCGACACGAGCGTGCTGGCCGACGTCGCCCGCGGGGACGCCGACCTGATCGGCCTCCTGCAGGACTTCGACCGGGCAAGGCAACCGCTCATCGTTCCCGCACTGTCAGCCGCCGGGGCGCTCCTCGACGGCCGGGGCACGCCAGACGCCCAGGCCCTGCTCGCCGGGCTGGCCGCGTTCGAGCACGCCATCGTCGCCCCGCTGGACGGCATCGCCCAATCCGTCAAGCTCGTCGACACGATGGCCGTCACCGGCCTTGACATCTACGACGCTCACGCCGCCGCCATCGCGGATGTATCGGTCTGCCCGATCCTCACCCTGCGCGGCGGCAAATGGCAGCGGCCGTCCCGCGCCCTGGACAACCCGCTGCACGTCATCGAGGTCGCCGACCCCGACGAGTAGGCAGCCGGCAGGAAGCCGACCCGGCGGTCGCCGCCGGGTCGGCCGCCTCAATCGAGTCCCGCAGGCCTCTGATCGGACGACACGAGTCACCGGGGGGCGAGGGCCTCCAGGGCCTCTTCGGCGCGGCGCATGGAGTCGCGCGGGTCGGCCTCGGGGTTGCCGATCTCCGGGTCGAAGTTGAGGTCGTGGAAGACCTCGGTCACGCCCTTGGCCGCGAGGTCCTCCACGTCCCGCCGGATCTTGTCGTAGGACCCGGTCAGCGGGCCCTCGTCCCGCGCCCGGACGCGGGTGACGCCGCGTACGACGAACCGCAGCGCGTCCGGGTCGCGGCCCGCCTGCCGGGCCGCCTCCTTCACGATCGCGATCTGCTGGTCGATCGTGCCCAGGTCGGCGCGGCTGGAGCTGATCCAGCCGTCGGCGATCCGCCCGGCCCGTTCCAGCGCCACCCGGGCGGTGCCGCCCAGCATGACGCTCGGCGGCGTGGCCGGCCTGGGGTCCTGGTGGGAGGGCGGCACCTCGTAGAACTCGCCCTTGTGCTCGACGACGTCCTCGGTCCAGAGCCGCCGCAGCAGGCCGACATACTCCTCGCCGCGCCTGCCGCGCCGCTCCATCGGCACACCGGAGGCGGTGAACTCCTCGGGCAGCCAGCCGAGCCCCAGGCCCACGTCGAGCCTGCCGCCGGACACCTCCTGCAGGGAGGCGAGCTGCTTGGCCAGCAGGACCGGGGAGACGAACGGCAGGTTGAGCACGGCCACCCCGAGGCGTACCCGCTCGGTGACGGCCGCCACGTACGCCAGCGCGACGACGGGATCGTGCACGCTCCGGTAGACCGGCCCCATCGGGTTGCCGACGGGGTAGAGCAGCCGCTGGAACGCCCAGACGCCGTGATAGCCGAGTTCGTCGGCGCGGCGCGCGATCCGCTTCATGTTCTCCGGCGTCGCCCACGAACCCGACACCGGTACGGAAAACCCAATCCTCATAACGGCACCCTAGGGTTGTCCCCCGTGATCGAGGAACTGGCGCGGCTGGCGCGCCGCGACGGGCCGGTGACGGTGCTCAAGCAGGGCCGTGTGCTCGTGGTCAGGGCCGGGGACGTCGTCGTCAAGGCCCACCCCCCGGACACCGACGAGCAGGCCCTGCGCGCCCGCCTGGAGGCGGCGGGGAACCTGCCCGGCGTCATGCTGCCCCCTCTCGGCCTCGAACGGCTCGACGGCAGGCTCGTCACGATCTGGCCGGCGGGCGAGGCGCTGACCATCGCCGACGTGGACGCGGGGACCACCCCCTGGGAGGAGGGCGGGCGGCTGCTCGCCCTGTTGCACGCCCGGCCCGCGCCTGCCGGCCTCCCGCCCGCCGGCGGGCCGTCGCGGCTGCCGCGCGCCATGGCCGATCTGGCGGCGGCCGGGGTCCCGGACCACGTGGCCGCGCCCATCCTGGCGGCGTACGCGACGCTGCCGCCCGCCCGGGACGGCGGCACGCTGACGCACGGCGACTGGCACCTCGGCCAGATCGTCCGGCACGACGGCGCGTGGCTGCTGATCGACCCCGACGACCTGGGCGGCGGCGACCACGCCTGGGACCTGGCCCGCCCGGCCGCGTGGTACGCCGCCGGCCTGCTCGACCCCCGGGACTGGGAGCGGTTCCTGACCGCCTATCTCGCCGCGGGCGGGACGGCCGTGTCCGCCGCGGATCCGTGGCGGGAACTCGACGCGCCCGCCCGGGCGTTGACCGTCCAACTGGCCGCGACGGCGGTGGCCACGGCGGCGCGGGCGGGGGAACCGCCCGACGACGCCGCCATGGCCCTGGTGTCCGCCTGTGGGAGGATCGTCGCGGCCGCGGAGGCCGAGACCTGACGTAGGGAGAGTTGTCGGATGCAGTGCCCCAAGTGCCGTGGCAACATGCGGACGTTCGACCGCAACGGCGTCCACATCGAGCAGTGCGACAACTGCCGCGGCATCTTCCTCGACTACGGCGAGCTGGAGACGCTGACCCGGATGGAGTCCCAGTGGGCCCAGCAGCACTACGCTCCCCCGCCGCCCGCGCACGGAGGCCCCGCCTGGGGTGGCGGTCACCACGGCGGCGGCCACTACGGCCACCGCCGAAACAGCTGGGTCGGCATGCTGTTCTCCAGCTGAAGCCTTTCGCGGAGGCCGCGGCCCGGATCGGGCCGCGGCCTTCCGCGTGCTCAGCGCGCGGGCTCCAGCCCTTCCGGGCCCAGCGTGAGCCGGTGGGTGATCCCGATCGACTCCAGGAACGGCAGGTCGTGGGAGACCACCACGAGCGCTCCCCGGTAGGCCGACAGCGCCTGCGCGAGCTGGCGGACGCTGGCCAGGTCGAGGTTGTTGGTCGGCTCGTCCAGCAGCAGGAGGCGCGGCGCGGGCTCGGCCAGCAGCAGCGAGGCCAGCACGGCGCGGAACCGCTCGCCGCCCGACAGCGTCCCCGCCGGCCGCTCGGCCCGCCCGCCCCGGAACAGGAACCGGGCGAGCCCGGCCCTGACGGCGTTCACCGACGCGTCGGGCGCGACCGCCCGCACGTTGTCGACCAGGCTGAGCGCGTCGTCGAGCACGTCGAGCCGCTGCGGCAGGTACCGCACCGGAACGCCTCGCCGGACCGAGCCCTCCTCCGGCGCGATGTCCCCCAGGATCGTGCGCAGCAGCGTCGTCTTGCCCGAGCCGTTCGGCCCCAGCAGGGCGACGCGCTCCGGACCACGCACGACCAGGTCGCCGATCGGCCCGGCGGCCGTGCGCAGGCCGTCCAGTTCGAGCACGGTGCGCCCGGCCGGCACTTCGGTCGCGGGCAGTTCCACCCGGATCTCGGCGTCGTCTCGCACCGCCTCCTCCGCCTCGGACAGCCGCTCGCGGGCCGCGGCCACCCTGTCCTCGTGCATGAGCCGGTGCTTGCCCGCCGACACCTGGGCCTGGCGCTTGCGCTCCTGCATGATGATCTTCGGCTCGCGCTTCTGCTCGTACATCTTGTTGCCGTAGCGCACCCGCCGGGCCAGCTTGGTCTGCGCCTCGGCCAGCTCGCGCCGCTGGCGGCGCAGGTCGCCCTCGGCCACGCGGACCATCCGCTCGGCGGCCTCCCGCTCGACCGCGAGCACCTCCTCGTACTCGCTGAGCGTGCCGCCGAAGGTACGGCGGGCGGGCAGGTCGGCGATCTGGTCCACCAGGTCGAGCAGCGTGCGGTCGTGGCTGACGACGACCAGCGTCCTCGTCCACGAGGAGACGGCGTCGTACAGGCGCCGCCGCGCGTCGAGGTCGAGGTTGTTGGTCGGCTCGTCGAGCAGCAGCACGTCGGGCTCGGCGAGGAACCGCGCCGCGAGCCCGACCATCACGGTCTCGCCGCCCGAGAGCGTCGCGACGGTCCGGTCGAGGTCGACTCCCGCGAGCCCGAGACGGGCGAGCTCGGCCCGGGCGCGCTCCTCGACGTCCCAGACCACCGCGTCGTAGTTGGCCTCGCTCAGGTCGCCCCGCTCGATCGCGTGCAGCGCCTCGCGCGCCGGGGTGATCCCCAGCAGGTCGGACACCGTACGGCTCGCGCCCAGCGGGAGGTTCTGCGGCAGGTAGCCCAGCCGTCCGGTGACCGACACCGATCCGCTCGCCGGGGTCAGCTCCCCGGCGATCAGCTTGAGCAGGGTCGACTTGCCGCTGCCGTTGACGCCGACGAGCCCGGTCCGGCCGGCGCCGAACGTGAAGTCGAGCTCCTCGAAGACGGGCGTCCCGTCGGGCCAGGAAAACGACAGATCCGTACAAACGATGGAATAAGACATTAGGCGGCTCCGGGTATCCCAAGGCGAGATGAGAACGTACGCGTGGGACACCGCGGGCACGGGCCGCGAGAGGACACCGGAGAGAGCTCCGCTGAGGTCGCTGCGCCGGACCACCGAGGGCGGCCGTGGGCGCGGTGTCGAGACCTCAGAGCTCCAAGTGACCCTCCGGGGGTGCGGCGGCAGAACGTCCGTCACGATAACGGGAGGCGGGGGACGGACGCCACCGAATTAATCCGGCGGGGGCCCGGCCCGGGCCGTAGTCCCAGGCGTCCCCGAAGGTGACAAAGGACCTACCCCGCTCCACGTGTCGCGCGTCTTGTCGCTAAGGTGAACCTGTCCTAACTTAGGTAAGGCTTACCGTCCGCCCGGAGGGCGATGTGTTCGCAAGTTATCTCATCGGCCTTCGAGAGGGTCTGGAGGCGACCCTCGTCGTCTCCATCCTGGTGGCCTTTCTCGTCAAGAGCGACCGCCGCGAGCGGCTGCCCCTGGTCTGGGCCGGTGTCGGCGTCGCCGTCGCGCTCTCGGTCGGGTTCGGGGCGCTGCTGACCTTCACCGCGGCCCATCTCGGCTCTCAGCAGCAGGAGCTCTTCGACGCGATCACGTCCCTCGCCGCGACCGTCTTCGTCACCTTCATGGTCTTCTGGATGCGCACGGCCGCCCGGAAGATGTCGGGCGAGCTGCGGCAGAAGATGGGCGAGGCCCTGGAACTCGGCGCCACCGCCGTCGTCGTGGTGGCGTTCCTGTCGGTCGCGCGCGAGGGGCTGGAGACGGCGCTGCTCTGGTTCGCCGCCGTCCAGGGCGCGACCAGCAGCGCGAGCCCGCTGATCGGCATCACGCTCGGACTGCTCACCGCGGTGGCGCTGGGCTGGGGGCTGTACCGCAGCGCCCTGCGGATCAACCTCACGAAGTTCTTCACCTGGACGGGCCTGCTGCTGATCCTGGTCGCGGCCGGGATCTTCAAGTACGGCGTGCACGACCTGCAGGAGTCGGGCCTGGTGCCCGGCCTGAACACCCACGCCTTCGACATCAGCGGCGTGCTCGACCCCAGCGCCTGGTACTCCACGCTGCTGAGCGGAATGTTCAACATCACCCCGCAGCCCAGCGTCCTGGAAGCCGTCGCCTGGGTGGTCTACCTGGTGCCCGTCCTGATCCTGTTCCTGCGGCGGCCCTCGGCGAAGGCGCCCGCCAGCCCTGCCCCCCAATCCGCCCAGCCCGCTTCCTGACCGGAGTCGACCCAATGCGCACCCCCATCGTCCTGGCCACCGCGGCACTGGCCCTCGCCGGTCTCACCGCCTGCTCGTCCACGGAATCGGGCTCCGGCGGCACGACCGAGGCGACCGCCGCCGGCGACGGGAAGATCGCCGTGGCCGCCACCGACACCGAGTGCAAGGTGGCGAAGTCCGATCTGGCCGCCGGCACCTCGACCTTCTCGATCACCAACAACGGCTCGAAGGTGACCGAGTTCTACGTGTACGCGGCGGGCGACCGCATCATGGGCGAGGTCGAGAACATCGTCCCCGGGCTGACCCGCGATGTGGTGATGGAGCTGCCGGCGGGCATGTACGAGACCGCCTGCAAGCCCGGCATGACCGGCAAGGGCATCCGCGGCGCCCTCAAGGTCAGCGGCGAGAGCAAGCCGCTGACCAGCGACGCGAAGCTCGCCGAGGCCGTGGCCAGCTACAAGCGCTACATCAAGAGCCAGTCGGACACGCTGCTCGGCAAGACCAAGGAGTTCACCGAGGCGGTCAAGGCCGGCGAGGTGGACAAGGCCAAGGAGCTCTACCCGATCGCCCGTACGTACTGGGAGCGGATCGAGCCGGTGGCCGAGGTCTTCGGCGACCTGGACCCGGCCATCGACGCCCGCGAGAACGACGTGGCGGACGGCGAGGAGTGGACCGGCTACCACCGCCTCGAGAAGGACCTGTGGGTCAAGAAGGACGTCAAGGGCGACGGCCCGATCGCCGACAAGCTCATGACCGACGTGACCACGATCGTGGAGAAGTCCGCGGCGCTGGAGCTGTCTCCCGTGCAGCTCGCCAACGGCGCCAAGGGCCTGCTCGACGAGGTCGCCACCGGCAAGATCACCGGCGAGGAGGACCGCTACTCGCACACCGACCTGTGGGACTTCGACGCCAACCTGCAGGGCTCGAAGGCCGCCGTCCAGGCGCTGCGCCCGGTGCTCGAGGAGCGCGACCCCGACCTCGTGAAGACGCTCGACGCGAAGTTCGCCGACGCCGAGACCACGCTCGGCGCGCACCGCAGCGGCGACGGGTGGAAGCTCCACACCGAGCTGTCCAAGGACGACCTGAAGGCGCTGTCGGACGCGATCAACGCCCTGGCCGAGCCGATCAGCAAGGTGGCCTCGGTGGTGGCCCGGTGACCCGGAGAAGCACAGCGAGCGGAGGCATCAGCCGCAGACGCCTGTTCGGGCTCGGCGCGGCCGGTGTGGCCGCCGTCGGGGCCGGGGCGGTCGCCGGCCGGTCCGTGATCCAGGAGCCGGTCGCCCATGCCGCGTCCTCCTCCGACCCCGTGACCTTCTACGGCCCGCACCAGGCGGGCATCACCACTCCCGCCCAGGACCGGCTGCACTTCGTGGCGTTCGACGTCATCACGAAGAAGAAGGCCGAGCTGGTGGAGCTGCTCCAGGAGTGGACCGCCGCCGCGGCCCGGATGACCCAGGGCAAGGACGCCGGCACCTTCGGCGCCGTCGGCGGGTCGCCCGAGGCGCCGCCGGACGACACCGGCGAGGCGCTCGGCCTGCCCGCCTCCGGGCTGACGCTGACCATCGGCTTCGGCCCGTCGCTGTTCGACGAGCGGTTCGGCCTCGCCGACCGCAGGCCGCCCGCGCTGGCCGACCTGCCCGCCTTCCCCGGTGAGGACCTGCAGCCCGAGATCTCGGGCGGGGACATCTGCGTGCAGGCGTGCGCGCACGACCCTCAGGTGGCGGTGCACGCCATCCGCAACCTCGCCAGGATCGGCTTCGGCAAGGTCTCCGTCCGCTACTCGCAGCTCGGTTTCGGGCGCACCTCGTCCACCTCACGGTCGCAGGCGACACCGCGCAACCTCATGGGCTTCAAGGACGGCACCAACAACCTGAAGCTCGAGGACACGGCCATGCTGCGCGACCACCTGTGGGCCGCGCCCGGCGACGGCCCGGCCTGGATGGACGGCGGCACCTACCTGGTCACCCGCAAGATCCGGATGCACATCGAGACCTGGGACCGCGCCCCGCTGTCGGAGCAGGAGGCCATCTTCGGCCGCGACAAGGGCGAGGGCGCGCCGCTCACCGGGCACAAGGAGTTCGACGCGCCGGACTTCGCCAAGAAGGGCCCGGACGGGCAGCCCGTGATCGCCGGCAACGCCCACGTACGGCTCGCGCACCCCGACGCCCACGGCGGCGCGCGGCTGCTGCGGCGCGGCTACAACTTCGTGGACGGCTCCGACGGCCTCGGGCGGCTCGACGCCGGCCTGTTCTTCATCGCCTACCAGCGCGACCCGCGCAAGCAGTTCGTCCCCATCCAGCGGATGCTGTCGCAGAAGGACTCGCTGAACGAGTACATCAAGCACGTCTCCAGCGGCCTGTTCGCCTGCCCGCCCGGAGTGGTCGACGGCGGCGACTACTGGGGCCGCACGCTGTTCGCCTGACAAACGGGATGTGTATAGTCCCGGTTGTGCGGATGGGCGAGGGCGTCGAGTGGGGACTGCACTGCTGCGTGACCCTGGGCTGGCTCGACGACCAGGCCCCCGTGCCGATCCGCCGGCTGGCCGCCTGGTTCGACCTGCCGCAGGAGTACCTCAAGAAGCGGCTGCAACCGCTCGCCCGCGCCGGCATCCTCACCTCCAGCCCCGGCGTCCGGGGCGGCTGGTCACTCGCCCGCCCACCCGAACGGATCACGGTGATGGAGGTGGTCACCGCCGTGGAGGGGCCGCTCGAGGCGTTCCGCTGCACGGAGATCCGCAAGCGCGGAGTGAGCGGGCGTGACGCCGGCCCCGAATTCGACCGGCCCTGCGGTATCTCGAGCCTCATGCGCCAGGCCGAGCTGGCCTGGCGGCGCGAACTGGCCGGCCGTACGATCGCCGACCTGATGAACCAGGCCCCCGCGAGCGCGGCGCGCACCCGCCGCGACTACGGCCGCATGACGGACTGATTCCCCTGCCCCGGCACCCCCGCCCGGGGCCGCGCACGAAAGGAACCGGGATGTTGAATGTCCCGATTGAACGCGAAGCCGCGCCGCGCGGGCTCGGCTCGACCCTCGTCCTGGCCCTCGGGACGTTCGCCGTCGGGACCGACGCGTACGTGGTGGCGGGGTTCCTGCCCACGATGGCGCACTCGCTGCACGTGACGGAGAGCGCCGCGGGGCAGTCGGCGACGGCGTTCGCCATCGCCTACGCCGTGCTGTCGCCGGTCCTGGCCACCGCGCTGGCCCGGATGCCGCGCCGCGCCCTGCTGGTCGGCGCCCTGACCGTGCTCGCCCTCGCCAACCTCGCCTCGGCGCTGGCCCCGGACTTCGGCGCGCTGATCGTCACACGTGTGGTGGCCGCGTCCGGCGCCGCGGCGTTCACGCCGAACGCCGGCGCGGTGGCCGCGTCGCTGGTCGCGCCCGCGCAGCGTGGCCGGGCGCTGGCCGTCGTGGTCGGCGGCCTGACCGTCGCCACCGCCCTCGGCGTGCCCCTCGGCAACCTGGCCGGGAAGATGCTCGACTGGCGGGCGGCGCTCGGCCTGGTCGCGGTGCTGTGCGCGGTCTGCGCGGCCGGCGTGCGCGCCGCGATGCCGGCGTTGCCCGGAGGTCCGCGTGTCCCGCTGCGGGAACGGCTGGCGGCGCTGCGGCGGCCGGGAGTGGTCGCGGTGCTGCCGCTGACCACGCTCGGGCTCGCCGCCGGGTACGGGCTGTACGCCTTCGCCGTTCCCGTGATGCGCGCGCTCGGGGCCGGGGCGTCCGCGGAGACCTGGCTGCTGTTCCTGTACGGCGTCGGCGCGGTCGCGGGCACCCTCGTGTCGGGCGCCATGGTGGACCGGCACGGGCCCATTCCCGTGCAGGCCGTGGGGTTCGCCCTGCTCACCGTGACGCTGGCCGTCTCCGCCTGGGCGGCCGGGGCGGGCACGCACTGGCTGCCGCTGACCGCCGTGCTGATGGCGGCGTGGGGCGCGGCGACCTGGTTCCAGACCCCGGCCCAGCAGATCCGCCTGATCAACGCGGCACCCCGGCAGACCGCCGTGGTCGTCGGGCTGAACTCCTCGGCGTTGTACGCGGGCATCGGCCTCGGCACCGCGCTGGGCGGCGCCCTGCTCGCGGTCGGCCCCTCCGTGGCGCTCGCCGTCTGTGCGGGACTGGCCCTGATGTGCCTGCCCTACCTCGGCGTCACCCGCCGCCATCGCTGATCACAGCCGCGACTCGTACACGGCCCTGGCCTTCTCGATCAGGTCGAGGTGGTCGCGGAGCTGGGCCCGGGTCCGCAGGCGGGCCCTGGCCCTGACCAGCTCGTCGAGCAGATCCAGCCACCGCAGGCACCAGTGCACGTCCTCCTCCCTGGCCACGTGCCGTCCGCGCACGTCCAGGTAGACCGGGCTGGTGTGGGCGTACGCCCGCCCGCGCGGGGACCGCGGATGGGGGCCGCCGCGGACCACGGCGACCACGTAGTCGGCATCGCCCACGGGCAGCGACGCGCCGATCTCGGGGCCCGGCCCCTCGGCGAGCACGCCGGCGGCGGTCCTGATCTCGATGTGCTCCACCTCGGCCCCGACAGCCCGCGCCCGGACCGCCACCGTCTCGCCGCCGTCCAGGTCGAGCGTCTCCCCCGGCCCCAGGCCGTTCACCGTCAGTTCGAGCCAGGGGCCGGTGGTGGCGAACGTCCGGCCCCGCCGTACGGCCTCGGCGAACGACTCGGCGCTCAGCGGCCCGTCCACCCGGGCGTAGACACGCTCCCAGCCCGGCGGGCTGGAGACCGTGTCCTGGCGGGTGAACGACAGCATGGTGTCGGTCCCGGCGAGCGCGGCGAGCCGGTTGCCCGCGCCGACCAGCCTCCGGTAGACCTCGGCGGTGCCGGGCACGGGCGACAGGTCGCTGAAATGCAGCACCTCCACTCCGTCCACCAGGCCGAGCGCGGCGTCCACGACCAGGGCGCGGCCGGTGCAGTTCCTGGTTCCCTCGCCCACGACGTCCTCGGGGGAGGAGATCGGGCCGTGGAAGGGATGCGCGTACCCGAGCACGGCCCGCGGCTCCCGCAGGTCGCCGCAGATCGCGGCGTTGGGCGGCCAGTCGGCGTCGGCGCCGAAGCCCGTGTGGTAGACGGCGGGCGGTACGGCCACCCCGAAGACGTGGACGTGCCCGAACAGGTCGTTGCGATACTCCACGCCCATCCGGGCCACGTGCCCGGCGTCCGACCACGGCAGGTCGCGCCCGGCCCAGTGCTGGAGCGCCTCCCGGTCGTAGACGCGCTCTCCCGCGATGTTGCCCGCGACGAGGTTGAGCACGTGCAGGTCCTCGCCGAGCTGCGCGGCGGCCGCCGCCGCCGGGGCGGCGACCAGGTCACCCGCCCAGTTCATGTGGACGTGCAGGTCCGCGCCGTACCAGCCGAGGGCGGCCGCGTCGTACAGCCGCTGCGGCGCGAGCCCGACCAGGGTCTCCTCCCCCGTCCTGGGGACGACCGTCGTCTCGGCGACGCCGTACTCCATGCCGCGCGTGACCCGGATCGTCACCGGCTCGGCGGGCACGGCCAGCACGACGTCGTCGCCGTGGAAGAACGGCACGTCGTCGTTGTCACGCCGTTCCGGCACGCCCTCCGGATACCACCCGTGGCCGCCCGGCGAGGTGACGCTCCACCGGCACGGGAAGCCGGCGCGCAACCGCAGCCGCGCGGCCGGCGCGGGCCGGGCCAGCCCGGACAGGTCCACCGCCGCGCCGTCCACGGTGAGGATGGTCGCGGTCGTCACGTCGAGGAGCCTGGCCCCGCCCGCCGCGATGCCGTACGGCACGCCGTCGGCGGTCACCTCCACCGGGTACGGCAGCGCGGAGTCGACCAGCAGGGTCACGGTCACCGGCCCCGGCGACAGCAGCGGCCGGGCCGGGCCGTGCTCCAGGCTGTGTTCCAGGCTGTGGCCGTCCGTGGTCAGCCGCAGCGCGACCAGGCCCCGGGGGACCTCGCCGTCCAGGACGTCACGGAACTCCGCGTCGAGATCGGGCCGGACGCTCATCCGGTCGGCCTCCTCGGGAAACCGGAGGAACGGCATCATCCGGACGTATCCCAGCGGGGCCTCTCCCCAGGTCATGCCGTGCGCGGACAGCAGCGCCCGGTAGTCCCGCAGCGCGCGCTCCACCTGCGGCGGCATCATCGGATCGTGGTTCATCGCACCTCCCCGTAATCGAAAGCGGGCACATCGTGGCACGGTTTCGGCCGGGGAAAACGTGCAACAGTGCATTCCCGGTTACAGGGGTAGCGATCTTTCTCACTCGGGAGGAAAGGTGATCTCCCGAGTGTCAATCGCGCCCTCGGCGGGCAGGAAGGCCGCCAGGATCCGGTCGGCCGCCAGCGCCGGGGTGAGGGTGCCGTCCAGGACCTGCCGTTCGATCTCGGGGGCGATCCCCGCGGTCGTGTCGCGGAGCATGGCCAGCAGCCGGTCGCGCACCAGCGCCCACGTCCATTCGACCTGCTGGCGGCTGCGCCTGGCGGCGAGGTCGGCGCCCTCCTGGTGGCGCACGACGTGCCGCCACAGCTCCTCCAGCCCGGCGCCCGTGAGGCCGCTGCAGGTGAGCACGGGCGTGGCCGCGCGCAGCAGCCGCAGCGCCCCGGACAGCTCGCGCGCCGCCTTGCGCGCGGCCGTCTCGTGCTCGCCGTCGGCCTTGTTGACCGCGATGACGTCGGCCAGCTCCAGCACGCCCTTCTTGATCCCCTGGAGCTGGTCTCCGGTGCGGGCGAGGGTGAGCAGGAGGAACGTGTCGACCATGTCGGCGACCGCGGTCTCCGACTGGCCGACCCCGACCGTCTCGACGAGCACGATGTCGTAGCCCGCCGCCTCCACGACGACGATGGCCTCCCGGGTCGCCTTCGCCACGCCGCCGAGCGTCCCGGCTGTGGGGGACGGCCGGATGAAGGCGTTCGGATCGGCCGACAATCCGGCCATCCGGGTCTTGTCCCCCAGGATGCTGCCGCCCGAGCGCCGCGACGAGGGGTCCACGGCCAGCACGGCCACCCGGTGGCCCTGCCCGGTGAGATAAGTGCCGAGAGCCTCGATGAAGGTCGACTTGCCGACTCCGGGCACCCCGGACACGCCCACCCTGCGGGCCTTGCCGGAGTGCGGGGTGAGCTCGACCAGCAGCCGCTGCGCCATCTCCCGGTGATCGGCCCTGGTCGACTCCACCAGCGTGATCGCCCGGGCGGTCCACCGCCGGTCGCCGGACAGCACGCCCTCGGCGTAGTCCTCGACCGCCGGTGCGGTCACCGGTGACCCAGCCGGGCGGACAGCTCGCGCAGCAGCTCCAGGGCCGCGTCGGCGATCACCGTGCCGGGCAGGAAGATCGCCGAGGCGCCCGCGGCCCGCAGCTCCGCGACGTCGCCCGGCGGGATCACGCCGCCGACCACGATCATGATGTCCTCCGCGCCCAGGTCGGCGAGCGCCCGCCGCAGCGCGGGCACCAGCGTCAGGTGCCCGGCCGCCAGCGAGGAGACCCCCACCACGTGCACGTCGGCCTCGACGGCCTGCCGCGCGACCTCCTCGGGCGTCTGGAACAGCGGGCCGACGTCGACGTCGAAGCCGAGGTCGGCGAAGCCGCTCGCGATCACCTTCTGGCCCCGGTCGTGGCCGTCCTGGCCCATCTTCGCGACAAGGATCCGGGGCCGGCGGCCCTCGGCCTTGTCGAACTGCGCGCACGCCTCGCGGACCCGGTCCGCGGCGTCGCCCACCTCCGCGCGGTACACGCCCGATATCGTACGGATCTGCGCGGAGTGCCGGCCGAAGACCTTCTCCAGCGCGTCGGAGATCTCCCCGACCGTCGCCTTGGCCCGGGCGGCGTTCACGGCGAGGTCCAGCAGGTTCTCCCCGCCGGCCGCGCCCTTCGTCAGCGCCTCCAGCGCCCCGGCCACGGCATCGGCCGAACGCTCCTCGCGCAGCCTGCGGAGCTTGTCGATCTGCTGGTTGCGCACGGCGGTGTTGTCGACCTTGAGCACCTCGATCGGCTCGTCCGCCTCGGGGCGGTACTTGTTCACGCCGATCACCGGCTGCCTCCCGGAGTCGATGCGGGCCTGGGTGCGGGCCGCCGCCTCCTCGATGCGCATCTTGGGCAGCCCTTGGTCGATGGCCTGCGCCATGCCGCCGGCTCGCTCGACCTCCTGGATGTGACCCCAGGCCGCCCGCGCCAGCTCCCTGGTCAGCCGCTCGACGTAGTAGGAGCCGCCCCACGGGTCGATCACCCGCGTCGTTCCCGACTCCTGCTGGAGCAGCAGCTGGGTGTTGCGGGCGATCCGCGCCGAGAAGTCGGTCGGCAGCGCGAGCGCCTCGTCCAGGGCGTTGGTGTGCAGCGACTGCGTGTGGCCCTGCGTGGCCGCCATCGCCTCGACGCAGGTCCGTACGACGTTGTTGAACACGTCCTGCGCGGTCAGCGACCAGCCGGAGGTCTGGCTGTGCGTGCGCAGCGACAGCGACTTGGGGTTGGCCGGGCCGAAGCCCTTCACCAAACGGGCCCACAGCAGCCGGGCGGCGCGGAGCTTGGCGACCTCCATGAAGAAGTTCATGCCGATGCACCAGAAGAACGACAGGCGCGGCGCGAACTCGTCGATGCCCAGCCCCGCCTGGACGCCCGCGCGCAGGTACTCCACCCCGTCGGCCAGCGTGTAGGCGAGCTCCAGGTCGCAGGTCGCCCCGGCCTCCTGGATGTGGTAGCCGGAGATCGAGATGGAGTTGAACTTCGGCATCTTCTTGGAGGTGTACTCGAAGATGTCGGAGATGATCCGCATCGACGGGCCCGGCGGGTAGATGTAGGTGTTGCGGACCATGAACTCCTTGAGGATGTCGTTCTGGATGGTCCCCGCCAGTTTGTCGGGCGTGACGCCCTGCTCCTCGGCCGCGACGATGTAGAGCGCCAGGATCGGCAGCACCGCGCCGTTCATGGTCATCGACACGCTCATCCGGTCGAGCGGGATCCCGTCGAACAGCTGCCGCATGTCGTAGATCGAGTCGATTGCCACACCGGCCATGCCGACGTCGCCGGCGACGCGGGGATGGTCGGAGTCGTAGCCCCGGTGGGTCGCGAGGTCGAAGGCGACCGACAGGCCCTTCTGCCCGGCCGCGAGGTTCCGCCGGTAGAACGCGTTGGACTCCTCCGCCGTGGAGAACCCGGCGTACTGCCGGATGGTCCACGGCTGGGTGACGTACATCGTCGGGTAGGGGCCGCGCAGGAAGGGCGCGATGCCCGGGTAGGTCACGAGGGACGGACCGTCCGCGAGATCGGCCGCCGTGTAGAACGGCTTGACCGCGATGCCCTCGGGAGTCTCCCACACCGCGTCACCGGGGTGGACGTCCGGCGACGCGGCGCTCGACCCCAGGTCAATTTCCGAGAAATCCGGAATCATCGGTCCACTCCCAGGTCGTCGAACGTCGTGCGCAGCACCTCGAGCGCGTCGCATCCCGAGTACAAGGTGGCGTCCACCCCCTCATACTCCCCCTTTCCGGCCAGCCAGACCCTGCGCGCCCCGGCCTCCCGCAGCGCCGCCGCGACGGCCGCCGCGTGCTCGCCGTACAGCCGGTCGCTGGAGCACAGGCAGGCCACGGGGGTGCCGCAGTCGCGGAAGGCCGCGGCGATCGCGGCCGGGTCGGTGCCGGGGCCGCCGGCGACGGTCGCCACGCCGCCCGCCGCGAACAGGTTGGCGGCGAACGCCGCCCTCGCGGTGTGCGCGGCGACCGGCCCGATCGTGGCGAGGAACACCGTAGGCCGGCTCGGCTGGGCGTCGGCGAGATCGCGCAGCGCCTCGAACTCCTCGGCGTAGCGCACCACCGGCAGCCCCTCACCGGAGGCGACGGCGAGTCCGGGGCCGGGCCGCCTGAACACCGGCCTCTCCTTCAGGTCGGGGAACTCGCTGACCCCGGTGACCGGGTCGCGCCGGTGGGCGAGGTTGTCCGCGCGCCTGGCCCTGGTCGCCGCCAGCCGCTCGGGGATCAGCCGATCCAGCGCGGCCGCCATGCCGCCGGCCCGCTCGATCTCCTGGAACCACTCCCAGGCCCGGGCGGCGAGGTCGTCGGTGAGCCGCTCCACGTACCACGAGCCGCCGGCCGGGTCGGCCACCCGGGCGACGTTGGCCTCCTCCACCAGCAGCGACTGGGTGTTGCGCGCGATGCGCCGCGCGAACGCGTCGGGCAGCCCGAGGCAGGCGTCGAACGGCTGGACGGTCACCGCGTCCGCCCCGCCCACCCCGGCCGCGAAGCAGGCGAGGGTCGTGCGGAGCATGTTTACCCACGGGTCGCGGACGGTCATCATCGCCGAGGAGGTGACCGCGTGCTGGAACTGGGCGCCGGGTCCACCGGCCACCTCGGCGACCCGCGCCCACATCCGCCGGGCGGCCCGGAGCTTGGCGATGGTGAGGAACTGGTCGGCGGTCGCGGCGTACCGGAACTCGAGCTGCCCGAACGCCTGCTCGACCGTGAGGCCCGCGTCGGTCAGCGCCCGCAGGTAGGCGACGCCGGTCGCGATCGAACAGCCCAGCTCCTCGGCGTCGGCGCCGCCCGCGTCGTGGTACGGCAGGGCGTCGACGGTGATCGCCCGCAGGCCGGGGTGATCCGCGGCGCAGCGGCGGGCCAGTCCGGCGGCGGCACCGGTGTCCACGCCTGCACCGGTGCGGGCGGCCAGCCCTATCGGGTCGGCGCCCAGGTTGCCCCCGGGCAGCGGGACTCCGTCGGCCAGGCGCAGGAACGCCTCCGCCGCCTCCGCCGTACGCGGGCCGGCGTCGAGGACGACCGGGGCGAGGTCGAGCAGGACGCCGTCCAGCACGGCCGGCAGCGCGGCCGGGTCGATCGCGTTCAGGTCGAGCCACAGGGACGTGACGCCGTTCTCCAGATCGGCGTGGATCGCCTCCCGGGCCGCGGCCGGATCGGGGTCGGCGTGCCGCTGGCGCACGTCCCAGGGGCCGGGGCCGCGCACCACGCGGGGCGCCCGCGGCAGGTCGGCGGCGTCGTACAGCGGGGCCACGCTGACATCGTCGTAGGTCGTGGTGGCCAGGGCGTCCTCGACCGCGTCCGGCGGGCCGTCCCACCCGGATCTGCGCAGCACGCCGGCCGCGAGCGCTCGCCACTGCTCGCGCGTGGCCTGCGGGAACCCCGCTGCGGGATCGGCGAGATCGTCGAGTTCAACAGGCGGCACCGTCATGCACCGGATGCTAGATGCACCGGCACGGTTCAGGGGGCCCGGGGTCCCGGTCTGTGGACAACGCTGCCCGATCGGCTACTCGCGCGCGAAGGCGGCGTTCCAGGTGTCGGGGCCGACGACGCCGTCCACGTCGAGGTGCCGGTCCTTTTGGAACCTGCGGCACACCTCCTGGGAGTCCGGCCCGTACGCGCCGTCGACGGCGACGTCGTAGCCGAGCTCCTTCATCCGGGCCTGCCAGGCGCGCACGTCGTCGCCGCGCATCACGGGCGGATACCTGAGCAGACGGCCGGGCCACTCCTGCGACGGCTCCGGCTCGGGCTCCGGCTGGGTGGTGCCGGGGCGCGGCGCGCCCTTCCTGACCCAGGCGTACAGCGCGTCGCCCGGGCAGTCGGTGGAGTAGCCGTCGCGGTGACCCTTGATCTCCTTGCCCGCGCCGCCCTTGGCGCGCAGGTATCCGACCGCGTCCAGAATCGCGTGCAGGATGCCGTCGGTCGGCTGGACCAGCCCGGCGTTGCCGACGAGAGCGAGCACGGCGTAGTGGCCGGAGTTCAGGCCGGGGCCGTTGGCGGCCGGCAGGTGCCCCGGCCCACGACCGACGAAAACCTTCCGATGCGGACAGGCCACCATGGAGTAGCCGATATCGATCCAGCCGTTGCCGTCGATGTGGAAGTCCTGGATCGACTTCACCATGGCCACGCACTTGGCGTGGTCGCCGACGATGCCCGGGTCCACGCGGCCGCCGGTGTAGTGGACCTTCACGCCGCGCGTGGATGCCAGCGACGAGTACGAGCCCCTGGGAGGACGCGCGCCCCATTCAGCGCGGGACACGAGATCGATGGCCACAGTGCTCTCCGTTGCAAACCGTATGACTGGACACCGAGCGTAGCGGTAACGCCCCAGCAGGTACTGCCTTTTGCCCATATGAAACCGGTTAAACGGCAAGCAAAGTGAATAGCACATAAATCCATTCGACAGAGCGAGACTTTCGTCGAGATCATGGCTGTATGTCCGTTGTCAAGGAGGTCGATTTCACTCCTCACCCCACATCCCCTCAGCCGGTGCCGATGCGGATCTGGCTCGACGACTCCGACAGCCCGGCCGACGTGATCGACGCGATGGCCCTGTCGCCGTTCGTCACCGGGGAGCAGCCTTGGTCGCGCACGACCAGCCTCACGCGGATCCGCACCGGCGCCCCGCTGGCCCCCGAGGGCGGCCGCCTGCTGCGCGTCGCCCAGCACACCGACGGGTACGAGACGCGGCTCATCGCGGGTGAGGGATGGACCCTGCGGGTGGTCCGCAACTCCAACCGGTCGGCGACGCTGACCGCCACGGCCGTCAGCGAGGAGCTGGCCGGATCGGTCCTGGAGCAGGCGACCAGGGACGCGGAGGAGGCGGCGCCCGGCTCCGACCACGTGCGGATGGGCTTCTGGTGGCGGTCGAGCCACGGCCCTCACCGCTCCGCCAAGCCCATCACCACCTCGTCCTGGCAGGAGATCAGGCGGAACTACCCCCGGGCCGCCACCGGCCGCCTGGACGCCCTCATGGCGACCACCGCGGCAGACGTGACGGGCCGGCTGGTCCTCCTGCACGGCCCGCCCGGGACCGGCAAGACGACGCTGCTGCGCACGCTCGCCCGCGAGTGGGCGTCCTGGTGCCAGGTCGACTGCGTGCTCGACCCCGAGCTGCTGTTCAACAACCCCGGCTATCTCATGGACGTCGCCGTCGGCTGGGACGGCCCGGGCGAGGACGACGAGCCGCGCTGGCGGCTGCTGGTCCTGGAGGACTGCGACGAACTGATCCGCGCCGAGGCCAAGCAGTCCACGGGCCAGGGCCTGTCCCGCCTGCTCAACCTGACCGACGGTCTCCTCGGCCAGGGCAGGGACGTGCTCGTGGCGATCACGACGAACGAGGACCTCAGCCGGCTCCACCCGGCCGTCGTACGGCCCGGGCGGTGCCTGGCCCAGGTCGAGGTCGGCCGCTTCGAGGCGGACCAGGCGGCCCGGTGGCTGGACCGGGCGGACGGCGTGAGCCCCGGCGGGATGACGCTCGCCGAGCTGTTCGCCCTGCGCGACGGCCGCCCGGCCACCGCCGACGAACCGGCCCCCGCGATCGGCCTCTATCTCTGACCGGACCACGGCGGCCGATGCCGTACCGTCCATGTGTCGGATACGTAAACCATCCGATGTGCCAGGTCGGGGCGGTAACAACAATCGGCGAGGTGGTCACCCTGCTGTCGGCCGGACCGAGCCCCCAGGCGAGCCCCGTCGTCCTCCACCGCTGGTCCGTCGAGGCCCGGGAGACGGGGACGGCGAAATACCTGGACCCGTTCGCGCCCGGCGGCGAGCGGGAGTGGCCCTGCACGCGCTGGACGTCCCCGGAGCGGGAGATCGGCTTCCCGGCCACCGAGCTGGTGCCCTCCTGGACGGCCGCCGCGCCGCCCGGCGCCTGGCTGGAGATCGAGATCCAGGCGCGCACCGTCACCGGCACCCTGACCAAGTGGTACGTCATGGGCCGGTGGGCCGAGACCGACGCCGACATCCACCGCACGTCGCTGCCCGGTCAGGGGGACGCCGACGGGGACGTCGCCGTGGACACCTTCGTCGCCGCCCGCCCCGTCACGTCGTACCGCGTGCGCGCCACCCTGTACGGCACCGGCGGCGCCGTGCGCTCGCTGACCGTGATGGCCTCGGCCGTGGGACAGGCGGGCAGAGGCGGCCGGCCGGGGCCGCGGGCGGTCGAGCTCGACGTGCCGCGCCGTTCGCAGAAGGCCCACGCGGGGCACTATCCGCAGTGGGACGGCGGCGGGGAGTCCTGGTGCAGCCCCGCGTCGTTCACGATGGTGCTGGACTACTGGGGGCGCGGGCCCGCCCCGGCGGAGCTCGACTGGGTCACCCCCGGCGACCCGTGCCCGGCGGTCGACCACGCCGCGCGCGACATGTACGACCACAGCTACCAGGGGACCGGCAACTGGCCCTTCGGCGTCGCGTACGCCGGGCGGTACGGGCTGGACGGCTTCGTCACGCGGCTGCGCTCGCTGGCCGAGCTGGAGCGGTTCATCGCCGCCGGGATCCCGGTGATCACCTCGCAGGCGTTCCGCGATCACGAGCTGCCGGGTGCCGGATACTCCACCGGCGGGCACATCATGGTCGTCACGGGGTTCACGGCCGACGGCGACGTGATCGCGAACGACCCGGCCGCGCCGGACGACGACGGCGTGCGGCGGGTGTACCCGCGCGCGGCGTTCGAGAACGTCTGGCTGCGCGCCACGAGCAGCGGGGGGATCGCGCACATCGTGCATCCCCCCGGCACTCCGCTTCCAGACTCCGGGGGGAACTGGTGACCATTCGGGCCGTCGACGTCGCACGGGTGGACGACCGCCCGCTGTGGGTGGAGATCTCGGGAGACGAGGTCTGGTGGGACGAGCCGCGCCCGCGGGAGGGCGGCCGGCGTTGCGTGGTGCGGCGCAGGGCCGACGGCGTGATCGAGGACGTGCTCCCGCAGGGCTGGAACGCCAGGAACCGGGTCATGGAGTACGGCGGGCGGTCCTGGCGGGCGCACGAGGGCCGCCTGGTGTTCACCAACTGGGCGGACGGGCGGATCTACCTGTGCTCCCCCGGCGAGGAGCCGGTCCCGCTCACGCCCGGCGACTCCGCCCGCTACGCCGACCTGGTCGTCCACGGCGACGAGGTGTGGTGCGTGCGGGAGCGGGGCGAGGCCCGCAGCGGCGAGCGTGACATCGTCGCGGTGCCGCTGGACGGCTCTCCCCTGCGCAGCGTGGTGAAGAGTCACCACTTCCTGATGAACCCGCGCGTGTCGCCGGACGGGCGGACGCTCGCCTGGATCGGCTGGAACCATCCGGACATGCCCTGGGACGCCACCGAGCTCTGCGTCGGCCCGGTGGAGGGCGGTCCCCACCGCGCCCCTCACCGGGTCCTGCTGTCCGGCGCGTCAACCTGCCAGGCCGAGTGGCGCGACGACGACAGCCTGTACGCCGTCACCGACCCCACCGGCTGGTGGAACATCCACCTCGTGGGGCTGGACGGCACGGCGCGCGACCTGACCCCGGTGCCGCTGGAGTTCGGCGACGCCACCTGGAAGATCGGCGGGACGTTCTTCGCCGTCGCCGGCGGCCGCATCGCGGCCGTGTACGGCACGGCCGACGAGCGGCGGCTCGGAGTCCTCGACGACCCCGCCGCAGCGAGTTCCATCCGGGACGTGGGCGGCGACTACACCCACTGGGTGCCCGCCCTGTCGGCCCGCGGCTCCCACGTCGTGGGCGTGGCGGCATCGCCCCTCCGGCCGTACGAGGTGGTGCGGGCCGACCTGGACACCGGGGCCCACGAGGTGCTGTCCCCCGGCAAGCCGGTGCCCGGGGACGCCGAGCTGCCCACACCCGAGGCCGTGACCGTGGACGGAGTGCACGCGCACCTGTACGCCCCGGCCGGCGGCGAGCCCGCGCCGTACGTGGTGTTCGTGCACGGCGGGCCGACCAGTTCGGCCGCGCCGGTGCTCGACCTGGAGATCGCGTACTTCACCAGCAGGGGGATCGGCGTCGCCGAGGTCAACTACGGCGGCTCCACCGGCTACGGCCGGACCTACCGCGAGCGGCTGCGGCACAACTGGGGCGTGGTCGACGTCCGCGACTGCGAGACGGTGGCGCGGTGGCTGCTGGACACCGGGCGGGCGGAGAAGGTGGCGATCAGGGGCGGCAGCGCGGGCGGCTGGACGTCGATGGCCGCGCTCGTCCACAGCGACGTCTTCTGCGGCGCGGTGTCCCACTACGGCATCTCCGACCCCGAGCACTGGGCGGCCGAGACGCACGACTTCGAGTCACGCTACCTCGACGGGCTGATCGGCCCGCTGCCCGAGACCCGGCAGCGCTACCTGGACAGGTCGCCCGAACTGCACGCCGGACGGGCGTCCGGCCCGGCCCTGCTCCTGCACGGCCTGGAGGACAAGGTGGTCGATCCGGCGCAGTCGGCGCGCTTCGCCGCCGCGCTGGCCCGCCACGGGCACCGGTGGGCGTACCTCACCTTCGAGGGGGAACAGCACGGCTGGCGGCGCGAGGAGACCATCGTCCGGGTCCTGGAGGCCGAGCTGGCGTTCTACGGGATCGTCTTCGGCTTCCCGACGCCGGAGGTCGCGCCGCTGACGCTCCACAAGGGGGAGACACAGTGAGCGAGGTCGCGGCGATCTGCTCGGAACTGCTGCGGATCGACACCACCAACGACGGGTCCGGCGACGGGCCGGGCGAGCGGCGCGCCGCCGAATACGTGGCGTCCCTGCTCGCCGAGGTCGGCATCGAGCCGGTGGTGTTCGAGTCGGCGCCGCGCCGCACCAGCGTGGTGGCCCGCATCCCGGGTGACAGCTCCGACGCGCTGCTGCTGCACGGGCATCTCGACGTCGTGCCCGCCGACCCCGCCGAGTGGCGTACGCACCCGTTCTCGGGCGAGATCGCCGACGGCTGCGTGCACGGCCGGGGCGCGGTCGACATGAAGGGCACGCTCGCCATGACCCTCGCCTGGGCCCGCGAGAACGCCCGCAGGGGCGTGCGCCCCCGGCGCGACCTCGTGCTGGCGTTCCTCGCCGACGAGGAGTCCACCGGCGAGTACGGCGCGGGACACGCGGTCGAGCGGCACCGCGACCTGTTCGAGGGCTGCACCGAGGCGATCAGCGAATCCGGCGGCTTCTCCTGGTACGAGGGCGACGTCCGCATCTACCCGGTGGCCGTCGGGGAGCGCGGCACCGCCTGGATGCGCCTGACCGCCCGCGGCGTGCCCGGTCACGGGTCCAAGCCCGCCGTGGACAACCCCGTCGCCGAGCTCGCCCGGGCCCTCGCCCGTCTCGCCGACCACACCTGGCCGGTACGGCTGACGCCCCAGGTGGCAAGGCTGATCGAGGAGCTGTCGCGGGCGCTCGGCCGGCCGATCGACGCCGACCGGCTGGAGGAGGAGATCGAGCGGATCCCGCGCGCGGCCGCGCTGTTCAAGGGCGTGCTGCGCAACTCGGCGAACCCGACCATGCTCGACGCGGGATACAAGGTCAACATCATCCCCGGCACGGCCGAGGCCCACGTTGACGGCCGGTTCCTGCCCGGGCAGCGCGAGGAGTTCCTGGAGACCGTCGACCGGCTGCTCGGCCCGAAGGTCACCCGCGAGTTCGTCAGCTTCGAGGAGGCCGTCTCCTCCCCCGCCGAAGGGCTGTTCGACGAGCTCACCGCCGCCCTGCTCGCCGAGGACCCCGCCGGCAGGCCCGTGCCGTACGTCATGACCGGCGGAACCGACGCCAAGTGGTTCGCCAGGATCGGCATCAAGGGCTACGGCTTCGCGCCGCTGCTCCTGCCGCCGGACCTCGACTACTTCGGCATGTTCCACGGCCTCGACGAGCGGGTGCCCGTCGAGGGCCTGGAGTTCGGCGTGCGCGTCCTCGACCGGCTGCTCGCCAGGGCCTCGTAGGACCGCTCAGCCCTGGTAGAAGGTCATGTCCACGCCGGAGACGGCGTGCCGGACGAGGGTGAACCCGGTCAGGTCCGCGTGGGCGCCGACGCTCTCGCTCAGGCACACCTGCCCCGGCGCGGCGAGGTCCTGGGCCATCTTGGACGCCTGGTTCACCGGCGCGCCGGCCACGTCGCGGCCGCCGTCGGGCGTCCGGCCGGACAGCACCGGCCCGCTGTCCACTCCGACGCGGCAGGTCATGCCGGCCGCGGCCAGGGCGTTCCGCAGCTGCAGGGCGAACGACACGGCGGGGCCGGGCCGGTCGAACAGGTAGATGGCGAGCGGGCCGGCGACCTTGACCTCGACGGCGCCCTCCGCGGGCAGGAGGCGCAGACCCGTCTCCCGCATGCGGGCCGACAGCTCCAGGCCCCGCAGGAGCGCGACCTCGGCCGTCTCCCCGGCTTCCTGTCCGGCTCCCTCGCCGCGCTCGGCCAGCACCACCGTCCGCTCACGCAGGTGCCTTCCCGCGAGCGTCGCGGCGAGAGCGGCGTCCCGCGGGTCCAGGCGCAGCAGGTCCTCGTAGAAGGCGGCGGAGTAGGGGATGGGATACCACCGGCCGTCCACGGGCTCCGCGCCGCCGTCGCGCGGGCCGTCCAGGACCCGGTAGACCGCGCCCAGAGGCCCCTCCTGCCCGTCCTTGCGGCGCAGGACGAAGCCGTGGTTCACGGGCAGCCGTTCGGCGACGGCCTCCGTCACCGCTATCTCGCCGCCCTCGGTGTGGTTCTCCGCGAGGTGCTCGATGGCGTCGGCCTCCGCGCCGTACAGGCCGCCGTCCAGGTCGTAGTAGTCGCCGTGGTGGACGCCTATGCCGACGCGGATCCGGCAGGTGCGCCCGATCTCGTCCTGCGCCCGCAGCAGTGCCGACAGCAGCGCCCCCGCGTCGGTCGAGGCGGGGTGGAACATCTGCGCGTTGTCGGCCGCCCAGACGCCGACGGCCCGGCCGCCCGCGCCGGTCCCGTACGCGTGCAGGACGCGTTTCGGTCCGTCGATGAGCGCCAGCACCTCCAGCAGGCCATGGCTGCGGCTCAATTTGGTCAGCCCGGCGGAGTCGGAGACCACGCTGTAGCCGGTCGTGACGTGCGCGCCGAGCAGGCGCCGCGCGTCGGCGGCGGTGCGGCCGCTCGCGCGCCACTGCTCCACCAGCGTCAGCGGCAGGCCGGGAGCCGCGTCCCTGGCGAGGTCGAAGGAGCCCGGGTCGTGCCGGGCGGCGGGGAGATCGGTGGACATGGGCGCACGCTAGCTCACTCCGTGCGCTCATCCCGTCGCGTTGCGTGCCGAAGCTGGAGCCTCAGCGCAGGCGCGGATCGAGGGCGTCGCGGACCACGTCGCCGAGCATGAGGAAGCTCAGCACGGTCGCGGTGAGGAACAGCGCGGGGAAGGCCAGCAGGTGCGGGTGCTCGGCGAAGAACGTCTGGGCGATGTTCAGCTGCAGGCCCCACGACACGTCGGGGTACTGCAGGCCGACGCCGAGGTAGTCGAGGGTGGCCTCGCCCGCGATGACGTTCCCGACGTTCAGCATGGCCACCACGATGACCGGCGCGATCGCGTTGGGCAGGATGTGCCGGAACATCAGCCTGCGGTCGCTTGCGCCCAGCATGCGGGCGGCGGCGACGAAGTCCATGTCCTTGACGGCGATGACCTGGCCGCGCATCAGCCGGGTCATGGTCGTCCAGCCGAGCAGCACGAGGACCAGCGTCATCGCCCATATCCCGTGGTCGGGGAAGGCCACCAGCACGACGGTCGCGCCCAGCACGAACGGGATGCCGAAGAACACGTCGGTGATCCGGGAGATGACCGCGTCGGCGACACCCCCGTAATAGCCGCCGATCAACCCGAGCACGATGGAGATCAGCAGGGCGAAGACGGTGACCGCGACGCCGACCACGATGGACGCCCGGGTGCCGTGCACGACCTGCGACCAGTAGTCGCAGCCCTGCAGGTCGTACCCGAACAGCGCGCCGTCGGCGGGGCCGCGTTTGGACATGCGCAGGTCGCAGGACTCGTTGGGGCCGAGGCGGGCGAACAGCCCGGGGAAGGCCGCCATCGCCAGGGCCACCAGCAGGACGGCGGTGGAGAACCAGAAGACCACGCGGCCGCGCAGCTCCGCCCAGGCGTCACGCGCGAGCACGGCGGATCCTCGGGTCGAGCACGCCGTACAGCAGGTCGACGGCCAGATTGGCGAGAATGAAGATCATGACGAGCAGGGTGACGACGCCGACGACGACCGGACCCTCCTGAAGCTGGATGGACTGGAACACCTGCTGACCGATGCCGGGCAGGTTGAAGATGCCCTCGGTGACGACCGCCCCGGCCATGAGGTTGCCGAAGTCGACGCCGAGATAGGTCACGACCGGGATGAGCGAGTTGCGCAGCGCGTGCAGCCCGATGACCCGCCGCCGTGCGAGACCCTTCGCGGTCGCCGTACGGACGTAGTCGGCGCGCAGGTTCTCCACGAGGGAGGTGCGGGTGAGCCGGGCCACGTACGCCAGCCCGAACGAGCCGAGGACCATCCCGGGCAGCAGGTAGCTGCCGGGCCAGCCCTCGTCGGTCCCGGCGGTCGGGAACAGCCCCAGATTGAGGCCCAGCACGATCTGGGCCGTGTACCCGACCACGAACACCGGGACCGCGATGACGAACGTGGTGCCGGCGAGGACCGCCGTGTCGGCGGCCCCGCCGCGGCGCAGCCCGGCCAGGACGCCGAGCCCGACGCCGACGGCGAGCTCGAAGACCCAGGCGGTCAGCGCGAGTTGCGCGGTGACCGCCCAGCGGTCCTGGAGGAGCTCGCTCACCGGCTGGCCGGTGAAGGTCTCCCCCAGGTCGCCCTGGAACACCCCGAGCATGTAGCGGCCGTACTGCACGAGCAGCGGCTCGTCGAGGTGGTAACGCGCCCGCATCACGGCGAGCACCTGCTCGGGCACCGGCTTGTCGCCCGCGAGCGCCAGGATCGGGTCGCCCGGCAGCGCGAACACCATCGCGTAGATCAGGAAGGTGGTCGCGAAGAACACCGGGATCGCCTGGGCCAGGCGCTGCGCGGCGTACCTCACCCTCGTGTCACCCCTGCTTCACGCTGATCGCGTCGAGGTTGGCGCTGTACGGCGTGACGTTCACTCCGCTGAGCCGGTTGGAGTAGCCGATCTGGTCCTGCCAGTTCCACAGCGGGATCATCGGCATCTCGGCGAGCGCGATGTCCTCGGCCTTCTGGTAGAGCGGGAGGCTGTCGTCGAAGGTGGGGGCGGAGTTGGCCTGGCCGATGAGGTCGAGGAACTCCTTGTTCTCCCAGCCCATCCGGTTGCCCTCGCCCCACATGGACTCCAGGTAGTTCTGCGGGCTCGGGTAGTCCATGACCCAGTTGTTGCGGTACGGCCCGTCCTGCTTGTGGGCGCGCAGCGTCGACAGGTAGTCGGACGCCGGGATCTTGCGGAACTTGATGTCGGAGATGCCGAGGTTCTGCTTGAGCTGGTTGGCGACGGCCGTCATCCACTGCTCGTAGCTGGGGTCGGCGTTGGAGAACCACAGGTTCAGCGTGCCGCTGAAGCCGCCGGCCTGGTCGAATAGCGCCTTGGCCTTGGCGGGGTCGTAGGTGCACGCCTCGCCGCAGGCGTTCTCGCGGTAGCCGGGCACCAGCGGCGCCAGCAGCGACGACATCGGCTTGAACGTGCCGTTGTAGACCGCGTCCACGATGGCCTGCCGGTCGATCGCCATGGAGATGGCCTTGCGCAGGTCCGGGCTGGCGAACCGCTTGTCGAAGACCGGGACGCCGAGGTAGTCCATCGTGCCGCCGGCCGTCGCCACGAACCGGTCGCCGAGCAGCTTCTTGGCCTCGGGCGCGCTCGCCGGGGGGATCGTGAGCTGCAGGTCCACCCGGCCTGCCCGCAGGTCGGTGTACGCGGTGTCGCGGCTGGCGTAGATCTTGAAGGTCACCGCGTCGGCCTTGGCCGCGCGCTCGCCGGTGTAGGACGGCGACCGCTTGACCTTGATCTGCTTGTTGTGCTCCCAGGCGCCGTCCAGGACGAACGGCCCGTTGCCGATCGGCGCCTGGTCGTACGCCTTGAGGTCGCCGAACGCGGCCTTCGGCATCGGCGCGAACGCGATCCACGCCAGCGTGATCGGGAACTGGCTGAACGGCGCGGTGAGCGTGACCTCGAGGGTGGTGTCGTCGACGACCTTGAGACCGCTCAGTTTGTCGGTGGAGGGCTCCCCGCTCTCGGGGTTGAGCTTGTCGTAGCCCTCGATCTTGTCGAAGTAGTAGTTGTTGGTCCACGCGTTCGGCCCGTACGCGGCCGCGTTCCACGCGTCGGCGAAGCTCTGCGCGGTCACCGGCTCGCCGTTGCTGAACTTCCGCCCCGGCTTGATCTTGATCGTCCAGACCTTCTGGTCGGTGCTGGTGACCGACTCGGCCGCCCGCATCTGCGGCTTGCCCGTGGCGGGGTCGATGGCGACCGGTGTGTCGAACAGCGCGTCGAGCACGGTGAGCGAGTAGCTGCTCGAGGTGTTGCCCGGAGTGAGATGGTCGGGTTCGGTCAGCGCGACCGAGAACGCGTTCGCTCCCTTGCCGCCGCCGTCGCCGTCGGACGACGATCCTCCCCCGCATGCGCCGCTCAGCATGATGGCCGCCACAGCGAGGGCGGCCGCCCGGCTTCTCGTGACCCTCACTGGTCCTCCGCCTCTCCGTCGTGTTGCGGGTGAGGGTAGGTAACAGGGCCGCCGTCTGCATCGGAGACTTTACGTATTCCTTGCGGAACCTTTACCGGGCAGGCTGAGCATGGAGGATCCATGGACGCAATCAGCCTCAGCGCGCGGAGCCTGCACGCCGTCGCCGAACTCGGCTTCCAGGTGGCCCGGCAGGGGGCGCACGGGGCGATGACCGCATTGGGCGAGGTCATCCCCGTGGAGGCCTACGAGTTCGTCGCGTTCGACCCGGCGACCGGCCGCCACCGCTCGCTGGTCTCCGCCGGCTACACCCGGGTGGACGACGACGCCGCGGAGGAGTACGCCCGGCTCGACGCCTACCGCCGGGCCATGTCCCGGCGCACGCCCGTCGTCATGGGCTCCCCCGGCACCGAGCGCTACTTCCGCCGCCACCTGGAGCCGTACGGCTGGCGCGCCGGGATCACCACACCGCTGTTCCTGACCGGCGGGCGCTACACCGGGCTGCTGCACGTCGGCTCCCGCGCGGAGCTGCCGCCGGAGGCGCCCGCGGTGATCAGCGCGGTCTCCCCCGCCCTGGCCCACCTCACCGACGTGACCCGGTGCGTCGTCGACCCGCTCGGCCTGCCGCCCGGTTTCCACGCCGTCGCGTACGAACGGGGCGGGCGGCGCAGGGACGTGGCCGGATGGCCCACGTCGGAGGCGCTCGCGGCCGAACCCGTGATGGCCGAGCTGGCCAGGGCGTTCATCGACTCCCGCGAGCTGTCGCGGCGGGGGCTGTGGCTGGACGGCGCCGGCCAGTGGCGCGAGCTGCGCCTCCACCGGGCCGGCGTGGGCTTCCACGGTTCCATCCAGGGCGCCGTCATCGCCGAGCGTCCGTGCGCCCTGCCGTACGACCTGACCGCGCGGGAGATCGAGGTGCTCACCCGCGTCGCGCAGGGCGACTCCAACCCGCAGATCGCGGCCGCGCTCGTCCTGAGCGTGCGCACCGTGACCACTCACCTGGAGCACATCTTCGCCAAGCTGGGCTGCGACAGCCGGACGCGCCTGACCACGAAGGTTCTCGCCGAGGGGCTGTGCAGGCTCGACATCCCGTAATGATCGCCCTTGCGGGACGTGCCGAGGCCGGGTCCGACATTATTGGCGCATGTCGGTTCACGAGCGTCGGCGGCTCCCCCCGGGTCTGGAGCTGCTGTTCGGTGACGGCGGCGACGGGCGGGTGCTGTCCGTCGACCTGCCGTCCGGGTCCCTCGTGTGGCCAGACCCCGACTACGACAAACTGCGCACTCATCACCATCCCTCGTTCTGGCTGAGCGACGAGCCGGTGCCCGCCGGGCTGTGGGCCCGGCTGCGCGCCGAGCACCCCCGGTCGGGCCTGTGGCCGGTGCTGCTGGAGGACGGCGTGCAGCCCTGGTCGGCCGGGCAGATCGCGCCTGACTCGCCCCACCATGTCGACTACTACAGCGCCGCCGGGTTCATGGCCGAGGCGTGGCAGGACCTGCTGCTGGGCCACGAGGCGTACCTCGCCCCCTTCGGGGCCGAGTGCCCGGGGATCGCACCGCCCGCCGCGCTCGTGGCCGACCCCGACGTGGTCGCCGACTGGTACGCCGACGTGGTGGCCGAGCGGATGACGCCGCTCGGGCTCGCCGCGGTGAACCGCGGCGCCGACGCGATGGTCGCCATGGGCTGGCAGGGGGCGCTGCACCACAACGAGTGGACCGTGCCCCTGGCGGCCGTCGTGCGCAGCTGGGAGGAACGGTTCGGGGCGCGGGTGGTCGGCATGGGGTTCAACACCCTGGAGCTCAGCGTCGCCGCGCCGCCCGCCACGCCCGCGCACGCGCTGCACGTGGCGGCCGAGCACTGGACGTTCTGCCCCGACAGCGTCCTGCAGGGCCCGGGCACGCTGGCCGACTACGCCGAGCAGATCGTGGGTCAGAACGCCTGGTCGTTCTGGTGGGATTAGGACGATAATTACCGGCGGACGATTATGAGCGAGGGAGACGGCTTGGGCGGCACGGAGCTGAACGGGGGCGCGCGGCCCGCCAAGGTGGCGGGCCTCAGCACCGGCACCGCGAACATCGCCAGGATGAGCGACTACCTGCTCGGCGGCAAGGACAACTTCGCCGCCGACCGGGCGTTCGCCGAACGGCTGATGGCCATCGCGCCCGAGGTCAAGACGATGGCGGTGGACACCCGCGAGTTCCTCGAGCGGGTCGTGCGCTTCCTCGTCGAGCAGGGCGTGCGGCAGTTCCTCAATGTGGCGTCCGGGCTGCCGACCCGGCGCAACACGCACGAGGTCGCCCAGGAGCTCGCGCCCGACGCCCGGGTGGTGTACGTCGACGACGACCCGGTGGTGCTCACCCACGCGCGGGCCATGCTCGCCCGCGACCGCGGCACCGGCGTGGTGGACGGCTCCATCCTGCGCCCGGCGGAGATGCTGGCCCACCCCGAGATGCTCCGGCTCATCGACTTCGAACAGCCGGTGGGGGTGCTGATCCCGGCCCGGCTGCAGTATCTCCCCGACGCCGCCGAGCCGTACAAGTGCGTGGCCCAGGTGCGCGACCACCTCGCCCCGGGCAGTCACCTGGCCATCGGCCACGCCGTCTTCGACAGCCGTCCCGAGCTGGCCGCGCCGATCGTCGAGCTGTTCCGGCAGATCGTGCCGCAGGCCGACGACGTGCCGCGGAGCCGGGAGAAGGTGCTGCGCTTCTTCGACGGCACCGAGCTCGTCGACCCCGGTCTCGTCTACATCCGCCAGTGGCGGCCGGACGCCCCGCAGAGCACCGGCCAGGCGCAGCGCGTGTGGATCGTCGGGGGCGTCGGCCGGATCACCGGATGAGCACGCAGGAGGGAGTGCCCACCGCCAGCGCCTGTTCGGCGGGGCCGGGCAGCCCGTCCTTCAGCGTCAGCACCGCGATCGCGTCCGAGCGCTGGTTGGCGACGTAGAGGCGGTCTCCGTCGACGACGAAGTGGCGTGGCCAGCTTCCGCCCGCCGGCGCCTCGGCCGCCAGCGTGAGCCGGGGCCCGTCGACCTCGAACACGCTGATGGTGTCCGGCCCCCGGTTGGCGACGTACAGGTGGCGGCCGTCGGCGGACAGCGCGATATGGGAGGGCAGGTTGCCGCCGCCGCTTTCTCCCGCGGCCCCGCTCGCCCGCACCACGCCCGCCTCCCGCCACTCGCCGTCGTAGACGCGCACGGTCCCGTCCAGCTCGCCGGTGACGTACCAGTGCCCCTCGTGGTGCAGGAAGTGCCGGGGGCCGCTGCCGGAGGCCAGCCGTACGGGCCCGCCGGGGTGCGGGCGCATGCCGGGCAGGAAGCGGCGCACCTCGTCGGTGCCGAGGTCGGTCACGTACAGCACACCGTCGGGCCCGAAGACCGCCTGGTGCGCGTGCGGGCCCTCCTGCCGGTCGGGGTGGGGGCCGCGCCCCTCGTGGGGGAACGTCAGCGGGCCGGGCTCGGGCATCCCGTCCTCACCCAGCCGGTAGGCCGTGACGGTCCCGTCGCCGTAGTTGGCGATCGCCAGCCACCGCGCCTGCGCGTCGAGCGCCAGGTGGCACGGCAGCGACCCGCCGCTCGGGTGCTCGGCCAGCGGCCGGGGGGCGGGCTCGCCGGGCTCGTCGGCGAAGACCGCGAGGCCGCCGTCCCCGGCGCGTTCGAGCGCGGCGTACAGCAGCGGCAGCCGCGGGTGGGCGACCACGAACGACGGTCCTGAGGCGGCCGTCTCGGCCACCGTCTCCAGCCGCCCGTCCGCCTGCGCCCGGGCCACCGTCAGGCCGGGGCCCGATCCCTCCGTGTCCGGGGTGTATCCGCCGATCACCAGACCGGGACGGGGCATTGTCACTCCAAAGATCAGATCGTCGGGATACCGAATGGTATCGGCCAGCCGGGAGCCGGGTGGACGACCGCGACCGGGCAGGGGGCGCGCCACAGCAGGCCCTGCCCGACCGAGCCGAGCAGCCGGGTCCGGGCGCCGGCCCCGCGAGCCCCGACGACCAGCAGCGGGGCGTTCCCGGCGTACGCCAGCAGGGCGGGCAGCGGCGGCGCCTCGACGACCCTGGTCTCGATCGTGAGCCCCGCCCGGCAGCGCCGCCGCCACGGCTCGACGATCCTCGTCAGCGCCCGCTCGCCCTCCGGCCCGCCCCCTCGCGTGGCGTAGACCGCGGTCAGCGGCAGCGACCGGCCGCGCGCGACCTCCACGGCGAAGCGCAGGGCGCACTCCGTCTCCGGTCCGTCCGGCCGCGCCGCGTCGATCCCCACGACCACCCCGCCGGCGGGCGGTGCGGGCGCCGGCGCGCCGACCACGACCACCGGGCAGGCGGCGTGCGCCGCGGCGTACGCGCTGACCGAGCCGAACAGCAGCCCGGTCAGCCGCCCCCCATGCCCCCGATGCGCCCTGTGCCCCATCACCAGCATCGCGGCCTCCCGGCTGAGGGCGACCAGCGTGTCCTTGGGACTCCCCCGGACGAGCACGGGACGGACCTCCCGGCCGGGCAGCAGGCGTTCGGCCAGCCGTACCCCCTCGAACAGCCGCAGCGCCGCGAGGCGGCGTTCCTCGGCGGCGACGGCCTCGGCGCGCTCCGGGTAGGGACCGTCCCACACCTCGCAGACCGTGACGCCCGCGCGTCGCCGGACCCGGCACTCCGCCGCGGCCCACTCGACGGCGGCGCGGCTCTGCCGGGTGCCGTCGTAGGCGACCACGATCTCCTGCCTCATCTCACTCACGTCCCGGTGCGGCGCGGCGCAGCGCGTCGCACAGCGTCACGGTGAGCACGGCCGCGCCGAGAGCCATCGCCCAGCCGAGCGGCGGCAGCGGCACGAGGGCCAGCGGCGCGCCCAGGAAGGGCACGGCGGTGACGAGGGTCTGCAGGGCCAGCGTGGCCGTCACCGCCACGAGCACCGAGCGGCCACGCCACCAGCCGCGCTCGAAGGTCATCCGGCGCGCCCGGGTCACGTACGCCAGGGTCAGCCGGGCGAAGACCAGGGCGAGCACGGCCTGGGCGCGGACCTGTTCGTCGCTCCAGCCGAGCCGCCGCGCCGTCTCCACGGCCGCGAAGACGAGCACCGCGACGACCCCCGCACGCAGCCCGATGCGGGTCAGCGCCGTCCACGCCATCAGCCTCTCGCGCCGCCGCAGCGTGAGGGGGTCACCTGCCGGGCGGTCGACGCCGAGCGCGATCGCGGGGATCCCGTCCAGGGCCAGGTTGATCCAGAGCAGGTGCACCGGGAGCAGCGGCACGACGAGCTCCGGCCAGACGATCAGCCCCGCCAGGACGATGAGGATCTCCGCGAGGTTGCCGGCGAGCAGGTAGCCGATCATGGAGGCGACGTTGTGGCGCAGCCTCCGGCCCTCCCGCACGCCGGTCACGATCGTGCCGAGTTCGCCGTTCGTCACGACGACGGCGGCGGCCTCGCGGGCCACGTCGGTGCCCTCATCCCCGGCCATGGCGACGCCGACGTCCGCGTGCCGCAGGGCGGGGGCGTCGTTCACGCCGTCGCCGGTCATCGCGACCACCTCCCCGCGCTCCTTCAGCTCGCGTACGAGGCCGAGCTTGGTGGCGGGGTCCACCCGGGCCACCACGGCGCCGGCGTCGATGCCGACCTCCGCGGCGACCGAGCGCGCGGTCTCCGCGTGGTCGCCGGTCACCATCACGACCCGGATGCCCGCGGCCCGGCAGTCGGCGACGGCCCGGCGCGCGGAGGGCCGGATCTCGTCCTGCAGCGCGACCAGGCCGAGCGGGCGTAGGCCGGAGGCGTCCAGATCGCCGGTCTCCCCCTCGGCGAGCGCGAGCACCCGCAGCCCCCGCTGGGCCAGCCCGGACACGGCCTCGGCGAGCCGGTCGGTCCGTTCACCGGGCACGCAGCGGGCCAGCACCACCTCGGGGGCGCCCTTGAGCGTCAGCAGCGGGCTCGCCCCGTCCCCGGCGGTGACCACCGCCATCGAGCGGGTCTCGGCGTCGAAGGGACGGGTGGCGATCCGGCTCTCCCCGGCCGGCAGCCGTACGTCCTCGCGGGCGGCCGCGGCGGCCAGCGCGACGTCCACCGCGTCGCCCAGCCCGTCTTCGGCGTCGTTGCAGCGCAGCGCGGCCCGCCACAGCTCGGTGCCGGAGACGGCGAGGTGGTCGGCCACGGTGAGGTGGCCGGTGGTCAGCGTGCCGGTCTTGTCGGCCGCGATGACGGTCGTGGCGCCCAGGGCCTCGATGGCGGGCAGCCGGCGCACGATCACGCCGAGCCGGGCCATGCGCTGGGCGCACAGCGCCAGCGCGGTGGTGACGGCCGCGGCCATGCTCTCGGGCACCGCGGCGATGGCGAGCGCCACCCCCGCGAGGATGATGTCGACCAGCGACGCCTCGCCCCGGCTGACCCGGGTGAGGCCGATGAGGATCATCAGGGCGCCCGCCGCGACCGCGAGCAGGCCGACGCGCCGCGACACCTGGGCGAGCTCGGCCTCCAGCGGTCCCCTGCCGCCGCCGCGCAGGGCCGAGGCGATGCGGCCGACCTCGGTCGCGGCGCCGGTCCGCAGCACTTCGGCCGTTCCGCAGCCGTGCACGACGAGCGTGCCGGAGAAGACCTCCCCCGCGCGGTCGCCCAGCGGCACGTCCGGCCCGCCGGCGCCGCCCGCCCGTTTGGCCGCCGACAGCGACTCCCCCGTCAGCATCGCCTCGTCCACCGCCAGCGCCTCGGCCTCGACCAGCCGGGCGTCGGCGGGCACCCGGTCCCCGGCCGCGACGACGACGAGGTCGCCGGGGACCACCTCGGCCGCGGGCACCCGCCGGACGGCGTCGTCCCGCACGACCGTGGCCATCGGCGCGGTGAGCGCCCGCAGCGCGCGCACGGCCTTGTCGGCCCTGGCCTCCTGGCCGGTCCCGATCAGCACGTTCACCAGCAGGATGGCCAGGATCGCGATGCCCTCGGGCACCTCGGCGAGGACGACGAGCGTGACCAGGCCGGCCATCAGCAGCAGGACCGACAGCGGATCCGCCAGCTGACGCGCGGCCCGCACCGGCAGGGCCGGCGGCCGGGGCTGGGGGATCTCGTTGGGCCCCTGCTCGGCGAGCAGGCGCGCGGCCTCCTCCTCGGGCAGTCCGCGCAGCGTGCGCACAGCGGATGTCATGTCACCAGCAGATCATCCGGCCTCCGGCGGCGGCCCCGGGCGAAAGCCATCGGCCCGCGGGACCTTCGGCCCGCACCACGCAGGGTAACCATCCGTGCGATACGGGCATATGCCCTATGTCGCTTATATCCGCAGCTTAGTGGGCAGGTGATTGCCAGGTGTCTCGTCACTGCGCGGACGTTCCCGGAACCGGTCTCGTCACGACGGTGCGGCGGCTCGCGGTGGCCGCGCTCGTCGTCTCGCTGGCGGGCCTCGCCGTCCCGGAGGCGGCGGACGCGGCCTCCGCGCCGCTGCGCCGCAAGCCGCACGCGGCCGCGGCGGCCAAAGCGAAGGCCAGAGCGGCAAAAGCAGTCAAGGCCGCCAAGGCTGCCAAGGCGGCGAGGGCCAGAGCGCAGGCCGAGCCCAGGCCCGGACCGCAGGGTTACCAGATCGCCCGGGACTCACGGACCAGAGCCGCACAGCACAATTCAGGCAACGGCCGGAACATCCAGAACCTCAACGGCGTCAGCACGCCCTCGCTTCTGAGCGGCCCGCAGTCGACCACCGTCACCTCCGCCGGGAGCATCACCAGTCAGGGCGCGTACTGCGCCCCAGGCAGCCCCTCCTGCGACATCTCCCAGAGCATGAGGTGAGCGACCGCTGCGCGTTCATCAGATGTGATGGCGGCGCCACCTCCGGTCGGCCGCCGCCCAGGCCGCCTCCCACTCGCGGTAACGCCTGCGGTCCAGCCGATGACGCCCCAGAGCGAATCCGGCCCAGGCCAGGACGGCGGCCGCCGACACGACGCCGAAGGCCGCCAGCCACGCCCGGGTCACCGTCTCGGCCCGCTGCGGCGGCGCCGCGGCCGGCCTGCCCTCGGCGTCGACCCACAACCGCGCGTTCGCCGGGCCGTCCCGCAGGAGGAGTGCCACCGGGACCATGCCCTCCCGGACCTCGCCGCTCGGCAGCGTCCACCGCGCCGGACTCGTCAAAAGCAGCCCGCGGGCGTTGGCCTGGACGGCCGACGGGTCCTGGATCACGGTGGCCTCGACCAGCTGCCGCGCTCCCGGCCCCACCCGCTCGGCCCTGACGCCGCCGTCGTACATCGTACGAGCGATCATCGCGGCAGGCCACACCGCGAGCAGGACGGCGGCCAGCGCCGCCACCACGAGCGCCGCCTCGATCCGGTCGGAACGGCGGCGCAGCGGGTTGCGATCAGGCCGGTAGCGGCGTAGCCGCGACACGACCCAGCGGGCGATCGATCTCATGGGCACACCTCCTGACGACCACAGGAGGTCCCACTTCCCCCGGCACGCCCGTCCACGCGCGCCCGAGCGGCCCGAGATCGGCCTACCTCACTCCATGACCTCGGAGGGGGCGCGGCGGACGCTCTCGCTCTCGTCGATGACGAACCCCAGCCGCATGATCATCTGCGGTGACTCCCCCGAGCACAGATGCGTGCGGATGAACTCCCGCAACTCGGGCATCTCAAGTGCCTGTGTGTGGAAGGCGACGCTCACCCCGTACGCGGAGGCGTGCAGCAGCATCCGCTGCAGCGCCTCACCGGCGCGCAGCCAGTCCTCCCGGGCGTCGCCGCCGGTGCTGAGCAGCGCCACGAGACCCGTCGACGCGGACACCCGCTCGTCCGGCGCCAGCCCCCACTCGTGCCCCCGGGCGTAGTCCCGCTGCGCGAAGTGCTGGGGGTGCATACGCCGGGGATCGGTCGGATAGCCCGCCGCCGGCACCCCGTCGCGGCGCGAACTGCCCGGCGGCCGGGCCCAGCGCATGAGTTCCAGGACGAACAACCGGTCCTGTGACTGCACGTCCTGGGCCGCGCCGGTGAGCGCGGCGAGCACGCGGGCGGCGGCGTCCGACGTGATCGGCATCAGGTGGCCGCCTTCGGGCGCCGCCTCCGACATGAGCGCGTCGACCAGGCGATCCGGCACCGGCAGAGCCGTGAACCCGGACCGGTGGGTGCGGCGGCGCTCGATCTCGGCATGCAGCAGGCGGATGTGCTCGCCCGGCTCACGCCCGGGGCGCACCCGTATCCTGGCCAGCAGCAGCGGACGCTCCGGGTCCGGGAAACGGCGGACCTCGGGCTCGTAGCCGAGCGCCAGCAGGGTGATACGCACGTTGAACAGCGCGGCGCCGCAACTGATCGTCATCTGCCGGCCGGTCGGGTCGGAGATCCGCAGCTTCCTGTCGGGGTCGGCGCGCAGGCAGATCTCGTCGCCGGAGACGCCGAACGACCAGGGCTGGGTGTTGTGGATCGAGGGCGCCCACAGAGCCGCCTCCACCGCGGCCTGAGCGGCCTGCGCGATCCCCTCGGACGTACGAGTGTTCACGATCTCATCCCCTGGGCTCGGTTACAGCAACGGCGGGGCGATGAGCAGGTCGTCCACGAGGAAGGCGACGTCGGCGTCCACCTCGACGACCCCCTCGACGTGGCGTACGGCGCGCAGCAGCGGCTTGACGTCCGACCTGCGGGGCACCTGTCCGCTGATCCCGACCACGCCGCCGGAGACGGTGATCCGCAGGTCGTCGGGGCCGAGGTTCAGCCGGGCGGCGATCTCCTCGATCTCGGCCAGGATGTCCTCCGCCGGGCGGACGAACACGCGCAGCAGGTCTCCCTGGTGCACCGTGCCCATGATGCGGCCGGTCATGGCGTCGATGACGGGCAGCTGCTTGATGCGGTTGCGGTGCATCAGCCGGGCCGCGTCCCGCACCGACGTGCCGCCGGTCACCGTGATCGCGGGGCGCGACATGATCTGGCTGGCCTTCGTGCCCGCCGCCTTGCGATGCTCCTCACGCCTGCGGGGACCGTCGAACACGCTCTCGTCCAGGGCGAACTCCTTCAGGAGGATGTCGTCCTCCGAGACCACGCCGACCGGACGCCGGTCGGCGTCGATGACTGTGACCGCGCCCACCTTGAACCGCTGCATGGTGGCGACAAGATCCGCGAACGACGCGTCCATCGGCACCGCGATGGCGACCCTGCCCATGACATCCTTCACCTTCGCCGTCATGACGACGCCTCCCATCTCCTCATTGCCAGCGTGCCTCGCCGCGTCCCCCGGGGTCAGCGGTGAAGGTCCTGACCACCCGGGACCTTCGACCACCGGTCACGTCCTCCCCAGCCATGGCTAAGGACCCGGTCGACAGGGCCCTCAGTCCCTTCGCATGCGGCCCGATCGGCGGTGCGATGGAACTGGGAACGGCCACGGTCCGGGAAGGAGCCGATCATGCACATGAAGGTGCGGGACGTCATGACCAGCGAGGTCGCCTCCGTCAACGGCAGCACGCCGTTCAGGGACGTTGCCGAGGTGCTCATCGCGCACGAGGTCAGCGCGGTGCCCGTGGTCGACGGCGAGGGCCACGTCGTCGGCGTGGTCTCGGAGGCCGACCTGCTGCGCAAGGAGGAGTTCCGCGAGCAGTTCTACCGCGAGGGCTACCGGCCGCCGCTGCGGGCGCGCCTGCGTGAGGCCGTGGGGCACGGCGCCGCCAGGACCCAGGAGCGGGCCCGCGGCGTGACCGCCGCCGAACTCATGTCCGCCCCCGCGGTCACCACCCGGCCCTACACCAGCGTGGTCAGCGCCGCGCGCCAGATGAGCCGGCACGGGGTCAAACGCCTGCCCGTGGTGGACGACGAGGGCGTGCTCGTGGGCATCATCAGCCGCCACGACCTGCTCAAGGTCCTCGCCCGCGCGGACGCCGACATCGCCAGGGAGGTACGTGAGGACATCATCGGCAACTGCCTGTGGGCCGACCTGTCGGGCGTCGAGGTGTCGGTATCGGAAGGCGTCGTGACGCTCACCGGCGCGCTGGAGCGCCGCTCCCAGGCACGGGTGCTCACGCGAATGGTCGAGCGGACCAACGGCGTGATCGGAGTCGTCGACCGCCTGGAGTGGAAGGAGGACGACGCCGGTCCATGGGAGAGCGCCTGATCGCCGGAAGGGCCGGCCCCGCCTGCGGGTGATCACGTCTGCGATCGCCGGGCTCTGGCGGGGTGGTGGTAGGTGAAGGCCCAGCGGTCTTTGCCGGCCCTTCGGCGGGTGTAGCGGTCGGGGTGTTGGTAGCGGTCGCGGTTGTGGAACTGGCAGGCCGGGCCCAGCAGTTTGAGGTCGGTCAGGCCGCCGGTGCTCCAGTTGTCGGCGTGGTCGATCTGGCATTTGGTGGCGGGGAGGGGGCAGCCGTCGATCCAGCAGGTGGCGTAGCGGGCGAAGATCGCCCGCCGCTGGGCCGGGGTGGCCAAGCGGACCTTGCGGCCCATGTCGAGCACCTGTCCGTCGGCGTCCATGACCAGGCGCACGAGGGTGGAGGTGCGGGCCAGGCGGTGCACGCCGGCGATGGGCAGCACCTGCCCGGTCGCCAGCAGCAACCCCGGCACCGTCCCCAGCAGTGGACCCAACACCGCCCCCGGCAGCCCTCCGGCCGACGCTCCCGGTGGCCCTTCCGGCTCTGCCCCCGATGACGACCCCGGCGACGCCACCGGCTCTGCTCTCCGTGGCGACCCCGGTTCTGGTCCCGGTGACGCCACCGGCTTTGCTCCCCGCGTGCCGAAGGGCCTCTCCGCGTTTCCCGGCCCATGCCGGACCTCCCCCGCAGGCCGGGGTCCGGCGTGGGTGTGACGGACAGAGGCGTCGCCAGGTGGATCAGACGATCGCCACTCACCCCACCGTGACTCCCAGCGGTCCCGGCTGCCCCGGCTGTCCTCGGGCGTCTCGGCGCCCTGAGCGTTCCGGGCGCCTTCGGTGTGCCCGGTGCCGTGGCTGTCCTGCACGTCTTCGGTGGCCTGGGTGTCCTTGGGAGCCTCGAAGGTCTCGAAGGTCTCGGGGCGGTCGGCGCTGTTGGCAGCGCTCTGGTCGACGCTCGCGGAGTGGCCGGTGTCGGGGGTGGGGTCGGTGGGGAGGGATTCGGCGTTGACCAGGACCAGGAGCTCGGCGGCGATCTTCTCCTCCAGCAACGCCATGAACGCA
>NZ_JBSGHN010000015.1:0-239886 GCF_053604425.1 Microbispora sp. NPDC004025 | reverse complement strand
CCATCGACACCTCCGTCTGGGCCCTGCCCTGGCCGCAACTGGCCGTCCTCGCCCTGCTCGCCCTGCTCGTCGTCGCCCTGCGGATCACCAGCGCCAGGCGCCGCAAGCGCATCGAGAAGCTGATCCTCAGCAGCCAAGGCAGACCCCTCGGAGCGTGAGCCCACGAGCGCGAACGGATCGACGGCCCCGGTGACACGTGCCATGGGGCGAAGCCAGCCCACCCGCCCAGCGACATCCGCCCCCAAGGAGGTGGCGATCATCAACCGACCACCCAGGCAGCCGGTCCGGAGCCGGGTGCCCGGCCTCGTGGCCGCATTCGTAATCGGCGCGCTCGTCGCCGGCGGCCTGGTGTTCTGGACGACCCGGCCGAGTTCACTCGAGCAGATGGCCGACCAGATCCGCACCGAATCCGCCCTCCGTGACAAGACGCAGATCAAGACCCTGACCGAGCTGGCCCGCACCACGCGCGACCGGCTCGTCCCGGTGGTCGAGGGGCTGAGCCGGGCCATGCCCGTCGACGGCACCGCGGGTCCGGCCGTGGTGACCACGGCCGACGTAGAGGACTGGCGGAAGGCGGCCACCACCGCCGTCGAAGGCTTCGCCGACCCGCCGTCCGGCGAGACCGCCACCAACGTGGCGAGGTCGACTCTCGCCTCCGCCGTACGGCAGCTCGCCACGACCGTCGACACCTACGCGGCCGCGCGCGACCTCACCGGAGCGGCCCGCACCACCGCTCTGGACCTGGCCGCACGGCAACGCGCCGACGCGCTCTTCACCTGGTCGGTCGGGGGCACCGCCCTCGACGCCGTGAACGTCGACGCCGGCAACGGGCATCAGCACGTGTTCCTCCCGACGACGCCCGGCGACGGAGCGCTCACCCCCGACACCGAACCCGAGGGGAGTCACGAATCGTGACCAAGGCATTGAAATACGTCCTCGCCGTCCTGCTGGCCGGGCTCGCGCTGACGCTCGGCGCACCGGCGGCCTCCGCCCACGGCGGACCGATCAAGCTGGAGGTGATCGGGGACGGCGACCACAACGTCAACGTTCTGGTGACGTACAAGGAGGACAAGCACCCCGTCACGGAGATCGTCGAGGCGACGCTGACCGCGACCTCCGCCGACGGCCGCACCTTCGGGCCGGTGCCGCTGAGGTCGGCGCCCGAGGGCCAGAACCTCTACCACGCCGCGGAGCCGCTGCCGAGCGGCGAGTGGAAGGTCACTGTGAAGGCCACCGAGCCCGCCAAGGCGAGCAAGACGGTGACGGTGAAGGCCGGTGCGGTCGACGTCGTCCCCGAGGCCCCGGCGACCACGCTCTCGCCGGAGAAGGCGGCGGCGACCGGGTCCGTGCTCAGCGACCGGGCGGCCGCGCAGGACGCCGACGACTCGGGCATGCCGCTGAAGATCGGCATCATCGCCGTCGTGGTGGTCATCGCCGTCGCGGCCTTGGTCTTCATCCTCCGTCGCAGGGACCTGTACGCCCGGCGCTGAACGCGCGCGGTCCTGCCCGGCCCAGGCCGGGCGGCAGCGCACAGCTGACACGCCGATTCCGCCGGGGTACGCGGATGTCGCAGGAGGGCCGGTCACACCGACCGGCCCTCCTGCGCCGTTTCCGGCGAAGAGGGTTCCCGACGCACAGGGTTCCGGTGAACGAGTTCTCCGGCTCGCACGGGGAAGGGCCGCCCGAACGCCCTGACGGCCCGGAGGGGAAGGGCCCGGGGGGAAAGGCGCCGCAGGGGAAGCACGGGAGGGGGGATCCCGGCGGGCGTTCGGACGGCCTCGGTAGGCTCCGGCCGGTCGGAGACCGGCCGTCGCGAGGTTCTAGGATCTGCTCACTCCGGCAGCGTCCGGTGGCACGGACGGTCAGGAAGCGGCCGGGGCGAAGACGCCGAAGAGGTTGCCGGACGGGTCGTGGAGGTAGGCGAAGTCGGGGCCGCTCTCGTTGCCCACGACCTCGCTGAGCACCTTCCCGCCCAGAGCCTCCACCTTCCGGCAGGTCTCGGTCACATCCCGCACCAGGACGGTGAAGACGGCGTGGCCGGGCATGTCGCCGCCGGTGCCGAACACCCCGCCGCGCACCTCGTCGTCACCGTCATAGCTGATGAGCCGGTAGTCCATGCCGACCGCGGCCGAGTCCTCGTCGGTGCGGAACCGCCAGCCGAACAGGCCGCCGTAGAACCGCTGGACGCCCTCGGGGTCGTCGCTCGCGATCTCGAACCAGGCGACCGTGTCGACAGCGGGGGCGGGAGTGGTCATCGTCGTCTCTTTCTCTCTGCTTTCCGGGTTCTCGGTGAGGTAGAGCCTCCCGCCCTTCGGCGACACCCCCCTGTCGGCGTTTCCGGAATCTCACGAACGTTTTTTCGAAACTCGGGTCAGTCGAGCACCGGTGTCCGCGCGATCATGTCCGGCACGTCGGCGTCGAACGCCTCCAGGGGCCGGCCGGGCACCGGCTCCTCGGTGAGGACGGCCTCGGCGATCCGGTCGAGCCGGAACACCCTGACGGCGTCGCGCAGGCGGCACCAGGCCACCAGATACCACCACCCGCTCCGCCCGCCGACGAACGCCCCGGGTTCCACCTCCCTGGTCGTCAGCACACCGTGCGCGTCGCTGTACTGGATGCGCAGCACGACGCTCCGGAGCAGGGCCTCCTCGATGACCCTGCCGATCGACCCCGTGTATCGGGACTCCGGCTTGTCCTCGGTGAGGATCTGCACCCGGGCGGCCAGTTGCCGGGCCCGCTCCCCCTCGGGACCGGGCATGGCGGCGACGAGCTTGCGCAGCGCGCTGCGCGCGTCGTCGGCGAAGGGCTGCTGTTCTGTGCGGCTGAGCGCGATCGCCACCGCCACGGCCTCGGCGGGGGTGAAGTTGAGCGGGGGCAGGGACATGCTCTTGTCCAGCGCGTAGCCTCCCCTCCGCCCGACCTCCGCGTAGATGGGCACGCCGGCCTGCTGCAGCGCGGAGATGTCCCGCTCGATGGTCCGCGAACTCACCTCGAAGCGCAGGGCGAGCTCACGCGCGGACCGGCAGCGCGGGGAGATCGCCCGCAGGTCCTCGACGATCGCGTAAAGCCGGTCGGTACGGTTCACGCCGGAGAGGGTAGGCCACCCCACCGACATTTCTCGCTGACCCGTTCGAGTGACGCCCGTTCCCTCAGGTCACGGCAGGAGCCGGGGCGCCATGCCGCCGCGGCGGGTGCCCGATGACCGTCAGCCGCCGACGGCCTCGGCGAGTTCGGCCAGGCGGTCGCGGCCCGGCTCGGGGAACCGCTCGTCCAGGACCTCGGCCCAGGAGATCCGGTCGAGCCGGAAGACGCGTACGTCGTCGCGTAACCGGCACCAGGCCACCAGGTACCAGTGCCCGCCCCGGCCGCCGAGGCAGATGCTCGGCTCGACGTCCCTGACCGTGGGCCCGCCCTTGCTGTTGACGTACTCCAGGCGCAGCACGTGCCGCCCGCGCAGCGCCCTGTCGATGGCGCGCTTCACCGAGTCGGGGCCCGCGAGCGCGTACCCGCCCTGGTCGAGCCGGATGGGGACGCCGGCCTCCCGGAGCTTCGCGACGTCGCGCACGACGGTGCTCCTGCTGACCCCGAGACGCGAGGCGAGCTCGCGCGCCGACAGGCATCCGCCGGATTCCAGCTCCTTCACCAGCGCGTCGCGGCGTTTCATGATTCGACGCTACGTCGATCAGTGCGGCGAAACCCGCCCAACACACCTCACGCGGACGCCACAGCACTATCACCCCAAGTGCGCAGGAGTCCCCCAGGGACGGGTGTTGCGGACGCGCTCGGGCGGGATCCCGCACAGGGCCGCGCGCTCGCACCCGAACCGCTGCCAGTCGAGCTGGCCCGGCGCGTGGGCGTCGGAGTCCACGGCGAACTCGCAGCCCATCTCGTACGCCAGCCGCATCAGGCGCTTGGGCGGGTCGAGCCGGTCGGGCCGGGAGTTGATCTCCACCGCGACCCCGAACCTCCGGCACGCCTCGAAGACGATCTCGGGGTCGAACCGGGACTCCGGCCGCCCTCGTCCGCGTACGACGCGGCCGGTGCAGTGCCCGAGGACGTCCACATGGGGGTTGGACACCGCCGTGACCATCCGCCGGGTCATCTCCGCGGCGTCCATCCGCAGCAGCGAGTGGACGCTCGCCACCACGACGTCCAGCCGTTCGAGCAGCTCGGGCTCCTGGTCGAGCGAGCCGTCGGTGTTGATGTCCACCTCGATGCCGGTCAGGATCCGGAACGGCGGGCCGCCGTCCCCGGCGTACCGCTCGTTGAGCCCGGCGACCACGTCGAGCTGCCGCCGCAGCCGGTCGGCGGACAGGCCGTGCGCGACGGTCAGCCGGGGCGAGTGGTCGGTCAGCGCGAGGTACTCGTGACCGAGCGCGCGGGCGGCCTCGGCCATCTCCTCGATGGGCGATCCGCCGTCCGACCAGTCCGAGTGACTGTGGAAGTCGCCGCGCAGCGCCGACCGCAGCGCCTGCGCGGCCTCGTCCAGGTCGACGTCCTTGGTGTCCTCCAGCCGCCGCAGGTAGGTCGGCACGGCGCCGTCCAGCGCCTCGGTGACGGCCAGGGCCGTGACCTTGCCGATGCCCTTCAGGCCCGTCAGGCCGCCGGTGCGCGCGAGCCGCACCAGCTCCTCGCGGGGCAGTTCCTCGATCGTGGCGGCGGCGCCGCGGAAGGCGCGCACGCGGTACGTCGGCTCGCCGGCCCGTTCCAGCAGGAAGGCGATGCGCTTGAGTGCCTCGACGGGATCCACATCCGGCACGCTACCCGGCGCACGCGGCATCAGCCGGCCGGGACATAACAGACTCATCAGGAACCCCAGGTCTGCCTGTCCCGTTCGTCCAGCCAGACGATAATGTGTGCCGATCTCGACAAGCAGGAGCCCGATTGGCAGAGCCCGGGGAGAGCCCCCCACCGAAGATGACGCCACCCGGCAACTCCTCCATGCCCGTCCACCCCATGGCGATGAGCGGCGCGCCGCGGCCGGCGGCGACGCCGCCCGCGAGCGGCGTCAAGTCCTCCACCATGATCAAGCTCGGCACGCTGGGCGTCCTGTCCGTCCTCGTCGTCGGCTTCTGCGCGGCCCAGGACGACGACTACGAGGAGGTCGGCGCGGACTGCGTGGACACCTCCACGATGAACCCGGACGGGTCGTACGTCGTCGTCGACGACTACTACTGCGACGACGATGACGACGGCCACAGCCACTACTCCGGCTCGCACGGCGCGTACCGCTGGTACTACGGCGGCACCCGCAACGGAGGCCGCGTCTACCACGGCACGACGATCCGGCCGGCCGACGCGCACATCACCACCCGTACCGGGCGCGTGGTCCAGCGGGGCGGGTTCGGATTCGGCCACGGCAGCCGCGGCGGCTGACGGATGCGCAGAACGACCTCGGCGCCCAGGGAGGACTGGGCCGCCCTCATCGAGGCGCAGGGTCTCGCCTTCCACCGCTCCGCCCACCCTGAGGGGCTCACCCGGCCGTACTGGGACGAGAGCGTCCATTACGTCTTCACCATGGACGAGGTCCTGTCCCTGGAGGAGCAGGTCGAGGAGCTGCACCGGATGTGCCTGGCCGCGGCCGACCACATCGTGACCTCCGGCCGGTTCGCGGACCTCGGCATCCCGCCGCACTGCCGCGCGGCCGTCGCGGAGTCGTGGCGGCGGCGCGACCCGCACGTCTTCGGCCGCTTCGACCTGCGCTACGACGGCACCGGGCCGGCCAAGCTGCTGGAGTACAACGCCGACACCCCCACCAGCCTGGTCGAGAGCTCCGTCGTGCAGTGGTTCTGGCTCAAGGACGTGTATCCCGAGGACGACCAGTGGAACTCGATCCACGAGCGCCTGGTCGACCGGTGGAAGTCGCTCCCGCTCCAGACGGGCCCGGCCCACTTCGCGTGGACCAGCGCCGACGAGACGGGCGAGGAGGCCATGACCATCGGCTACCTCCAGGAGACCGCGGAGCAGGCCGGGCTCGTCACGGCGGCGATCGCCATGGAGGACATCGGCTGGGACCCGCTCAACCTCCGGTTCGTCGACATGGAGCACCGGGTCGTCCGCACGCTGTGCAAGCTGTACCCCTGGGAGTGGATCGTCGCCGAGCCGTTCGCGCCGCACGCGCTCGCGCAGCAGGTCTCGATGACGTGGATCGAGCCGCTGTGGAAGATGCTGCTGTCCAACAAGGCGCTGCTGGCGATCCTCTGGGAGCTGTACCCGGGCCACCCCAACCTGCTGCCCGCCTACCTCGACGGTCCCCGCGAGCTGGCCGGCGGTCCCGGCTACGTGCGCAAGCCGCTGCTCGGCCGCGAGGGCGCATCGATGCGGATCGCCGCGCCGGGCGTCGAGATGGAGACCGCGGGCGAGTACGGCACGGAGGGCTTCGTCTACCAGGAGTTCCTGCCGTTGCCCGCGTTCGACGGCTGGCGTCCGGTGCTCGGCGCCTGGATGATCGACGACGAGTCGGCCGGGCTCGGCATCCGGGAGACCTCCGGCCTCGTCACCGACGACACGTCCTCTTTCGTCCCCCACCGCATTCACGGCTGAAAGCGAAGGCCCCCCGTGACCAAGACCTCCATCGCCGACGTGCTCGCGCACGGCTCCCTGGCGATCCTCGCGTACGCCATCCTGGGCGTGCTGCTGCTCGTCGCCGGGTTCTACGTCATCGACCTGGCGACGCCCGGCAGGCTCAGCAAGATCATCCGTACCGACCGCAACCCCAACGCCACGGTGCTGGCCGCCTCCAGCGTCGCGGGCGTCGGGCTCGTCGTGGCGGCCTCCATCTGGTCGTCGGGCGGCGCCCTGCAGGAGGGGCTGCTCGCGACGCTCGTGTTCGGCCTGGTGGGCATCGCCGTGCAGACGCTCGGCATGGTCGCCTTCGACAAGGTCGCCGGCATCTCGGTGCGCGAACTCGTCCGGGAGACCACACTGCAGCCCGCCGCCGTCCTTCTCGGCGTGACGCACTTCTTCATCGGCCTCATCACGGCCGTCGCCGTCATCTGACCCGTTACGGACGTGGTCCCGTGCGCCGTGAAACATTCATCGGCCGGCGGGAGGACTCCCAGGTGGGAGCGGCGGGCGGCCTGCGGAGAAGTTTGCGCGGGTACGCCCGTATAGACCGTTCCGGCCCGGAGGGCCTAATCTCCTCCTCGTGATCACGGGGACCACGACGTCCGGGCAACCGGCGGAGGAGCCGCCCCGGGAAGCCAGCGACCCCGACGACACCCTGGAGGCAGCCGCCGTGGACGGAACGGCCGTCACGGAGCCGGAGGACACGGCAGGCCCTCGGGCAGCCGGCACGGCGGAGCCCGAAGACACCGTCGGCGCCATGGCCGCCGCCGGATCGGAGGAACAGCGGGGCGGCCAGGCCGGTGAGAGCGCGCCCCGGGGTCCCGCCGGGCGGTTCCTGAGGTCCCACCGGCACCTCATCGCGGTGTCCGTGCTGTGCGGGCTGTCGGCCGCCTTGAACTGGACCCTGTCCCTGCTCAGGTTCGCCCACTTCCAGGTGGCCACCTACGACCTCGTCATCTTCGACCAGGCGGTGCGGGGATACTCGCGCTTCTCCGCGCCCACGGTGCCGCTGCGCGGGGTCACCGGCGGCTTCGGCATGGACTACATCCAGCTCGCCGACCACTTCTCGCCGATCCTGGCCGTGCTGGCGCCCTTCTACTGGCTCCACGACGGGCCCGAGACGCTGCTCGTCGCGCAGGCCGTGCTGTTCGCCCTGGCCATTCCGTTCATCTGGATGTTCACCCGCCGCGTGCTCGGCACCCCCCACGCCTACCTCGTCTCCGCGGCGTACGCGATCTCCTGGCCGATCGCGCAGGCGACGGCGGTGGAGTTCCACGAGGTCGCCTTCGTGCCGCTGCTGAGCGCGATCGCCATCGAGCGGCTGCACGCCGGGCGGCGGCTGCCCGGGCTGCTCGCGGTGCTCGGCCTGCTGCTCACCAAGGAGGACATGGGCCTCCTGGTGGCGGGTCTCGGTGTGTGGCTGTTCCTCACCGGGCAGCGCCGGCTCGGCGCCGGGCTGGCCGTCGCCGGAGTGGCCGTGTTCCAGGTGGTGCGCAAGTTCCTGATCCCGCTGGCCGGCGGCAACCCGGCCTACTACACGCGCTACTCCAAGCTCGGCGAAGACCTGCCGCAGATGCTGTGGAGCGCGGTCACCCGGCCGCACGAGTTCGCGGCCATGCTCTTCGACGACCACTCGAAGTGGGACACCTGGGGCCTGCTGCTGTGGCCGGCGCTGTTCCTGTGCCTGCTGTCCCCGCTGGTCCTGGCGGCGCTGCCGCTGATCCTGGAGCGGCTGCTGGCCGACTCGGACAACTGGTGGTCGACCGGCTGGCACTACGACGCGTTCGTGGTGGTGATCGTGCTGCTGGCCGGGGTGGACGGCGCCGCCCGCCTGATCCGGTGGCTGGAGCGGCGCGGGGTGCCGCGCCCCGGGCACGGCCTGCGGCTGGCCTACGCCGCCGCGGTCTTCGCGGTCGCGGTCACCACGGTCCCCTACCGGCCGTTCGACAACCTGTTGAACCCCGACTTCTACCGGCCCGACCCGCGTACGGCGGCCCGGGAGCAGGCCATGAGCCTGGTCCCCGACGGCGTCGTGGTGGAGGCGACCGACGACTTCGGCGCGCGGCTGTCCGGCCGGACGACCGTGCTGTGGTGGGACTACCAGAAGCGGGGCACGCCCTGGATCGTGGCCTCGATCAACAACGACCTGCGCGGCCTGATCAACACCTACCTCGTCGAGGGCTACGAGATGCGCCTCGACCGTGAGGACATCGTCGTCCTGCATCGCATCGGCGCCTGACGTCGCCGTTCCCACCTGCGGCGACGCCGTCCACGCCACCGTACGGCACGATCTCGGGAACGACCTGGCACGCTAGAGGGCGTGAGCGAGCGGGGCACGGGGAGCGACGGACAGGTGCGTACGGACGGGCAGGGCGGCGTCGCCCGGGTGGCCGGAGACGGTGTGCTCATGAGCGACAGGATCCGGGAGGACACGGCGCGGCGGCTCGATCGGGCCATGGGCAGCCTCGGGACGGCCGCGATGGCCCGGATGGAGGAGCGGCTGGCCTGGTACCGCGCGCTGTCGGCGGAGGACAGGTCGTGGGTCGGGCTGGTGGCCCAGGCCGGCATCGCGGCGTTCGTGGAGTGGTTCGGCCACGCGGGCGAGGGACGGCCGACGCCGAGCATCGAGTTCTTCGGCACCGCGCCGCGTGAGCTCAAGCGCAGTGTGTCGCTCCAGCAGACGGTCGACCTCGTCCGCATCGTCGTCGAGGTCGTCGAGGCCCAGGTCGAGGAGCTGGCCGCGCCCGGCGGCGCGGAGCTGCTGCGGCACGCGATGCTGCGCTACACGCGCGACGTCGCCTTCGCCGCCGCGCAGGTGTACGCCAGGGAGGCCGAGGCGCGCGGCTCGTGGGACGCGCGGCTGGAGGCGCTGATCGTGGACGCGCTGGTGCGCGGCCAGGTCGACGACGGGCTGCACTCGTGGGCCGCCGCGCTCGGCTGGACCTCCGCGCCGGTCGTCGTCTTCGCCGGGTACGCCCCCGACGAGGACCCGCAGAGCGTCATCGACGGGCTGCGCGACAAGGGCCGCCGTCTCGGCCACGAGCTGCTCGCCGGGGTGCAGGGCGACCGGCTCATCGTCATCGTGGGCGGCGCGGACGGCGTCAAGGACGCGGCGCGCGGCGTCGTGGCGCGCTTCGGTCCCGGACCCGTCGTCATCGGGCCCGAGGTGCCCGACCTGCACGCGGCGGCCAGATCGGCCCGCGCCGCCATCGCGGGGCTGCGCGCCGCCGCCGGCTGGCCCGACGCCCCGCGCCCGGTGCTCGCCGAGGACCTGCTGGCCGAGCGCGCGCTGGACGGCGACGAGGACGCCCGGGCCCAGCTGGTGGAGAACGTCTACAAGCCGCTCGCCGGGACCCCGCTGCTCGACACGCTCGCGACGTACCTGGAGCAGGGGACCTCCCTCGAGGCGACCGCCCGGCTGCTGTTCGTCCATCCCAACACCGTGCGGTACCGTCTACGTAAGATCACGGAACTGACCGGGTACCAGCCCACCGAGGGACGGTCCGCATTCACCCTCCAGGTGGGTCTCATACTCGGGCGCCTGTCCGTAACCTGAGCCGGGTGCCTTAATCTTCTCGACACCGAAACTGTAGGTACCCCACAACGCGGCGGCCACAAAGTTCGTTCGGATCTCCATCAGTGTGGTGAACCTCTACAGGGCAGGGTTGAGTACGTGCTCGTCATCGTCGCTCCGGGCCAAGGCGCCCAGACCCCAGGATTCCTCAGTCCGTGGCTCGAGATCCCCGAGTTCCGCGAGCGGATCTCCGCGTGGTCGGAGATCGTGGAGCTCGATCTCGTGTCGTACGGAACGACCGCCGGCGCCGACGAGATCCGCGACACCGCCGTGGCCCAGCCCCTGCTGGTGGCGGCCGCCCTGGCGTCGTCGGAGATTCTCGGGGTCCGGCCCGACATGGTGGCCGGGCACAGCGTGGGCGAGCTCGCCGCCGCCGCGATCGCCGGTGTGCTGACCCCCGAGCAGGCCCTCGCCCTGGTGCGCGAGCGCGGCCGGGCCATGGCCAAGGCCGCCGCCGTCACCGAGACCGGCATGAGCGCGGTGCTCGGCGGCGTGGAGGAGGACGTCCTCACCGTGATCTCCAAGCACGGACTGACCCCCGCCAACATGAACGGCGCGGGTCAGATCGTCGCGGGCGGCACGCGGGCGCAGCTGGAGGCCTTCGCGGCCGAGCCGCCGGAGAAGGCGCGGGTGCGTCCCCTGGCGGTCGCCGGAGCCTTCCACACCGTCCACATGGCCCCCGCGGTCGAATACCTGCGCGCCGAGGCCGCGGCGCTCACCCCCGCGGACCCGTCGGTCACGCTGCTGTCCAACGCCGACGGCGCGGCCGTCGCCGGAGGTGGTGAGTTCCTGGACCGGCTGGTGAACCAGGTGGCCAACCCGGTCCGGTGGGACGCCTGCATGGCGACGATGGCCGAGCGCGGCGTCACCGCCATGATCGAGCTGCTGCCCGGCGGCACGCTGACGGGCCTGGCCCGGCGCGCCCTGCCCGGCGTGAAGACCGTGGCGCTCAAGACCCCCGCTGACCTGGACGCCGCCAGGGAGGTGCTGAAGTGAGGCTCGACCAAGGCGCTCCCGCGGCGAGGGTGCTCGCCTTCGGCGGCTACCAGCCCGCCCAGGTCGTGACCAACGACGATCTCGCCGCCCGGATCGACACCAACGACGAGTGGATCCAGAGCCGCGTCGGCATCAAGGAACGCCGCGTGGCGGGCCCGGAGGAGTCGGAGATCGACCTCGCGGTGCAGGCGGGCGGCAAGGCCCTCGCGGCAAGCGGCCTGTCGAGCGACGACATCGACCTGGTGATCGTGGCGACCTGCACGATCGAGGCCCCCATCCCCAACGCCGCGGGCCGCGTCGCCCACCGGCTCGGCATCACGGCCCCCGGCGCCTACGACATCAACGCCGCCTGCGCCGGGTTCTGCTACGCGCTGGCCGCCGCGTCCGACGCGGTGCGGTCGGGCTCGGCGACCAACGTGCTGGTCGTCGGCAGCGAGAAGCTCACCCAGTGGGTCGACCCCGAGGACCGGTCGACCGTCGTCATCTTCGCCGACGGCGCGGGCGCCGCGGTCGTGGGCCCCTCCGACCGGCCGGGCATCGGCCCGGTGGCCTGGGGCAGCGCCGGCGACAAGGCCGAGGCGATCACCATCAAGGACCGCAATTCCTTCCTGCACCAGGAAGGCCAGACGGTGTTCCGCTGGGCCACCACGGCGCTTCACCCGGTGGCCAAGCTCGCCTGCGAGCGTGCGGGGGTGGACCCCGCCGACCTGAACGCGTTCGTCCCCCATCAGGCGAACCTGCGGATCGTCGAGGCCATCGCGCGCAAGCTGGGCGCCGACAAGGCCGTCGTCGCCAAGGACATCGTGCTCGCCGGCAACACCTCGGCCGCGTCGATCCCGCTCGCGCTCTCTCGCATGATCGAGCGCGGCGAGGTCCGGTCGGGCGACCTGGCCCTGCTGCTGGGCTTCGGCGCCGGTCTCACCTACGCCTCCCAGGTGATCGAGATCCCCTGAGGAACTTGTACGGCCTGCCGTACAGAGCTGGGGCAACCCAGAAAACCCGGAAGACAGAAAATCCAAGGAGTAGTCGCGACATGGCACTGACCGAGCAGGAGATCCTCGCGGGCCTCGGCAAGATCATCAACGAGATCACCGGCATCCCGGCCGACGAGGTCACCCCGGAGAAGAGCTTCGTGGACGACCTGGACATCGACTCGCTCTCGATGGTCGAGATCGCCGTCGCGGCCCAGGACGAGTTCGGCGTCGAGATCCCCGACGACCAGCTCAAGCACCTGAAGACCGTCAAGGACGTCATCAGCTTCATCCAGGCCTAGTAGTCCCCGCCGTACGACGGCCGCACGGACGTGCCCGCCCCGCCTCCGACGAGACGACAGGGCGCGTCCGGCCCCCTTTCACGCCATACGCAAGAGGAGTGCAGACAAGTGAGTAAGGACCGGGTACGTGTCGTAGTCACCGGGCTCGGCGCGACGACGCCCCTCGGTGGAGACGTCGCATCGACCTGGTCGGCGCTCCTCGAGGGGCGGTCGGGCATCCGCCCGCTCACCGAGGACTGGGTCGACACCGTACCGGTGAAGTTCGCCGGCGTGGCGGCCGTCGATCCCGGCGAGGTGCTCCCCCGGCCCGAGGCGAGGAGGCTCGACCGCGCCGAGCAGTTCGCCCTGATCGCCGCCAGGCAGGCCTGGCAGGACGCGGGCGCGCCCGAGGTGGACGGGGACCGGCTGGGCGTGGTGGTCGGCAGCGGCATCGGCGGCATCGGAACGATCCTGTCCGCCTACGACCTCTACCGGGAGAAGGGCTGGAACCGGCTGTCGCCGTTCACCGTGCCCATGCTCATGCCCAACGGCTCGGCCGGTTGGATCAGCATCGAGCTGGGCGCCAAGGCCGGCGCGCACGCCACGGTCAGCGCCTGCGCCACCGGCGCCGAGTCCATCGGCTACGGCATCGACATGATCCGCTCCGGCCGGGCCGACATGGTGGTCGCCGGCGGCACCGAGGCGGCGATCCACGGTCTGAACGTGGCGTCGTTCGCCGCGGCGCGGGCGATGTCGACCCGCAACGACGAGCCCGAGCGCGCCTCCCGCCCGTTCGACAAGGGCCGCGACGGCTTCGTGCTCGGTGAGGGCGCGGGCATCGTGGTGCTGGAGTCGGAGGAGCATGCCCTGGCCCGCGGCGCCCGCATCTACGCCGTGGCCGCCGGAGCCGGTTACACCAGCGACGCCTACCACATCACCGGGCTCGACCCTGATGGCAAGGGCGGTCAGGAGGCCATGCTCCGGGCCCTCAGGAACGCGGACCTCTCCCCGTCGGACGTCGTCCACGTCAACGCCCACGCCACTTCGACCCCGCTCGGTGACGAGATCGAGGCTCGTGCGATCAAGGAGGCCATCGGCGGCCACGCGATCGTCACCGCCACCAAGTCGATGACCGGCCACCTCCTCGGCGGCGCCGGCGGCATCGAGTCGATCTTCACCATTCTCGCCCTGCACGAGCGGATCGTGCCGGCCATCGCGAACCTGGACGACCCGGCCGACGGCATCGAGGTCGACCTCGTACGCGGCGAACCCCGCAAGCTCGAGGGCGACCAGCTCGCCGCGATCAACAACTCCTTCGGGTTCGGCGGACACAACGTCGCCGTGGCCTTCACGACGGTTTGACAAGGGAGTCTCGAATGACTGTGCTCGACAGCAGGACGGTGGCCGACGCCGCCGACGCGGCCGCCGTCGATCCTCGTGACCCCCTGGTGCGCCTCGGCCACCTGCTGGACGAGGGGTCGATCCGGACGATCACCCCCGAGGACAGGAGCGGCGTGCTGGCGGTGACCGGCCGCGTCGAGGGCGTGCCGGTCGTGGCGTTCTGCAGCGACGCCCGGGTCCAGGGCGGCGCGATGGGCGCGGTGGGCTGCGAGCACATCGTCCACGCCTACGACGTCGCGGTGCGCGAGCGTGTGCCGATCATCGGCCTGTGGCACTGCGGCGGCGCCCGGCTCGCCGAGGGCGTGGAGTCCTTGCACGCCGTGGGCCGCGTGTTCGCCGCCATGACCAAGGCGTCCGGCCTGGTTCCCCAGATCTCCGTCGTCGTCGGCCCGGCGGCCGGAGGCGCCGCCTACGGCCCGGCCCTGACCGACATCGTGATCCTGGCCGACCAGGGCCGCATCTTCGTCACCGGTCCCGACGTCGTCCGCAGCGTCACCGGCGAGCAGATCGACATGGCGGCCCTCGGCGGCCCCGAGCCGCACAGCAAGCGCAGCGGCGTCGTCCACGTCGTCACCAAGGACGAGCCCGAGGCGATGCTGCGCGCGCGCCAGCTCGCCAGCCTGCTCGGTCACCAGGGCCGGGTGCGCGAGGTGGACGAGGTCGACTTCAGCGACCTGCTCCCCGACAACCCCCGCCGCGCCTACGACGTGCATCCGCTGGTGAAGGGGCTGCTCGACGAGCCCGGCGTGGAGCTGCACCCCAAGTGGGCGCCCAACATCGTCACCACCCTGGGCCGGCTCGGCGGCCGCACGGTCGGTGTCATCGCCAACAACCCCATGCGGCTCGGTGGCTGCCTCGACTCCGCCTCCGCCGAGAAGGCCGCCCGCTTCGTCCGGATGTGCGATGCCTTCGGAGTGCCGCTGGTGGTGCTCGTGGACGTGCCCGGTTACCTTCCCGGTGTCGGTCAGGAGCACGACGGCGTCGTCCGGCGCGGCGCGAAGCTGCTGCACGCGTTCGCCGAGGCGTCCGTGCCCCGCGTCACATTGATCACCCGTAAGGCGTACGGCGGGGCCTACATCGCGATGAACTCCCGCTCGCTCGGCGCGACCCGGGTGTTCGCCTGGCCCAACATCGAGGTGGCGGTCATGGGCGCGGTCGCGGCGGTGCGCATCCTGAAGCGGCGTGAGCTCGCGGCCGCCCCCGAGGAGGAGCGTTCCGCCCTCGAGGCCCGGCTGGCCGAGGAGCACGAGAAGACCGCGGGCGGCCTCCAGCGCGCCCTCGACCTCGGCGTCATCGACGAGGTGATCGAGCCGGCCAAGACACGCGGCGCGATCGCCCGGGTGCTCGCCCAGGCCACCCCGGCCCGGGGCGCCCACGGCAACATCCCGCTCTGACGACGTACCGGAAGCGCCGGTCCCCGCACCCGGGGGCCGGCGCTTTCGCGTTCTCACGGCGCCGTCGACTACTTGACGTTCAACGACAAGTACTTGATGCTAGTCGTCAAGTATGAGAGGGGCAGGCATGGACGAACGCCGCGAACTGGCCGAGGACCTGCGCCGGATCGTCGGCGGCAGGGTGCTCGGCGCGCTGGAGATCCTGTTCGAGCCGGACGAGCTGTCCGGCGAGGACACGCGGCTGCGCGAGCTTCTGGCGGTGAAGAGCCGGGCCTGGGCCGACGTGCTGTGCGGCGAGGACGACCGCGCGGCCGCCTTCCTCGCCATCCGGCTGGTGAGCGCGCTGTATCCCGGCGACACGCCGTTCGATCCGCCCGCCGCGTGGTGGGGCACCCCACTGGGCCGGGCGGTCGCCCGGCGCGCGGGGCACCCGGCCGCGACCGCGGTGCCGGTCTCGGTCGCCGCGGCGATGCTCGGCATCACCCGCCAGGGCGTGCACGACCTCGTGCGCCGCCACAAGCTCGACCGCGATTCCGAGGGCGCGATCACCACGGCGTCGATCCAGGCCCGCCTCTCCCGTGGCCGCGGCGACCGCGCCGCGGCCGGCACGAGGAGGCTCGAATGATCGTTTCCACCGGATCCACCGGTTCCACCGGTTCCACCGGCGATGTCCTGCGGCTCGCGGACGGCCTGGCCGTCCGGCGGCTGGGGTACGGCGCGATGCAACTGCCGGGCCCGGGTGTGTGGGGCCCGCCGCGCGACCACGCCACCGCGCTCGCCGTGCTGCGCCGGGCCGTGGAGCTGGGCGTCACCCACATCGACACCAGCGACTTCTACGGCCCGCACGTCGCCAACGACCTGATCAGACAGGCCCTGCACCCCTATCCCGACGACCTGGTCATCGCCACCAAGGTCGGCGTGGTCCGCGACGAGTGGCACGGCTTCGAGGCCGCCGCGGAGCCGGAGCGGCTGCGCGAGCAGGTCGAGGAGAACCTGGCCCGGCTCGGCCGGGCTCGGCTCGACCTCGTCTACCTGCGGGTGGGCGGCGACGGACTGCTGTTCCCCGGCGAGGTGCCCTTCGCCGAGTCCTTCCGGGCACTGGCCGAGCTCCGCGAACGCGGGCTGATCCGCGCGCTCGGGCTCAGCGGCGTGACGACGGGACAACTGGCCGAGGCGCGCGCGATCGCGCCCGTGGCGGCGGTGCAGAACCGGTTCCACCTGTTCGACCGGTCGGCCGCGGACGTCCTGGCCGCGTGCGAGGCCGCCGGCATCGCGTTCGCCGCCTACTTCCCGCTCGCCGCCGGCATGCTCCGGCCCGGCCTGGATCTGTCGCAGGCCCCGCCCGGCATGGCCCCCTCGGCCGAGCGGCTGGCCGTGCTCGACGAGGTCGCCGGCCGGTACGGCGCGACCCGCGCCCAGGTGGCGCTCGCCTGGCTGCTCGGCCGTTCCCCGGTGACCCTGGCCATTCCCGGCACCTCGTCGCTCGCCCACCTGGAGGAGAACATGGCCGCGGCCCTGCTGCGCCTGTCCCCCGGGGACATCGCCCTGCTGGACCGGCTCGCCTGATCCGGTCCGCCCGGTCCGTACGACAACACGGTCCGCCCGGTCCGTACGCCACGGGCCGGGCGGACGCGGGCGAGGTCAGGACGTGAGCTCGGGGAGCTCCAGGTAGGACTTGCCGCGGACGAACCACTGGAAGTCGGCGGCGTTCCTGCCGCCGGGCGAGGGCAGCCCGGCCCGCAGGTTCACCGCCGTGTTGACCAGGCCCCAGTCGAGGCCGCAGCCCGACGCCTTCGGCACGGCGAACGTCGTGTCCGTGGCCGTGGCCTTGAAGACCGGCGTGTCGTCGATGGACGTCAGGTCCAGCGAGGTGATCTCGGGGTTCAGCGTGATCGGGGCGGCGTCGCTCCCGATGTAGCACTTCTTGCCGAGCAGTGAATGGATCATGCGGATCTTGATGCCGACGTCGGTCGGGAAGACGGGGCCGGCCTCGACCTTCCCGGTGCCCTGGGTCTCCACGTACACGTCGGTGAGCTTGGGCACCTCGAACGGCTTGCCGATGAGGCCGCCGGGCACCTTCATCCGGCCGCCCACGACACTGCCGAACGCCGCCGCCGTGCTGCCGTCGGCGAGCTTGCCCTGCGCCACGGTGATCCGCAGCGGCCGGCTGATGTCCTGGGTGATCGAGCCCAGCTTGATCGAACCACCCACCGTGATGATGAAGATGCAGCTCCAGGTGTCGGGAGCGGCGCCGGCCGGAAGCCGCGGGCAGTCGGCCCAGTCGGCGTCGCTCGGATGGTAGTCGTAGGCGGCCGTCGCCTGGGCGGGCGCCGCCGTGCCGGCCAGCAGCGCCACCGCCGCCACGCCGATCGCCAGGCGCCGGGCAAGAACGCTCATGGACTCCTCCTCGGGTCCGCGTCGGGGGGTGCGGACGTGGATGAGTCCCGGTATATCTGCGAAAAAGACGGCTTTCTATGTGGTTTTCACAAGGCGCAAGGGTGACTTGTTATCACGATCCGCGAAAAACAGCCGCCGCGAAACAGGATCAGACGGCGGCGTGCAGCCAGCGGACCGGGGCCCCCTCGCCCGCGTAGCGGAACGACTCCAGCTCCTCGTCCCACTGCTTGCCGAGCAGGCGGTCGAGTTCCTCCTCCAGGACCACCCGTCCCTGGGCCGCCATGAGCATGACGTTGCGCAGGCGGTCCTCGGGGATCAGGATGTCGCCGTTCGCGCCGACGACCGCCGTGAAGGCGCCCAGCGTCGGCGTGTAGGCGTGCCGGGAGCCGTCGACGCCCGGCGAGGCGTCCTCGGTTATCTCGAAGCGAATGCGCTGCCAGCCCATGAGTGAGGACGTGATCGCCGCGGCCGTGCCGGGACGCCCCTCCCACTCGGCCTGGGCCCGCAGGGTCCCGGGCGCGGCGGGCTGGGCGGTCCACGTCAGGTCGACGGGCACGCCAAGAACGCCTGCGACGGCCCACTCAATGTGCGGGCACAGCGCAGGCTGAGCCGAGTGGACGTACAGGACGCCACGAGCAGCAGCCACCGGACCTCCCAATTCGCATGAGGTGCGCCTTCCCCAACGGCCTCACACTTGGAATGATCACGGTTGGATGACTGTAGGAGAGACTACCGTCCGTCGCAGTCCGGCACCAGAGGGGGGTCATACCGATTGGCGCTTGGTGACCAACCGAATCGGGAAGGACGCGTTCCGTAACCGTCACGGAAGGTCTCCCCCATGCGCAGCAGCCTCGTCGAACCCCTCCCAGGACGGCCCGTCCTCATCCGGCCGGACGAGCTCCTGACCTCTTCCCCCGCGGCCGTCGCCCGGTGGGCCCTGGCCGCCGAGCCCCTCCCCGGAGCCGGCCGCGTCCACCGCGTACGGCTGCCGCCGGGCACCGACGTGATCGACCTGACGGCCGTGCTCCGCGACCGCGGGCATCCGGCCTCCCCCAACCACCTGCTGACGGGCCAGCCGCTGTTCTTCGGCGGGCCCGGCGGGCTCCCCGCGCCCGCGGCGGCGCCGCCGTACGCGCCGGGCGAGCAGTGCGACGTCACCGTGGCCGTGCTCGACACCGGACTGGCGCCGCATCCGTGGCTCGCGCGGTGGTACAGCGACGACATCGCCGAGACACCCGACGCGGACGGCGACGGGGCGCGCGACCGGCAGGCCGGGCACGGGACGTTCGTGGCCGGGCTGATCCTGCGGCAGGCGCCCGGCGTCCGGCTGCGCGTCCTGCGCCTCCTCGACAGCGACGGCGTGAGCGACGAGGCGGCGCTGCTGCGCGCGCTCGCCACACTGCGCGGCGCGCGCGCCGACGTCGTCAACCTCTCTTTCGGCGGCCACACCTTCGACGACGCGCCGCCTCTCGGGCTGGCCGAGGCGCTCGCGGGTTTTCCCGCCGTGGTCGCGTGCGCGGGCAACACGGCGTCGCCGCGTCCCTTCTGGCCCGCGGCCCTGCCGGGCGTCATCGCGGTCGGCGCGCTCGACGGGGACGCCAGGGCCGAATTCTCCGCGTACGGCCCATGGGTGGACGTCTGGGCGCCGGGTGTCGATCTGACCAGCAGCTTCCTCGAATACGGGGACTTCCGCGGCTACGCGACCTGGAGCGGCACGTCGTTCGCGGCCGCCCTCGTCACCGGCGCGCTCGCCCGCCTGTGCCGGGAGGCGCCGGCGGACCGGGCCGTACGACGCCTGCTCGGCGGCGGGCGGCGCATCGCCGATCTCGGGGTGGTCGTGGCGGACGGGGATCGATAGGGTTCCGTCACGAAAAGCATCTCCCCGAGCGCACAGAGTGACGAATGCCGAAAGACAACTCGTTCGCCATCATCGACCAGGCCGCCTGGGAGGACCTGGTCGCCCGCTTCGACGGCAGGATGTGGGCGGTCGCCCGGGCGTTCGGGCTGAGCGCCGCCGACGCCGCCGACGCCGTGCAGGGCGCCTGGCTCCGGCTCGTGGAGAACGCGGACGCCATCCGCGACCCCGGGCGGATCGGCGCGTGGCTCGTCACCACGACACGGCACGAGGCGGCCCGGCTCAGCCGCAGGGCCCGCGGAGAGGTGGCCTCCGACCTGGACGTGCCGGACACGGCGCTCCCCGATCCGACGGCGGCGGTGGTGGACGCCGACTTCGGCAGGCAGGTGTGGCGCAGACTCGACCTGCTCGGCGAGCCGTGCCGGTCGCTCATCCGCCTCTACGTGCTCCACCCCGAGGCGAGGTACGCCCAGATAGCGGTCCGGCTCGACCTGCCGGTCGGCAGCATCGGCCCCACCCGGGCCCGCTGCATGGCGCGCCTGCGCGCCCTCGTCGAGGAGGAGGCCCGGTGAGGGAGGAATACCTGCTGGCGGCCCTGCGGATGGGAGCGGGCGCCGATCCGGTGCCCGAAGGCGTGTCGGCCGCCGCCCGGGCGGTCTTCGCCCTGCGGGTCCCCGGGGGCGTGCCGGCCGGGGCGGTCGACGTCGCCGCGCCTTCGGGGGCCCGCTCCGCGGACGGGACGGCGCAGGCCGGCGTCCGCAGGTTCAGCGCGGACGGCCTGGTCATCGACGTCGAGACGGCCGTCAGCGGCGGGCGGATGGAGGTGGCAGGTCAGGTGTCCCCCGTCCCCGGCCCGGACGCCAGGATCGAGGTGCGCACCCCGCACATCGCCAAGGTCCGCGTGCCCTCCGCCGGCGGTCACTTCGCGGTGGCCGGCCTGCCGCCGGGATGGGTCAGCGTGGTCTGCCACCGGCCCGGCCACGCGCCCGTCTTCACCCGCTGGATCCACGTACGCCCATGACCCCGTTGGCCAGGGCCGAGGCCGCCGTGCGCCTGTCCGGGACCGACCCCCGGCTGGCACTCGCGGAGGCGAGAGCCGTACTGGACCTGACCGGGCGGCCGGGACCCGCGGGCGCGTACGGCGAGGCGGCCTCGGTGGCGCTGCGCGCGGCGGCGCTCGCGGCCCGCGAACTGGGCGACCTCGAACTCGCCGGGGAGCGGCTGGAGGAGGCGATCGCGGCGGGGCACGGGTTCCCGCGCCGCGTGGCGCAGGCCCGGATGTCGCTCGTCACGGTCCGGGCCCAGCTGGGCGACCCCGAGGGCGGGCTGCGCCTCGCCGACCTCGCCGAGCGGGACCTCGCTGGGACGGATTTGGCCAGGCTCGGCGTGCAGCGGTCGGTCGCCCTGATCCTGCTGGGACGGCACGCGGAGGCCGTGCGGCACTGCGACCGGGCGATCGGCCTGCTGGACGACGATCCCCGCTTCCGGGCGGGCGGGCTGCTGAACCGCGGCCTCGCCCACACCTACCTCGAACGGTACGGCGAGGCCGAGGCCGACCTGGCCGAATGCGCCCGGGTCGCGAGGTCGGCGGGCCTGGACCACGTCGCGATGCTGGCGGAGGGCAACCTGCCGTTCGTGGCCGCGCGGCGCGGCGACGTCGCCGCCGCCTTCGCGCGGTACCGCGCGGCCGAGGCCACGCTGTTCGGCTACCCGGAACGGCTCGCCGCGATGCGCACGGACTTCGCCGAGGCGCTGGTGGCGGCGCGGCTGCCGGGCGAGGCGCGCACGCTGCTCGAACAGGCCGTCCCGGAGCTGGTGGCGGCCGGGGCGCAGGCGGCGGTCCCCGGTGCGCGGCTGCTGCTCGCCCAGGCCGCGCTCCTCGCCCGGGACGCCACGCTGGCCGAGACCACGGCGCGCGAGGCGCTGGCCGAGCTGGACGCGCAGGGCAGGACGGCCTGGCTGCCCCTCGCCAGGGAGGTCGTCCTGCGCGCCCGGCTCGCGTGGACCACGGCGACCGCCCCGCCGGCCGGCCCCGGCGCGCGCGACGGCCTCTCCGGCCTGGTCACCGAACTGGTCGACTGCGCCGACGACCTCGCGGCGTGCGGCTGGCCGGGAGCCTCGGCGGCCCTGCGGCTCACCGCCGCCGCTGCCGCCGTACGGCTGGGTGCGATCACGCGTGCCCGCGCCCAGCTCGACCTCGTCGCGGCCGGCGCCACGCGCCCCCTCGTGCGCTGGCACGCGGCGGCGATGCGGCACCGCCTGGACGGTGACCTCGACCGGGCCCTGGCCGCCGCGGCGCGGGGCATCGAGGCCGTGCACGACGCCGGGACGCGGGAGCACGGCACGGCGCGGGACACAGCACGGGACACAGCACGGGACACAGCACGGGACACGGCGGGAGACACGGCGGGAGACACGGCGGGGGACGCGGCGGGGGACGCGGAACTGCGGGTGCACGCGGCGCGGCCGGCCGAGGACCTCGCCGCGTTCGGCCGGGAGATCGCCCTCGACCGGGCCGGGCGGACGGGAGACGCCCGGCCGGTGCTCGAATGGGCCGAGCGGTGCCGGGCGGTCGTGCGCGGCGCGGCGGCTCCCGCGTTCCGGGCTCCCGGCGCCCCGCCCGCCGGGGCGGGGATCCTGGTGGAGCTGGTGCGGCGCGGCGACGACCTGTTCGCCGTCACGGCCGGCCCGGAAGGGTGTGCGCTGCGCGCGCTCGGCTCCTACCAGGCCGCGGTGGAGGCGACCGTCCGCATCCGGTACGGCCTGCGCCGCCGCAACCTCCGCGATACCCCCGGCGACGCGGACGCCCGCCACGGAGCGGCCGGCGAGGCGGTCGCCCGCGAGCTGTCCGCGCTCGACCGCGTTCTCCTGTCCGGTCCCGGCACGCTCACCTGCGCGGGGAGCCCGCCCGGCGGGCCGGTGACGGTCGTGCCCACCGGAGCGCTGTGCACGCTGCCCTGGCCACTGCTTCCCTCGCTGCGCGGGCGGCCGGTGTCGGTGGCGGCCGACGCCACCGGGTGGCTCGCCCCGCGCCCCGGCCCGGCCGGCGCCCCTGTGGTGCTGTCGGTGGCGGGACCTGGGCTCGACCACGCCGCCGCCGAGGCCGACATGGTCGTCGCCGCGCACGCGCGGGCGCGGCGCGCCGGCGCCACCAGGGCGGAGGTGCTCCGCGCGCTGGAGGTGGCCGACGTGCTCCACGTCGCCGCCCACGGGATGTTCACCCCACGCGGGCCCATGCTGTCGCGGATCACGCTGGACGACGGGCCGCTCATGGCCTACGACCTGCTGACCGCGCGGCGGATCCCCCGCCTCGTCGTGCTGTCGGCCTGCGACGCCGGGATGGCGCACGCCCCGGTGGACGGCGCGGCGCTGGGCCTCGCCGGGGCCTTCCTCGACCGCGCCGCGCACATCGGAGTGGCGGGGTGCGTGGTGGCCGGGGTCGTGCCGGTGCGCGACGACGAGGCTCTGGCGCTCATGACGCTCTTCCACACGCTGCTGGCCGAGGGCCGATCCCCCGCCGAGGCGCTCGCCCGGGCGGCCGAGAAGACGGCCGTGCCGGGCTTCGTGTGCTTCGGCACCGGCGACGCGCCCTTCGGCACCGCCTGACCCGCACGCGTCCCATCCGGTCACCGCACGGCATGCCCCCTCCGCCGGTGGCACGCCTCCCAGTACGGGACCAGTTCGCCCGGACCGGACGGCGCCGACGGGGCTACGCTGCTGTGCCGTGCAGGAGACGCGCCTCGACACCGCTCGGATCCGGGCGGCCCGCCATGTGATCGACCCGCTCTTCCTCGACACTCCGCTCTACCGCTGCGAGGCGCTGGAGCCCGTCCTCGGGTGCGCGGTGAGCGTCAAGCTCGAAACGGCGAACCCGGTGCGCAGCTTCAAGGCCCGGGGCACCGAGGTGATCGCGAGCCTGCTCGCGGGGAACGGCTCGCGGGCCGTGGTGTGCGCCAGCGCGGGCAACCTCGGCCAGGCCCTCGCCTGGTCCGGTCGCGGCCGGGGGCTCGACGTCACCGTCGTGGCATCCCGCTTCGCGCCGGCGGCCAAGCTCGATCGCATCCGTGCCTTGGACGCCAGGCTGGAGCTGGTGGACGGCGACTTCGACACGGCTCGCGAGCGGGCGGCGGCCATCGCGCGCCACGACGGCATCCGCCTGGTCGAGGACAGCCTGGACATCGAGACCTGCGAAGGCGCGGCGACGATCGGCCTGGAGCTGACGGACACCGCGCCCTCGTTCGACACCATCCTGATCGCTCTCGGCGGCGGGGCGCTGGCCACCGGTGTGGGTCACGTGGTGAAGTCCTCGGCGCCCGGAGTCGAGGTGATCTGCGTCCAGCCGCTGGGCGCACCGGCGATGACACACTCGTGGCGCCGACGGCGCGTCGTCACCACCGACTCGGCCGACACCATCGCCGACGGCGTCGCCAGCCGACGTCCCATCCGGGCCGTCCTGGACGACCTCCTCGTGGTCGCCGACGACTGCGTGCTGGTCCGGGAGGCGTCGATCATCGCCGGCATGCGGATGCTCCTCGACCACGCCGGCCTCGTCGTCGAACCGTCGGCCGCGCTCGGCATCGCGGCGATCCTCGAGAATCGCGACCGCTTCGCCGGCCGGCACGTGGTCACCGTGGTGTGCGGCAGTAACGTCGACATGGACGCCTATCGCCGTTGGGTCGGCGCGGCTCCCGCCCACGGGTCCTGACCCCTGCCCGCCGGGACCACCGCGTGAGGCCCGTCAGCCGGTGGCGACGGGCCTGCCGGGATCGGCGACCCAGTTGGACCACGAGCCGACGTACAGGGCCGCCGGCAGCCCGGCGATCTCCAGCGCGAGCACCTGGTGGGCGGCCGTGACCCCGGACCCGCAGTACGCGCCGACGGGCACGCCCTCGACCGCGCCGAGGCTGTTGAAGCGCTCACGCAGGAACTCCCTGGCGTGGAACCGCCCGCCGGGCTCGACGTTCTCACCGGTCGGAGCGCTGACCGCGCCGGGGATGTGCCCGGCGACCGGGTCCATCGGCTCCACCTCGCCCCGGTAGCGCTCGGCCGCCCTGGCGTCGAGCAGCACGCCGTCGGCCGCCAGCGCGGCGGCCCCGCCCGCGTCGAGCACCGGCATCCCTCCCGGCCGCGCCGTGAAGTCACCGGGCCGCACGGGCCCCTCCTCCTTGGTCACCGGCAGCCCGGCCCGCGTCCAGGCCCGCAGCCCGCCGTCGAGGACGCGCACGTCGCCGTGGCCGAAGTAACGCAGCGTCCACCAGGCCCTGGCCGCCGCCGTCGAGTCGGCCTCGTCGTAGACGACCACCGGCCGGTCCTGCGACACCCCGAGGCGGCGCATCGCCTCCTGGAACGCCTCCGGCGCGGGCAGCGGATGCCGTCCGGCCGGTCCGGGCGGGGCGGCGAGATCGGCGTCGAGGGCGCAGAAGACCGCGCCGGGAACGTGGCCCTCGCGGTACGCCTCGATGCCGGGCGGTCCGCCCAGCCGCCACCGGACGTCGAGGATCACGGCGTCGCCGATCGCGGCGAGCTCCTCAGGAGTGATCAGCGGGCTCATGCCATCCCCTCGCCTTCGGCTCGATGTCGGACGGTGCCGCAGCCATTGTGCCGTGCGGCGGGCCGGCGACGGCGCATCCCCGCCGCCGGCGCCCCCGGCGATCTCGCGAACGGGCGTCAGCGGCGGATCTCGCGGAAGGCGTCAGCGGCGGATCTCCACCAGCGGGACGTTCTGCTCGGCGGAGGTCAGCGAGCCGTGGTAGCCGATCATCGACGACTCGACCGGCTCGTCGGCCGAGGCCACGATCACGCACTCGCCGTACGGCACGGCCACCACGTCGCCGACCCGGCCGAGCCACTCGCGGCGGACGCGGCGGCCGAACCAGCCCGCGGCGACGGCCTCCTCGCGGGTGACCACCCAGGCGCGCCCGCGCAGGGCCTCCCGCCAGGTCTCCAGCACCGCACCCGCCGCGCCGGGGGAGGTGTAGACGTGCCGCACGCGGGCCTCACCGCCCAGCATGAGCACGCCCTCCCGCAGGTCGGGGCGGAGATCCACGTCGACCTTGTCAGTGGCGTTGACCATGCCGTGGTCGGCCGTGACGTACAGGACCGCCCCCGGCGGCAGGCCTTCCGCGATACGCTCGGCCATGCGGTCGGCCACGGCGAGCTTCTCGAGCCACTCCCCGCTGCCCCACCCGTGGAAATGCCCCACGCGGTCGACGTCGCCGTAGTAGACGGTGACGAACCCGCTCTCGCGCATCGCCTCCCGCACCGCCTCGACGCGCTCGCCGGGGGTCTCGGCCGCCCGGTGGCGCATCCCCCGGTAGACGGCGCGGGTCAGTCCGGTGCCGTCGAACGAGGCGGGCGCCACATAGACGGGATCGACCCCGGCCGCCGCCATGCGTTCGTAGACGGTCGGCGCGGGCTGCCACACGTCCGGGTCGATCGGCGGGCCGGGTGCCGTCCAGCGCAGGCAGTTGAACAGCCGCCCCTCCCCCGGGACGGCCATCTGGATGCCGATCATGCCGTGCTCCCCGGGATCGGCGCCGGTGCCCAGGGTGGCCAGACTGGTCGGGGTCGAGGAGGGGAAGCCGGCCGTCAGCGTCCCGCGCAGGTGGGCCGACAGGAACGGCGCGGCGCCCGGATGCGCGGCCAGGAGCTCGGCCCCGAGGCCGTCCACGAGGAACAGGCACACCCGGGCGGCCGGCTCCAGCGCCAGCCTCGCGGCGCCCGGCAGCCCGAGGGAGGCGAGCAGCGAGCCCGGTAGATCGGCCAGCGAGGCCGTGCCGTACGCGGGCACGTACGGCACGGGCGTGGCCGGCGGCACCACGGGAGACGCGGTGGACGACGTTCCCGAGGGCGTCACGGCAGACGTCGCGGGGGGCTGGGGGTCGCTCACGTCGCCTCCCGGCGGCTCGAGGAGGGCGGTCAGGAAGTCGCCGTCGTGGCGGTGGCCTCCGACAGGGCCTTCGCGAAGGCCAGCACGTGGGTGACGGCCTCGGGGCCGTCGGCCGCCTCGCTGACCCGGAGGGACAGGTCGTCGGCCGTGATCGCGCCGGTGTAGCCGTGGTCGGCCTCGCAGTTCTCGTCGCCGCAGGTCGCCGGTTCGAGATCGACGTGGGAGATCGCGCCCCAGCCGATCGTCAGCGTGACCTCCGTCGGGGGGACGCCCGGCACGTACGACGCGGGGTCGGGCACGACCCTGGTCACGGCGACCGACTGGATGCGGCTGAGCCGCACCGCCTCGGTGGTGGTGGAGGCGTGCGAGGCGGGCATGCCCTCGGCGGGCGGGTGCTCGTCCGTGTGGCAGACCAGCAGCCGGGTGGGCGAAAGGACCAGGACCGTGACGTGCCTGCGCACCTCCATCGCCGGGTCGAACGTGGCCTCGTGATGCACGACGTACGCCGTGACCTGCTCGCTGCCGAGCGCGGAGTCGACGGCGTCGGCCACCAGATCCGGGTAGTAGCCGCTGCGATCAATGGCCTCGCGCAAGCCCGCGGCGGAGACTCGGGTTTCCCTCATGGGTCCATCCTGCCCTGTAAGGGACACCTGTTTCACACCCCGGCGGTACGGGTTTTCCGCCCGGCTCCCGGCGCCCGGCCGATCAGCTCAGCCGCCGGGGGCCGACGTCGGGGCGCAGCGCCGTGACCGGCCGCAGGACGGCCCGCGCCCCGAGCACGGCCACGCCCGTCGCGCTCACCAGGACCTGGTCGAGGTCCATCCGGGCGACCTCGGGCAGGGCGTCGGCCAGCAGCCCCACGCGCACCAGCAGCTCCTCCAGCGCCTCCACGGCCACCGCCTGGTAGCCGTACTCGCCGAACAGCAGCGGCGCGGCGCGGACCGACCGCACCAGCCCCGCCGCGTCCTCGGCGGTGAGCGGCGCGAGGCGGTAGGCCTGGTCGCCGAGCAGCCGGGCGGTGACCTCGCCGAGGCCGAACGTGACGACCGCGCCGAAGTAACGGTCCTGGGTCACGCCGACGACGGTCGGCACCGAGGGCTGCGGCGCCATGCGCTGCACCGCGAGCGGGGTGTCCGGCCCGAGCAGGGCCGCGAGGTCCGCGTACGCCTGCCGGACTCCGGCGGGCTCGGTGAGGCCGATGCGCACAGTACCGGCGCGACGGGCGTCCTCGGGGTCCGCCGACTTGACCACGACGGGCCAGCCGATCCGCTCGGCGGTGACGACGGCCTCATCGGCGTCGGCCGCGACGTACGCCGGCCACACCTCGATGCCGTGGCAGGCCAGCAGCGCCGTCGCGTCGATCTCCCGCTCCTCGCCGTCCGCCCCCTCGCCGGCGAGCTCGGCGTCGACGATCCGCCGCGCCGCCGCCGTGTCGATCCCCTCGACGTACGGGACCGTGCCCGGGGGCTGCCGGCGCCAGTGGGCGTAACGCACCACGTGGGCCAGCGCGCGGACGGCCTCCTCCGGGGCGGGGTACGACGGGATCGACCCCCGCTGGGGGGACTCGTCGCCCGGGCCGCCCGGCACCCGCAGCTCCGGCGGCATGCCCAGTTGTCCCTGGAAGGTGGCCAGCACCGGCTTTCCCGACTCCCGAGCGGCCTCCAGCAGCGCCTCGGCCACCTCGCGGCAGTCGCCCGGAATCGGCGGCATGTAGATCGCGACGGCGGCGTCCACCTCGGGCAGCACGCTCCGCAGCGCCTCGGCGAACTCGCCCGCCCCCGCCTGGGCGCCGAGGTTGACCGGCGGGCGCGGCTCCAGGCCCGCGCCGGCGCAGGCCTCCTCGGCGAGCAGCGTGAGCGCGTCGGAGTTGCCGACCACGCCCACCCGGGGTCCGGCCGGCAGCGGCTGGTGCGCCAGGAGCTCGGCGACGTCGAACAGCTGCACCAGGTCGTCCACCCGGATGACCCCGGCCTGCGCGAACAGCGAGCTGAGCGCGGTGTCGGGCAGGGCGAGCACCGGCGCGCGGTGCCCGCCGGGGACGCCCCGCGACTTGACCACCACGATCGGCTTGGACCGGGAGATCCGCCGGGCCAGCCGGGTGAACTTGCGCGGGTTCCCGATGGACTCCAGATACAGCAGGATCACGTCGGTCGCGGGGTCCTCCTCCCAGTACTGGAGGAGATCGTTTCCGGAGACGTCGGCCCGGTTGCCGGCCGAGACGAACGTCGAGATGCCCATGCCGCGCTGCGCCACCCGCTGCAGCAGGGCGGTGCCGAGCGCGCCCGACTGGCTGAAGAACCCGACCCTCCCCCGCCCCGGCAGGGTCGCCGCGAGCGTCGCGTTGAGCCGGACGGCGGGATCGGTGTTGGCGATGCCCAGGCAGTTGGGCCCCACCACCCGCATGCCGTATCCCCGGGCGATGTGGACCAGTTCCTCCTGGCGTGCCCGGCCCTCCGGCCCGGTCTCGCCGAACCCGGAGGAGACCACGACCAGGCCCTTCACGCCCTTCCGCGCGCACTCCTCGACCAGTTCGAGCACGCCCTCGGCGGGGACCGCGAGCACGGCGAGATCCACCTCGCCGTCGATCGCGGACACGTTGCGGTAGGCCCGCACGCCGGCCACGGCCCGTACGTGCCGGTGGACGGGGTAGACGGGCCCCGTGAAGTCGGCCGCGAGCAGGTTGCGCAGGACCGTCTGGCCGATTCCGCCCGGTTCGCGGCTCGCGCCGATGACCGCGACCGACTCCGGCGTCAGCAGGCGGGCGATCGAGCGCGCCTCGGCGCGATGCTCGCGGGCGAGCCGGACCTCCAGCGCGGTCTCGGTGCTGGACAGGTCGAGCGTCATACGTACGACGCCGTCCTCGAACTGGCTCTGCGCCGTGTAGCCCGCCTGGCGGAACAGGCCCATCATGCGGTGGTTGCCCGGCAGCACGTCCGCGATGAACGTCTTGATCCCGCGCTCGCGCGCGGCGGCCCGCAGGTGCTCCATCAGCACCGAGGCCACGCCCCTGCCCTGGTGGGCGTCCTCGACGAGGAAGGCCACCTCGGCGTGGTCGCGCGGCTGCACCCGGTCGTACCGTACGACCGCGACCATCTCGGTGCCGATCGTGGCGATGAGGGCGACCCGGTTGTCGTAGTCGACGTTGGTGAACCAGACCACATCCTTGTCGGTCAGCCGCGGCCGTGGCCCGAAGTAGCGGAAGTAGATCGATTCCGCGGACAGGCGTGAGTAGAACGAGCGCAGCATGTCGGCGTCGTCCGGCCTGATCGGGCGGACGTGCGCGGTGCCGCCGTCCGACAGCACGACGTCCGCCTCCCAGTGGGCGGGGTACTGAGGGTCCACGCAATCGAGGCTAGCGGTGCCTGGCTTGGCCTGGATTGAGAGATTCGTTACGACTGACGGGCCCGTCTCGCGAGACCGCTTATAAGGGATCTACCAGCCGTGACGAGACGAATTGGGCAACGCTTGTGCATCGACTGTGCCCGTCTGTCCGCTCCCCACCCCACGACGCCCCTGGAAGCTGTTAGGTTTCTGGACGTCAGCCTCACAGCACGGAGAGAACGCCGCCCCTCCCAGGGCATGGCTCGCCTCCACTAGCAGTTGGCAAGGTGGTGACATCATGACGCGGGTCGTCGTGGTGGGCGATCTCATGACGGACGCGGTCGCCCGCGCGAAGTTCCCTCTTGCCAGGGCGAGCGACACCCCGGCCGTCGTCACGATGCACGGCGGCGGTTCCGGCGCCAACATCGCCTCCTGGCTCGCCGTGGAGGGGTCGGAGGTGGCCTTCATCGGCCGCCGCGGCGCCGACATCACCGGCCGCAACCGCGACATGGAGCTCATGGGGTACGGCGTGGACGCCCGGCTCGTCATGGACCCCGAGCGGCCGACCGGCACCTGCGTCGTGCTCGTCACGCACAAGGGCGAGCGGACCATGCTGTCCGACCCCGGCGCGAACGCCGCGCTGTCGCCCGAGGACCTGCCGCGCGACCTGTTCGCCTCCGGCGGCCACCTGCACATGTCCGGCTACACGCTGATCAACGAGGGGTCGCGCGACGCCGGCCTCGCCGCGCTCGACATGGCCCGGCGCGCCGGCATGTCGATCTCGGTGGACTGCGCCTCCTCCGCCCCGCTGGAGCGGACCGGCGCCGAGCCCTTCCTGGAGTGGACCGACGGCGCGAAGCTGCTGTTCGCCAACGCCGACCAGGCCAAGGTGCTCACCGGCAGGGACGACCCCGCCGCCGCGGCCAAGGTGCTGACCGCCTGGTTCCCCCAGGTCGTGATCAAGCTCAACGCCGACGGCTCGCTCTGGTACTCCAACAACCGTCCCGAGCCGGTCCGGGCGCCCGGCGAGGTCGTCGACCGCGTGGTGGACGGCACCGGCGCCGGTGACGCCTTCACCGCCGGCTTCCTGCCCGTCTGGCTCGACGGCAAGCCGGCCGCCGAGGCGCTGGCGGCGGGCAACACCCTCGCCGCCAGGTGCATCTCCAATCTCGGCGCCCGCCCCCGGCTCTGACCTTCCCGTTCGGAGAGGTCCGATTCAGAACGGGCTGCGCGCGAGCGCGACCGGCCGCGCGGGCCGCACGCGCATCAGCGGCACGAAGGCCAGCAGGAGCAGCGCGGCTCCCAGCGGGATCAGGTCCTTGTTCGCCAGCGGGAGCACGGCCTGCACGAGCACCAGCGCCGGGCTCCACCACGGCACCCGCAGCTGGGACGCCAGCCGGGCCACCAACGTCACCATGCCCACGTAGAACAGCAACGGCACGACGGTGTAGACGGCCGGTTCGACGCCCGGGATCGCCTTGACGGCCTCGAAGTGCGGCCCCATCGCGTCATGGTCGGCGGACAGGAAGCCGACCACGATGTCGATCGTGAACTGCGCGGCCAGCGCCAGCGCACCGGCGAGACCGGCGGCGTAACCCGCCGTGGCGGTCAGCCCGCCGCCGGCCAGCGTCCGGAGCCGCCCGAAGATCCACACGAAGAGGACCAACGCCGCCAGGAAGAACAGGTGCCCCACGGTCCAGGCCGGGCCGGGTCCCCGGCTGCCGTCGAGACCGTCGAGGACGCGGGCGACGCCGTACGCGCCGACCAGGACCGGAGCCGCAACAAGTGATCTCATGGCGACAAGTGTGGTGATCGGGCCCCGCCCCGGGATGGGGCGTTCACCCTGACCTCACCCTGGCCTGTCCCGGAGCCGAATCCCGGCTCGCCGTCCCTGCGTGTCAGGGGCGCGAGGTCCGGCCCCGGGCCGGGCTCGGGAGTCGCTCAGTTCGTGACGGCCAGGGCGTCAGTTCGTGACGGCGAGGGCCAGGGGCAGCACGGCGGGCGCCCCGGCGTGACGGATCTGGGCGGCGGCAAGCGCCATCGTCCATCCGGTGTCGACGCGGTCGTCCACCAGCAGCACCGGCCCGCCCGCCGCCGCGATCCTCGCGGCGACGTCACGCGGCATCGCGAGCGTCCCCCGGATCGCCGCCACCCGCTGGGCGCTGTTGTGCCTGGCCGCGGGCGGCCCGCTGCGGTAGCCGAGCGTCCCGAGATGCTCCAGCCGGCCGACCTGGGCGAGCCGCTCGGCGAGCGATCCGACCAGGAGCGGCCGCGTGCCCGACGGCAACGCGACCACCGCCACCGGGCGCCGCTCCCACTCCCACGACTTCAGCACCTCGATCACGGCCGCGAACACGTCGTCGGGGACCGGGCCGTCCCCCGCCGCGAACAGCTCGCGCAGCCGGGTGCCCCAGCCGATGTCGGTCAGACGGCCGAGCGCGCGCCCCGGCTCCGCCCCCAGCTCCGGCTTGATCCGGCCCTTCAGGTCCGGCAGGCCGGTGGGCCACTGGCGGCGCGGCTCGATCTCGACGCCGGGGCGCGCGAGGCGCTCGTGCGCGGACCGGACCGCCTCGTCCGGCACCTCGGCGGAACGGTGGGCGCCGGTGCAGTTGTCACACCTGCCGCACGGCGTCGCCGACTCGTCGTCGAGGTGACGGCGCAGGTACTGCTCCCGGCACTCGGTGGTCGCGATGTATCCGAGCATCGCCTCCTGCTCCGCCCGGCGCTCGGCGGTCACCCGGGCGTAGCGCTCGGCGTCGTAGCTCCACGGCTCGCCGGTGGCCTCCCAGCCGCCCTTGACCCGGCGTACGGCGCCGTCCACGTCGAGCACCTTGAGCATCATCTCCAGCCGGCTCCGGCTGAGGTCGACCCTCGTCTCCAGCGCGGCGGTGGACAGCACTCCCCCCTCGGCCAGCGCCTCCAGCGTGGCCCTGACCACGCCCTCCGGCGGGAAGGCGAGCGAGGCGAAGTAGGCCCAGATCTCCCGGTCCTCGGGGCCGGGCAGCAGGATGACCTCGGCCCGCTCGACGCCGCGGCCGGCCCGGCCCACCTGCTGGTAGTAGGCCACCGGCGAGGCGGGCGCGCCCACGTGGACCACGAAGCCCAGGTCGGGCTTGTCGAAGCCCATCCCGAGCGCCGAGGTCGCCACCAGCGCCTTGACCCGGTTGCCGAGCAGGTCCTCCTCGGCCGCCAGCCGGTCCGCCGGCTCGGTCTGGCCGGTGTACGCCACGACGGTGTGCCCCTGCTCGCGCAGGTACGCCGCGATCTCCTGGGCCGCCGCGACGGTCAGCGTGTAGACGATGCCGGAGCCCGGCAGCTCGTGCAGCGTCCTGGCCAGCCAGGCGAGCCGCTGGTCCGCGCCGCCCAGCCGTACGACGCTCAGGTGGAGGCTCTCGCGCTCCAGCGGGCCGCGCAGGACGAACACCTCGCCCCCGGGCAGTTCGTCCCACTCCTGGGTGACGGCGAGCTGCTCGGCGACGTCACGGGTGACCCGGGCGTTCGCCGTCGCCGTCGTGGCCAGCACGGGGATGCCCGGCGGCAGCTCGGCCAGCAGCGTGCGGAGCCTGCGGTAGTCGGGCCGGAAGTCGTGGCCCCAGTCGGAGATGCAGTGGGCCTCGTCGATCACCAGCAGCCCCGCGCTGCCGGCCAGCTCGGGCAGCACGTTGTCGCGGAAGTCGGGGTTGTTCAGCCGCTCGGGGCTGACCAGCAGCACGTCGACCGCGCCCTCGGCGACCTGGCCGTAGACCTTCTCCCACTCCTCGGGGTTGGCGGAGTTGATCGTCTCGGCGTGGATGCCGGCCCGCTCGGCCGCGGCGATCTGGTTGCGCATGAGCGCCAGGAGCGGGGAGACGATGACCGTGGGCCCCTCGCCGAGCTCGCGCAGCAGCGCGGTCGCGATGAAGTAGACGGCCGACTTCCCCCAGCCGGTGCGCTGCACCACCAGCGCGCGTCTGCGGTCCATGACCAGGGCCTTGATCGCGGCCCACTGGTCGTCGCGCAGCCGCGCGTGATCGCCGGCGAGCGCCCGCAGCCGGGCCTCGGCCTCTTCCCGCAGCGTCACCTCTTCTTCGCTCACCCGCCCATTGGTACCAGGTCCGGCCGACCGTTTCCGCCGCGACGGCGAAGCGACCGCACCGGCCCGTACGGGCGACGTGGTTGGATGTCTCCCGTTATGGACGTGACCACTTGGTATCTCGAACAGACCAGCCCCGCAGACCTCCGGCCGGGCCGGCCGCCCGCGCTCCCCGCGCAGGTCGTCCGCGCCGAGGTCCCCAGCCCCGAGTTCAGCCGCTTCCTCTACACCGCGGTGGGCGGCGACTGGCAGTGGACCAGCCGGCTGCCGTGGACCTGGAAGCAGTGGAAGGACTGGCTCGACCGGCCGGGCGTCGAGACCTGGGTGGCCTGGGTGCGCGGCACCCCCGCCGGGTACGCCGAACTGGGGGCCCAGGACGACGGCACGGTCGAGATCGTCAACTTCGGGCTGCTGCCGTACGCCATCGGGCAGGGCCTCGGCGGGTGGCTGCTGGGCGAGGCCGCGGCACGCGCCTGGGACCTCGCCGAGCGCTGGCCGGGGCGGGAGGCCACGCGGCGGGTCTGGGTGCACACCTGCTCGCTCGACGGACCGGCGGCGCTGGCGAACTACAAGGCCCGCGGCTTCCGGATCTACGACGAGAAGCTCAACGTCCCGGGTGACGAGGACGAGGGCGAGACGCCCGGCCCCTGGCCCGGCGCCGGCCCCCGCGACTGACCCTCCCGGGGGCCGCAAGGGCTGTGCCGTCGGGGAAGCCGGGACGGCGGGCGCGGGCCCGGCGATATGGTGTGAGTCGCGAACAGGGTGAACTCTCGGCAGAATGTTCGAGACGCACCACCGACGTTGACCTTCCCCGGCTCCGACGGGCCGGGGCCCGGCTCCTCGACACGCAGGAAACCACGACATGGCCCGACGCACGACGACACCCCCGCCGGACGAGGACTTCGAGGAGCGGATCGTCGACATCGACGTCTCCGCGGAGATGCGGACGAGCTTCCTTGAGTACGCCTACTCGGTGATCTACCAGCGCGCGCTGCCCGACGCGCGCGACGGCCTCAAGCCCGTCCAGCGCCGCATCCTCTACTCCATGAGCGAGATGGGCCTGCGGCCCGACCGCGGACACGTCAAGTCCTCCCGCGTTGTCGGCGAGGTGATGGGCAAGCTCCACCCGCACGGCGACTCGGCCATCTACGACGCGCTCGTACGGCTCGCGCAGCCGTTCTCGATGCGCCTGCCGCTGGTGGACGGGCACGGCAACTTCGGATCTCCCGACGACCTGCCGGCCGCGATGCGGTACACCGAGGCCCGCCTCGCCCCGGCCGCCATGCTCATGGTGCAGTCGATCGACGAGGAAACCGTCGACTTCAAGCCCAACTACGACGGCCAGGAGACCGAGCCGTCGGTCATGCCGTCGGCGTTCCCCAACCTGCTGGTCAACGGCGCATCCGGCATCGCGGTCGGCATGGCCACCAACATGGCCCCGCACAACCTCGGCGAGGTCATCGCGGCGGCCCGCTACCTGATCAGGAAGCCGACCGCCACACTCGACGAGCTCATGCGCTTCGTCCCCGGCCCCGACCTGCCGACCGGTGGCACGATCATCGGCCTGGGCGGCGTCCGGGACGCGTACGAGACCGGCCGCGGCACCTTCAAGATGCGGGCCAAGGTCACGATCGAGCAGGTCACCCCGCGCCGCAAGGGCATCGTCGTCACCGAGCTGCCGTTCAACGTGGGCCCCGAGCGGGTGGTCACCAAGATCAAGGAGCTGGTGAACGTCAAGAAGCTCACCGGCATCGCCGACCTCAAGGACCTGACCGACCGGCACAAGGGCCTGCGCCTGGTCGTCGAGGTCAAGAACGGCTTCAACCCCGAGGCCGTGCTGGAGGAGCTCTACCGGCTGACGCCGATGGAGGAGACCTTCGGCATCAACAACGTCGCCCTCGTCGACGGCCAGCCGCGCACGCTCGGCCTGCGCGAGCTGCTGTCGGTCTACGTGGACCACCGGCTCGACGTCGTGCGCAGGCGCTCGGCGTACCGGCTGCGCAAGCGCGAGGAACGGCTTCACCTCGTCGACGGCCTCATCATCGCGCTGCTCAACATCGACCAGGTCATCCGGGTCATCCGGAACTCGGACGACACGGCGCAGGCCCGCGCGCGGCTCATGGAGACCTTCGAGCTGAGCGAGATCCAGGCCAACTACATCCTCGACACCCCGCTGCGCCGCCTGACCCGCTACGACAAGCTGGAGCTCGACCGGGAGAAGGAGCGGCTCCTGGCCGACATCGCCGAGCTGAACGAGATCCTCGGCTCGGAGGACCGGCTGCGCAAGGTCGTGTCGTCCGAGCTGGCCGAGGTGGCCAAGACGTACGGCACGCCGCGGCGCACGGTCCTGCTCGAGTCGTCGGAGGCCGCCAGGAGCGCCGTCGTGCCGCTGGAGGTGCCCGACGACCCCTGCCTGGTACTGCTGTCGTCCACCGGCCTGCTGGCCCGTACGACCGACGCCACGCCGATCTCCGGCGAGGGCGAGCGCACGGCGCACGACGTGCTCGTGTCGGTGGTCCGCTCGACCGTACGCGGCGAGGTGGGCGTGGTGACTTCCAAGGGCCGGTTGATCCGGGTCTCGGTGCTCGACCTGCCCGCGCTGCCGCCCTCGGCCAACCCGCCCACACTGGCGGGCGGGCACCCGGTGTCGGAGTACGTCTCGCTCGAACCGGACGAGAAGGTCGTCGGCCTGGGCTCGCTCGACCCGGACGGCCCGGGCCTCGCGCTCGGCACCAGCCAGGGCGTGGTCAAGCGGGTCGTGCCCGAATATCCCGTCAACCGCGACGAGTTCGAGGTGATCGGCCTGCGCGACGGCGACGTGGTGGTCGGCGCCGCCGAGCTGACCTCCGCCGACCACGACCTGGTCTTCATCACCAGCGACGCGCAGCTGCTGCGCTTCCCCGCCTCGGTCGTCCGGCCGCAGGGACGCCCGGCCGGCGGCATGGCCGGCGTGCGCCTCGACGGCGACGCGAAGGTGGTCTTCTTCGGCGTGGTCGATCCGGCCCGTGAGGCGCGTGTGGTGACGGTCGCCGGCTCCTCGACCGCCCTGCCCGGCACCCAGATGGGCGCGGGCAAGGTCTCCGACTACGCCGACTTCCCGCCGAAGGGCCGGGCGACCGGCGGCGTCCGCGCCCAGCGCTTCCTGAAGGGCGAGGACGTCCTGCTGCTCGCCTACGCCGGCCCGGCTCCGGTGAAGGCCGTCTCCTCGACCGGAAAGCCGGTGCCGCTGCCGGAGGAGCTGGGCCGCCGCGACGGCTCGGGTGTGCGCCTCGTGCACGCCATCGCCGCGATCGGCGGCGCGCTCGGCGCGGACGGCGACGACGAGGCCGCCGTGACCGAGGGCGGCATGGCCACCACCGGCGACACCGGAGGCGAAGAGCCGGTCTCGTAGCCGTCACGGAGTCCGCCCGCCGCGGGCGGCGGGCGGACTCCGGCTCAGGTGACGGCGGGGCCGCTCCGGAAGGACGAGCGGTACGCCTGCGGCGTCGTCCCCACGACCCGCTTGAACCGCTCCCTGAACGCGGTCGGCGACCCGAACCCGGCCTGGGCCGCGATGCGCTCGACGCCGTGGTCGGTGTTCTCCAGCAAGTACTGCGCCCGCCGCACCCGGGCCCGCAGCAACCACTGCAGCGGAGTGGTGCCGGTCTGCTGACGGAAGCGCCGGCTGAAGGTGCGCTCGCTCATCCCGCCCCTGGCCGCCATCTCCGCCAAGGTCAGGTCCCGGCCGAGGTTGTCCTCGATCCACGCCAGCACCGGCTCCAGCAGAGAGCCGCCGGGCACCGGCGGATGCTCGTGGACGATGAACTGTGCCTGGCCGCCCTCCCGTTCGAGCGGCATCACCGACAGGCGGGCGGCGTCGGCCGCGACGGCCGAGCCGTGGTCACGCCTGATCATGTGCAGGCACAGGTCGAGCCCGGCCGCCGCGCCCGCGGAGGTGAGCACCTGCCCGTTGTCGACGTACAGCACGTCCGGCCGCACGTCCACCGACGGGAACCGCCGGGCCAGCTCGGGCGCCGCCGCCCAGTGGGTGGTCGCCCGCAGGCCGTCCAGCAGCCCGGCCGCCGCGAGCGTGAACGCGCCCACACAGATCGAGGCGAGGCGGGTGCCCCGCGCGGCGGCCTCGCGCAGCGCATCCAGCGCCTCGGCGGGGGGCGGCCCGGCCCGCTCCGAGCAGCCGGGCACGATGACCGTGTCGGCCTGCGCCAGCGCGTCCACGCCGTACGGCACGCGCAGGGCGAACACCTCGGTCGCCACTTCGGGGGCCGGCCCGCACACCCGCACACGGTACGGCCTGCGGCCGTCCGGCAGCCGGGTGCGACCGAACACCTCGATGGGGGTCGCCAGGTCGAACGGCACGACATGGTCCAGCGCCAGGATCGCCACGGTGTGCACGATCGCACCATAGACGGAGTCCCGCCAGTGGGAGCACCTGTGCTCTCGTGTGGACGGCCTGATGGCACGTGTTGGCGGGAATCCGTTGGTCTTTGTCGTTCTCGCCACTGGGATCGACGACGGCCGCACTCCTACGGTTGGTGACCGCACACCGACGAGGAGAGATGCCGATGCAAGCACAGTTCGTGCTGTTCGACGGGTTCGACCCCCTGGACGTCCTCGCGCCGTACGAGGTCCTGACGGCGGCCGCGATGTTCGCCCGGGCCCCGCTGACCGCCACGCTCGTCACGGCGGAGGGAGCCCTGGAGGTGGCGAGCGGCACCCCCGGCCCGTCGATCGGAGTGCCCACCCGATGACCGCGTTCTTCCTGGCCGTCCACGTCCTCGCCGCGATCCTCGCGATCGGCCCGGTCGCCGTGGCGGCGAGCATGTTCCCCGCCGCAGCACGGCGTGCGGCGGCGGGGAACACAACTGAGCGGAACACAGCTGACCGGAACACAGCGGATCGGAAGACAGCGGATCGGAAGACAGCGGATCGCACCACACAGGCCGGCGGCCTGGCGGTGCTCAGCGTCCTGCACCGCGTCTGCCGCGTCTACGCCGTCGCGGGTCTGGCCGTGCCGGTCTTCGGGTTCGCAACGGCGAGCGCCCTCGGCGTGCTAGGCGACGCCTGGGTCATCGCGTCCGTCGCGCTCACCGGCGCCGCGGCCGCGATCCTGGCCCTGGCCGTCCTGCCCGGCCAGGACGCCGTCCTCGCCCGGCTCGCCGCCGGGGATCCCCCGGCCGCAGACGCCGGGGCCGGGGTGGCGAGACTCGCGATGCTGACCGGCGTCTTCAACCTGCTGTGGGCGGCCGTCACGGTGCTGATGATCGTCCGTCCCGGCTCGACCACGGGAGTCTGAGCATGTCGCGCCCTCGCACCGCCCTGCGTGCCGCCGCCGCCGTCGAGCTGGGATCCCTGGCCGTCCTCCTGGTCAACCTGGCCACCACGCACCTGCCGGCCGTGTCCTCGCTCGTCGGCCCGCTCCACGGCTGCGCGTACCTGTTCGTCGTCGTGGCCGCCGCCCGGGACGCGGGATGCGACCCGGCAGGCAAGGCGCTGGCCTGGCTGCCGGGGATCGGCGGCCTTCTCGTGCTGCGGCGCCTCACGGGCACGCCCCGGGGGAAGGCCGTCTCCGAGTCCCCGCTGTGAGGCGTCAGCCCGACGAGACGCACAGGCAGAACGGGTGTCCCGCGGGGTCGAGGTAGACGGTCCATCCCTGCCCTTCGCCGGGCTGGTGCTCATGCCTGACCGCGCCCAGGGCCAGCGCCTCCTTCTCCGCCCTGACCGAGTCGTCCACGACAAGGTCCAGGTGGAACTGCTGCGGGTGCCCGGAGTCCGGCCACGCGGGCGGCCTGTGGCCGGGCACCCGCTGGAAGGAGAGACGGCCCTGGTCGTCCCCGCCGAGGGTGACCCAGTCCTCCTCCTCGCTCGTGACCTTCCAGCCCAGCAGCCCGGAGTAGAAGGCGGCCAGGGCTTTGGGGTCCGGGCAGTCGAGCACCACCGAGTACATCCGTGCGACACCGCTCATGGGTGACCTCTCTTCCGATGGAGAAAAACACCAGTGAAAAGCCTATACCGGTGTCGCATCGTTGAGCCAGCCGCCGCGGTGGCGAAATCGCCACCCCGCAGGGAGCGACGAGAGGGGCATCGGGCAACATCTGTGACATGACCGCTGCCTTCGACGATCTGCTTGCCGCCAACGAGAAGTACGCGAGCACGTTCACCCACTCCGGACTCAGCGGCCGCGCCGCGCGCGGGCTCGCCGTAGTGACGTGCATGGACTCCCGCATCGACCCCCTCGGCCTGCTCGGCCTGACCGCCGGCGACGCGAAGATCCTGCGCAACGCCGGCGCCCGGGTGACCGACGACGTCCTGCGTACCCTCGTCCTCGCCGTCTACCTGCTCGGCGTCGACCGCGTGCTGGTGATGCCGCACACCGACTGCCGGATGTCCAAGTCGACCGACGAAGACGTGCACAACCTCATCGCCGCCGAGCACGGCGTCGACACCCGGAGCCTGGAGTTCCAGACGGTCCCCGACCAGCGGGCCGCGCTGCGGCACGACATCACCCGCATCAAGTCCAGCCCCTACCTGCCGCAGGACCTCGTCGTGGGCGGCGCGCTGTACGACGTGCACACGGGACGGCTCCAGCCCGTCGAGCTCTGATCCACGGTCCCGTACGGCGGGCTCCCCCCGGGCCTGCCGTACGGGACCGGGCGGGGACGTCCACGGGACCGGCGGCGCGCTTCGGCGGCGGGACGGAACCCGGCCGGGAGACTGCTACGTTCTTCTGCTGGATCGCGAAAACGCGCACCTCTCCCCCGGTCACACCACCGGTTCCGAGCCCCCACAGGAGCCCGCATGCCCCGCACCCCCTCCGCCGCCTCCGGCGGCACGTCGCGCCGGTCCTTCCGCGGCATCGCCATCCTGGTGATCCTCGCGCTCATCGTCGTCGGCGCGCCGGCCCTGATCGGCGCGTTCGGCGGGTTCGAGCGCACCAGCGGCGGAGAGGTGGCGGTCGTCCGCGACGGCGGGCCGCTCGACGACAACAAGGTCCGCCAGGTCATCGACCCCGGCTCCGGGGTCACCTGGATCGGCTGGTGGTCCCAGATACACCGCTATCCGGCGCAGCAGCGCTTCTACACGATCACCTCGAACTCCGGCGAAGGCGAGAAGTCCGGCGTCGACGTGGTCAACGTGCCGAGCAGCGACGGCGTCAACATGGGCATCGAGGGCACGCTGTACTTCGGGCTCAACCTCGACCACCAGACGCTGAAGTCGTTCGACGACAAGTTCGGCACGCGCAAGTTCCGCAGCACCAACGGCGGGACCTACTACCCCTGGGACGGCGACGAGGGCTGGTCCGCCTTCCTCGACCAGATCATCCGGCCGGTGATCGACAACGACCTGCGCACGCAGATCAACAACTTCCGCTGCGCCGAACTGGTCTCCTCCTGCGCGCTCGTGCAGAACAACAGCGCCGGTCAGCAGTCGGGCGTGCCGCAGCAGGGCAACAACGCGAACATCGCCAAGATTCAGAACGCGGTGAACACGAGCCTGGCCGAGGACCTCAAGTCGACCCTCGGCGCCGACTTCCTCACCGGCATCCACTTCAACCTCTCACGGGTGACCCTGCCCACCGAGGTGCAGGAGGCGGTCAACCAGGCGCAGGCCGCGTTCGCGAAGGTCACGGAGGCGCAGGCCAAGGTCGCCCAGGCACGCGCCGAGGCGGAGGCCAACAAGGCCCGGCAGGACGGCTACAACAAGTGCCCCACCTGTGCGGAGATCGAGAAGCTGAAGGCTCTGCCCCAGGGCATCACGGTGTACGCGCCGGGCAATACTGGAGGCGTCGCTCTGCCCACCAAGTAGGGAGCCGGGACCCCGATGCGCCTGCTCGCCCTTCCCATGACGCTCATCGTCATCGCGATACTCGTATATCTGCTCGTGACGCTCACTCGCGGCGGGAAACCGGCGTCCCGGCGGGAGGCCGCCGGCGCACCCCGCTGGGAGACCGACACGGTCATGGAGAACGGGTGGACCCTGATCGTCGTACGCAAGGTCGCCCTCGGCCCCGCCGGGCCGGTGGAGCTGGCCAGGCAGACGGTCAGGGCCATCAAGGACGACGACCCGAACTGGGACGAGCTCTACCGGGAGGCCATGGTGGAGGCCCGCAACCGGGTCAGCACGCTGGAGATCGAGTCCTGAGCCCAGCCGGAGGGCGGCGAAATCAGCCCTCTCGCTGAACGGCTCCCGCACCCGGGCGACGTCCTCGGCGGGGAGAGGCGGCACGGTCACACTGCTCTTCCGGCCGCGATCACACCCGGGAAACGGCCCGGTTGGCCGCTTCCGGACACCGCCCATCGGATCGGGCAGGGTCGGTTCGGGTAGAGATGCGTGCGTCCGACACCCCCCGGAAGGACGCCTCCATGAACGCTCTGGTCACGCGCGTGTCCGCGATCTGCGCCGCGGTCGCCCTCGCGAGCGCCGTCACCGCCGCACCCGCCGCGGCGCAGGACACCGCCGCCTACACCTGCACGTACGGCACCCGAATCCTCTTCCAGGAATGGCGGGGCTACGACATCCTCGCCCGGGAGTGCACGGGATCGGGCACCGGCGTCGCGGGGACGATCACTCTCGACACCGGGACCTACCACTGCCGCCGGGTGGTCCGCGTCACCGACACGGAACCCCTCTACATCGCCGGGTACGACTGCTGAGCTCACGACGGTGAGCCGGCGCCCGCCGGCACCGCTCAGGCGTCGATGTGATCGCGGCCCCCCTCGGCGGCGCCGCCGACGATGAACGCACGGCGCGGGCCCGCGCCGTCGCCCGCCGATGACCATCGGGCATCCTCGCTTCACCCACAGTCACAATACCTATTGACCTGGTAGGAATAATCGGCAACAGTGGGGCCAGCGATTCCAGCGATCCGAAAGGGCACCACATGAGCGTCACCGACGAGCTCCTCGCCAACGCCGAGCGATACGCCGCGGGTTTCGACAAGGGGCACCTGCCGCTGCCTCCGGCGCGTGGCGTGGCCATCGTCGCCTGCATGGACGCCCGGCTCAACGTGTACGGCCTGCTGGGCCTCACCGAGGGCGACGCGCACGTCATCCGCAACGCCGGCGGCGTGGTGACCGCGGACGAGCGGCGCAGCCTCGCCATCAGCCAGCGCCTGCTCGGCACCCGGGAGATCATCCTCATCCACCACACGGACTGCGGCATGCTGACCTTCACCGACGACGAGTTCCGCCGGGACATCGAGGCGGAGACCGGGATCAAGCCCGACTGGGCCGCCGAGGCCTTCCCCGACCTCGACGCGGACGTGATCCAGTCGCTCAACCGCGTCCAGGCCGACCCGTTCATCCCGCACAAGGACTCGGTGCGGGGCTTCGTCTACGAGGTCGAGACCGGGCGCCTCCGGGAGGTCAAGCCCTGAACCCGCGCACCGGCCGGTCTGAGTCGTTGATCCCGTGAGGGACGGTCCGGGAGACTGCCGCCATGAGGGCGCCACGCTTCGTCTTCCTCGATCCCGACGGCACGAGCGGCGGCCGCTGGCTGTACGTCGTCGTCGAGGCCGCGACCGGGGTCTTCTACCAGCAGCAGTACGGCGGCGCGGCCTGCCGCCAGGGGCACGTGGAAGGCTTCCTCGTCCCGGTGTACGACCTTGCCGCTCTCGACGCGCTTCGCGACCTGTTCGAGAAGGACTTTCGTCGCGCCGGCACCTGGAACCACCCGTGGCCGGACGACGAGCGGAACAGGCTACGCGACATCGTCGGATCCATCCCCTACTGGACGTGCGACGGGAACGCCGACAGGCGGCACGACCTGCGGCTGGACGAGAGCCGGATCCGCGAGGTGGACGAGGCGTGGGTTCCGGTGGCCACACCCGACGGCCCCGGAGTGCTCATGTGGCGCAACTCGGACTGAGGCCGCCGGAGGGCGGCGAACACGGCCCGCTCGGGGCACGACTGCGAACGCGCGGGAGGGGAGGTCGGATCATCGGCTGCCCAGAGACGGCTGAGGTCACCGGAAACTGGCCGCTTCCGGACACCGCCTGCGAGGTCGGGCCAGGGTAGTCCGGGTAGGGAGGCATGCGTCCGCACACCTCCTCCCCCGGGAAGGACGCCCCCAATGAACGCTTTGGTCACGCGCGTGTCCGTGATCTGCGCCGCGATCACCCTGGCGAGCGCCGTCACCGCCGCACCCGTCGCGGCCCAGGGCGCCGCCACCTACACCTGCACGAGCGGCAACCGGTACTTCTTATCCGACATCGTCGGTTACTTCATCATCGCCAACGGCTGCACGGGGCCGAGCACCACCGGCACCGTCGGCGGGGGGACGGTCGCCATCCCGTTCGGGATCTACGGCTGCCGGACGGTGAACTTCCATCCGGAGATCATGGACCTTCTCACCGCCCAGGGATGCTGAGCTCACGCCGGTGAGCCGGTGCCCGGCGGGGAACCGGTCAGGCGTCGATGTGGTCGCGGTCCACCTCGGCGGCGCTGCCGATGATGAACTCGCGGCGCGGGCCGACGTCGCTGCCCATGAGGAGGCTGAAAATGTGCTCGGCATCCTCCACGTCCTCGATCTTGACGCGGCGCAGGACGCGGTGGCGGGGGTCCATGGTCGTCTCGGCGAGCTGGTCGGCGTCCATCTCGCCGAGGCCCTTGTAGCGCTGCACGGGGTCCTTCCAGCGCTTGCCGCGCCGCTCCAGGTCGCGCAGGACCTTGTGCAGCTCGGCGTCGCTGTAGGTGTAGATGTACTTGTCCTGGCCGCGCCCGGGGTTGGTGACCTCGATACGGTGCAGCGGCGGCACCGCGGCGAACACCCGCCCGGCCTCGACCATCGGCTTCATGTAGCGGTGGAAGAGCGTGAGCAACAGGCAGCGGATGTGCGCGCCGTCCACATCCGCGTCGGCCATTAAGATGATCTTGCCGTAGCGGGCCGACTCGATGTCGAACGAACGGCCGGACCCCGCGCCCACCACCTGGATGATCGCCGCGCACTCGGCGTTCTTGAGCATGTCGGCGACCGACGCCTTCTGCACGTTCAGGATCTTGCCCCGGATCGGCAGCAGCGCCTGGAACTCCGAGTCGCGGGCGAGCTTGGCCGTGCCCAGCGCGGAGTCGCCCTCGACGATGAACAGCTCACTGCGGTCGACGTCGTCGCTGCGGCAGTCGACCAACTTGGCGGGCAGCGCCGAGTTCTCCAGGGCGGACTTGCGCCGCTGGTTGTCGCGGTGCACGCGGGCGGCGATACGCGCCTTGGCGGCGGCGACGATCTTCTCGAGCACGGCGCGCAGCTGCTGCTTCTGCCCCCGCTTGGGGCTGGCGAACAGCGCCTTGAGCTCCCGAGTGACCACGTGGGCGACGATGCGGCTGGCCGCGGAGGTGCCGAGCACCTCCTTGGTCTGGCCCTCGAACTGCGGCTCGGGCACCCGCACGGTGACCACCGCGGTCAGCCCTTCGAGGATGTCCTCCTTGGTCACCGGCTCGTCGCCGTTCTTCAGCAGCCGGGTCTCCCTCAGCTGCTCGTTGATCGTGCGGACCAGCGCCCGCTCGAACCCGGCGACGTGCGTGCCGCCCTTCGGCGTGGCGATCACGTTCACGAAGGAGCGTACGGTCGTCTCGTAGCCCTTCCCCCAACGGACCGCGACGTCGACGGTGAGCTCCCGCTCGATCTCCGTCGGCGTCATGTGGCCCTGCTCGTCGAGCACGGGGACCGTCTCGTGGAAGTGGCCCTCGCCCTGCAGCCGCAGCACGTCACACACGGCCTCGTCACGGGACAGGAACTCGGTGAACTCGCCGATGCCGCCGTCGAAGCGGAACGACTCCTCGACCGGCTCCTCGCCGCGGGCGTCGCGCACCACGAGCGTGAGCCCCGGCACCAGGAAGGCCGTCTGGCGCAGCCGCACGTGGATCTCGTCGAGCGAGACCTCCGCCTCGGGCAGGAAGATCTGCCGGTCGGCCCAGAAACGCACGCGGGTGCCGGTGACGTTGCGCGGGGCCGGGCCGCCGTCGCGCAGGCCGGACTTCTTGCGGAACTTGGCGGACGGGCCGTCGCCGTCGAACACGCCGGGCACGCCCCGGCGGAAGCTGATCTGGTGGACCTTGCCGTCGCGGTCGACCTCCACGTCCACCCGGGAGGACAGCGCGTTGACCACCGAGGCGCCGACGCCGTGCAGGCCGCCCGAGGCGCCGTAGGAGCCGCCGCCGAACTTGCCGCCCGCGTGGAGCTTGGTGTAGACGAGCTCCACGCCGGCCAGGCCGGTCTTGGGCTCGACGTCGACGGGGATGCCGCGCCCGTTGTCGTGGACCTCGACCGAGCCGTCCGGATGCAGCTCGACCTCGATGCGGGTGCAGTAGCCGCCCAGCGCCTCGTCGACCGCGTTGTCCACGATCTCCCAGAGGCAGTGCATGAGGCCGCGCGTGTCCGTGGAGCCGATGTACATCCCCGGGCGCTTGCGGACGGCCTCCAGGCCTTCCAGCACAGAGAGATGACGGGCGGTGTACCCCGTCTCCGCGCGAACCGCAGTCACACCCAACTCCCACTTATCAATCGAACACGCGTACGCAGCTTAACGCCACTCATGTTTGTACGCGTACAAGCTTGCCAGGCGCAGCACGATGACCGGCACTTTCACTGTGATCCCGGTCACTTTCCGGATCATTCTGCTCTGGGCGTAGTCGGAGCATGATTGGGAAGCCCCTCATCCGGTTAGATGTTGTCCCAAGTGACTGACGCCAACGTCCCCACGAAATGTGGGGCGACCCGAAAGGCGATACGTGACTGGAGCTCTCGCCCCCATCAAGCCGCTGACGGCCCTGGACCGGTGCGACCGGTGCGGTGCTCAGGCCTACATCCGCGCGACCCTGCCCGTGGGTGGGGAGTTGCTGTTCTGCGCCCACCACGGGCGTCAGCACGTGACTGTGCTGCGCGACAAAGGTGCTGAGATCCAGGACGAGTCGGCCCGACTCAGTGAATCCCCCGCGACCGCCCCTGACGGCGAGCGCTGACCCATAGACGGCGTGCCGGAGCGTCACGACGATGTCCGCTCCGCACGCCGTCGCCATATGACCACCGGCCCGGGCCGGACACCCGCCGTTCCCCGCTTCCCCCGGGGCCCCGGCGGATGCCGTCCCGGGCGTGACCCGCGGCCGTCGGCGTACCGGCGGCCGCCGTACGGGTGCCGTGTCCGGCCCGAGCCGGCGCATGGCGTCCCCTGCCGCGGCGCCCGTCAAGGCCGCACGCGGTAGTGATAGCGGCCGGCGACGGCGAAGCCCTCCCGCTCGTAGAGCGCGCGGGCCGCCGCGTTGGCCTCCGTCACCACCAGGTAGGCGCCGTCCGCACCGTGCTCCGCGCCCCAGGCGAGCAGGGTGCGCAGCACCGCCGCGCCCAGCCCACGCCGCCTGACGCGCGGCTCGACGGCCATGCAGTAGACACCGAGCCACCGGCCCTGCGGCACGCCCCTTCCCACGGCGCCCTCGCCGAGGAGGACGTATCCGGCGGGCACTCCGCCGAGGATGCGCGCACCCCACGCCCGCGCGGGGATTCCCCCGTCGTCGCGATGCCGCCCGCCGTCCACGCTCCACCACGTGCGCAGCCACCGTTCCGACGGCACGTCCTCCACCACCGCCCCCGGGGCACGGTCACCGGGGGTCAGCGGCCTGGTCATCACCAAAGTGGGGTCCACGAGCCGATAGCCCCGGCGGCTCAGTTCTTCGTCGAGCCCCGGCGTCGCGCCCATGCCGACCGAGAACACGCAGGGCTGCCCGAGGCCCTCATAGAACAGCTCGGCCCGGTCGACCGCCTCCGGCAGGTCCGCGCGCTCCCCCAGCGCGAGCACCGAGTTGGCCCGCTTCGTCACGCCGCCGGCGTGCCGGTAGACCCAGCCGCCGTCCTCGGCCCGCCCCGGCGCCGGCCAGGCCTCGTCCACCAGCAGGTCGAACTGTGCGCTCTCCTCATTCACCCGCCGCAGCCTAACCGGCCGTCACTGCCCGGATCTCCACCCCCGGCACCCGCGCCGCCGCCGGGTCACGTCGTCACCGATCCGGCGGACGCCTGACCGGCCCGAGGGCCGGATAAGCTGCGGAACCGTGCTCATCCTGCTTCCGCCCTCGGAGGGGAAGGCCGAGCGGGGGACCTCCACCGTCCGGCGGCTCAGCTTCCCCGAACTCGCCTCCCCGCGCGAGAAGGTCCTCGACGCCCTCGTCTCGCTCTGCCACACCCCCGAGGCGCGCGACGTGCTCGGTCTGTCCGAGGGGCAGGCCGGCGAGATCGAGCGCAACCTGGCGTTGCCCACGGCGCGCACGCTGCCCGTCGCCGCCCTCTACACGGGTGTGCTGTACGACAACCTCGCCCTGGCCACCCTCGCCCCCGAGGCCCGGCGGCGGGCGGACCGGAGGATCGTGGTGTTCTCGGCGCTGTGGGGCCTGCTGCGCCCGTCCGACCGCGTGCCGCCCTACCGGCTGTCCATGGGCGTACGGCTGCCGCCGATGGGCGGCCTGGCCGCGTTCTGGCGGCCGTCGATCAGCGCCGTGCTCGACGCGACGAAGGGGCTCGTGGTGGACATGCGCTCCGCGACGTACGCCGCCGCCTGGCAGCCCGGCGAACGCGGCGTGGCCGTACGGGTGTTGAGGGAGGCGGCGGGGAAGCGGACCGTCGTCAGCCACATGGCCAAGGCCACCAGGGGCGTGGTGGCCCGATCGCTCGTCGAGACCCCCGACCGGCCCCGCACGGCCGGCGACCTCGCCGACCTGCTGACCGGCCTGGGGCACCGGGTGGAACTGGCCGCGTCCGCCGGCCGGGGACGGCCGCGGACCCTCGACGTGATCGTGAACGAGTGAGTCAAATGTTGAGCCGGGCGCAGGCCCGGCGGTACTGCTGCCCGGGGTCGCCGAGATGTGACCAGGGCAGCCGGCTGAACCGGCCGCCCGTTCTGGCGAGGTGGCCACGCGCCGGACGCCGCAGCTCCGACAGGTAGAACGCGGCGCCGAAGACGTTGTGCGCCTCGACCGCCCGCGGATGCGCGCCGCCGAGACGCCGCTCCGACCAGTGGGCGGAGGCCGAGACGATCTCGCGCTGCGCCTCGAAGGAGAACCAGCCGCCCCGCGACATGGGGGTGCGCCCGGCGGCGACGATCTCGAAGTGGGCCAGCGGCACGAGCGCGGGCAGCGGGCTGCCCTCCGGGGCGTGCGCGGCGGCCGAGCGGGCGAAAGCGAGCATCTCCTGGGCGGCTCCGCCCCAGCCGGGGGACAGTGTGATCAATCGGGCGACCGCCCCCGAGTACAGCGTCGGCCAGCGGCGGGAGCATTCGTACCAGACCGCGTCCTTGTCGCCGCGTGGCCGGTCCAGTCCGACGGCCAGCCACATCAGGCCCTCCCACGGCACCGGGTCGCCCGGCGCGAGCGCCGCCGCCGTCAGCAGCGGCTGCCTGGCCTGTTCCATCGCCGACTGATAGGCGTGCAGCCGGTCCGCCTGCACCGCTCTGGCCCGTACGTCGGGCCGCAGTTCCCAGGCCTCCTCCAGCCGGGCTCGGCCGAGCCACAGCCAGAGGTCCGGATTGCCCTGGTTATAGGCGAGCAGCGCCTCTATCGACCGGCTCGCCCCGATGACGGTCCGCGACAGCGCCTCCACCCGAAGCGACCGCGTCTCCGGGTCGCCCCTGCTGTCCGCCAGGACGGCCGCGGCCGGTGCGAGGTCGCCCCGGCAGGCGGCCTCGACCGCCTCGTCGAGCATTGCATCCGCCCACGGGCGGTCCGGGATCACTCGTGGCCCCCGAGCACGCGCCCGATCCACTTCGATCACTCCCATGAGGCGCGAGCCTAGGAGCGTCGACGTGCCCGGGGCGCTACCACGAGGTTACGGGGCTGTAAACGTCATCGCCCCTCGGCCGTACACGGCCGGGGGGACGATGGACTCGTGCGTCAGTCCAGGTAGTCGCGCAGCACCTGGGAACGGGAAGGGTGGCGCAGCTTCGACATGGTCTTGGACTCGATCTGGCGGATCCGCTCACGGGTCACGCCGTAGACCTTCCCGATCTCGTCGAGGGTCTTCGGCTGCCCGTCGGTGAGACCGAACCGCATCGACACCACGCCCGCCTCCCGCTCCGACAGCGTGTCGAGAACGGAGTGCAGCTGCTCCTGCAGCAGCGTGAAGCTGACGGCGTCGGCCGGGACGATGGCCTCGGAGTCCTCGATGAGGTCGCCGAACTCGCTGTCGCCCTCCTCGCCCAGCGGAGTGTGCAGGGAGATCGGCTCGCGGCCGTACTTCTGCACCTCGATGACCTTCTCGGGCGTCATGTCGAGCTCGCGGGCCAGCTCCTCCGGCGTGGGCTCGCGGCCGAGGTCCTGCAGCATCTGCCGCTGGACCCGGGCCAGCTTGTTGATCACCTCGACCATGTGGACCGGGATGCGGATGGTCCGCGCCTGGTCGGCCATGGCCCGGGTGATCGCCTGCCGGATCCACCACGTGGCGTACGTGGAGAACTTGTAGCCCTTGGTGTAGTCGAACTTCTCGACGGCGCGGATCAGGCCCAGGTTGCCCTCCTGGATCAGGTCCAGGAACAGCATGCCGCGGCCGGTGTAGCGCTTGGCCAGCGAGACCACGAGGCGGAGGTTGGCCTCCAGCAGGTGGTTCTTGGCACGGTGGCCGTCCTCGGCGATCCACTCCAGCTCGGCGCGGACGTCGACGGGCAGGTTGTCGGCCTCCTGGGCGAGCTGCTCCTCGGCGAACAGGCCGGCCTCGATCCGCTTGGCGAGCTCGACCTCCTGCTCGGCGTTGAGGAGCGGCACCTTGCCGATCTGCTTGAGGTAGTCCTTCACCGGGTCGGCGGTGGCGCCGGCCGCCGCGACCTGGGCGACGGGCGCGTCGTCATCGTCGTCGGTGAGGATCAGCACCTCGTCCTCGGACTGGACGAGCGCCTCGGCCTTGGGCTCCTCGCCCTCGGCCTCCCCCTCGGGTTCGGCGTCGGACTCCTCGGTCTCCGCCTCGGCGTCGATCTCGACGTCCTCGACCTCGATGTCGAAGTCCTCGATGTCGACGTCACCTTCGAGGTCGATGTCCTCGTCGTCCTCGGCGATGTCGGCCGACTTCGGCTTGGGGTCGGCCTTCGGCGCCTTGCCCTCGGGCCCCGTGGCGGGGGCCTCCGGCTTGGCGGGCGCGGCCTTCTTCGGCGGAGCGGGCTTCGCCGGAGCCTTGGCGGCAGCCGGCTTGGCGGCGGGCGCGGGCTTGGCCGGGGCGGGCCTCTTCGCCGCCGGCTTGGCGGCCGGCGCGGAGTCGGTGACCACGGCGGTCACGGTCTCCGGCTGCGATTCCTTGGCCGCGGCGGATTTGGTGGTCTTCTTGACGGGCGCGGTGGTGCGGCGCTTGGCTTGACCTCGAGAACGCTTGGGAGCCGCGGAGTCGGCGGCCGTCACCACGACGGTCACACCCTCCTTGCTGAGGCTGCGCAGGAATCCAGCGGCTTGCGACATCGGGATGTCCGCTTCCTCGAAGGCCTTGCGGACATCCTCGGACTCGAGGAAACCCTGCGAGCGCCCACGCTCGAGGAGCTGCTGAATCACTGGCTCGTTCAGCTCCGACGGCTTCGAGCGAGTCGAACTTGCAGGCGACACGAACACCTCTCGAACGAACGCATGGCGAGAATGGACCCAGGTGCTTCTTCTTTTCCGGTGGTGAGGTCGCGCAGACCGCGACATGCCATTGTGGCACGCCACGGAACGTGATACGGCCGCGTCCCGCCGGGTTGCTCCTCCACCCTAGGCCGACCGAGACACTAGTGCGTACGGAAGGAGGTCACTGATACCCGAAAGCAACCGTTATGACTGTTTCATTCAGTCACTCTTCGTGGCCGGTGGGACGTGGACCGCGAGTACCGTTACGTCATCGTCTTGTTCATACCCGGACAGCATGTGGTCCACCAGGAAATCGAGCAGCATATTCGGGCTGCTCAGGACCTCCGGGGGCGCTTCGGCCACTACGGACGAAAGCTCCCTGAGTCCGGCGTCCAGCCCGCGCTTGCGGTTCTCCACCAAACCATCCGAGTACAGGACGGCGGTGTGACCCGGCGGCACGCAGAACCTGAACTGCTTGCGGCTCGTGGCCCAGCCGAGCGGAGTGCCCGGCTCGGTCTCGTGCAGCAGCCCGACGCCCTGCGGCGAGACCAGCAGCGGCGGCGGATGACCGGCCAGGGCCAGCGTGCCCTCGCCGGTCCCCGGCTCGACGACCATGTACGCCAGGGTGGTGACCTGCTCCTCCTCCTCGGTCGCCTCGAAGACGCGGTCGAGCCCGGTCAGCACCGCCGCCGGGGGCGGGTTCGTCAGCGCGAGCGCCCGCATGGCGTTGCGGATCCGGCCCATGCCCGCGGCGGCCTTGACGCCCTTGCCCATGACGTCGCCGACCACCGCCGCCACCCGGCCGTCCTGCAGGACGAACGCGTCGTACCAGTCGCCGCCCACCTGCACGTGGCGTGAGCCGGAGCGGAAGCGGTAGGCGAGCGTCATCCCCCGCACCACCGGCAGGCGCTCGGGCAGCAGGCTGCGCTGCAGGGTCTCGGCCGTCTTGTGCTCGCGCTCGAACAGCGTGGCCCGCTCGACCGCCAGGGCGCACTGCCCGGCCAGCGCCTCCAGGAAGACGCCGTCCTCCTGCGAGATCTTCTGGGTCCGGGTGAACGAGAACCGCAGCGCGCCGAGCGCCCGCCCGGCCGCGAGCAGCGGCAGGCCCACCCAGGCCCGCTCGTCCGTCTGCGCCAGGAAGCCGGAGATCCGCCCCTCGTCGGCGCCGGCGTCGACGAGCTGGGCGCGCAGGCTGTCGGGCGACTCGGCGAAGACCGGGCGGCGGCTGTTGACCGCCATCGTCATCACATTGGGCTGCGCGAGGTCGATGTCCTCGCCCGGGGCGTCCGGGGTGCCGCCGCTGTTGATCACCTTCAGCGTGGCCCGGTCCGGGTCGAGCAGGGCGACCGACGAGTGGTCGGCGGCGAGGGCCGTACGGCCGACGTCGATGATCACCTGCACCACCTGCTCGACGGTGAGCGCCTCGGCGAGCTGGGCGGTCGCGCCCTGGAGCCGGGCGGTGCGCAGCGCGGCGGCGCCGAGCTGGTCGGTGAGGCGGCCGCGCATCTCCTCGGCCTCGCGCTGCGGGGTGACGTCGGTGTTGGCCCCGACCCACTCCACCACGCGGCCGTGCCTGACGATCGGCACGGCCCGGACCTCGAAGTGCCGGTAGCCGCTGGCCCGGGTGCGCACCCGGTAGCTCCACTCGAACATCGTGCGGCCGCGCAGCGCCTCGCGCCACGCCTCCTCGGTGCCGGGACGGTCGTCGGGGTGCACCGCGTCCAGCCAGCCGTGCGCGAGGTACTCCTCCAGGCCCTGGCCGGTGATGGCCCGCCACTGGGGCGCGTCCTCGGCCACGGAGCCGCTGGGCGAGCTGATCCACACCAGCTGCTGCTGCGACTCCACCAGCGAGCGGTAGCGCTCCTCGCTGCGCTCCAGCACCTCCTCGTTCGACTGCCGCTCGGTCACGTCGACCCCGAAGAGCGCGGTCCCGATGACGCCGTCGTCGCCGTGCAGCGGGAAGAACGACACCGTCCAGTGGCGGCTGTCGCCGTTCTCCGCGCGGGTCCTGATCCGCTGGTCGGTGATCGGCAGCGCCTCGTCGGCGATCCGGCGCAGCGCCGCCTCGATCAGGGTGGTCAGGTCGGCCGGCAGCAGCTCGGCCGGTTGGCGGTCAAGATGCAGCTCGACAGGATGGCCGGTCAGCTCGGTAAAGGTGGAGTTGACCCGGACAAAACGCCCATCCGGATCGAAAAACGCGAAGGCAAACGGCGCCTCCGACATCAGGCCTCTGAAGAGGTCGGAGTCTGATATGTCCAAACCGGGCTCCCGGGGCCGGGGCACGGAGGTTTCGGCGCTCATGGTCGGCACCTCCGTCGCGTGCCAGCGTCTCCCACGAGGCACATCTCCATAACTGTGATTGGTAGCGCAGATCTGCCCTACATCATGGGCGATCCGCATACGCGGACGGAAGCCCCGCCCGCCATGCGGTCAACGCATCCTGTCAAAAGACCGGCGCCTCGCGCAGGAAGATCGGGCCTACTTCTTGGCCGCCCGCTTGGCTTCCTGCTTGGTCGCGCGGACCAGTTGCAGGCTCTCGGCGTCCACGACGTCGGCCACCGACCGGTGCACCCCCTCCTCGCCGTACGGCCCGGCCGCCTCACGCCAGCCGTCCGGGCGCACGCCGCACTGTTTGCCCAGCAGGGCCAGGAAGATCTGGGCCTTCTGCCGGCCGAATCCGGGGAGGGCCAGCAGCCGGCGCAGCAGTTCGGCACCGTCGCGGACATCCTCCCATACCTTCTCGGCCGAGCCATCGTAGTGCTCGACGAGATATGTCGCGAGCGCCTGGACGCGGGCCGCCATCGCCTTCGGATACCGATGGACGGCGGGCGCCGCCGCGAACAGTGCCGCGAACTGGTCAGGATCATAGGAGGCGATTTCACGCGCGTCCAGGTCGCGGCCGAGCCGGTCGGCGATCGCCCGTGGCCCCGCGAAGGCCCGCTCCAGCGGCACCTGTTGGTCGAGCAGCATGCCGACGAGCAGTGCGAGGGGGCTGCGGCCGAGCAGCTCGTCGGCCTCGGGATCCTGGGCGAGCCGGATGCGCATGGGTCAAGCTTCCCACGCGGTGGCCCGCCAAGGCTTGACACCGCTCGGGAAAGAGGTGGAATAAGGGGCGGCAGGTCCCCATTCAGCGAGGAATGCAGTCCATGCCCGTACTCGCAACACGAATCAGTGGCGGCCCAACACCGGAGCCGGGTCTCCGTGAACCGGCGGAGCTGGTGACCGATCGTCTGGCCGCGGAATTCCTGACCATCCCCCTGTCCGCCGTCGCCCGCTGCGTCGCCGACGCCTGGGCGTGCGGGAAACACCTGGGGCTCGACGTCACACCGGAGATCGTCGAGCGGGTCGCCCGGGAACGCCTCCTGGGTCTCGTGAACTCGGCGCCGCCTTCCCGGAGGTGAGGCGGCGCACGACGCTCACGCGGCCGTCGCCCCGCCCTGCCGGCGTAGCCTGGGAAAGGCTGGAGCGGCAGATAACGGGGAAGTCACCGGGCCGTGTTCCTGATGCCCTTCGCGGCGGGAATGCGAGAAGGTGGTGACCGTGAGCGAGCGGAGCGAGATCTCGTGAGTCGCCGGCGCCGACGTGACCCCCGGGAGACCCGGCCGCCGGACGACGTCTTCGCGGAGATGCTGCTGGCGGCCAGGGAGCTGCTCGCCGTGCGCAGCCCGCTCGACGCGGAGCTCATGGTCTCCGACATGCTCGGCGCCTGGTGGGGCAGGCGGCTGCGCGGCGGCGACGTCGAGCAGATTCTCGGCGAGGGCCTGGTGGACTACGCCGCCAAGGCCGGCACTCCGGCCGCGCTCACCCTGCTCGTCTCCGTCGCCTACCTCGGCACCGCCCGCCAGGCGGCCAAGGCGGAGGGCGCGGCGCTCGCGCTGATGGAGTCCGACGTCGCCCGGCCCCGCTGGGCGGACCGCGTCGGCGCCGTCAAGCCCACCGGCTGCTACGTCTCCAGGGACGTGTACGGCGACCAGGACACCGTGGTGTGCACGTTCGCCTACAACGGCGAGGACCGGCACGCGCTGGTCGTGGTCGTCGACTACAACATGGGCGGGATGGCCCGCGACGCGTGGGTGTCGTCCCAGGTCGACAAGCTGCTGGAGCAGGCCAGGCTGGAGGCGGCGGGCAACGCGCTGCTGCGGTTCGAGGAGCTGGAGCCGCAGCAGGCGCGGGCGCTGCTGGAGTTCGCCATGAAGGCCACCGGCGCCGCCGCGCACGGCCGTGGCGGCCCGAAGCTCGTGAGCGACAGCTACAGCGCCTACCACGCCTTCGCGCGGGCGCGGATCAAGGCGCTGCCGCCCGGGCGGATGCGGCCCGCCCCCGCCCACACGGAGGCGCCCTACAGCCGCGACCGCCGCGCGATGCTGGCGGCCGAGTTCCTCGCCTCGGACGCGGCGGAGAACCTGTCGGACCCCTCGGCCGCCTCCCGGTGCGCCGACCACATCATCGACTACGGCTGCGACCAGGATTTCGGCCGGCCGATGCGGGTGAGCCCGACCAAGTGCGAGACGTTCCTGCTCGACTGGCTGCCGCGCAAGGTCCTGCTCACCCCGGCGGAGCAGGACGCTATGCCGCACGTGCTGTCGGCGTGGGTGCGTTTCGCCGGCCCCCGGATCGGGCTGCCCGAGGAGGGCGTGCGGGCCACGCTGGACGCGGTCTGGGAGGCGACCGCCCGGTTCACCGAGGCCTACCGCGACCCGGCCACCTTCGGACTGGACCGCTCTCTCGTGGAACGGCTGCTGCCGGACGGCGACCTGTCCGCGCTGGCCCGGCGCGCCTTCGCGTTCCCCTTATTGCAGGGCATGCGCGGGTCGACCAACCTCGACCTGCTGAACCCGGCGGACGAGGCCGACCGGCGCATCCTGCTGGAGATCGACCACGCCGGCGAGCTGGGCCGTACGGACCTGGAGGAGCACCTCGCCTGGCACGAGGAGATCGCGGGGCGGCTGTGGGTCGGCGACCCGCCGCAGCTGTGGGAGGCCGCCCAGCGCCTGATCGACCTGGGGCACGACCGGCACGACGTGCTACACGTCCTCATCGAGATCGCCGAGCGGATCGGCGACCACCCGGACGAGCTGGCCGCCGCCCTGGACGACATCGCCGACATCCCCGACGAACCTCCCGCCTGACGCGCCTGCGGCCCGGGCGGCCGCCGCTCAGGAGGCGTAGCCGATGTCCTCGTACCTCAGGTCGTGGAACCCGTTTGCCCCGATGTTGGCGAGCGCGGACCGCACGGCCACGCCCTGCGGGCACTGGTAGAGCGGCAGCACGTTGACCTTCTTCCAGACCAGCCGGTCGGCCTCGTTGAGCAGGCCGGGCACCTTGGCGGCGTCGAGCGTGCTGCCGGCGCGGTACATGGCCTCGTCGATCTGCTTGCTACCGCTGCGCCCGATGTTGGCGTACCACTCGGTGTCGTCGCCCCGCCCGCCGCTCTCGCCGTCGGCGTAGATGTCGAAGGCGTCCGAGACGGGGTAGGGCGTGCTCGGGTAGGCGAAGGCGGTGATGTCGAAGTCGCCGGGGATGAGGTGCTTGCCGAAGAAGTCGTCGAAGGACACCTTGCGCACCTCGACCCGGATGCCGACGCGCTGCAGCATCTGCCGGGCGGAGTCGGCCTCGACACCGCTCATGACGATGCCGTCGGGGACGACGAAGCGCAGCGTCAGCGGTTTGCCGTTCTTCACGCGCGTCTTGCCCGACAGCGTCCAGCCCGCCTGGTCGAGCAGCCGCCCGGCCCGCCTCGGGTCGTACGCGCCGATCTCGCCGGCGTTGGCACGGTAGCCGTACTGGCTGTTCATGAGGAAGTGGTTGTCCAGCGTCACGGCCGGCCAGCCGAGGCCCTTCAGGTCCGCCTGCATGAGAGCGCGGCGGTCGAGCGCCGCCGCGACGGCCTCGCGCACCCGCGCGTCGGCCAGGACCGGGCTCTCCCCGTTGAGGGTGAGCTGCCGATACTGGGTGCCGGCGGCCTGCCGGATCACGGCGTCCCACGCCTCCCTGACCCGCGCGTAGTCGCCGGGGGACGGGCCCACCTCGAAGACGTCCACGTCCCCCTTGGTGAACGCGTGGACCATCTGGTCGGGGCGCACGGCGCGGAACACGATGCCGTCCAGCTTCGCCCGGTTGCCCCACCAGGCGGGGTTGCGGGTGAGCGCGACCGTCCTGCCCTTGACGTCGAGGCGCTCCACCTTGAACGGCCCCGCGGTCACCGGGATGCGGTTGATCCAGTCGGCGTTGAACGCCGCCGCGGTCGCGTTGGTGGTGCCGGGATACAGCGGCGTGAACAGGGACTGCCACTCGTTGAACGGCTGGGCGAGGGTGACCACCACCTCGCGGTCGCTCGCCCCCCGGCCCACGCTCTGGATGTTCTCGTACGCGATGGTCGAGTCGACCCGGTAGTCCCGGTCGCGGCCGCTCATGGCCTTCCACTGCGCGGCGAAGTCCGTCCAGGTGATCGGCCTGCCGTCCGACCACTTCGCCTTGGGGTTGATCGAGTAGGTGACGACCTGGCGGGGGGAGGTCGCGGTGATCCTCGCGTTGGTCACGTAGTCGGTGTCGAGGGTCAGCCGTCCCCGCGCGTCCGACCGGAACGTGTGCGGCAGCAACGCGTCCGTCACCACCTTGACGGCGGTGGTGTCGCCGTCGACGTGGTTGCGGTTCCACTGGGACGGAAAGTCGGTGAGCCCCCACCGGAGCGTGCCGCCGTCCTTGACCTTGTCACGCGCCAGCGGGTTGATGTCGTACGCCTTGACCGGGGAGGGGGCGAGCTCGTTGCCGGGTTCACCCGGCCCCCGCTGCACGCCGCAGGCGCCGGCGGCCCACAGAGCGGCCAGTGCGGCCAGGGCAACCGGCCATCGTGCTCTCACGCGCTTCTCCGATCCTCCTGGCTACCCTACGTCGTCGATTAGTAGCAGGAAGTGACGGCACTCGGCCATCGGGACACGCGCCCTGTGGATTTCCCTACGACATCAGGACAACTCGTCCACCGCGCTGCGGACGTCATCGCTGGTGATCGTCGTCAGCTCGGCGGCGTTCGCCGACCCCTGCTCGGCGAGGCGGACGTCGCGCCGCAGCGCGGCCCGCTCGTACAGGGACCGGGCGAAGCGGCCGTTGCCCAGCCCGTCGATGAGCCCCTCACGGCAGACCCAGTCGAAGACGTCCGCGAGGTCGCGCGCGGCGGAGGCGTCGAACCTGTCGCCGCTCCGCGCGGCGAGCAGCTCCGCGATCTCGGTCAGCTCGGACGGCGAGTAGGAGGGGAACGACACGCGCTGGTTGAACCGGGAGGCAAGACCGGGATTGGTCGCCAGGAAGGCGTCCATCTCGCGCTCGTAGCCGGCCAGGATGACGACCAGACGGTCACGGTCGTCCTCGGCCCGCTTCAGCAGCGTCTGCACCGCCTCGGCCCCGAAGGCGTCGCCCCCCGAGTAGCCGGTGTTGACCAGGCTGTACGCCTCGTCGATGAACAGCACGCCGCCGAGCGCGCGGTCGACCAGCTCGTTGGTCTTGATCGCGGTCGCGCCCAGATGCTGGCCGACCAGGTCGGCCCGCGACGCCTCGACCACGTCGGGCCGGGCCAGCAGGCCCAGGGCGGAGAAGATCCGGCCGACGATCCGCGCGACGGTCGTCTTGCCGGTGCCCGGAGGGCCGACGAACACGATGTGCCGCATCTGCGACTGGACCGGCAGGCCCTGCTCCTGCCGCATCCTGGCCACCTTGAGCTGCGCGGTGATCGCGTGGACCTGCCGTTTGACCGGGTCGAGGCCGGCCATCCTGTCGAGGTCCGCGAGCGCCTCGTCCAGGGTCGGGGTGACCTGGTAGCCGCGGTATCGCGCGGTGATCTCGTTGAATGCCTTGGTCACGTCGTCGGCGGCGACGGTGACCAGGTCCTCGCCGCGCGGCGCCCCGCCCGCGCTCACCACGCGGACGTCGCGGGCCTGCGCGGCGGCTTCGGCGAGGCTGCGGGCGAACCGCGCGTTGCCGAGGTCGTCGACGAGCGCCCGGCGGTGCACGTCCTCGAACAGCCGGCGCAGCACGGGACGCGCCTCAGGGGCGAGCAGGTCTCCCCGCCGCTGCTGCAGCGCCTCGGTGATCTCGAGCAGTTCCGCGGGGCTGTAGCTGGGGAAGCGCACCCGGGTGGCGAAGCGGCTCGACAGCCCCGGATTGGACGCCAGGAAGTCGTTCATCTCCCGCTCGTAGCCGGCCAGGATGACGATGAGCCGCTCGCGGTCGTCCTCGGCCCGCTTCAGCAGCGTCTGCACGGCCTCCGCGCCGAACCGGTCGGGCTGGCCGTCGCCCGAGTTGATGAGGCCGTACGCCTCGTCCACGAACAGGACCCCGCCGAGCGCGCGGTCGATGAGCTCGTTGGTCTTGATGGCCGTGGCCCCCAGGTACTCCCCCACGAGGTCGGCCCGCTGCGCCTCGACCACGAACGGCGTCTCCAGCAGCCCGAACGCGTAGAAGATCTTGGCGAGCGACCGGGCGACGCTGGTCTTGCCGGTGCCGGGAGGGCCGACGAACACGAAGTGGCGCATCGGCCGTTCGTTGGTGTAGCCCGCCTCCCTGCGCAGCCGGGCCGCCTCGATCGACGCGGCTATGGCGCGCACCTGCTCCTTGACCGGTTCGAGGCCGATCATGGACTCCAGCTCGGCGAGCGCCTGCTCGACCGTGATGGGCGGTGGAGCGGCCGGTTCTGCCGGCCCGGGCTGGTGGCCGCCGGGCCGTCCCGGCCTGTCGTACGCGCGCACCTGCACCTGGCTCTCGGCCCCCGCCGCCTCCCGCTCCGCCTCGCCGCGCACCCTGCGGGCCAGCACCAGGCGGTAGAGGAGCACCCCGGCGGCCGCGCCGTAGGCGCCCCACAGGGCGGCGGACGGCGACAGCGGCGACAGCGACAGCGCGACGACCCCGGCGGGCACGAGGGACATCAGCGTCGTCAGCCACGGCGGGACCCACCGGATCAGGTGAGCCGCGCCGCCGGTCAGCGCGCCCAGCAGCATCAGCAGACCGGGCACGATCGACTGCCCGCCGAAAACGCCCATGAACAGCGGCAGCAGCAGGGCCCATCCGGCGAGCACGAGCACGGTCGCGGCGGCACGCGGATAGCTGAGGGCCAGCGCGAGGAAGCACAGCGCAAGGAACGTGTAGATGAAGGTGGGCATCAGCGACCAGTTCAGCGCCGCGGCCACGCCCATGGTCGCGACCAGCAGCACCGCGAACAGCGCCCGTCGTGCGAACGGCGGAAGCCTGAAATAGCGGAAACGCACCTGTTCGAACAGATCACGTGCCGCAGTTCGGTTTAAGAGGCTCGCCGCCCGTGCCCTGTCGGAGTCCCGCATCGACGCCTCCCCGCTTCGACCCCGGTTATACCGCACGTGCGGACGGAATGGGTGGACCCTTGCGGCGCGGTGGACGACGCACGCCGCCGGCCCCCGTTCGATCACCTGGAGCGATACGGATCCGGCGATATGTTCCCGACATCCCCGGAAGGGCTGAGAGATCCGCTTCCCATGGCCTAAGCTGCCACGCATGTTCCAGCGGGCCGGAATTTTCGGGCAGGAGCACTGAGCGGTCGATGATCATGGTTTCGGTCGAGTCCGCCGCCGTCCGCGCCGCGGGCGCCCTGCGCGAGCATCGGGCGAGCCGGTGGTCGGTGCTCGTGCTCCTGTGTTTCAGCCTGCTCCTGATCGCGGTCGACGCGACCGTGCTGCACATCGCCGTCCCGGCGCTCACCGCGGCTCTGGAGCCGTCGTCCGTGCAGTTGCTGTGGATCATCGACATCTACTCGCTGGTCGTCGCGCCGCTGCTCGTCACGTTCGGCACCCTCGGCGACCGCTACGGCAGGCGGCCCTTCGTGCTCGGCGGCTACGTGGTGTTCGGCCTGGCCTCGCTGTCGGCCGCGTTCGCCGCGACCCCGCTCGCGCTCATCGCCTCGCGGGCGTTCCTCGGCGTCGGCGGAGCGATGATCATGCCGGCGACGCTTTCGATCATCCGGCAGGTGTTCACCGACCGGCGCGAGCGGGCGATCGCCCTCGGCGTGTGGAGCGCGGTCGCCGCCGCGGGTGCGGCCGTCGGGCCGCTGATCGGCGGGGTCCTCGTCGAGCATCTGTGGTGGGGTGCGGTCTTCCTCATCAACGTCCCGCTGCTGCTGGTCGCGCTGCCGCTCGCCGTACGGATCCTGCCGGCCTCGCCACGGCGGGCCGAGCATCCCTGGGACGCGCTGAGCGCGGCGCTGTCCACCGCCGGCATCCTGGCCGTCGCGTTCGGGCTGAAGGAGGCGGGGTCGGGGCACCTGCTGGGCCGCGGCCCCTCGCTCGCCGTCCTCCTGGCCGGCGTCGCGCTGCTCGTCTGGTTCGTACGGCGGCAGCGGCGGCTCGACTTCCCCCTGCTCGACATCGGGCTGTTCACCCAGCGCGGCTTCGCGACCGGCGTGGGCTGCGTGCTGCTGGCGATCTTCGCGCTGGTCGGGCTGGAGCTGATGCTGGCGCAGTATCTCCAGCTCGTGCTGGGGCTGTCGCCTTCGCAAGCCGCCGTGCGGATGCTGCCGCTCATGGTCGCGGCCATCGCGGGCGGCCTGGCCGCCGCGCACGTGCTGGGGCGGATCGGGCTGCGCGCCACGGTCGGCGGCGGTCTCGCCCTCACCGCGCTGTCGCTCACCCCGGTGCTGACCTGGGGCACCGAGCAGCATCCGGTGATGCTGACCGTCTGCTTCGTCGGCATCGGGTTCGGCGTCGAGGTCGCCCTGCTGGCGGCGTCCGACACGATCATGGCGTCGGTGCCGGAGGCGCGCGCGGGCGGCGCCGCCGCGATCGAGGAGACGGCCTACGAACTCGGGGCGGGCCTCGGCATCGCCGTCCTCGGCACGATCACCACGATCGTGTACGCCCCCTCGCTCGGGACCGTCCCCGGGATCCCGTCCGGCCTCATGGCGCAGGCCCGGGAGTCGCTGGCCGCGGCCGCGCACGTGGCCGGCGAGGCCGGCGCGACCGGAGCCGCGCTGCTGGGCGCCGCCCGCGTGGCCTTCGTCACCGCCCTGCACTCCACCATCGCCGTCAGCGTGGCGCTGCTCGGGCTCACCGCGCTGGCCGTGGCCCTGCTGCTGCCCCGCCATGTTCCCGCCCCTTCGGACGCCGGCGCCGAGGAGTCCGGCGGCGTACGGGACTGAGCCGGCCGTGCGCATGACGGCGGCGCAGGCGGGGAAGTGTCCGGGCAAGTCATCCCCCACCCCCCAGGATGAGAAGCAGTGAAGAGAACCCTGCACGACCTAGCCTCGCTGGCCGCCCGCATGGGCGTCGGCGGGATCTTCTTCGCCAACGGCTGGCAGAAGCTCGAAGCCGGCCTCAACGCCACCGCCGACCAGTTCACCACGCTGCAGGCCCCGCTGCCCCACGTGTGGGCGCCGGTGACCATGCTGACCGAGCTGGTCGGCGGCACGCTGCTGATCGCGGGCCTCGCCGTGCCGATCGTCGGACTGCTGCTGTTCGCCGAGGCCCTCGCGGTGTTCGTGCTCACGGCCGGGGACGCCGGCCTGCCGCTCACCGGAGGCGATATCGAACTGATCGTGGCTCTCGGGGCCGCCTCCGTGCTGCTGGCGGTCACCGGCGCGGGCCGCATCTCGGCCGACCACATGGTGGTGATCAAACGACGCGAGGCCGAGGCGGCCGGCGAGTTCGCCGCCGCCTTCGCCGGCCCCGACGCCGGCCGAACGGCCAGGGCCGACGCCAGGGCCGACGCAGAGGCCGACGCGGTCATCGCGGCGCTGCGCCCGCCGCGGCCCGGCGAGCCGGGCGCGGACGGACCGCAGGGACGGCCCACCGCCCCGGCGGGACCCGTTCCCTCCTCCGGGGAGCGGCGGCCCTCGCCCCAATCGCCGGAGCCCCGGTCGCCGGAGCCGCCGCCGTCGACCGGTGCGGACACGGGCTCCACCACCGCGGGGACGGCCGTGGACCCGTCCGGCGAGGAGGCTCCGGCCACGACGACGGTGCGCAAGGCCACGCCGAGGCAGCGGCGTACGAAGCGGGACGACGACACCACCACGGAGAGCCGGGCCGAGGCGCCCCCGGCCCGCTGACCGAGCCGGAGAGCGCGCCGCGCCGGTCGGATCAGGCCCCGGCGTCGGTCTCGGCGGGGACGGCGCGTGCCGGCGCGGCGGTAGGCCCGCCGCGCCGGGGGACGATCCCCTGGATCACGGCGATGCCCAGCAGCACCACCAGGGCTCCGGCGGGCTGGTTCCAGGTCAGATGCTCGCCGAGGAAGACCACACCGGAGGCGGCGGCGAACACCGGGATCAGGTAGGTCACGGCCGAGGCGGCCGTCACTCCCACCTTCCGCTGGATCCCGTACAGCAGCAGGTAGGCGATGCCGGTGCCGAAAGCGCCAAGCGCGAGGAGGCTGCCCCAGACCGCCAGAGGGACGTCGATCTCGACCAGGCTCAGCCCGGCGAGCGGCGTGATCACCGCGAGTTCGGCCGTTCCCGCGACCAGCTGCGCGGCCGCCAGCACCATCGGCTCCTCTCCGCGCGGGGTGATGAACCTGCCCATGTACGCCCCGCCCACGCCGTAGCAGGCGGCCGCGCCGAAGCAGGCCAGGCTGCCGACGGCCGCGCCGCCGGAGATCGGCTGCCACACGCCCAGCACCACCATGACGCCGGCGAAGCCGAGGCCGAGCCCGCTCACCCTGGCGGCCGTCGCCTTCTCGCTGCGCAGGAGCAGCGCGAACAGCAGCGTGCACAGCGGCGTCGTCGCGTTCCAGATCGCCGCGACGACGGAGGAGACGTGCTGCTCGCCATACCCGAAGAGAGTGAACGGCACCGTGGTCAGCACGACGGAGGCGACCGCGAAGTGCCCCCACAGCCGGAGGTCGCGGGGCAGCCGGCGGCCGGTCGCGAACACCGCGACCAGCAGGGTCGACGCCCCGACGGCCATCCGGAGGAAGGAGATCTGGAGCGGATGGAGGCTCCCGAGCGCCACCTTGATGAAGAAGAAGCTGTTCCCCCAGACGAGCGCCAACAGGATGAAAGACGGAAGCCACCGTCGCATATGTGTAATTCCCTCCGCTTACGTGCCGGTAAGGAGCGTAATGCGGCATGACACATTAGCGGCAGTGGTTTTCGGACCTGAGGAATCAGGACTCCCGGGAGAGCGGCAGGCGCAGGAGGAAACACGCGCCACGCGGGCTGTCGATGATCGTCAGGGTGCCGCCGTGGCTCTCGGCGATCTGCCGGGCGATGGGCAGGCCCAGGCCCGCGCCCCCGGCGTTCCTGCTGCGTGCCGTATCGAGCCGGGTGAACCGCTGGAAGACGAGCTCCCGCTGGTCCCGCGCGATGCCCGCGCCGTCGTCGAGCACCTCCAGGACGGCCGCGCCGGAGCGGAAGCGGGGGTCGCCGTCGGGCGCCTCCCGCCGCACCTCCAGCCGTACGGTGGTCGCGGCGTGCCGCTCGGCGTTGTCGAGCAGGTTGGTCACCAGGCGGCCGAGCCGGATGCGGTCCCCCCGGACGATCACGCCGGAGGCCAGATTCGGGACGACCCTCCTGACCGGGCGGCGGGTGTCCAGCTCGGCGGCCACGAGCCGGCCGAGGTCCAGCGGCTCGCGTTCGCAGGGCGCGCCCACGTCCAGGCGGGCCAGCGTCAGCAGGTCGGCGGCGATCGCCTGGAGCCTGTCGAGGCTCTTCAGCACGGCCTGCCCGATCTCGCTCACGTCGGACTCCTGCGGCGCGAGGAGCGCGCCCTCCACCTGCGCGCGGATCGCGGTGATCGGGCTGCGCAGCTCGTGGGACGCGTCGGAGGTGAAGCGCCGTTGCTGTTCGAGCGTCTCCTCCAGCCGGTCCAGCGTGTAGTTGACGCTCTGCGCGAGGTCGCGGATCTCCCCTCTGGCCTCCGGGACCGGCACCCGCCGCCCGAGGTCCGAGGCGTTGATCTCGTCGAGCTCGCCCCGGATCGCCCGCACCGGCATGAGCGCCCGCTTGACGCTTCGCCGGGTGCCGTACGCGACGGCGGCCGTGACGAGCGCCGACCCCACGGCCAGGCCGGCCACCAGGCCCGGCGGGACCTCGATGGCCTGGGTCGGAGCCGCGCTGTAGACGGTCCAGTCTCCGTCCTCGCGATAGACCTGCTGCGCGACCACGATGTGACATCCGTCCGGGCCGAACACACCGCCGCAGACCTCCCGCGAGGCCTTGCGGAGCGGCGGCCGGGGGTGGAAGGTCGCCATGGCCGGTTTGCCGGCCATGTCCGGCGTCGCCGCGCGCACCTTGCCCTGCGGGTCAACCACCTGGCCGGGCCGGTCGCGCGTGGAGGGGGGATCGTAGGGCAGGACGCTCCCGGCCTGTCCGCGGTCCACGAGGTAGGCGACCCGCCCGCCGGCCGCCGTCACCTCCTTCATGAGGTTCGCGCCGGCCGTCATGTACAGCGCCCACACCAGGACGACCGAGAACCCGACGCACAGCAGGGCGACCACCGTGCCGGTGAACAGCGCGATGCGGCTCCTGACCGACCATCGATCCCCGAAACCCACGTGATCGCCCACTTACGATGCGGCCCGATTGACCGTGCGTAAGAAATCTACTCTTCCGGGCGTTATACGTCGGTAACGGGACAAACCGAACGAGTTGGTCCTGTGCGCTCGAAATCCCCGCACGCGCAACACGTCCGGCAAGCAGGTAAAGGAGCCTTCCGGACGACGCCCCCGGATGGTGGTATATGGAGGTATGAACACCGCCGGACCACTGCCGGTGATCGACGTGGCCGCGCTCACCGGTTCCGGGAGCGGCCGCGAGCGCGCCGAGGTCGCGCGCCGTATTGAGGCCGCCTGCCTGGACAGCGGCTTCTTCTACATCAGCGGCCACGGGGTGCCCGGCGACCTGGTCGCACGACTCAGGGAGGCCGCGGCGCGGTTCTTCCGGCTGCCGCCGGAGCACAAGTCGCGCATCTCCATGGACCGGGGCGGACGGGCCTGGCGCGGGTACTTCCCCGTGGGCGGCGAGCTCACCTCCGGCCGGCCCGACCTCAAGGAGGGCGTCTACTTCGGCGCCGAGCACGACCACGACGATCCCCGGCCGCTGCACGGGCGCAACCTCTTCCCCGACGAGGTGCCCGAGATGCGCCCGGCCGTGCTGGCGTACATGGACGCCCTCACCCACGTCGGGCAGGCGGTCATGCGGGGCGTGGCGCTGAGCCTGGGGCTCGACGAGGACTACTTCGCCGCCGGATACACGGCCACACCCACGATCCTCTTCCGGATCTTCCACTATCCGCCCCCGCCGTACGCCGATCCGGACGAGTGGGGGGTCGGCGAGCACACCGACTACGGCCTGCTGACGCTGCTGCTCCAGGACGACAATCCCGGGCTCCAGGTGCACACCGCACGCGGCTGGATCGAGGCGCCGCCCATCCCCGGCACGCTGGTCTGCAACATCGGCGACATGCTCGACAAGCTCACCGGCGGGCTGTATCGGTCGACCCCGCACCGCGTGCGCAACGAAACGGGCCGCGACAGGCTGTCCTTCCCCTTCTTCTTCGACCCGGGCTGGGACTGCGAGGTGCCGCCGCTGCCCACCCTGCCCGGCCGCGCGGGGGGCCGCGCCCGCTGGGACGGCCTGGACCTGCGGGCCTTCACCGGCACGTACGGCGACTACCTGACGGCGAAGGTCGCCAAGGTCTTCCCGCATCTGGGCGACCGCGTGCTTCCGCCCACACCGGGCGAGAGCTGAAAAGGTGTAATCAAGAAATCAGCGCGACAGGCATAATGACCGCCATGCGCCTCCCCCGCTGGTTCGCCGAGCGCGTCGAGCCGACCGCCCCGGACGCCGAACTGCGCGTCTCCACGATCGAGCTCTTCTTCGACCTCGTCTTCGTCTTCACGATCACGCAACTCACCTCGCTGCTGGTGGGCGACTTCACGCGGCACGGCGGAGAGGGGTTCGCCGGCCAGGGCACCGTGCAGGCGATCCTCATCTTCGGCCTGCTGTGGTGGATGTACTCCGGCTACGCCTGGCTCACCAACACGGTGCCGCCGGAGCGCACGGCCCGGCGGGTGCTGATCCTGTGCGGCATGGCCGGGTTCCTGATCATGGCCCTGGCCGTCCCGCACGCCTTCTCCGGCAGCGGCGTGGCGTTCGCCCTCGGCTACCTCGTCATCGTGCTCGTCCACGGCGGGCTCTATCTGCAGGCGACCGCCGCGATCGCGCGGGTCGTGCCTTTCAACCTGGCCGCGACCGCGCTCGTCCTGGCCGCCGCCTTCGCGGACGCGCCGTGGAACTACGCGCTGTGGACCGCGGCCCTCGTGCTGACCTGGACGAGCCCGGTCTTCATCGGGCAGAAGGGCTTTCCCCTGCACCCCGCGCACATCGTCGAGCGGCACGGCCTGCTGGTCATCATCGTGCTGGGCGAGTCGATCGTGGCGATCGGCATCGGGGCGACCGACGGCCACCCGGGGGCGGCCCTGATCGTCACCTCGCTGCTCGGCCTCGCCCTCACCGCCGCCATGTGGTGGGTGTACTTCGGGCGTGGCGAGAGCGGACCCGAGCACGCGCTGGCACGGGCCGACGTCGTCCGCCGGACCAGGCTCATCCTGGGGGCGTACTTCTACGCGCACATCCCGATGCTGCTCGGGATCGTCGCGACGGCGGCCGGGATCAAGAAGGCGGTCGGCCACGACCACCTCGGCCTCGGCCCCGCCGTCGCGCTGGCCGGGGGAACCGCGCTGTTCCTGCTCGGCGACCTGTGGTTCCGCCGGGTGCTCGGGCTGGGACGGCCCTCCGTGCGGATCGCCGCCGCGCTGCTGGCCGTGGCGACCGTCCCGATCGGCCTGTGGTCGTCGGCCGCCCACCTCGGCGCGCTGGTCGTGCTGGTGGTCGCGATGATCGGCCTGGAGAGCGTCCGGTAGGCCCCGGCCACCCCGGTCTCCCCGGTCGCCGGCGGGGACCGGGGCGGTCCCCGCCGGGACGCGGGTGGGGCGGCCTCAGCCGGCGAGGCCGTTCCGGGCGATCACCTCGCGGTACCACCTGGCGCTGTCACGGGGCGTGCGCTCCAGCGTCTCGTAGTCGACGCGGACGAGCCCGAACCGCTTGTCGTAGCCCCGGGCCCACTCGAAGTTGTCCAGCAGCGACCACACGAAGTAGCCACGCAGGTCGGCGCCGCGGTCCATCGCCGACCGGGCGGCGCGGAAGTGGGCGTCGAGGTAGGAGATCCGGCCGGGGTCGGCCACCCCGTCGGGCAGGGCGGCCCCGTTCTCCGTGATCATCAAAGGCGTGCCGGGGTAGTCCCGCGACAGCCGTAGGAGCAGCTCCTCCAGCCCGGCCGGGTTGATCTCCCAGTCCATCTCGGTGACCGGGCCGTGCGGGTCCTCCCAGGCGATGCCCTCGCTGCCGGGATACTCCGCGTGCCCCTCCGACGAGGGGTCGGCGACGACGCGGTTGACCGTGTAGTAGTTGACGCCGAGCACGTCGATCGGCTGCGCGATGGTGGGCAGGTCGTCCAGGTCGACCTCGGTGAAACGTTCCAGGTGGGCGAGGACGTCGGCGGGATACTCGCCGCGCAGCACGGGGTCGAGGAAGAGCCGGTTCGCCAGCCCGTCGATCAGGCGGGCCGGCTCGGCGTCGCCGAGGATCGGCGTCAGGTTCAGCGTCAGCGAGACCGACTCCGCGCCTCCCGCCCGCAGCGCCTGCACGCCGAGGCCGTGCGCGAGCATCAGGTGGTGGGCGGCGGCGAACGCGGCGGCCGGGTCGGTCACGCCGGGCGCGTGCCGGCCCGAGGCGTACCCCACGAACGCCGACACCCAGGGCTCGTTGAGCGTCGTCCAGGTGGCGACGCGGTCCCCGAGGCGCTTGTGCACGGCTGCGGCGTAGTCGGCGAACCGGTAGGCGGTGTCGCGGTTGGCCCAGCCGCCCTCGTCCTGCAGCGTCTGCGGCAGGTCCCAGTGGTAGAGCGTCGCGACGGGCGCGATCCCCCTGTCGAGCAGGGCGTCGACCAGCCGGTCGTAGAAGCTCAGGTCGGCGAGGCGCGGCCAGGCCACCGAGAACCGGTACGCCTTCAGCCCCAGCCACGCCATGATCTCGACGTCCTCGAGATAGCGGTTGTAGTGGTCGCAGGCCACGTCGCCGGTGTGCCCGTCCACGACCATGCCGGGAGTGTGGGAGAAGGTGTCCCAGATCGAGGGGACGCGGCCGTCGGCGCGCACCGCGCCCTCGATCTGGTACGACGCGGTCGCGGCGCCCCAGAGGAAGCCGTCGGGAAATGAGGTCATCGTGAACTTTCGCGAATCGTCAGCCGAGGTTCGAGGAGCGTCGACTCCGGTACGGCCTGGCCCTCCAGCTTTGCCATGAGCAGCCGGACCGCCTGCCTGCCGACGTCCTCGGCGGGAATGAGCACGGAGGTCAGCGCGGGGCTGGCCCGCTCGGCGATGTCGTCCGGGCAGATCGCCACCACCGAGACGTCCTCGGGCACCCGCCTGCCGAGGATCCGCAACGCCCCCAGCACATGGCCGGCGGCCGCCTCGTTGTGCACGACGAGCCCGGACAGCCGCGGCCGCTCGTCGAGCAGCAGCTTCACGGCCGCGTGGATCTCGTCGAACGACTCCTCGCAGGGCCGCGCGTCGGCCTCCAGGCCGTGCCGCCGGGCCGCTTCGACGAAGCCCGCCATCGTCCGCTCCGCGAAGCCCGTGCCGCGCTCGTAGACCACGCGCGGCGCGCCGAGCAGCGCGATCTCGCGATGCCCGAGGTCGGCCAGGTGGTCGGCGCACAGCGCCCCGGCCCGGGCGAAGTCGAGGTCGACGCAGGTCAGCCCTTCGGGGTCGGCCGGGAAACCGATCAGCACGCTCGGCTCGGCGAGCTTGCGCAGCAGCGGCACGCGGGGGTCGTGGATCTCCACGTCCATCAGCAGCAACCCGTCGACCAGCGCGCTGGCCGCCACCCGGTGCAGCCCGTCCGCTCCCTCGTCGGCCGTCATGAGGAGCACGTCGTGGTCGTACTGCCGGGCCGTGGTGACGACCGAGGTCGCGAACTGCATGAGGACCGGCAGGTTCATGCCGGCCCGCAGCGGCAGCACCAGCGCGATGACCTTCGCGCGCTTGCTCGCCAGGGCGCGGGCGCCCGCGTTCGGGTGGTAGCCGAGCGCACGGACGCTGTCCAGGACCCGCTGCCGCGTGGTCGCCGAGATCGCCCGCTTGCCGCTCAGCACGTACGACACCGTGGAGACGGCGACCCCCGCGTGCTTGGCGACGTCGGCGATCGTCACGGTCCTCACGGGCAGAACCCCAGCGCGTTCACCGTGACCCCCTCGCTCTCGTACACCACATAAAGATCGCGCACTCCGGCCGCTCCCGCCAGAGGGGTGCTCACCTCGACGAAATCATGCCTGGTGACCGTGGGCGGGACGCTGACCGCGCCGGCGACCTCGCCGGCCAGGGGATCGTCGAGCCGCAGCGTGACCACCCCGCCCTCGTCGCTCGACACCGCCAGCACGCAGGCCGACACCTTCCCCTCGGTGAAATCGCAGTCGCGGAAGACGATCCACGATCCCGGTGACGTGGAGCGCACGGCGTCCCCGGAGTCGAGCGCGGCGTCGCACAGCACCACACCGTCGTACTCGTCGTGGTCGGCCGCGTCCAGTGGCCCCGCGGTCAGGTCCCGCGGCGGGATGCGCTCGCCCCGCACCCGAACCGGCGCGCACAGGCGGATGTCCCCCGACGAGGCGCCCACCTGCACCGTGTGCGCGGCCTCCTCGACCACGAACCTGCCGCGCGTCACGTCCCAGAAGGCCAGGTCCCCGACCGGCACGTCCACCGACACCGTACGGCTCTCGCCCGGCGCGAGCCGCACCTTGACGAAGCCGCGCAGCTGACGCAGCGGCTGCTTCACCCGCGAGCGCCGCTGGTGGGTGTAGAACTGCACGACCTCCTCCCCAGCGCGCCCGCCCGCGTTCGTCACGGTCACGCTGACGGTCAGCGTCTCGCCCTCGGCGACCTCCGCCGACGACAGTTCGAGATCGGAGTACGCGAAGCGGGTGTAGCTCAGGCCGTGCCCGAACGGGTAGAGCGGCCGGCCCCGGTAGTAGAGGTAAGTGGCGTCGGAGGCGATGATGTCGTAGTCGAGCAGGTCGGGCAGCTCGGCGGCCGAGCGGTACCACGTCTGGGTGAGGCGGCCGCCCGGGTCGTCGTCGCCGAGCAGCACGCCGGCGAGCGCGTGGCCGTACTCCTGGCCGCCGTGCGACGACCAGACGATCGCGGACAGGTGCTCCTGCGCCCAGGTGACGGCGAAGGGGTAGCCGCTGGAGACGACCAGCACGGTGGCCGGGTTGGCCGCGTGGACGGCCTTGAGCAGGGCCTCCTGCCGCTCGGGCAGCGCCAGCGTCGCGCGGTCCTCGGTCTCGCGGCCGTTCACCAGCGGGTGGTCGCCGAGCACGACGACCGCGGCGTCGGCGCGGGCCGCCGCCTCCGCCGCGCGGGCCGCGCCGCTCTCCACCGGCTCCACGGCCAGCACGGCCGCGGCGTCGGGGTCGTCGGTCGTGCGCAGGACGCCGTCCGCCACGGTGACGTACCTGCCGGAGGAGATGTTGCGCAGCACGACGCCCCTCGGCCGCTCCTCGATCCGGAAGGTCTGGCGCACCTCCCAGCCGTTCGGGCCCGGCTGGTCGTTGACCAGCACGCCGTCCTCCCCCGCCGACACGTGCCGCCCGTTGGCACAGGACCGGAACGCGAACGCGCCGCCGCCCCAGTCGAACACGTCGAAGCAGGACCGCTCGCTCCCCACGTGCAGCGGCCCGCCCGCGGGGTCGGCGGACGCGCCGACGTACCCGCCCTCGGTGCGCAGCGCCACCCGGTCGACGCCCTCGCAGTAGACGGTCTCGCACCGCTCGGCGAGCCCCGCCAGGGCCGTCACCTGGTACGGCAGCGTGCCGCTGTACCAGTCCTCGAACAGGGCGCCGGCCAGCGGGCCGATCACCGCGACCGTGCGCGGGGCGGCCAGCGGCAGCAGGCCGTCGTTCTTCAGCAGGGTGATCGACTGCCGGGCCGCCTCCCGCGCGAGCCGCCGGTGCTCCGGGCTGTTGACCACGTCGTGGGTGATGTCGTCGTACGGCGTGGCGGGGTCGAACTCGCCCAGCCGCACCCGGATCGACAGCGCGTGCCGGGCGGCGGCGTCGATGTCGGCCTCGCTCAGCAGGCCGCGGTCGAGCGCCGTCCTGATGTGGCCGAGGGTGGTGGCGCTGTCGGCGTCGTCCTGGGTGAAGCTGTCCAGCCCGGCCTTGATCGCGTGCGCGTACGCCTGGGGCAGGTCCTTGTGGTAGCCCTGCATCCCGGCGAGGTTGCCCGGCGCGTACGCGTCGCTGACCACGAGGATGTCGTCGGACGCCCAGGCCCGCAGGTGACTGTCGATCAGCGGCGACAGGTGGGCCGGCCGGCCGTTGACGAGGTTGTACGACGGCATCACGGCCACCGCGGCTCCGGCCTGCAGCGCCGGGCGGAACGCCTTGAGCTCGTACTCGTGCAGCACCCGCGGCGGCAGGCCGCTGGAGGTCACGCACCGGTCGGTCTCGTTGTTGTAGCCGAGGAAGTGCTTCAGCGTGGGCGCCGTCTTCAGCACCTCGTGGCCTCCGCGCAGGCCGCTCGCGTAGGCCGTGCCCATGACGCCGGTGAGCCAGGGGTCCTCCGAGTAGCCTTCCTCGTTGCGACCCCAGCGCGGGTCGCGCAGCGGGTTGACCACCGGCGCCCAGACGTTGCGGCCCACGCTCTGCGGGTCCTTGTGGTGGAAGGCCATGACCTCGTCGCCGGTCGCGTCCCCCACCCGCCGGACCAGGTCGGGGTTCCAGGTGCTCGCCAACCCGATGGCCTGGGGGAACACGGTGGCCGGGCCGTGCCAGGCCAGGCCGTGCAGGGCCTCGGTGCCGGTGCGGAACGGCCGCAGGCCCAGCCGTTCCACGGGTGCCTGGTACTGGTGCAGCAGGCCGATCTTCTCGTCGAGTGTGAGCCTGCCGAGCAGGTCGTCCACCCGGTCGGCGGGAGACAGCGCGGGGTTCCGGAATGCCGGGCCTTGAGCCGGTTCGTTCATCTGGAGAGTTACCCTTCGCGTCGAAGCGCTTCGATGACCTGCCGAAAAACGCGCCCACAGGGCGTCGCGAGGATCCGCTGTTCGGTTGGGGAAGCGCCCGCCGTCGAAGCGCTTCGAAAGGGTTACCGTGAGTTTCCGGTGCGTAAATCCGGACTCATCCGGAAGATTGCCCGCATCCTCGGCTCAGGTCAAGACCTCTCGTCGCGCCGGTTCCACCCCGATGTCATCTCGGTCGTACGCGGGGGCTGACCCCAGGCGGACACGGAGGCGGACACGGAGACGGGCGCGGACCCGCCGGTCCGCGCCCGCTCTCGGATGCCCGGGGAGCCCTCGCGTCAGCCGACGATCCGCAGCAGCGCCTGCCGCCTGGCCGCGGCCGGCTCGCTCAGGCGCTGCAGCTGCCTGCCGTTCTTGTCGAGCACGACCAGGGTGTTGGCGGTGCGTCCGGCGACCCGGACGACCAGGCGGCCGTCCCCCAGGTAGAAGGCCCCGATGAGCGAGCCCTTGACCGGGATGGCGGTCTTCATGCCGGTGGCGACGTCGACCACGGCCGGGCGGAAGCCGCCGGGCCAGGAGCCGTCGCCCCCGGGCGCGTTGCGCGACAGCGGCGCCACGACCACCTTCGTGCCGTCGGGCGACAGGCTCTGCACGTGGTTCGCGAGGTCGACGCCCTTCACCTTGACCGCCTTGCCGGTCTTCACGTCGAGGCGGTACACGCCCTCGGTCGTCCCCGCGTACCCGGCGAGGTAGCGGCCGTCGGCCGACCACGCGAGGTGGCAGACGCCGAGGGTGGTGCCCGCCTTCCGGGCTCCCCTGCCGTCCGCGCCGACGACCGAGATCCGCCCGGCGTCGGAGTTGCCCTTGTTCACGTACGCCACCAGGCGGGAGTCCGGCGACCAGGCCGGGGTGGCGCACGGGAACCCGGCCGCGGCGCCCTTGGCCACGGTCGTGGCCGTGCTGCCGCTCCCGACCCGGAGCTCGCCGCGGTCCGTGATCCAGGCGAGCTTCCTGCCGTCCGGGGACGCGGAGAACTGGCCCGTCATCGGCATCGCGCCCAGTTTCGAGAAGCCCTTGCCGGGCTCGTACCGGCTGATCGGGAAGCCCTTGCCGTAGGAGAGGTAGACGGCGACCCCGGCAAGAGGCTTGGGCGCGGCGGAGGTTCCGGCCGGGGCGGCGGCCGCGGGGGCGGCCGGCGCGCCCGCGAGCACGCTGGAGAGCGCGGTGGAGAGCGCGGCGGCGCAGAGCAGGCGAGTCTTCATCATGTCCCATTCGTCGACGTTGCCGATGTTCGACGCCTCGTTCCCCGGCCCGGTTCGCGGGCATCCCGAATTGGCATCGGCCGTCGCGCCGGACCCCGCGTCCGGCGCATGGTTCCGGCGCCGGTGACCGCTCCCCGACCGGCGGGCGCTTCCGGCCGGCGGGCGCTTCCGGCCGGCGGATGCGTCCCGGCCGGCGGACGAGGACGGCGGCGGTCAGCGCTGCGGGGGCAGGCGGCCGGAGTCGACCGAGTCGAGCACCCGCGCGGCCGCCCCGAGCGCGGCGGCGCCGTACCCGAGCGTCGACACCTCCAGCCGGCAGCCTCCCCCGCCGGGGGCGAGCACCCTGCCGTACATCTCCTCCTCCGCGCACGCGACGAGCCAGGGCGCCAGCGGCACGTAGTAACCCCCGAGGATCACGACCTCGGGGTTGAGCATGTTGGCCACCGCGGCCATCCCCCTGCCGAGGTGGCGCCCCACGTTCTCCAGCAGCGCGAGGATGTCGCGCTCGCCGTTGCGGGCGCGGCGCACGACCTCGTCGATCTCGAGTTCCAGCTCGGACGGCGAGGCGTCGGGCGCCGTGCGGGCGAGGATCGCGCCGATCCCGGCGACGGCCTCCAGGCAGCCGCGCCGGCCGCACCGGCAGGTGGGCCCGGCGGGGTCGAGCTCGATGTGGCCGATCTCGCCGCTGTAGCCCTGCCCGCCCCGCCTGAGCCTGCCGTCCATGACGATGCCCGCGCCCACGCCCACCTCGCCGGTCACGTAGACGAGGTTGGCGGCGTTGCGGTGGGGCCCGAACCGGTGCTCGGCGAGGGCGGCGAGGTTGGCGTCGTTGTCGACCAGCACGGGAAAGCCCGGGTCGCGCAGTGCCTTGGTGAGGTCGCCGGCCAGGTCCGCGTCGCGCCAGCCCAGGTTGGGCGCGACCCGTACGGTGCCGTTGACGTCCACCAGCCCCGGGACGGCCACGGTCAGGCCGAGCACCTGGCGGGCCTCCTTGGTCATCCTGCTCACGACCCGCCGGGCGAGCGCGGCCATCGCGACGACCGCCTGGCCCGCGCTGGAGGTCCCGCCGGGGAAGGAGCGCCGCCAGTTCAGCAGTTCCTCGCCCTTGAGGTCCACCGCGACCGCCGTGATGTAGTCGACGTTGACCTCGATGCCGATCGCGGCGTACGGCGATCCGTCCAGGACGAGCATGGTGGCGGGCCGGCCGACGCGGTGCTCGGTCAGGCCGGTCTCGCGCAGCAGGCGCCGGTCGATGAGATCGGCGACCAGGCTGGACACGGTGGCCTTGTTGAGGCCGGTGGAGGCGGCGATGTCGGCACGCGAGCAGGGCGCGTTCTCCCGCACGAACCGCAGCACGACGGCGAGGTTGGTCGCGCGTACGTCGGTGAAGTCGGCCGGCTGTGGCCCGTTGTGCGATGTGATCAATGTCCGCCCCGTTCCCGCTCGGGCTCATCATGCCGCAATTGCGAGCAATTTGACACGACATCGGCGGCCAGGATCGCGGCACGGACGGACGCGTGGGCCGTGCCGCGTCCGGCTCGGCACCGGCCACCGGCCCCAGCGCCTCCCGGGTAACCTGGTGGCACTCGCTCCTCCGACGTTTGTTTGGCTAGGGAACTAACTAAAGCCTACCGTGCAGTGCCATGCGAATCCAGGGGCACGTCACGGGCCGCCCTCCCGCCCAGGACGAGCCGGTGATCACGTTCGACTTCTGGCGTGAGGAGCACCTGCTGGAGCACCCCGAGCACGCGGGAAGGGTTCTCGCGGCCGAGCTCCGGACCGGGGATTTCATCGGCATCCTCGATGAGCTGGCCGAGGTCGTCGGCCCTGACCAGGGTCTGACGCCGCCGATCCGGGCGGCAGCGGCGATCGGGCGCACCGTGAGTCCGCGGTTCGCCTGTTGACGGGTTGTGCGGCATTTCGTACGTTCCGGCTAGGCCGTCCTCCGGGCGCCCCGAACCGGAAGGGGTTGCAGTGACCACCGAGCCGGATTCGAACGGGACCCCGCCGGACGACGGGCAAGGTTCTGGGCCGGACATCGTGCCGGGACCGCTCGCCACTCCGCCACCGGAGTTCGCCCGCAGACGGGAGTCGGGGCCGTTGGAGCCGGCGACCATGCCCAGTGGCGACCGGGTGCCGATGGCCGTCCGGTACGACGACGTCCGCGCCCTGCTGGCCTCGCCCACCTCCAGCCGCAATCTGCGCCTTCCCGGGTTGCCGCGGTTCGTGAGCGGCGTCGGCATCGACGACGACCCGGACGCGCTCATCAACCAGGATCCGCCGGAGCACACGCGCTACCGCCGGATCATGCAGGGCACCTTCACCCCGCGCCAGATCGAACCGTGGCGCCCCCGCATCGCGCGGATCGCCCAGGACCTCCTCGACGGCCTGGGCGACGACTTCGACGTGGTCCAGGGATACGCGCTGCGGCTGCCGGCCAATGTCATCTGCGCGATGCTCGGCGTGCCGATGGACCACTACGAGCAGTTCGTCCGGTGGACGGACATGTTCCTGACCACCTCCACGGCCACCGAGCAGGCGCGTTACGAGAGCTACACCGACTTCATGGCCTACGCCGCCGAACTGGTCGCCCAGCATCGCCTCTCACCCGGCGAGGACCTCATCGATCTGCTCATCCGGGCCAGGGACGCCGATGACCGGCTGTCGGAGGGCGAGCTCGTCAACACCGTCTTCTCCCTGATCACGGCCGGTTACGAGACGACCGCCTCGATGATCGCCCGTGGTGTGTTCCGGCTGCTCCTCCACCGCGGCCAGTGGGACGAGCTGGTCGCGGATCCCGCCCTGACGGCCACCGCCGTCGAGGAGATCCTGCGCTTCGACGGCCCGCCCGCCAGCGCGTTCATGCGTCGCATCACGGAGGACACCGAGCTGCCCGGCGGCTCGCTGAGCGCGGGGACGGTCGTCATGCCGAACCTGAACGCGGCCAACCACGACCCGCGGGCGTTCCCCGAGCCCGGCCGGTTCGACATCCACCGTTTCACCGGCCATCCGCCCAACCCGCATGTGGCGTTCGGTTACGGCCCGCACCGCTGCCTGGCCGCCAGTCTGGCCAGGGTCGAGCTCACCGAGGCGATCAGAGCCCTGGTCATCCGGCGGCCCGCCCTCCGCCTGACCACCGCACCCGAGTCGGTGGCATGGACGGACGGCCTGGTCCTGCGGCCCGTCGCCCTGCACGTCACCTCGGCGGGATGACGCCCACGGATCCATGACGCGGCCGGCGGTGGCAAGGGAGCGCCCGGCAGGGGCAAACGGAGTGCAAGTCTGCATCAAACGGGACGCACCAGTATGGACGCCATGGAGAAGGACGTCCCGCATTATCTCGGCGAGCTACTCATTTGGGAGATCGAGGATTATCTGCGCGCCCGTACGGCACGCCCCGAGCGGGCGCGGGTGGCCCGCATCAAGGTGCCCAGCCGGTCGGCGGCGGAGGCGGTCGCCGCGGACCTGAAGGCGGGCGGCAGCTTCTACGCCGCGGCGAGACAGGCGCTCGCTCGGGGCGTGGCCATGCCGGACGACCTGTTCGGCGTGGTGACCCGGGACGAACACCCGGAGGTGTTCGAGGCGGTGCCGGGCACCACGCTGCCGCCCAAGCCCGAAGGCGAGCACTACCTCATCATCCGCCTCGTCGCCTTCGAGTCCTGACCGCCGCCGGTACGGCTACCGCATGCCGGCGGTCGTGACCTCCCTGTCGGTGATCCTGGTCGCGCCCTCCTCGCGCGCGCAGTGCGCGCAGCAGAACCAGCGGCCGTCGTACTCGGCGCCGTGGCCCACGATCCGGCACCCGCAGTGCTCGCACACGGGTGCCATCCGGGTGATGGCGCACTCGAAGCTGTCGAAGACGTGCACCGCGCCCTGGCTGTGCACCTCGAAGGCCATATCGTAGTCGTTGCCGCAGACTTCACACGTAGCCATGGTTTCCCCCCGTCGACTCGCGGTCGAGGGGGGAAATACCCGCCCAATCCTGGGCGAACACCGTCTCACAGGGCGCCGAGCAGGGCTTTGGCCACGGACTTGGCCCCGGCCTCGGCCTCCTTCGGGTCCATGAGCACGGAATCGGACGCGTTGATCGGCGTGTTCTCCGGCCGGTCGCTGCCGGACAGCAGCACCCAGATGACGTTCTTGCCGTCCAGCGCGTAGATCTCGTACCGGTTGCCCTGGGCCGTGTCGGTGCGCTGCCGGATCGCCTGGCCGAACGCCTCCTGCCCGAAACCGGTCAGCTTCTCGACCTTGCCCCACCGGATGCCGCCGATCTCGCTGCTCGCCGTGAACTTGGTCTTCGAGCGCTGGTCGATGAGGTAATAACGAGCGGACTCGGCGTCCCAGAAGCTGTGGACGGCGACCCGGAGGTTCCGCCAGCGGACCTTGCCGCCGCCGAGCGGCAGCTTGTCGTTCCACCACTGGCACTGGGTGACGGTCGAGTTGCCCTCCTTGCCCCGCACGGCCGCGCCCTCGGTCTGCGGCACCAGGGTGGCGGCCAGCGACTCGAGGCTCACGCAGGCCTTCGGCAGCGGGATCCGGGTGGGCGAGGGCGACGACGACGGGCTCGGCTTCGGGCGCGCGTGGTACGGCAGCGGTTTGCCGGCCTGCCAGGCGGTCACCGACTTCGCGAGCTGCCCGAGCAGGCCCTTCACCTCGCGCAGGGCGTTCTCCTCCGTGATCGACTGGGTGGTCTCGTTGGAGAAGAGGTCCGCCTCCTTCTTCTTCTGGCTCGCCTCGTACTTCACCTGGAAGACCACGTCACCGACCCGGCCGACCCCTTGGCCGAAGGAGTACCAGTACTTGTCGTCCTCCCGCGTCCAGTGGTACTGCGCGGCCGCCTGGTCCCCGACGCCCTGGTACTCCTGGACCGCCGAGTAATAGCGCTTCTCGTCCGAGTGGGTCGCGCCGTACTTGTACTGGCTGAGCTCGCCCTTGTATTGGATCTTCGCCGCGTCCACGGCCGTGGTCGTGCCGAGCGCCTCGTACTTGGACACGTTGACCGTGATCTCGCGGCTGCGGGTGACGTCCTTGTACGAGATGTTCCGGTTCGCCCAGCGGCACTGCCACCGGACGTAGCTCACGAGAGTGCTGTCGCGGTTGTCGCTGGTCGAGGAGTCGACGTCGGCCCGCGGCACGAGACGCTCGGCCTCGCCCGGGTCGAGCATCGAGCACACGTCGGCGGTCGCCGCCACCGGCGCGGCCGACGCCGACTTCGCGGCCTGTGACGGCACCGGCGAACCCGCCGCGCGGGGCGTCGTCCCCGTCTGGCGTACCGACATGAACGCGAACGTCCCCCCGGCCACCACCAGTACGGTGACGACCGCCACCACCGGCAGCACCCATCCCCGCCGCGCCGGGGCGGACGGCTGGGTCGGCATCTGCCACAGCTCGGGCGGGGGCGGCGTCGCCGCCTGCCAGCCCTGCCCCTGCTGCGCGCCCTGACCACTGTGGCCCGGGTACGGGCTCGAGTAGGGGCCGGAGTACTGACCGGGCTGCGCCTGCGGTCCGGATGGCGGAACAGATGGCGGAGTGGACGGCGGAGTGGGCGGCGGAGCGGCCTGCCCGCCGGGCGGCGGATAGGGATAGGGGTTCGACTGGGGCTGCGGCCCGCCGGGAGGCCCCGCCTGCGGCCAGGCCTGACCGCCCGGCGTGCCGGGGTACCCGCCGGGCTGCTGTCCCGGGTACGGACCGGGCTGCTGTCCGGGCTGAGGACCGGGGTACGGACCGGGCTGCTGTCCGGGCTGAGGACCGGGGTACGGACCGGGCTGCTGTCCGGGCTGAGGACCGGGGTATGGCCCGGGCGGCGATTGCGGACCGGACTGGGCGCCGGGGTACCCGCCGAAGTCGGGCTGCGGGGCGGGCTGACCGGGCACGGCACCCGGATACGCGCCGGGCTGAGACTGCTGACCGTACGGCGCACCAGGCTGAGCGCCCGGCTGCTGCTGACCGTACGGCGCACCCGCCTGCGGCTGACCATACGAAGCACCAGGCTGCACACCCGGCGGCGGACCGTACGGCGCCCCAGGCTGAGCACCCGGCGGCGGACCATACGGAGCGCCAGGCTGCACACCCGGCTGCTGCTGACCATACGGGACGCCGGGTTGAGCACCGGGTGGCGGGCCGTACGGGGGCGGGTACGGCGGCACGCCCTGCCGGGGGTGGTCCTGGGGAGGGGGCCCGCCGGGCTCGACGGATGCGTCGTCACCGCTGGTCATATCGTCTCCTACGGTCGGGAGGTCACCCGAGCCCGATGCCGACGAGTTCGGCGGCGCGCTCGACGGTGCGCCGGTCGGCCGGGGTGACCGAGGGGTCACCGGCACGCCGATAGGCGACCTCGACGATGAGATTGCTGAGGCGGAACCAGACCGTGGCCCCGGTGGCACCGGTGGCGGGGTCGGAGGAGTCACAGGTGAATGCCTCGTCGGCGATGCCGGGCCGGTCGCGCGCCGCGGCGCCCCGGGCGGCCCGCTCCGCCGCGAGGTCGCGGGAGGCCGCCGCCTCGCCCTCCCCGCCGTCGGGCAGCCGGTAGGTCACCGTGATCGCCCCTTCGCGGCCCGTGGCGTGCTCGTTCCACTCGCACCGCCCCTCGGCGGCGGGTTCCCCGCGCGGCGTGGCGCCGATGAGGTCGCGGATCTGGGCCGCGGTCAGGCTGCGGCAGGCGTCCGGGACCGCGGTGAACCGCGCGGAGCCGTCCCGTCCCCCGTCCACCAGCAACCAGGCGCCCAGACCCGCCGCCAGGCCGGCAACGATCACCAGGGCCGCCCCGGCGGCGAGCCGCCATCTCTGCGCGGGCCGAGGCGCGGGCACCGGCGGCGCGGCGGCGGCCCGCAGGGCCTGCCGTACGACGTCGGGCGGCGGACGCCGCGCCGGGTCCTTGTCGAGCAGCGCGAGCACGATCCACGCGAGCACCCGCGAGGCCCGCGTCATCGGCCGGGGCTCGTGGAGCAGGACGGCGGCGACGAGCGCGGCGGCCATGTTCCGGTGGAAGGGCGGCTCCCCCTCGACGGCGGTGTAGAGCGTGGCGCCCAGCGACCACAGGTCGGAGGGCGGGCCGTCGGGCTCGTCCCGGAACCGTTCTGGGGCCATGTAGTTGGGCGACCCCGCCGAGCTCTGCCAGGAGCCGCCGGCGCCGCCGACGGGCGCGGCGATCCCGAAGTCGGTGAGCAGGGCGCGGCCGTCGGGCCCGATGAGGACGTTGGCCGGCTTCACGTCGCGGTGCAGGATGCCCCGGGAGTGGGCCGCCTCCAGCGCGTCGAGCACGGCAAGGCCGATCTCGGCCACCCGCTCGGAGGGAAGCGGCCCGTCCTCACGGATGATCTTGTCCAGGGAGCGGCCGGGCACCAGGTCCATGACGATCCACGGTTGCCCGGCGTGCCCGACGACGTCGTGGACCGTCACGATGGCCGGATGGGTGAGCCGCCCGGCCGCCCGGGCCTCCTCGACGGCTCTCCCGAGGAAGCCGGCGCGCTCCCGGTCGTCCAGACCGGGCGGGACGCGCACCTGCTTGATCGCCACCTCCCGGCGCAGCAGCTCGTCGTGGGCGCGCCAGACCGTGCCGCCGCCGCCCTCACCCAGCGATTCGGCGAGCTGGTACCGTCCGGCGAGCAGATCCACGGCTAGGCCAGCCCTCTCAGGCCCTCGGCCGCCGACGCCGCCGCCGCGACCGCCCGGTCGCGCAGGTCGGCGGGCGACTTCGCGTCGAGGTCGGCGTACTGGAGCCGGGCCACGAGGTCGCCGAGCCTGAAGTACACGACCGTGGCCTGCGCCTTGCCCTCCGGCGTGGTGAGGTCCACCGCGAACGCCTCGTCGGCCGCCTCCGGCACGTCCCTGGCGGCCGACTCGATGGCCTGGCTCCTGCGGTCGAGGCCGATCTCGTACCAGATCCAGTCGCGGTCGCGCGGGCCCGACGCGTACTGCCTGCGCAGTCCCTCCAGCAGCGTGTGCGCGGAGGCCGTGTCGAGCGCCCACGGCTCGGGGGTGTCGGAGTCGGTCTCCGCGCTCAGCGCGATGCCGGCGCCCGTGACGGCCCACTGGCAGCTCGCCTCCCCCGGCCGCGCCTGCGCCGGGGCGCCCAGGATGCGCCGCACCTGGTCGGCCGACAGCGACCGGCACAGGTCCACGGCACGCTCGAAGGCGGGTGAGACCCGGCGGGCGGAATCGGCCGGCGGCTCGCTCCGCAGCGACCGCACCGTGAGGGGAATCGCGGCGGCCACCACGACGGCGGCCGCGGCGCCGATCCACCACCACGCCCGTCGGCGGCGCGGCGGGGGCTCGACCCGGATGCCCGGCCCGTGGTCCACGGACGGCGTGCCGCCGGCGGCGACCTGGCGCAGCAGCGTGAGCGCGGTCGCCGCGTCCGGACGGCCGGCCGGGTCGCGCGCCATCATCCACGCCAGCACCGGGCCGAGCGGCCCCGCGAGCACCGGCGGACGGGCGGCCTGGGTGAGGGTCGCCCGGATGGCCTCGGCACGCGGGCCCTGGTACGGGGCGACGCCTTCGACGGCCGTGTAGAGGGTGGCGGCGAGCGACCACAGGTCGGCGGCCGGGCCGCCGGGCTCGCCCGCGAGCCGTTCCGGCGCGATGAACCCGGGCGAGCCGACCAGCAGCCCGGCCTCGGTGATCGACGCCTGGCCGGCCTGGCGGGCGATGCCGAAATCCGTGAGCAGCACCCGGCCGTCGGCGCAGAGGAAGACGTTGCCCGGCTTGACGTCGCGGTGCTGCACGCCCCCGGCGTGCGTGGCCGACAACGCGTCGAGCAGGCGGGCGCCGAGGTCCGCCACCTGCCGGTACGGCAGCGGTCCGTACGCCGCGATCTGCCGGGCGAGGTCGTGGCCGTGGAGCAGTTCCATGACGATCCACGGCCTGCCGTCCTGGAGGAGCACGTCGTGGAGGGCGACGATCCCGGGATGCCGGACGCGCGCGGTGACCTCGGCCTCGCGCATGACCCTGGCGATCAGCTCGGCCCGCTCCCGCTCGCCGAGGCCGTCCGGGAGGCGAAGCTCCTTGATCGCCACCTCGCGGTCGAGCACGGAGTCCCTCGCCAGCCACACCGTGCCCATGCCGCCGGAGCCCAGCGGGCGCAGGAGGTGGTATCGCGAGGCCAGCGTCCCCCTCAGCGATTCGGCCATATGGGGGAGAATAGCGAAAGTGTGATTGATCGCCCGCCGAAACCCGGCGTCGCGACCCCGTGGCGGGTCCACATCGCCGGCCTGTCCGGCCGCCGGGTCCGGCTCTTCGCCGAGTTCACCGAGTTCGCCCAGATCACCGAGTTCGCCCAGTTCACCGAGTTCGCCCAGTTCACCGCGACCGCCGGCATGTGCCGGCTCGTCCACGTCACCTCTGGCTGACCGGCACGGGACGCCGGTTACCTCACAGGTCATCGTCTTCGTTACCCGTTCGCGGGATGCTCGAGACCTCGGGAGGACGCGCCCCACCGGCGCCCCGCATCCGGCCACACAGGATCACTGGAGGAACCATGACTGCCTACGCCGTCGCCCAGCTCCGCGACGTCAACCTGGGCGAGGACATCGTGGAGTACCTGCGGCGCATCGACGCCACGCTGGAGCCGTTCGGCGGCCGTTTCATCATCCACGGCGGCGAGCCCGAGCTGCTGGAGGGCACCTGGACGCAGACCCTCATCGTCATCGAGTTCCCCGACCTCGGCAGGGCGAGGGCGTGGTACCGGTCGCCCGCCTACCAGGAGATCCTTCCGCTGCGCACCCGCAACTCCTCCGGCGACGCCGTGCTGATCGAGGGCGTGGACGACGACCACAAGGCGACGGACGTGCTGGCGGGCTGACCGGCCCGGTGACGGGGAACGCCCCGCGCAGGCACGCGGGGCGTCCGCCGTCCTCAGGGGACCTCAGCTCAGAGTGAGGTCCCTGATCCGGAGATCACCGGTGAAGACGAGGTAGACGTCCTTCACGCCGTTCGCGCCGGACACGGGCGCGGACGCGCCGGCCCAGTTGTAGATCCCGCCGGTCGCGGCGACCGGGATCGTGGCCACCTTGGCGCCGGTCGGCGAGCCGAGGCGCACCTCGATCGTCCCGCCGCTCGCCGAGGCGACCCCGGCCGTGACCTTCCTGGAGTTGCGGAGCTGGACGTCCTTGAACGCGATCCAGCCGCCGTTCGCGCCCGCCACGGCGTCGCCGCGCTCCTTTGTCTCGTCGACCAGGTGGACGCCCGAGTAGTCGTCGAAGTCGACCGCCCGGGTGGTCTTCGACAGATCGCGGTGGGGGATGTTCTCGCCCTGCACGTTGATCGTCGCCCGCTGCCGGATGTTCGCCGAGGACGACCCCACGAGCACGTCGTGGGTGGCGTTCTCGACGGTCCACTTGTTCCGCGTGACGTCCCACAGCGCGAGGTCGCTCTTTGCGACGCTGAAGGCGACCGTCCTGGTCTGACCCGGCGCCAGCGTCACCCGCTGGAACGCGCGAAGCTGCTTGACCGGCTGCTTCACCCGCGAGCGGTGCTGGTGCGTGTAGAGCTGCACGACCTCGTCGCCGGCCCGGGAGCCGGTGTTGGTCACCTTCACCGAGACCTCGTACGCGTCGCCCTTCCGCACCGCCTTGAGGCCCTGGTAGGCGAACGACGTGTACGACAGGCCGTAGCCGAACGGGTAGAGCGGCCGGCCCTGGTAGTACAGGTACGTCCGGTCCTTCTTGACGATGTCGTAGTCGAGGATGCCCGGCAGCTCGTCCGCGGAGCGGTACCACGTCTGGGTGAGCCGGCCGGCCGGGTTGACGTCGCCGTACAGCACGTCGGCGAGGGCGTGCCCGGTCTCGGCGCCCGCGTGGGAGGTCCACAGGATGGCCGGGACGTTGTCCTGCGCCCAGTTGATCGTCGTCGGGTAGCTGTTCTCCAGCACCACCACCGTGTTCGGGTTGGCGGCCTTCACGGCCTTGACCAGCGCCTCCTGGCCCTCGGCGAGGTTCATGTCGGTGCGGTCGTGGGCCTCGCGGCCGTTGATGAACGGCATGCTGCCGACCACCACGACCGCCACGTCGGCGGCCTTGGCCTTGGCGACGGCGTCCTCGGCTCCGCTGGAGACGACCTCCTTGGCGTAGTGCGTGGCCTGGTCGGCGGAGGTCAGGCTCAGCGTGCCGTCGGCCGCCGCCTTGACGTACGGGTCCGAGCCGAACCAGCTCTCGGTCGTCTCGTAGCCGGCGTACCGCAGCAGGTACGTGCCGTCGGCCTGCCGCTCCAGCTTGAACTGCTCCTGCACGAACCAGCCGGACGGCTGGTCGGCGGTGTTGGCCAGCGTGGACCAGTTGGCCCGGCTGACGTACTTCCCGTTGGCGACGCTGCGCAGTGTCAGCACGCCCTGGCCCCAGTCGAACGCGTCGAACTGCTCGGTGGCGCCGGCCGAGGTCGCGCTCTCCTTCAGGTCGCCGCCGGCCGCGGGGGCGCTGATGTACCTGCCGGTGGCGACGTTCTTCAGCGCGATGCGGTCGACACCCTCGGAGGACGTCACCGAGGCCGCCCGCGCCTTGATCCCGTCGAGCGGGGTCACCTTGTACGGCAGGCCGCCCGAGTACCAGTCGGTGTAGAGCACGTCGGCCAGCGGGCCGACCACGGCGACCTTCTTGCCGGGCTTCAGCGGCAGCGCGCCGCCGGAGTTCTTCAGCAGCACCATCGCCTTGGCCGCGGTCTCGCGGGCCAGCTTCTGGTTCGCCGGGCTGTTGACCACGTCCTTGGTGATCTTCGCGTACGGCCCGCCGTCGGGGTCGAACTCGCCGAGCCGGAACCGGACGCTGAGCTGGTGCCGCACGGCGTCGTCCACGTCCGACTGGCTGAGCAGGCCCTTCGACAGCGCCTCCTTGACGGACGCGACCGTCGGGCCGCCGTTGGTGTCGTCCACGGTGAAGCTGTCGAGGCCCGCCTTGATCAGCGCGGCGGCGGCCTCGGGCTGGGTCGCGTAGTACTTCTCGGTCTGCACGAGGTTGTTCGGCGCCCAGGCGTCGGAGACGTTGAACAGCGTCCGCTCCGTCCAGGAGCGGACCACGTCGTCCAGATCGGGGTTGACCGTGTTCGGCCGGCCGTTCACGAGGTTGTACGACGCCATCACGCCGGTCGCCGCGTCGGCCTCGATGGCCGGCTTGAAGGCCGCCTCGTCGTACTCGTGCTTCACCCGCGGCGGCAGCTCCGACGACGTGGTGTCGCGGTTGACCTCGTTGTTGTTGGCCAGGTAGTGCTTCAGCGTGGGCGCCGTCTTCAGGTGGTCGGGGTCGTCGCCCGTCAGGCCCGAGCCGTACGCGGTGGAGATGGCGCCGGTCAGCAGCGGGTCCTCGGAGTAGCCCTCCTCGTTGCGTCCCCAGCGGGGGTCGCGCAGCAGGTTGACCACGGGCGCCCAGAGGTTGAGCCCCCACACGGTGGGGTTCTCGGCGTGGTAGCCGCGGGCCTCGTCGCCGACGGCGGAGCCGACCCGCTTGATCAGGGCGGGGTCCCAGGTGCTGGCCAGGCCGACCGCCTGGGGGAAGACGGTGCCCTTGGCGGTGACCACGGCGCCGTTGTTGGTGTAGTCCGTCGACCAGGCGACGCCGTGCAGCGCCTCGGTGCCCGTCTTGAACATCTTGATGCCCAGACGGTCGATCGCGGGGGCGTACTGGTGCAGCATCGCGACCTTCTCGTCCAGCGTGAGCCGGCCGAGCAGATCGTCGACGCGCTGGGCGAGCGGCAGCGACGGGTTCCGGAACGGATAGTCGTCGGCCGCCCTCGCGGGGCCGGCGCCCAGGCTCAGTGCCAGAGCCAGGGCGGCCGACGCGGACAGCATCGCCGAACGGCGATGGGACATTGCGCCTCCAGGTCAGGTAGTGACGCGTTACTTGGGGGGTGTTACTTGATGGCGCCGACCGTGACGCCACGGGTCAGCGTGCGCTGGAAGATCAGGAAGAAGGCCACGGCCGGGACGATGCCGAGCAGCGCCGACGCGCTGGACATGGTGGCGTCCATCATCTTCTCGCCCTGCAGGACGCCCAGGGCGACCGGCACGGTCTGGTTGTCGTTGGCGATGAGGAACACCATCGGCAGGAAGAACTCGTTCCACGTCCAGATGAAGAAGAAGATGAGCAGCACCGAGAGGGTCGGGCGGCTGATGGGCACGACGATGCGCCACAGCATCCGCCATCTGCTCGCCCCGTCGATCTCGGCCGCCTCCAGGATCCCCCGGGGGAACTGCCCGAGCACCGACGAGAGCAGGTAGGTCCCGAAGGCCGCCTGGATCACCGTGAAGATCAGGATGACGGCGAGCTTCGAGTCGTACAGCCCCACCTCCTTGGACAGGTAGTAGAGCGGGTAGACCAGCGCCTCCTGCGGCAGCGTGTTGGCGACCAGGAACAGCACGAGGATCCACAGCCGGCCGCGGACCTTGCCGATCCCCAGCGCGTACGCGTTGAGCACCGACAGCACCACGGCGGCGACCGCGACGACACCGCTGATCAGCAGGCTGTTCCACAGCTTCAGGCCGAAGTCGACGCGGTCCCAGAAGGCGACGATCCCGTCCAGGTAGAGCCCGTGGGGCAGGCTCAGCGGGCCGTCCGAGGAGTATTCGGCCGGGGACTTGAACGCGTTGAGCGTGACGATGACGAACGGGAAGAGCATCACGACCGCGAGCACGACCAGCGCCGCGAGCACGGCCCATCGTCCCGGCTGGCGGATGGTGCGATCGGGGGTCACGACTCACTCTCCTGGTCACGCTCCTGGACCCGCAGGAAGAGGAAGGTCACCACGACGATGATCAGGGCGAGCACGGTCGCGATCGCCGAGCCGTACCCGACGTTGACCTTCTGGAAGAAGTTCAGATAGGAGAAGTACGACGGCACCATGGTCGCGGAGCCGGGCCCTCCCCTGGTCAGCACGAAGATCGGCCCGAACACCTTCAGCGCCGCGATCGTGCAGGTCAGCAGCACCACGAAGATCTCCGGCCGGATCTGCGCGATCGTGATGTGCCAGAACCTGCGCCACCACGAGGCGCCGTCGATCTCGGCCGCCTCGTACAGCGAGGGGTCGACCCGCTGGAGCCCGGCCATGAAGATGACGACCGGATATCCGAGCTGGAACCACACCATGATCGCCATGACCGTCGCCAGCGCGAAATCGGGGTCGCCCAGCCAGTTGACCTTCAGCCCGAAGATCTGGTTGACCGCGCCGTACGACGGGTGGAGCATCCAGCCCCAGACCACGCCGGCCACCGCGACGGGCAGCACCTGCGGCAGGTAGAACGCCGCGCGCAGGGCCGAGGCCGTACGCCCGCCGAACCGCTTGGCGATGTAGTCGAACAGCGCGGCGGCGAGCACCAGGCCGATGATCGTGGGCACCACGGCCATCGCGACGATCAGCGCGACGTTGTGCTGGAAGGAGGCCCAGAAACGCTCGTCCTTGAACAGCTTGGTGTAGTTGTCGAGCCCGATCCACTTGGGAGTGCCGACGCCGGACCAGCGGGTGAAGCTCGTCGCGAGGTTCATCAGGAACGGGACGACGATGATCGCGAGGAACAGCACCAGGCTCGGAACCAGATAGAGCCAGTAGCCGCCCCTCCCGCGCGGGCGGGCGGTACCCGCGCCGGGTGGTGCCATGTGCGGAGCCTTTCGAGAAGGGGGTCCGGCGGCGGAGGCCGGTCAGGCAGCCCCGCCGCCGGAGTCGGGGGCTTACTCGGCGATGTCGGCCAGGTTGTCGTTGTACGGCTGGGCGATCTCGTCCAGGACCTCCTCGGGCTTCTTGCTGCCGTTGATCAGTTCCTGCACGCCGGCGACGAGCACGTCGTAGTAGCCGGGGGCCGGCCAGTCAGGGTAGAAAGCCAGGCCGTCCTGCGTCGAGAGCTTGTTGAAGTTCTCGATCAGCTCCTTGTTCTGCGCGTCGGTGATCGCGGTGGGGTCGGCCGCGACCGGGACGCCGCCCGAGTTGCCGAGCAGATTCTGGATCTCCTTCTTCATCGTGATGTCGATGAAGTCGTAGGCGAGGTCCTTGTTCTCGGACTTCTCGGGCACGACCCACAGGTTGCCGCTGGAGCCTGGGGCGAACTGGCCGGGCCACAGGAACGAGCCCCACTTGAAGTCCTTGATCTCCTCCTGCATGCGGCCGAACCACCAGCTGCCCGACACCATGATCGGGTACTTGCCGCCGATGAACGCCACGCCCATGTCCTCGGCCTTCATGCCGGCCGAGTCCTTGCCGATGTATCCCTTCTTCACCCAGTCGGAGAAGGTCTGCGCGGCGTAGGTGAACTCGGGGCCGTGGAAGTCGACCTTGCCCTTGTAGAGCTCGAAGGAGTCGATCCAGGCGCGGTTGGCCTTGTTCAGCGCGAGCAGGTAGAACAGCTGCTGGGCGGGGTACTCGGCGCCCGCCGTCGCGATCGGCGTGGTGCCCTTCTTCGCGAACGCGTCGAGCGCGGCGGTGAACTCGTCGAAGCTGGCAGGCACCTTGACGCCCGCCTTCTCGAACATGTCCTTGTTGTAGTAGACCATCACGTACTCGCCGTAGTTCGGCACCCCGAACCACTTGCCCGAGCCCATGATGCCCCGCTCGTCATATCTGGCGGTGGTCTGCAGCGACGGGCTGAGCAGCTTGTCCCAGCCGCGCTTGGTGGCCTCCTCCGACAGGTCGGTGAGCAGGCCCTGCTTGGACAGCTGACCGGCGGTCGCGTTGCCCTTGTTGTACTCCATGATGTCGGGCGCCTCGTCGGAGTTGAGGACCATCGACGCCGTCTTCTGGATCTGCTCGAAGCCCTTCTCCTCGAACTTCACCTTGACGCCGGGGTGGCTCGCCTCGAAATCCTTGATCGCCTGAGCCCAGGCGGTGCCCATGGCGCTGTTGCCGGTCTCGTAGTGCCAGAGGGTGAGGGTCCTGCCCTCCGCGGAGCCGCCGCCGCTGCCGCTATTGGAATCGTCAGAGGATCCACCGCACGCGCCGAGCGCCAGCGCGGCCGCGGCCAGTGCCGCCACCGTCGCGCTCCTGCCTACTCTGAACATGGTCTTTCTCCAGGGGGTTTCTCTAGTTGATGACGACCGGGACGCCGGGGCCCGCGAACTCGACGCCGTCGATCTGCTTGGGGCCCTCGGCGGTGACGACCAGCCGGTCGCCGTCCCTCACCGCCGTGACCGTCGTGTCCCCGTCCAGGTCCCTGATCGTCGTACGGCTCTCGCGCTCCGGCACGCCGAAGGCGAGCAGCGAGACCCGGGGCTCGTCGGCCACCGTGTCGCCCGGCTCGGTGACCGGGATCAGCGAGCCGTGCCGTACGAACAGGGGGATCTGGTCGAGCGGCGGCGACACCGTGACGTAACGCCCGCCGTCCACGGCCTCGCCGGTCCAGTAGTCCACCCACACCCCCGAGGGCAGGTAGACCTTCCTGGTGCCGTCGGCGGAGGTCATCGGGGCGACGAGCAGGTCGGTGCCGAGAAGGTACTGCAGGTCCGCCTGCCAGGCCACCGGGTCGTCGGGGTGGTCGACGCACAGCGCGCGCAGCATCGGCGCGCCCGTCTCGGCCGCGGTGACGGCCGCCGAGTAGATGTACGGCATGAGCCGGTACCGCAGCCGCAGGGCCTCGACGGCGGCCTGCTCCGCGTGCGCCGGGAACTCCCAGGGCTCCCGGGTGGTCGTGCCGTGGAACCGTACGAGCGGGGACAGCGCGGCGAACTGCGACCAGCGGATGTAGAGGTCCGGGCTGGGCGTGCCGGTGAAGCCGCCCGCGTCGTGGCTCCAGAAGGGGACGCCGGACAGGCCGTGCGACAGCCCGCCCCTGATCGTGCTGCCCATCGCGGAATAGGTCGTGTCGACGTCGCCGCTCCACTGGGCCGAGTGGCGCTGGCCGCCGAGGTAGGACGAGCGGGCCCAGACCAGCTCGTGCCCGTTCACCTCGCGGGTCACCTCCGCCACGATGTCGTTGAACAGCAGCGTGTAGACGTTGTGCAGCTCGGTGCCGGTCATGCCGTTGAAGGCCACGGCGTCGGCGGGGACCCCCTCGGCGAAGTCGGTCTTGAACGCCGCCACGCCCTCACGCAGGCGGTCGCGCAGCAGGCCCTTGAACCACTCGACCGCCTCGGGGTTGGTGAAGTCGACGATGCCGCAGGCCGGGTAGGAGCCGTGCCAGGTGTCGGCGACGTAGGTCTCGCCGTCGCGTGTCCTGAGGAAGTAGCCCCTCTCGGAGGCCTCGGCGAAGGCCGGGCTGAGGTGCGAGATGTAGGAGTTCATCCACAGGCAGACCTTGAAGCCCTGCTCCTTGAGCGTGGCGAGCATGCCCGCCGGGTCGGGGAACGTCTCCGGGTCCCACTGGAGGTCGGACCAGTGCCCGTCCGCCTGCCAGTAGCAGTCGAGGTGGAGCACGTCGCAGGGGATCCCCCGGTCCCTGATCTTCCTGGCGCGCTCCAGCACGCGCTCCTGGCTGTCGCGGAAGAAGCCCGAGGAGATCCAGGTGCCGAACGCCCACTTCGGCGGCAGCTGCGGCCGGCAGGTCAGCCGGTCGAACCGGTCCAGGACCTCCGCCGGGGCCGGTCCCGCGATGACGTAGTAGTCGATGAGGTCGTCGGGCACGATGATCTGCACGGCGCTGTGCGTGGACTGGCACACGTCGAACTCGACCGGCGTGCCGCTGTCGACGCAGATGCCGTATCCCCTGCTGGACAGGTAGAAGGGCACGTTCTTGTACGCGCGCTGCGACTCGGCGCCGAAGGCGTCGAAGTTCCACATGAGCGGGCGCTGGCCGCGCTTGTCGAGCGGCGTGAACGACTCGCCGAAGCCGCCGAACGCCTCGTCGGAGGGGGCCACGAACGTGTCGTGGTAGGCGACGGGGACGCCGTCCACGGCCGAGCGGCCGAACGGCAGCGTGCGCAGCCGGCCGCTGATGTCGGGGTGACCCGGGTCCTGCTCCACTAGAGTCCGGCCGGCCCGGTCGGTGAAGCGCAGGTTCCAGGGGTGCAGCCGCACCTCGGCACGCAGCGATCCGGCGTCGACGATCACGCGGCTGTGGCTCGCCTCCACGACGGCCTCGCCGTACTCGCCGGGGGTGACCATGGAGATCGCGCGGGCGGACCGGGTGCGCGCGTCGGGATCCTCCGACAGGCGCACCCGGATCACCCCCTCGCCCGCGACCGTGATCTGCACGACGAGCGTCTCCTCGGCCGAGGTGGAGCCCTTGAGCGTCACGCCCCGGCCGTCGGAGGCCACCACCTCCGCGCTGGTCAGCGCGGACAGGCCCGCCTCGCCCGGCTCGCGCACCGGAAGCTCGGGAGGATCCGCCACGAAGAACTCGCGCGCGATCAATGGGGGACGGTACGGCATTGCGGCACTCCATCGGCTCATCCGGCGATTGTGGAGTTAGTTTGCCGTCCATCCCAACAAAGGTCAATGGTTCAAAGTGGCTCCGGATTTGTCCAAATTATTCCGATTAATGCCGGTTTGAGGTAATGTGACCGCAATCCCCCGACAAGGTAGGTGAGATGGACAGGTTCGTGCATGTGATGCCGCTCGACGACGTAATCGACCACGAGGGCAACCCCGAGTGCGTATGCGGCCCCGGAGGCCAGCCGGTCACAGCCGCCGACCTCGGCGAGCCGATTCCGTACACGGACCGCGACACGGTCGCGCTCGGCTGGTCCCGCCCCGCGGTCGGCGTCATCTACCAGCACCACGCACTCAGCCCCTGCCGCGAATGGGAAGCCATCCCCGAGCCCTGAGGGCCTTTGATAGCCGTCAATCGCCGCCATTTCTGCGAACTATGTGTAACTGACCGACAACATTCAGTAATGTCGCGGCCATGCCCGGTATTGATCACGAGATGCCACTCGAACTCATCCGCAACCGGCCGGAGACGGCGGTCGAGCTGCTGCGTCGCGCGCCGGGGGCCGACGTCCCCCCTTACGCCGCCGCTCACGTGGAGACGGTCGACTGCACCCAGGCGCCGATCGAGTTCCGCGCCGATTCGGTCGTGGTGCTGCGAGACGAGACCGGAGCGGCACTGATGGCCGTCATCGTGGAGGTTCAGCTCGGCCGGGACTACGGCAAGCGCTTCAGCTGGCCGGTCTACGTCACGACACTGCGGTCCCAGCACAAGTGCGACACCGCGCTGCTGGTCATCTGCCCGGATCGGTCGATGGCCCGCTGGTGCGAGAGGACGATCCGGCTGGGCCCGAACGGCGCCATCACGCCGCTGGTGATCGACCCCGGCCGCATGCCCCTGATCACCGACCCCGACCAGGCCCGCGCCTGCCCGGAACTCGCCGTCCTCTCGGCCGTGGCACACCCCGATGAGTCCGACAACGAGATGGTGCTGGCGGCGATGCTGGCAGGGCTGGCGACATTGAATGAGGATCGCGCCAGAGTATATTTGAGCTACGTGATCAGCTCGCTACGGGATGTGACGGTCAAGCGTCTGGAGGAGATGGTGACCACCATTCAGGACTTCGACTACCTCGGCGAGAAGTACTTCTCCCACTGGAAGGACCAGGGCCGCGCGGAGGCGCTTCTCATCATGCTCGACGCCCGCGGCCTGGAGATCTCCGACGTCGCGCGCGAGCGGATCCAGCGGTGTGAGGACACGAATCAACTGGAGGCTTGGGTCCGTAAGGCCGCCGTCATCACCTCGGCCGACGAACTGTTCGATTGATGGCGGCCTGGCCTGTGGGGGCGGGCGGGCCGCCCGGGGTGCACCCCGCGAGACGGCCCGCTCGGTTTCAGGCGGTCATGGGGTCCATCTGACGTTCGGGTTGATGTGGCCGGTCCAGTCGAAGACGGCCATGTTGTCCCAGCCGTCGCCGGTGCCGTTGATGTTCGCCGGGTCCCAGCCGTTCCCGGGCACGGCGTACCACGTCGGCTCCCAGTAGAAGACGCCGACGGCGCCCGCGTTGCGGGCCGTGCTCTGCACCGCCGCGAACTCGGCGCCCTGTCCCTGCCAGGTGAGGCCGTACCCCGGGCAGCCCGACGTGACCGAGTTGCCCTCCCAGTCGGCGTTGTCGGGAGTGAACGGGTAGGCCGTCTCGGCGATGACGACCGGCTTGCCGTAGCGGGACCGCATGTCCGAGATCACGCTGGACAGGTTGGACAGTGTGCCGTGCCACATGCAGTAGTACGACAGGCCGGTGATGTCCCAGGGGACGCCCTTGGCCCGGATGCCGTCGTAGAACCAGCGGGCGTGCGCGTCGCTGTCGGCGTTCGCGGTGTGGATGATCACCTGAGTGCCGGAGTTGCAGGCCTTGGTCGCGTTGTAGCCGGCCTTGAGCAGCAGGCTCAGGTTCGTGAAGTCGTTGTTCACGACCTTGCCGTCGTTCCACAGCATGCCGACGTTGATCTCGTTGCCGATCTGCACGCTGTCGGGGGTCGTGCCCTGGGCCTTGAGGCTGGAGCACACGTCGTAGGTGTAGTTGTAGACGTCGGTCTGCAACTGGCCGATGCCGTGGCTCGCCCACGCGGCGGGCTTGTACTGCTTGCCGGGGTCCGCCCAGGTGTCGGAGTAGTGGAAGTCGATCATCAGCTTCAGGCCCTTGGCCTTGACCGTCCTGGCGTACTGGAGGACCTTCGCCTTGTTGTTGTAGCCGCTGGCCGGGTTGTTCCAGATCCGCAGGCGGACGTAGTTGACGCCGACGCCCTTGAGGATGTCGAGCGGGTCCTTCTGGCCGCCGCTCGCGTCGTAGTACTTCGCGCCCAGGTCGAGGGAGCGCTGCACGGAGGACACGTCGGCTCCGAGCATGGTCAGTGTGCCGGCGGCGTGCGCCGGTTGCGCGGCGGGGAGCACCGCGGCGGCGCACACGACCAGCGCCGCCAGGATCTTTCTCATGGTTCCTCCGGTCAGGAGAGGATGGGTGGACACCCCCGAACCCCCGCCGTCACGAGGTCAGGTCGCCACGGCGAGGGACGCTTCGATACTCACCGGCGGGCGAACTCCCGCAGCGCGGGCAGCGCCCGGTCGTCGAAGCCGAACAGCGCCTGGTTCTCCCAGGCGTTGCCGGACGACGGGTCGGCGGGATCCCAGCCGTTGCCCTTCACCCCCGTCCAGGTGGCCTCCCACCAGAAGGCCCCCAGGCCGAGTCCGCCGGGCACCGCCCGCACGATGTCCGTCAGGTCGCGGGCGAACGCCGCCTGACCCGCGGGGGTCGCCGGATACCCGGGGTACGGCTCGGCGGAGGTGACGATGTTCTCCCAGCCGTCGTCGTCGGCCGTCGTGAAGGGATAGGCGGTCTCCACCACCACGACCGGCTTGCCGTACCGTGCGGCGACGTCGTTCAGGTTGGCCTGGAACGCGGCGAGGGTGCCGTGCCAGAACGGGTAGTACGACAGGCCGATCACGTCGTAGCGGACGCCGTAGGACGCGGCGGTGTCGAACCACCACCGGTAGAGGCCGTTGTCGCCGCCGTCCGCAAGGTGCAGCACGACCTTGGTCCTGGCGGACACCGCCTTGACCGCGTCGTACCCCGCGCCCAGCAGGGCGGCCATCCCCGGCCAGTCGTCCCAGCGGCCGTCCGGCCACAGCAGGCCGCCGTTGATCTCGTTGCCGACCTGCACCATGTCGGCCGTCGTGCCCTGCGCCTTCAGCGCGCTCAGCACGTCGTAGGTGTGGTCGTACACCGCCTGTTTCAGTTCCGCCAAGGACAGCGAGGACCAGGCGGCGGGCTTGTTCTGTTTGCCGGGGTCGGCCCAGGAGTCGGAGTAGTGGAAGTCGACCAGCAGGCCCATGCCGTGCGCCTTGGCCCGCTTCGCGATCGCGAGCACCTGGCTCTTGGTGTTGTAGCCGTCGGCGGGGTTCACCCACACCTTGAGCCGGATGTAGTCGACCCCGCTGTGCCGCAGGATCGCCAGCGCGTCGCCCCGCCGCCCGTTCGCGTAGCGGTACGTCCCGCCCAGCGCCTCGGACTTGGCGAGGCTCGACACGTCGGCGCCCCTGATCGCGAGGTGGGGTGGTGGGCCGCCGGGCTTCGGGCCGCCGCCGGACGGTGCCGCGGCCCCTGCCGGGGCGGCGGTGGTGAACAGCGCGGCCATCGCGCACAGCAGGGCCGCCAGGAATCGAGCCATGTGATCCTCCGGTCAGGAGAGGACGAGCCGTGTTCCCCCGTGTTCGATTGTGCGGGCCCCGGCGCCGCGTCACCGGCCAGGTGCGGCACGGCGCCGGGGAGTCTCAGGAGGTGTGGACGACCACGACGCCTCCGGCGGGCACCGCCGCCGAGCCGTCGTACGCGGCGCCGTCGAGCACTCCCGTGCCGGTCACCCCGGTCACGGTGACCGGCGCGTCCCCGTGGTTGATGAGGAACAGGTGGTCGCCCCGCCGTACGAGCTCCAGCGTGTCGGGCAGGCCGCGCGGCCGGGACACGCCGGCGCCGTCGAGCACCCGGCCGAGGAGTCCGCGCAGGCCGGACCCGGCGTCCAGGGCGGTGGACACGTACCACGCGGTGCCCGCGCCCAGGTCGTGCCGGGTCACGGCGGGGTGCCCGGCGTCGGGCCCGTCGGCGAACTCGTGCACGGCCCGCGCCCCCGCGAGCCGTACGCGCTCGGACCAGATCCGGCCGGTCGCCCCGGGCCCGGCTGACTCCGAGGGCTCCACCGTCACGGTCTCGTGCTCGCGGAGCGGGTGGAACTCCTCGACGGCCACCCCGAGCACCTCGCGCAGCGCCCCGGGGTAGGGCCCCGCGTGGATGGTGTCGTTCTCGTCCACGATCCCGGAGAAGTAGGAGACCAGCAGGTGCCCGCCGGCCTCCACGTAGCGGTGCAGGTTCTTCGCCGGCGCCTCGCCGAGCAGATAGGAACTCGGCGCGACGACCAGCCGGTACGGCGACAGGTCGGCCGACGGGTGGACGAAGTCGACGGTGACGTGCTCCCGCCACAACGCCTCGTAATAGGCCTCGACGCGCTCCCGGAAGCGCAGGTCGGCCGAGGGCCGCCACTCGAACTCGAGTGCCCAGTAGGACTCCCAGTCCCACACCACGGCGACCTCGGCCGTCACCCGCGAGCCCCTCACCCCGGCGAGTTCGCGCAGGTCCGCGCCGAGTGCCAGCACCTCGCGCCACATCTGCGAGTCGGTCCCGGCGTGCGGCACCATCGCCGAGTGGAACTTCTCCGCGCCGTGACGGGAGGCGCGCCACTGGAAGAACATCGCCGAGTCGGAACCGCGCGCCACGTGGGCGAGGGTGTTGCGGCGCATCTCCCCCGGCCGTTTGGCGAGGTTGCGCGGCTGCCAGTTGACCGCGCCCGTCGAGTGCTCCATCAGCATCCAGGGGCGGCCTCCGGCCACCGAGCGGGTGAGGTCGGCGGCCATGGCCAGCTCGATGTGCGGGTCGGCCCGCCCCGAGTCGAGGTAGTGGTCGTTGGCCACCACGTCGACCTCCGCCGCCCACCGCCAGTAGTCCATGGGCTTGCAGTTGGGGATCATGAAGTTGGTCGTGACCGGCAGGTCGCCGAACCGGCGGATCGTGTCCCGCTCCCTGCGGAAACAGGCGATGTGGGTGTCGACGGAGAACCGCATGAAGTCGAGCTGGAGCCCGGTGAGCAGGCCCACCGGCGCGGCCACGGGCGGCTCGACCTCCTCGAACGAGCCGTAGGTCAGCCCCCAGAAGGTCGTGCCCCAGGCGGCGTTGAGCGCGCCCACGTCGCCGTACCTGTCCCTCAGCCAGGCGCGGAACGCCTCGGCCGACGTCGGGCAGTAGCAGTGGGCGTTGGCCCAGCCGTACTCGTTGTGCACGTGCCACATGGCCACGGCGGGGTGGCCGGCGTACCGCCGGGCCAGGGCGGTGACGATCCGCTCGGACGCGGCGGCGTAGTCGGGCGAGCTCGGGCAGAAGCTGTGGCGTGAGCCACCGCCGAGCACGTGGCCCTCCCGGTCCACCAGGCGGCTGCCGGGGTAGCGGCGGCGGAACCACGTGGGCGGCGACGAGGTGGGGGTGGCGAGGTCGGCGTACACGCCGGCCGAGTGGAGCAGGTCGAGGATCCGGTCGAGCCGGGAGAAGTCGTACTCGCCCTCCTCCGGTTCGATGAGTCCCCAGTTGAAGACCCCCACGGTGACCAGGTTCACCCCGGCCTCCCGCATCAGGCGGACGTCCTCCCGCCATACGTCCTCCGGCCACTGCTCGGGGTTGTAGTCCCCGCCGTAGGCGAGGCCCTCGGGCAGGACGGGATATCCGGGCACGTCTCCCCCTCGATTCTGCTTCTGTGAACGTGCACAGTAACGCACAGCCGCCCAGGCGTGAAGGTGTGAGTGATTTGCGCTGATAGGGACGGACCGTTAACAACCGGGTAACGGCCATTGACAGCACATGAGCGAACTTCCACTCTGTGAACGCTCCCAGAACGTCTCATCATCCCTTCCCCCTCTCCCCCCTGCCTGGAGGGCCCTATGCGTGTGAACCGGTTAGCAGTGGCGGCCGTCGCGATCCTCACCACCACACTGTCGGCGGCCTGCTCGGGCGGCGCCGAGGAGCCGTCCGAGGCCGCGAGTCAGAGCGCGGCACCGGCCGGGCCGGTGAAGCTGACCTACTGGACCTGGGTCCCGAACATGGACAAGATCGTCGCGGTATGGAACCAGGCCCACCCCGACATCCAGGTCACAGTCAGCAAGCAGGCGGGCGGGGACGACGCGGCGGCCAAGTTCCTCACCGCCGCCAAGGCCGGCAACCCGCCGGACCTGGTCCAGGCCGAATACCAGATGCTGCCCTCGTTCGTGGCCGCCGACGCCGTGGCCGACCTCAAGGCGGAGACCGCTCAGGCGAAAAACGAGTTCGGCGAGGGCATCTGGGGGCTGGTCACCCTCGGCACCGACGCCGTCTACGCGGTCCCGCAGGACAGCGGGCCGATGATGCTCTACTACCGCGAGGACCTGTTCGAGAAGTACGGCATCGAGGTGCCGAAGACCTGGGACGAGTACGCCGAGGCCGCCCGCACCGTGCACAAGAAGGACCCGAAGGTCTTCCTCGGCACGTTCTCCAGCAAGGACCCCGGCTGGTTCGCCGGCCTCTCCCAGCAGGCGGGCGCGCAGTGGTGGTCGATCAGTGGCGACGCCTGGAAGGTCGCGGTGAACGACGAGGCCACCACGAAGGTCGCCTCCTACTGGGGCGGCCTGGTGAAGGAGGGCGTCATCGACGGCATGCCGTACTTCACCCCGGAGTGGAACAAGGCACTCAACGACGGCAAGCTGCTCACCTGGCCGTCGGCGGTGTGGGGGCCGGGCGTGCTGTCGAGCAACGCGCCGAAGGCCAAGGGCAAGTGGGCCATCGCGCCGTTGCCGCAGTGGAACGCGGGTGAAAGCCACAGCGGCTTCTGGGGCGGCTCCTCCACCGCCGTCGCCGCCAAGTCGCCCAGCAAGGCGGCCGCCGCGCGGTTCGCCACCTGGCTGAACACCGACCCGCAGGCGCTCGGCCTGCTGATCAAGGAGGGCGCGGTCTACCCGGCCTCCGCCAAGGGCGCCGCGCTGATGACCGGCGCTCCCGACTACTTCTCCAACCAGCCCGACTTCTGGAAGCAGGCGGCCGACATCGGCGCCACCGCCCGCGGCTTCACCTTCGGCCCCAACGTCAACGTGACCTACAACGCCTATAGGGACGCCTTCGACAAGGCCGTCGCCGCCAAGTCCGACTTCGCCGCCGCCATCCGGACGATGCAGGACACCACCGTCGCCGACATGCGCAAGTCCGGCTTCAGCCTCGCCCAGTGACGATGCGATCCCCGAAGACAGGCGCCCGCGCCGGCCGCGCGGGCGCCGTGCCCTATCTGTTCCTCGCCCCGGCCATGGCGTTGTTCACGCTCTTCATGGCCCTGCCCATCGGCTACACGATCTATCTGAGCCTGCGGCGCACCAAGGTCTCCGGCCTGGGCCTCGGCAAGGGGGCCCGTACGGAGGTCTTCGCCGGGCTCGCCAACTACGCGGCCGCCGTCGGCGACGGCGAGCTGTGGGCCGGCTGGCTGCGCGTCCTCGGATACGGCGCGCTGGTGCTGGTGCTGATGCTGGGGCTCGCCCTCGTGTTCGCGCTCATGCTCGACGCCGCGCACGTGCGGCTCGCCCGCCTCACCCGGATCTCGATCTTCCTGCCGTACGCCGTGCCCGGCGTGGCCGCGACGCTGATGTGGGGCTTCCTCTACCTGCCCAGCCTCAGCCCGTTCGGCGAGCATCCGTTCCTGAGCGCCGGCCTGGTGACGTTCTCGATGGCGAACGTCGCGGTCTGGGGCGGCACCGGCTTCAACATGCTGGTGCTCTACACGAACCTGCGGGCCGTGCCGCGGGAGTACTACGAGGCGGCCAGGATCGACGGCGCGAGCGAGCTGGGCATCGCGCTGCGTGTCAAGATCCCGATCCTGGTCCCGTCGATCATCCTGACCACCGTGTTCTCCGTCATCGCGACCGTCCAGGTGTTCACGGAACCGACCACCCTTCGGCCGCTGACGAACACGATCAGCTCGACCTGGAGCCCCCTGATGAAGGTGTACCGCGACGCGTTCGTCACCGGCGACCTCTACTCGGCCGCCGCGACATCCATGGTGATCGCCGGGATCTCCCTCGTCCTGTCGTTCGGCTTCCTGCGGATCGTGAAGAACCGCGCGTTCGGGGAGGGCTGATGGCCGCCACCGCGCTGCCGCGGAGCCGCGGCCACGCCCGGCCGGCGCCGCGCCGGCCGCTGGGGATCGTGCCGACCGGGGTGCTCGTGCTGGGCGCGATCTACACCCTGTTCCCGGTGAGCTGGGTGGTGGTCGCGGCCACCAAATCGAAGGCCGAGCTGTTCTCCACCTCGACGTTCGCGCCCGGGACCGGCCTGCTGTCCAACCTGACCGACCTGTTCGCCTACCGCGACGGCGTCTTCTGGCTCTGGCTGCTCAACACCCTCCTGTACGCCGGGGGCGGCGCGGTCCTGTCGACCGCGGTGTCCACCGTCTCGGGCTACGCCCTCGCCACGTACGACTTCCCAGGGCGAAATCTGATCTTCAACCTGCTCATCGGCGGCATCCTCGTGCCGTCGGTGGTGCTGGCGATCCCGCAGTATCTGCTGTTCTCCAAGGCCGGCCTGGCCGACACGTACTGGTCGGTGCTGTTGCCCCAGATCCTGCATCCGTACAGCATCTACCTGGCCCGGATCTACGCCAGGGCCGCGATCCCGGGCTCGCTGCTGGAGGCGGGCCGGCTCGACGGCGCGAGCGAGTGGCGGCTGTTCCGCCAGGTGGCGCTGCCGATGATGACGCCGGGCATGGTGACGATCTTCCTGTTCCAGTTCGTCGCGATCTGGAACAACTTCCTGCTGCCGTTCATCATGCTGGGCGACGACCACAGGTTCCCGCTGACGGTCGGCCTCTACACGCTGCTCGCCGCGGGCGCCAACCAGCCGTCGCTGTACAACCTGATCATCACGGGGACGATGCTGTCGCTCATCCCGCTGATCGCGCTGTTCCTCACGATGCAGCGCTACTGGCGTACGGACCTGTCCGGCGGGGCCGTGAAAAGCTGATGCGCACGGGGAAACACGCTGATCGGCGGGGGGAAAATACGTCTATGGCGAAACGTCCGACCATCCACGACGTGGCCGCGGCGGCGGGCGTCTCCCGGGGCACGGTCTCCCGGGTGCTCAACGACGACCGGTACGTGAGCCCCGCCGCCCACGCCGCCGTCCGCCGGGCCATCGCCGAGACCGGGTACGTCGTCAACCGCGCCGCCAGGAGCCTGGTCACCCAGCGGACCGGGTCGGTCGTGATGGTCCTGTCCGAACCGCACGAGAAGCTGTTCGAGGACCCCAACTACAGCGTGATGATCCGCACGGCCATCAAACGCCTGGCCGAGCGCGACGTGTCCCTCGTCGTCATGCTGGCCGGCGACGACGGGGACCGCGAGCGGGTGCTCCGCTACGTGCGCGGCGGCCACGCCGACGGCGTGTTCCTGATGTCCACGCACGCCGGCGACACGCTCGTGGACGCCCTGGTGGAGACGAAGGTCCCCGCCGTGGCGCAGGGCGCGGTCATCGGACGGGAGACCACGATCCCCTACGCGGCGGCCGACGACCGCGAGGGCGCCCGGCAGATGACCCGCTACCTGGTCGAGCAGGGCCGCAGGAGGATCGCCACGATCACCGGCCCGATGGACACCCCCGGCGGCATCCAGCGCCTGGAGGGCTTCGCCGACGTGCTCGGCAGGAAGGCGTCCAGGAGGCTCATCGAGCACGGCGACTGGACCCAGATCAGCGGCGAGAGCGCGATGGCGCGGCTCCTGGAGCGCACGCCCGACCTCGACGCCGTCTTCGTGGCTTCCGACCTCATGGCGGCCGGCGCGCTGTCCACGCTGCGCGCGGCCGGGCGCCGGGTGCCCGACGACGTGGCCGTGGGGGGCTTCGACGACTCGTCGGTGGCCGCCACCACGCATCCGCCGCTGACCACCGTCCGCCAGCCGCTCGCCGAGGTCGCGCAGGAGACCGTACGGCTCCTGCTCACGCTCATCGACGGCGGCGGCCCGGTGGACCCGGTGATCCTGCCCACCCGCCTCGTCGTGAGGGAGTCGGCCTAGGACGCGTACCGGGCCGGCGCGTGCTCGCGCTCGTCCAGGCACCCGTACCGACGGTCAGCCCCTGATCGGCAGGACCGCGCGCGCGACGGCCAGGCGTTCGGCCTCTTCGCGCTCGGCGGCCTCCTGCTCGGCGGCCACGCGCCGGTCGTAGGCGGCGCGCGCCGCGGCGATGGCGTTCTGGTGCTCCTCGGTCCAGACGACCAGGGCGCGGATGGTGGCGTGCAGAGTCGCGCCCATAGGCGTCAGCGCGTAGTCCACACGCGGCGGGACCGTGGGGTGCACCGTGCGGCTCACCAGTCCGTCGCGTTCGAGATGCCGCAACGTGCGGGCGAGCATGCGCTGGCTGACCCCGTCGATCGCGCGGCGCAGCTCGGTGAAGCGCAGGCTCCGCTTGTCGAGCAGCGCGATCACCAGGAGCGACCACTTGTCGGCGATGCGGTCGAGGATCTGCCGCACCTCGCAGTCCGCGCGCTGGTCCCATTGGAGGACGTCGTCGTCGACGCCGGTATTCGCGCAGTAACCGAGGGACTGAGGAGTGCCGTCTTCCACAGTCACCGATAGTGCCTGAGGATGCAGTCGGTTACAAGAGGGAACCGGCAGGCACTCGGGGAACCGCTCCGGGGCCGGTTCCCCTACGAGATGGAGCCGGACTCCGATGTCCAATTCCGTGGGCGGAATCGCCGCCCGGCAGCCGGCCCGCATGACCGCCCGCATGACGGGACGCGCATGGGGCGTGCTGATGGTGTTGTGCGGCGCGATCTTCCTGGAGGGGATCGACGTGGCGATGCTGAACGTGGCGCTGCCGTCGATCCGGGCCGACCTGGGCCTGTCCACCGGGATGCTCAGCGGCGTCGTCAGCGCCTACGTGCTCGGCTACGGCGGGTTCATGCTGCTCGGTGGGCGCGCCGCCGACCTGCTGGGGCACCGGCGGATGTTCCTGCTGTGGCTGACCGTCTTCCTGGTCTTCTCCGGGCTCGGCGGGTTCGCCACCCAGGGCTGGATGCTGCTGGCCGCACGGTTCGTCACGGGGGTCGCGTCCGCGTTCATGGCGCCCGCCGGGTTGGCGCTGGTCACCTCCAACTTCCCCGAGGGACCGCTGCGCACCAAGGCGCTCGGCGTGTACGCGGGCACGGCGGCGGGCGGGTTCTCGCTCGGCCTGGTCGCCGGCGGCGTGCTCACCGCGTTCGGCTGGCGGTGGGTGTTCTTCGCGCCGGTCATCCTGTCCGCGCTGATCCTGGCGGCCGCGCTGATCCTCGTCCGTGACACGGGCGGCGAGCGCCCGTCACTCTCAGCGGCACCGGGCGGCTTCGACCTGGCGGGGGCGTTCGCCGTCACGGGAGCCATGTTGCTGCTGGCGTACGGGGTGGTCCGGTTGGAACACCCCGGCGACGGCCCCGGCCTGACCGCCGGCGCGATCGCGGCGGGGCTGGTGCTGCTGGGGGTGTTCGCCGCGATCGAGCGGCGGTCGTCGTCGCCCCTGGTGCGGCTGGGCATCCTGCGCACCGCGCCGCTGGTGCGGGTGAACGCGGCGGCGCTGTTGTTCCTGTTCGCGTTCGCGGGGTTCCAGTTCCTGATCACCCTGTACCTCCAGGAGTGGCGTGGCTGGAACACGATGCAGACCGGCCTGGCCATGCTGGTGATCGGCATCGACACGGTGCTCGCGCCGACGCTGACGCCGCGCCTGGTGAACCGCTTCGGCAACACGCGGGTGCTGTTCGGCGGCATCGTGCTCGCGGCGGTCGCGTACGCGCTGTTCCTGCCCGTGGGGATGGACTGGACCTACGCCGCCATGCTCCCGGCGCTGCTCCTGCTCGGCCTGTCCTTCTCTCTGGCGTACGGCCCGCTGACCATGGCCGCGACGGAGGGCGTCGACGAGGACGAGCACGGCCTGGCGGGCGGCCTGCTCTACACGGCGATGCAGTTCGGCACCGCGCTCGGGCTGTCGGCCGTCACCGCCGTCAGCGTCGCGGCCGGACCGGGACCGGACGCGCTGCGGACCGCGCTGGCCGTCCCGATGGCGGCGGCGGTGCTCGGCGCGGTCGTCGTCGCGTTCGGCCTGCGCGCCCCCGGAGGTTCCCCGGCACCGGCTCAGGACGCCCCGTGAGCGCAGCCGCCGCGAAGGGATGTCACACACTGAGGAGGTGTCCCGTCCTCAGGGTGTGAACGACCATGAAAGCGCGGTGACCGGCCTGGACGCCGAGTTCCAGGCGCTGCGGCCCCGGCTGCTCGGCGTCGCGTACGGCCTGCTCGGCAGCCTGGACGAGGCCGAGGACGTGGTGCAGGACGCCTGGCTGCGGCTGCGGACCGCCAAGGCCGCGGCCGGCGACGAGATCAGGGACGTGACCGGCTGGCTGGTGGTCACGGTCTCCCGGCTCGCCCTCGACGTGCTGCGCTCGGCGCGGCGTCGCAGGGAGGAGTACGTGGGGCCGTGGCTGCCCGAGCCCGTCCTGATGGGGCCCGACCCCGCCGAGCGGGTGACTCTGGACGAATCGATGAGCATGGCCATGCTCGTCGTGCTGGAGTCGCTCAGCCCGGCCGAGCGGACCGCCTTCGTGCTGCACGACGTGTTCGGCCTGACGTTCGCCGAGGTGGGCGCGGCGGTCGGGCGCAGCCCGGCCGCCTGCCGGCAGCTCGCCGCACGGGCGCGGGCGCACGTCGCGTCCCGCGCGCCCCGGTTCGACGTGGACCCCTCCGAACACCGGCGGGTGGTGGACGCCTTCGCCCGGGCCTGCCTGGGCGACGACATCGACGCGCTGCTCGCGCTGCTCGACCCCGGCGTCGTGCTGCGCAGCGACGGCGGCGGTCTCGTGACCGCGGCGCGGCGGCCGATCCTCGGCGCCGCCAAGGTGGCCAGGCTGCTGATCGGCATCCACCGGTGCGGGCACGTACTGGTCCCGGCCACCGTCAACGGCTGGCCGGGGCTGCTGCGCTACCGGGACGGCCGGCTGGTGACGGTGATCGGGCTCACCGTCGCGCACGGCCGGGTCACCGCCGTCGACATGGTCCTCAACCCGGACAAGCTCGCCCGCGTGACGCGGGCCGACGAGACGAGGAGATCACGATGACCGCGAGGATCGATGTCCAGAAGCTGGCTCCCGAGGCGTACCGGGCCATGCTCGGGGTGGAGCGCTTCCTGCACGAGTGCGACGTGCCGCCCGCGACCCTGGAACTGATGAAGATCCGGGCGAGCCAGATCAACGGCTGCGCCTTCTGCGTGGACATGCACAGCCGGGACGCGAAGAAGGCCGGGGAGAGCGACGAGCGGCTGTGGTCGGTGGCCGCGTGGCGCGAGGCGCCGTACTACACCGACGCCGAGCGGGCCGCGCTCGCGCTGACCGAGGCCGCGACACGGCTCGCCGACCGGCCCGACCCGGTGCCGGACGAGGTCTGGCAGGAGGCGGCCGAGCACTACTCCGAGGAGCAGCTGGCCGCGCTGGTGGTGGCGATCGCGCAGATCAACGCCTGGAACCGGCTCTCCGTGATCAGCCGGAAGGTCCCCGGCACGATGGTCTGACCGGTCTGTCCCCGAAAACCGGAAGACGATGGCAGGCGGGACGAATAGTCTTCCTACGTCACGGAAGGAGGAGGCCATGAGACGCACCAGGATCCGCAAGCCGCTCCGCATCCGCCGTCCCGCCGCCGATCTCGACCTGCGCACCCCCTCCGGCCGGCTGCTTCCTTACTGAGACCCGCGTGACAGCGGAGGCTTTACGCCGGTTTTACCGAGTCTCCGATATCTATTCCGACAAGGTCACGGAACCATCACGGTCGGGGGGTAATGAACATGGTCACGGTGGTGCCGTCGCTCGCCAAGGTCAGGGACATCAGGACCGCGCTGCGCCGCAGGCCCAGGAGGGACAGAGGGGACAGGAAGATCGTCGATCTCCGGGCATACACGGGCGGGAACGTCATCCGGTTCCCGAGGACGTCCGCACCGACGTCGGCCGCCTGATCCGGCCCGTCACAGCGATCCCACGGCCCGCCCGGCGTCTCCGCCGGGCGGGCCTCGCGCGTCGCGTCCATGGTGACCATCCTCCGCCGCCACCGAGGTGTTGCGGAAGGGGTATCTGAAGGGGACGGGAAGGCCGCTCCGGCAGCGCCGCAAGGTCGAGCGCTTTCTGGCCGGTCTCGCCAGAGCGGTGTCCACGGCGCACCTGGGAGACCTGGACATCGGCGTCGCTCTCGTCGTCGAACTGAAGGAACCCCTGACCTACGCGGAGATCGAGGCGAGCGACGTGGAGGGCAACAGAGTGCTGTTCCCGGCCCTCGGACCGGCTCATCTCCCTCTGTCGTGGTCGGAGGACAACTGCCGGCCTCTCCACACGGCGGCCTGCGAGGGAACGGATCCGGTCGAGCAGTTCCGCGGGTGGCTGCGGGAGCTCAGCCGCAGGCCAGCCCTTATCTGATTGAATGCCGCCTCATGAGTGAATTGTCCGCGACGGAGCGGACCCGGCACCGCCGGTTGCGAGAGCAGGGGCGTACCGGCCGGGAGGCGCTGTTCGAGGTGCTCCGGGCCGGGTTCGTCTGCCACCTCGGCGTCGTCGTGGACGGCGACCCCATGGTGGTGCCGACGGTCTACGGCTTCGACGACGCCCAGCTGTACGTGCACGGCTCGGTGGCCAGCCGCAGCCTCACCCGGGGCACGACGGTCTGCGTGACGATCACCCATGTCGACGGCCTGGTGCTGGCCCGGTCGGTCTTCGAGCACGGCGTCAACTACCGCAGCGCGATGGTCTACGGCGTGCCGCGCGTGCTGGAGGACGACGAGAAGCTCGCCGCCCTGCGGTGCCTGACCGAGCACGTCGCTCCGGGCCAGTGGGACCACGCCCGGCAGCCGAACCGCAAGGAACTGGCCGCGACGACCATCCTCGCGGTCCCCCTCGACGAGGCGTCGGTCAAGGCGCGCGAAGGCCACCCGGACGACGCGGACGACCCGCACGACGTGTGGGCGGGCGTTCTGCCGCTCACCCCGTCGTGGCAGGCCCCCGTGACCGATCCGCACGCCGCCCACCCCGTCCCGCAGCACATCCTGGCCCGCACCGGCCTGCCGTACTGACCGTCGCCGCGACGGACGGCGGCCGCGGCGAGGATTTCACGGCCGCTCGTCGGCAAGGTGAGCACTACGGAGGTTGACCGGACGATCTTTCTCGCCGACGCTGCTTGGGGAGACGCCCGTCCCACTTCCCCCGCCAGCAAGGGAGCGTCCATGCCCCACATCGCCCTCGGATCCGACGCGCCGGGGATCCGCGGTCTGTTCGCCTTCCGCCCCGAGACCGCCCAGCCGCTGAACGCGCTCGCCGAGGTGCTGCTGCGCGGCGACAACACTCTCTCGCGGGGCGAGCGCGAGTTGATCGCGGCGTACGTGTCGTCGCTCAACGAGTGCCGTTACTGCTTCTCCTCGCACGCCGCGTACGCCGCCGCCCAGTTGCCCGAGGGGATGACGCTGGTCGAGCAGGTGCGCGCCGACCTCGACTCCGCACCGGTCACGCCCAAGATGAGGGCCCTGCTGCGCATCGCGGCCTCCGTCCAGCACGGCGGCAGGGAAGTGAGCGAGGAGCAGATCGCCGCGGCGCGCGCCGAGGACGCCACCGACATGGAGATCCACGACACCGTGCTCATCGCCGCCGCCTTCTGCATGTTCAACCGGTACGTCGACGGCCTGGCCACGATCGCGCCCGACGACCCCGAGTCGTACGCCGCCCGGGCCGAGCGGATCGTCGCCAACGGCTACCTGGCGCTCTTCGCCGAGATGCAGGCCGCCGCCGGGCGGTCCTGACCTTCCCTCCGCAGCTCCCGATCGCACCTCCCCCGTCACGTCCTCGTCCGGAGAAAGGTGTTCCATGGCTCGGACCCTGCCGCTTCCCACCTCCCCGTCCCTCTCGCGCTCCGACGGCGTACCCCGGCGCCGCGGTCTGATCGTCGTCCTCAGTGTGCTGGCCGGCGCGGTCATCGCCGCCCTCTGGTCGTTCCGGTTCGTGGACAGCGTGATCGGCGACAACGTCGCCAACACCCTGCTCGGCTACGACGCCAAGGAGACGGCCATCGGCGGTCTCGCCGCGGGCACCGTCTTCGCGTTCGTCTCGGGCCTGGCCGGGACGTTCACCGCGTGCAACATCGCCGTGTTCGGCGCGATCGCACCGATGGCCGGCTCTCCGGACGCGCACAGCCGCAGGCTCGGGGCCGTGCTGCGCCCGCTCAGCAGGCTCGCGCTCGGCATGGTCGTCGTCTCCGCGGTGTACGGCGCGGTCGGGGCGCTGCTCGGCGACCGGCTTCCCCAGCTGTCCGCCGTGCAGACGGACTCCGGTCTGCCGCCCCGGCTGATCCAGGCGTCCGTGGTCTTCGGGCTGATCGGCCTGGCTTTCGTCTACCTCGGCCTGGCGGCCCTGCGCGTCGTGCCCGATCCGTTCACCCGCCTGTCCGGCCGGTTCCCGCACGCCCGGCTCGTCGTCGTCGGCGCGCTGATCGGCGGGTTCCTCGTCGGCCGCCCGTTCCCGCTGTTCCACAAGCTGTTCGAGTACGCCGCGGCGACGCGCAACCCGTTCTACGGCGCCGCCGTCTTCGTCCTGCAGTCCCTCGGCAACATCACCTTGATGGCCGTGCTCTTCGTGGTGCTCCTCTACGCGACCAGGGGCCGTTTCACGCAGTGGCTCACGGCGTCGCCCGCGCGGATCGCGGCGGTCACCGCCGTGACCTTCCTGGTCGTCGGCGCCTTCACGTTCCTCTACTGGGACGTACGGCTGCCCGCGATGTTCGGCTACGGGTGGTTCCCGACGGCCTCCTGGTAGCGCTTACAGCCCGAGCACCTGTTCGGCGAGCCTGGTGCCCTCCAGCCGCGCGGTGATCTTGGCGAACGCCGTCTCCCGCGACGTCGAGGCGTCGTCGGCGAACGGCGCGAAACCGCAGTCGTCACAGGTACCGAGCCGCTCGGGCGGCAGGTGCCGGGCCGCCTCCAGAACGCGGTCGCGCACCTGCTCGGCTGTCTCCACCACGGGATCGATCGGGTCGGTCACTCCCACGAAGATCCGTGCCTCGGCCGGGAGCGTTTCCGCGATAACGCGGAGCACCCGCTCCCGGTCGGGCTCGCTCGCGAGCTGGACGTAGAAGCTGCCCGCCCGGAGCCGGAAGAACGTGGGGAGCAGCAGGGCGTAATCGACGTCGGCGCTGTGTGTGGAGTCCAGGTCGCCGCCGGGGCAGGTGTGCACGCCGATCCGGGCGCGCTCGGCCGCGCTGAAGCGCTCGAGCACCCGGTTGTTCAGGGCGACGAAGGCGTCCAGCAGGCCGCCCGAGGGGTCGAGCTTGAGCGACAGACGACCCTCGGTGAAGTCCAGCTGCACCATATGGGCTCCCGCCTCGAGGCACCTGCGGATGTCCGCCTCGGCCTCGTCGACCAGGTCGTCGAGGAAGACTTCGCGGGGATAGCCGTCGACCCCCTCTGCCGGGTACAGCAGGCTCAGTGCGGAGGGCGCGGCGACGGCCTGCTTGACCGGCAGGTCCGTGTGCCGACGTGCCGTCCGCAGGTACGTGTCGGAGTGGGTCGCGTAGCGGAACGGCCCTTCGGTGAGCCGCGGCAGCTGACGCGTGTGCCCGTCGGCGAACGGGATGACCGCACCGTCCGGCGCGAGCGTGCCGAGCCCGGCGACCGGGTAGGTGGCGAAGCTCGGCTTGGCCTGCTCACCGTCGACCAGGACCGGGCAACCGAGCCGCTGCAGCCTGCGGATGGTGTCGGCGGTCGCCTCCTCCTGCCGCGCGGCGAGTTCGTCATCCTCGACCCTCCCCGCGGCATGGTCGGCCAGGGCGGTCAGCAGCGTCGCGGGACGGGGGATGCTGCCGATGGGTTCGGTGGGGATGCTCATGCGGTGATCGTAAGGTCACCCCACGTGTCCCATCAATCACAGAGTGGTAAGCACGGCTACCACAAGCACTACGCCTCGACCTCATGACGCTCCACCGCGGAGCTGAGCGGCCGGACGGCGAGCCCGAACAACCGGGCTCTGTGCTCGACGGACTCCTCGGCAGTCTCCCTTGTCACATCCCCCACTGCAGGATCGAGCCGATGCGGCAGGATGGGACCGTGACGCCTTCCCCAGCGGTCGTACAGCCCGACCGGGATCTCCTCGAGGAGATCCTCGACGAGCTGGACATCGAGCACACCATAGACGCCGAGGGCGATCTGGCGATCTCCACCGCCCACCTCACGATCTTCTTCCTGTTCGGCAGGGAAGGAGATCTCTTCACCGTACGCACCTTCTACGACAGACCGCACTCGGTGGACGACAAGCCGATGCTGCTCACGGCGCTCAACGAGTGGAACGCCGACACGATGTGGCCGAAGGTGTACACGTTCACCCAGGACAACGGCGACATCCGCCTCGTCGGCGACTCGCAGGTCTACATCGGGGCCGGCGTGACCAGGGAGCACCTGACCACGATGGTGGCCCACTGGGTCAGGTTCTCGATCAAGTTCTACCGCTGGCTCACCGACCGGATCGCCTTCGAGACCGACTGATCGGGCGACCGGCGGCCCGGCCGGACGCCGGGCCGCCGTCCGGCGTCAGCCGCGGCTCAGGGCCTCGCGCAGCTCGGCGGCGGTGAGCCGCGGACCGTAGGCGGGCTTGTCCCGCTGGAACCTACGCCCCTCCGCCAGCGGCCCGGCGTCGACCACGTCGAAGCCGAAGGAGTCGATCAGTTCGGCGACCGCCTTCTTGGCCTCGGCGTCGTCGCCCGCGATGGGCAGCGCCCGCCGGTTCTCCGTGCCGGCGGCCTGCCCTTGCTCGGCGAGATGGACGTAGTTGATGGCGTTGAAGGCCTTCACGACCCGCGACCCCGGCAGGTGCGCCGCGAGCAGCTCACTGTCGGTGGTCTCCCCCGCGTCCAGCTCGGGGAAGTGACCGTCCCGCTCGAAGTAGTAGTTGTTCGTGTCGATCACGACTTTGCCGTCCAGCGGCTCGACCGGCACCTCGCGGTACCGCCCGAAGGGGATCGTGACGACCACGATGTCCCCCGCCTCCGCGGCCTCGGCCGCGGTGGCGGCGCGTGCGTCCGGGCCCAGCCCGGCGACGAGTTCGGAGAGCGTCTGCGGCCCACGGGAGTTGCTCAGCACCACCGAGTGCCCGGCGTCGACCGCCAGCTTCGCGAGGGTGCCGCCGATCTTCCCGCTGCCGATGAATCCGATGACCATGGCTGCGGCAACACGCCCGCCCCCGGTCTCATTCCCCCGGTCTCATCCGTCTGGCGGCCTGTCCTCCAGGACGACGACGGCACGTTCGAGCAGGTCTCGCAGCCGGTCGGCCTCGTCGGGCGTGAAGGCGTCCACGAGCCGGCGCTCCACCGCCACGGCCGCGGCGTCGGCCCTGCGCAGCAACGCCTGCCCGGCGCGCGTGAGACGGGTCACGAGCACCTGGGCGTGATCGCTGGAGGGACGCCGCTCCACCAGCCCGCGCGATTCCAGCGTCTTGAGCACGGTCGTCATGCTCTGCGGGGTCACCGCGCAGTACCGCGCGAGCTTCGCCCCCGAGATGCCGGGGGCGAGCGACAGCGCGTACATCGCCGCGTACTGCGGGACGGTCAGCTCGAACGGCCGCAGCACTCGGGTCTTCTCCGCGATCAGCGCCTGCTCGGCGCGCTTGATGGCGTTGCCCGGCCGCCACGCCACCGCGTCGGCGATCCTCTCCTCGGCTCCCATCCACCCTCCCCCGTCCACCAGGGTTCTGACATGCGGACCGTATCACCGGTTTGACAGCCCTTCCCCTATTCATCCATGCTCTGATGACCATCAGGGTTTTTATGGTTATCAATCTTCGGATGGTAGTGATGTCCCCGCGATACTCCGGTCCGCCCCGCCGGGCGTCCTCCCTCGCCGTGATCTGCGCCGCCGTGCTGCTCGTCCCGGTGACCGCCACGGGCACCGCCGTGGCGCTCGGCGACATCGGCGCGGATCTGCGCGCCGGACTGGACGCCACACAGTGGGTGGTCAACGCCTTCTTCCTCGCCTTCGCCGCGTTCATGGCGAGCACCGGGGCGCTGGCCGACCGGGTCGGCCGGCGCAGGATGTTCGCCCTCGGCACCGGCGTGTTCACGGCGTCGATGCTCCTGGCCGCCGCCGCCCCGGACGTCGGCGTCCTGGTCGCCGCGAGGGCGCTGGCGGGCGTGGGCGCCGCCGCGGCCTCCACCGGCGGCACCGCCCTGCTCGCGCACGCCTACCCGGCGGGCCCCGGCAGGACCAGGGCGTTCGCCTGGTTCGGCACGACGCTCGGCCTGGGACTGGCCTTCGGTCCGGTGATCGCGGGAACGCTGGTCGGCGCAGTCGGCTGGCGCGGACTGTTCGCGGCCGCGGCGGTGGCGCTGCTCCTGGTCCTGCCGCTGAGTGTGGTGCTGGAGGAGTCGCGCGCCGTCCCCGGCGGACCCATGGACTGGGGCGGCGCGGCGGCCTTCACCCTCGCGCTCGCCGCCTTCACCTTCGGTGTGATCGAGGGCCCCGCGCTCGGCTGGACGCACCCCGCCGTGGCGGCCGCCTTCGCGGCCTGTGCGATCCTGGCCGCGGCCTTCGCCATGGCCGAGCGGCGCCATCCCGCGCCGCTTGTGGACCTGTCGCTGCTGACCCGTCCCCGGTTCGCGGCGATCGCGTCCATGCCGTTCCTGCTGGCCTTCGGCTTCGTCGCGCTGACGATCGTGCTACCGCCGTACCTCATGGCCACCTCCGGCTACTCGGCCGGGCAGGCGGGGCTGACGCTGATGCTGCTGACCGGGCCGACGCTGGTCATGCCGCCCGTCACCGGCGTCCTGGCACGCCGCCTGCCGCACCGCGTCCTGCTCGTGGCCACGCTGCTGCTCGTCGCTGCGGGGACCGCGTTGCTGGCCACCGTCCCCGCCGGGGCGGGCCCGGTGCGGCTCGCCGCGCCGCTGGTGCTGATCGGGGCGGGGTTCGGCCTGTCGCTGGCCGTGGTCGACGGCGCGGCCGTCTCCTCCGTCGAGCCCGCGCGGGCCGGAATGGCGGCCGGGCTGTTCAACACGGCCCGGATCACCGGCGAGGTCGTCGCCATCGCCGTGCTCGGCACGGTGCTGTCCACGCTCACCCGGGCGAGCCTGACCGGCCGGTACGGCGAGGCGCGGGCGGCCCTGGCGACCTCACGCCTGCTGCAGGGCGACATCGCGGGCGCCGTTCCGGCGGGAGCGGGGCGGCTGGAGTTCGCCCGCCTGGCGAGCGCCGGCTACGCGGACGCGCTGCACACCGCCCTGTGGCTGCTGACCCTGTTGTCCCTGGCCGGCGCGCTCGCCGTCGGCCTCCTGATGTCCGTGCGCGAACCCGCGCGGATCACCTCCTGAAAGGAACGATCATGCCCGTCGTCACCGTCGGCTCCAGCACCGTCGGCTACCTCGTCACCGGAACCGGCCCCGGCCTCGTGCTGGTGCACGGAACCGGCGCCACCGGCGAGACCAACTGGGCTCCCCTCATCGAGGCCGTCGCCGGCCGCTTCACCGTGGTCGCCCCCGACCTGTCGGGCTCGGGCACCACGGTCGACGAGGGCGGCCCGATCCACGTGGAGGACCTGGTCGCCCAGGTGCTCGGTGCGGCCGCACACGCCGGTTTGGAGCGGTTCCACCTGGTCGGCCATTCGCTCGGCGCCGTCGTGGCGCTGGCGGCGGCCGGCACCCGGCCGGACAGGGTGCTGTCGCTGACCGCGCATGCCGGATGGGCCAGGACCGACCCGTGGATGGCCTTCCAGATGGACCTGTGGATCCGCCTGGTGCGTACCGACAGGGCACTGCTGGCCCGGCTGCTCCAGTTCACCGCGATGGGCGACGCCACGCTGCGCGCCCGCTCGGCGGAGGACTTCGAGCAGGCCGCCGCCGCCTTCACCGCCTCCCTCGACGGCGCGGAGGAGGGGTTCGCCCGGCAGGCGCGTGCCGACATCGCGGTCGACATCACGGAGTTGCTTCCGCGTGTGACCGCCCCGACTCTGATCGTCTCCAGCGCCGGCGACCGCATCGTGCCGCCGCACCACCAGCGTGAGCTCGCCCGGCTCATCCCGCACGCCGAGCTCGTGACCGTCCCCGGCGGTCACGGCCTGCCGTTCGAGGACCCCGCCGCGTTCACCGCCGTCATCACCGAGCACCTGGACCGCGCGGCCGCGACGGTCTGAGGAAACGCGAGGGGGCCGGCCACTCGCCAGTCCCCTTTCGCTCGCGGGGTCGCGCGCGAAGGTGTCGGCAAGATCGTTGCCCAGGTCCGACGATGAGTGGCCGGGATCCTTGGCTGTCAGACCCTTCACCGAGAAGAGGCCGGGCCAGTCGTACTGGGTGCTCATGGCGAGTGACCGTATCCGCGACGGCCGACATTCCCTGCCGACGTCAGGAGTACGGCCTCGCCGTGGAGGCGGCAGCAGCGCCACAGGGAACCGGGCCACGGCCCGGTTCCCTGCTCACCGCTTCGGCGCTGTCACGCCTGTTCCACCTGGAACATCACTTCGTCAGCTGCAACCGCTGGTGCTGCCGCAGCCCTCGCAGACGTAGCAGCTGCCCGCGGGCCGCATCTTGGTGCCGCAGGTCATGCACAGCGGCGCGTCGGCCGTGCGGCCCTGGTGGCTCTCCAGCGAGGCGCCGGCCCGGCGCGGCTCGGGCACCGCGACCGGCGCGGGCTGCCCGGCGGACGGCCCCTCGGCGGGCTTGGCCTCGATCGATGCCGGCTGGCCGTTCTCGATGGGCGCGGACTGCCCGCTCTCAATGGGCGCGGACTGCGCCAGGGCGGCGGTGTCGACGTCCTGGAGCGCGGCCGGGTCCTCCCCGCGCTGCTGCGCGGCCCGCTCGGAGGCGGAGAAGATGCCCAGGGCCGCCCGGTCCTCATACGGCAGGTAGTCGAGCGCGAGCCTCCGGAAGATGTAGTCCATCACGGACTGCGCCATCCGGACGTCGGGGTCGTCGGTCATGCCGGCCGGCTCGAACCGCATGTTGACGAACTTCTGCACGTACGTGTCCAGCGGCACGCCGTACTGGAGGCCGATCGAGATCGCCACGGAGAACGCGTCCATCACGCCCGCGAGGGTGGAGCCCTGCTTGGACATCTTGAGGAAGACCTCGCCCAGGCCGTCGTCGGGGTAGGACGACGCGGTCATGTAGCCCTTGGCGCCGCCGACCGTGAAGCGGGTGGTGATGCTGGGCCGCTGGTTCGGCATCCGCCGCCGGGTCGGCCTCGCGACCTCGACGACCTGGACGACCGGCTCCTGCTCCGCGGCCTCCTGGGAGGCCTCCTCCGGGGTCTTCTTGGCGATCGACAGCGGCTGCCCGACCTTGCAGTTGTCGCGGTAGACGGCCAGGGCCTTGAGGCCGAGCTTCCAGCCCTGCAGGTAGACCTGCTCGATGTCGTCCACGGTGGCCGACTCGGGCAGGTTCACGGTCTTGGAGATCGCACCGGACAGGAACGGCTGGACGGCCGCCATCATCCGGACGTGGCCCATCGGGGCGATGGCCCGCTCGCCCATCGCGCAGTCGAACACCTCGTAGTGCTCCGGCCGCAGGCCGGGGGCGTCCACGACGTGGCCGTGCTCGGCGATGTACTCGACGATGGCCTCGACCTGCTCCTCGAGGTAGCCGAGCCGGCGCAGCGCCCGCGGGATCGTCTGGTTGACGATCTGCATCGAGCCGCCGCCGACGAGCTTCTTGAACTTGACCAGCGCCAGGTCGGGCTCGATGCCGGTGGTGTCGCAGTCCATCATCAGGCCGATGGTGCCGGTCGGGGCGAGCAGCGACGCCTGGGCGTTGCGGTAGCCGTTCTTCTCGCCGAGCCGCAGGCACTCCTGCCACTGCCGGGTGGCCTCGGAGTGCAGGGCCTTGTCCATGTCCTCGAGCGTGCGCAGGTCGTCGTTGGCCGCGGCGTGCTTGCGCATGACCCGCTTGTGCGGCTCGGCGTTGCGCTGGTAGCCGTCGTACGGGCCGACGATCCCGGCCATCTCGGCCGAGCGGCGGTAGGACACGGCGGTCATCAGCGAGGTGATCCCGGCCGCGATGGCCCGGCCGCCGTCGGAGTCGTACGCGTGGCCGGTCGCCATCAGCAGCGCGCCCAGGTTGGCGTAGCCGATGCCGAGCTGGCGGTACGCCCGGGTGGTCTCGGCGATCTTCTGCGTCGGGAAGTCGGCGAAGGTGATCGAGATGTCCATCGCGGTGATGATCAGCTCGGTGACCTTGACGAAGTTCGCGACGTCGAAGCTGTCGTCGTCGCGCAGGAACTTCAGCAGGTTGATCGACGCGAGGTTGCACGAGGAGTTGTCCAGGTGGACGTACTCCGAGCAGGGGTTGCTGGCCGTGATGCGCCCGGTCTCGGGGCAGGTGTGCCAGTCGTTGATCGTGTCGTCGTACTGCACGCCGGGGTCGGCGCACTCCCAGGCGGCCTGGGCCATCTTGCGGAACAGCGAGCGGGCCTCGACCTCCTCGATGACCTCGCCGGTCAGCCGGGCCCGCAGGCCGAACTGCCCGCCGGCCTCGACGGACCGCATGAACTCGTCGGAGACGCGCACCGAGTTGTTGGCGTTCTGGTACTGCACGGACACGATGTCCTTGCCGCCGAGGTCCATGTCGAACCCGGCGTCGCGCAGCGCGCGGATCTTGTCCTCCTCGCGCGCCTTGGTCTCGATGAACTCCTCGATGTCGGGGTGGTCCACGTCGAGGACGACCATCTTGGCCGCCCTGCGGGTGGCGCCGCCCGACTTGATGGTGCCGGCGGAGGCGTCGGCGCCGCGCATGAAGGAGACCGGGCCGCTGGCCGTGCCGCCGCTGGACAGCAGCTCCTTGGACGAGCGGATGCGGGAGAGGTTGACCCCGGAGCCCGAGCCGCCCTTGAAGATGACGCCTTCTTCCTTGTACCAGTCGAGGATCGACTCCATCGTGTCGTCCACGGCCAGGATGAAGCAGGCGCTCACCTGCTGGGGCGAGCGGGTGCCGACGTTGAACCACACCGGCGAGTTGAAGCTGAAGATCTGGTGGATCAGCGCGTGCTTGAGCTCGTGGTCGAAGATCTCGGCGTCCTCGTCGGAGGCGAAGTAGCCGTTCTCCAGACCGGTCCTGGTGTAGACGCCCACCACCCGGTCGACGAGCTGCTTGAGGCTCGACTCACGCTGCGGGGTGCCCACCGCCCCGCGGAAGTACTTGGTGGTGACGATGTTGGCCGCGTTGACCGACCAGAAGTCGGGGAACTCGACACCGTGCTGCTCGAAGTTGACCGAGCCGTCCCGCCAGTTCGTCATCACGACGTCGCGCCGCTCCCAGCGGACCTCGTCGTACGGGTGGACGCCCGGGGTGGTGAAGACGCGCTTCATCTTCAGGCCCTTGCGCGGGCGCTTGCCCCCCCGGCCCCCCGTACCCGATACGGTGCCGCTCACGGTCTCCGTCATGACTTCCCCCTCCCAGGGCCCGATGGAGCCCCTTCTCCGGACCACGCTCGTTACAACCACATCGTCGCGCCGCGCCGTCGCGCGCCGCCGTCCGCCTCGTCCCGGTCCCCCGGAAGGCGCCTACTTCTCGCCCCCCGGGCCGTGGGCCGCACGGAGCCGCTCGATCTCCGCCTCGAAGTCCGCCAGCGTCTCGAAGCTGCGGTAGACCGACGCGAAGCGCAGGTAGGCCACCTCGTCGAGGTCGCGGAGCGGACCGAGGATGGCCAGACCCACCTCGTGGGAGGCGATCTCGGCCGCACCGGTGCCCCGGATGCTCTCCTCGACCCGCTGCCCGAGCTGGGCGAGGGAGTCCTCGCTGACCGGGCGTCCCTGGCAGGCCCGCCGCACGCCGGCGACGACCTTCTCCCGGGAGAACGGCTCGGTGACCCCGCTGCGCTTGCTCACCATCAGCAGCACCGTCTCCTGGGTGGTGAACCTGCGCCCGCATTCGGGACAGGTGCGCCGGCGACGGATCGCTGCCCCGTCCTCGGCGGCGCGGCTGTCCACGACCCGCGTGTCGGGGTTGCGACAGAACGGACAGTGCACTCCATCGCCTCCCTGAACGCCCATCCCGAACACAAGGTGTGGTGAACTTACACCGGTGTGACTACTAGATGTTGTGGTCCAACCGTAGAAGTGCCCGACCTTGAACGCAAGTCGAACCGGCCTTGGGAGGGGAAGTGCCTGTTCGGCGCGCGTGTCGCGCCTCCGGTCACGGCCGCCTCACCTGCCCCGCCGGTCGCGGAATAGGCCCTTTACGGCGCCTTTCCTCGCCGATTTCCGCAGGGCCTCTGACCTGGACGTACATCGGCCCTGGAAGATCGGGTAAATCGAACACGGGATCGATCGAACTCCCGTACGATGAGGGGAACGGCGAGATCGGCGATTTCGCTGGATATCGAACAATTGTTTGACGGTGATCTTGAATCGCGGTACGGTCGCTCTGTGCGACATGAGGAACACGGATTGAGAGGTGGCATCGTGGGTGACCGAAGTGAGCAAGCGGATGGCGTCAGCGACCTCGCGGTTCGCAGGCGCGACTCGCTTGGCCTCACCCCCAGGCAGCGGAAGATCCTCGAGGTGATCCGCGACTCGGTCCAGCAGCGCGGCTATCCGCCGTCCATGCGGGAGATCGGGGAGGCAGTCCAGCTGACGAGCACCTCCAGCGTGTCGCACCAGCTCACGGCGCTCCAGCGTAAGGGTTACCTCCGGCGCGACCCGCACCGCCCCCGCGCCCTGGAGGTCCGGCTGCCCGGAGAGCCGGTGCTGTGGGTGGATCCGGACGCCACCACGGAGGAGGAGGCCGGGTTCAGCCGTCCGACGGCCGCCTACGTGCCGCTGGTCGGCCGCATCGCCGCCGGTGGTCCCATCCTCGCCGAGCAGAGCATCGAGGACGTGTTCGCCCTGCCCAAGCAGCTCGTGGGCGAGGGCACCCTGTTCCTGCTCCAGGTCTCCGGCGACTCGATGATCGAGGCCGCCATCGCCGACGGCGACTGGGTCGTGGTGCGGCAGCAGCCGGTCGCCGACAACGGCGACATCGTGGCCGCCATGATCGACGGTGAGGCCACCGTGAAGACGTTCAAGCGCAAGGACGGGCACGTGTGGCTGGTGCCCCACAACCCCAACTACGAGCCGATCCCCGGTGACGAGGCGACCGTGCTCGGCAAGGTCACGGCCGTCCTGCGCAAGCTGTGACGGCGTCGGCGCCCCGTGGCACGACGCGCCGCGGGGCGCGACGACCACCCCTTTCCGCTGGTCACTAATTCGCAATTAGGGTGAGTCGGGTGAATCTCGACTCGCTGTCGCTGGATGCGGCCCGCCGCCGTGACGGAATCAAATGGGCCCACGCCGCGTCCGGCGTCATCCCCGCCTGGGTCGCCGACATGGACTTCCCCGTGCCCGACGCGGTCACGGAGGCCATCGCGAGACGCGCCGCCACGGATCTCGGCTATCCCGCTTGGCTGGACGAGCCGACCGCCGGGCCCCTGGCGGAGGCGTTCGCCGAGCGCATGGAGGCGCGGTACGGCTGGCGAGCGGATCCGGCCCACGTGCGGTCCTACACGGACCTGAACCAGGCCCTCCAGGTGCTGCTGCACGTCATGACCGAGCCCGGCGACGCCGTGGCGCTGCACGTGCCGGCCTACGACCCCTTCCTCGGCACGATCACCGGGATGAACCGCCGCCTGGTGCCCATGCCGCTCACGGCCGACGGCAGGTTCGAGGTCCCCGGCGAGCCCGTCCGGGTGCTCCTGCTGGTCAACCCGCAGAACCCGTCGGGCCGCTCGTTCACCCGTGAGGAGCTCGCGGCGGTCGCCGCGTACGCCGATCTGCACGGCACGCTGGTGATCGCCGACGAGATCCACGCGGACCTGACGTACGCCCCGGCCCGGCACATCCCGTTCGCCACGATCCTTCCCGAGCGCACCGTCACGCTGACCTCCGCCAGCAAGGCCTTCAACATGGGTGGCCTGCACTGCTCGGTGGCCCACATCGGCGCGAAGGACGCCAGGGACGCGCTCGGCCGCCAGCCCGCCCACATCTACGGGGCGCCGAGTGTCCTCGGCGTGGAGGCCACGGTGGCCGCCTGGCGGCACGGCGACGCGTGGCTGGAGGAGGTGCTGACGATTCTCGACCGCAACCGCAGGCGCATCGCCGAGCGGCTCCCGTCGGTCGGGTACCGCATGCCCGAGGCCACCTATCTCGCGTGGCTCGACTTCGGCGTGCCCGGCGCGGCGCACTTCCTCGAGCGGGAGGCCCGGGTCAAGCTCAACCCGGGCCCGAACTACGGAGGCGGCGACACCTTCGCCCGCCTCAACTTCGCGACGTCGGCGGCGATCCTGGAGGAGATCCTGTCCAGGATCGCCGCCGCGCTGGCGTGAGGCGCCCGCTCAGCTCGCCGTGCAGCTCACCGAGGACGGAACGCCGTTGCTGCCCGACCAGCTGCCGTTGAAGCCGAACGTGGTCGAGGCCCCGGCCCCGAGCGCGCCGTTGTAGGACAGGTTCGTCACCGTGACGTTGGCGCCGCTCGCGCTGAGCGTGCCGTTCCAGAGCTGGCTGATGCTCTGGCCGTTCGGGAAGGACCACTTCACGGTCCAGCCCGAGATGGCCGAGTTGCCGGCCTTCACGGTGACATCGCCCTGGAAGCCGCCGGGGTACTGGTTGGCGACCTTGTACGTGGCGGTGCAGGTCTTGCCCCCCTGAGACGACGGCGACGCCGACGGGGACACCGGAGGCGACACCGAGGGGGACACCGGCGGCGACACGCTCGGCGAGACGCGCGGCGAGGGCGACACCGGCGGGTTGTCGCCCACCGGCGGGATGAGGTACGGCGAGATGATGCTCTGCTTGGCCTGGTCGACCGTGGCCCAGTCGTCCTTCAGGATGCCGCCCGTGTCACCCGAGTTGGGGTTCCACGACCAGTAGGTGAAGGACATGCCGTTCACTCCGGTGCCCATGTACTTCATGAGCTCCTGGAGCCAGACCTTGTCGATGTTGCTGGCCAGCGTGGTGCCGAACTCGCCGACCATGATCGGGGCGATGTTCTGCTTGTACAGGTAGCCCCAGTACTTGTCCCAGATGGCCGGCATGTTGGCCGGGTAGTTCGGGTCGTCGAACCAGTTCTGGTGGAAGACCGACGTGGCGTACTCGTGCGGCGAGTAGACGAGCCGGTTGGCCACGTTGAGCCGTACGGGGAACTGGCCGGCCTTGGTGAGGTTGCCGCCCCACCAGCCGCAGTCCTCGTCGTTGCTGGGGTCGTTGTCCCAGACGTTGGACAGGCCGCCGCTCGGGCAGCTCACGCCCTCCACGAAGATCAGCCAGTTGGGCTGCACGGACAGGATCGCGTTGCCCGCCCGCTCGGCCGCCAGGCGCCAGTCACGCGACTGGTCGCCGCAGCCCCAGCAGGAGCCGGTCGCGTTCGGGTTGGTGCCGTCCGCGTGCGGCTCGTTGTGCAGGTCCGCCCCGATGACGGTGGGGTTGCCGGCGTAGTGCTGGGCCAGCGACTTCCAGTTGCTGATCCAGGTCGACTCGGGGACGCCGGAGGTGTACCACAGGGCGGTCTGGCCCGCGCTGGTCGGCCGGTGCCGGTCGAGGATGATGCGCATGCCCTTCTGGCCCGCGTAGTCCACGACCTTGTCGAGGATCTGCAGCGGCGACAGGCCGATCAGGTCGGGGTTGGAGGCGGTGTTGACGCTCGTCGCCTGCGCGCCCGGCTTGAGCGCGTCGTCGGAGAACGGCACCCGCAGGGTGTTGTAGCCCAGGTTCGCCATGAGGTCGATCTGGCTCTTCCACGGGTTGTTCGCCCACAGGCCGTGGAAGGTCTTGTTGTCGGTCTCCATGCCGAACCAGTTGATGCCGGTCAGCCGGACCGTGGCGCCGGTGCTGTCGACGATCTTGTTTCCGTTGGTGTGCAGGTAGCCGGTGCCCGTGCCGGCGGCGTTCGCCGGCGTACCGGTGACGACGAGAACGGTCGCCGCCATCGCGGCGGCGGTCGCCAGCCCGCCGATGATGCGTCTGTACAAGACGTGCCTCCCACGCGGGGCGCACGCCGACGGTGAGCCATACGGTCAGGCGCGCGCCCCAGACCACCGCCGGAGCGGTGGTGGTCGCGGCATGCCCTGACCGCACGCCTACTTCTCTATGACTAGTTTGTGGCTCGGGCGTAATTTTGTCCGGTAGGTCGGCCGATCGTCAACGTCCCCAGTGGGTCACCGCAGCGGCGGCATCTCCGGCGGAGTCGCCGGAGGCCGCTCCTCCAGTGCCGCCAGGGCCAGCTCCACCGCCCGCGCCAGCTGCGGATCCCGCCCGGCGACCAGGTCCTGCGGGGTCATCACGACCTCGACGTCCGGGTCGACGCCGTGGTTCTCGACGCCCCACCCCTCGCCCTCCAGCCAGAACGAGTACCGCGGCTGCGTGACGACGGTCCCGTCCACGAGCGAGTACCGCGAGTCGATGCCGATCACACCGCCCCAGGTCCGCGTGCCCACGAGCGGCCCGATGCCGCGGTTCTTGATCCCGGCACTGACGATGTCCCCGTCCGACCCGGCGTACTCGTCGGTGACGGCCACGACGGCCCCGCGGGGCGCGTCCTCCGGGTAGCGCGCCGGCTCGTACCCCCGGGCCAGCGACCATCCGGTCACCCGCCGCTGCAGCTTCTCCAGCACCAGCTCGGACACATGCCCGCCGCCGTTGTCACGCACGTCCACGACGAGCCCGTCGAAGCCCATCTCGGTACGCAGATCCCGGTGGAACTGCGCCCACCCGGCCGACATCATGTCCGGCACGTGCAGGTAGCCGAGCCGTCCGCCCGACGCCTCACGCACGAACGCCCGCCGTCCGGCCACCCAGTCGTGGTAGCGCAGCCGCGTCTCGTCGGCGAGGGGCGTGACGACGACCCGGCGGGTCTCGCCGCCGGAGGCGGGCTGGACGGTCAGCTCCACCGGCCGCTCCGCCGTACCGGACAGCAGTGCCAGCGGCCCGCGGACCGGGTCGACCGGGCGCCCGCCGACGGCCACGATCGCATCGCCCTCCCGGACGGCGACGCCGGGCGCGAGCAGCGGCGAGCGGGCCTCGTGGTCGGAGGACTCCCCCGGCAGGACGCGGCTGATCCGCCACACCCCGTTCTCGTCCCGGGTCAGGTCGGCGCCGAGCAGGCCCTGGCGGCGCCGGGGATCGCGGGCGCCGCCGGCCGGCCGCGCGTAGGCGTGGGAGGTGGCCAGCTCGCCCTGCACCTCCCAGAGCAGGTCGATGAGCTCGGAGTAGGCGCCCAGCCGCTCCACGAGGGGCGCGTAACGGTCGAGCGTGCCCGGCCAGTCCACGCCGTTCATGTCCGCGCGCCAGTAGTGGTCGCGCATGAGCCGCCCGGCCTCGTCGTACGCCTGCCGCCACTCGGCGACCGGGTCGACGGTTACCACCACCCGGTCCAGGTCGATGGTGACGACCTCGTCGTCCTCTCCGGTGGCACGGGTTTGCAGGCCGTTCCCGCCGGTGGCCACCAGGCGCGTGCCGTCGCCGCTGACCTCGAAGGTCCCGAACTCCCCGTCGAGCTCGCCGAGCTTGCGCTTGACCAGGTCGTAGCGTTCCAGGACCGGCTCCCCGTGCTCGGTGCCGTCGCCGAGCTGCCCGGTCAGAGGATGGCGCAGCCACAGCAGGCCGTCCTTGGCGGCACGCAGGGTGGAGTAGGTGGCGGCGGGCACCGGCACGGGCACGATCCGCGCCGCCAGCCCGTCGGCGTCCACCTCGGTCATCGGCGGCGGGGCGGGCTTGCCGTCGTCCTTGGCGTGCTGGGCGTTCCGGCCGCGCCGGCCGTCCGGTCCGGCGTCGTCCTCGCCATTGAAGCCGCGCCCCGCCGGCGAGGGGTCGAACGGCGAGGGCGTGGTGGCCTTGAGCGGCACCAGGTACGGCCGGCAGCCGGCGGGGAAGGACAGGTCGAAGACGTGACTGTCGTAGACCGGGTTGAACGTGCGGTCCGACAGGAAGGCCAGATACTTGCCGTCCTTGGTGAAGGATGGGCTGTAGTCGTTGAACCGCGGCGGCGTCACCTCGATCGCGGTGCTGCCGTCCACGCGGGCGAGCTTCAGGTGCGAGCGCCCGGGCTGGTAGGCGTGCGCCCACGCGAGCCAGGCCGAGTCCGGCGAGAAGGTCAGGTGCCGCACGTCGCCGTGGGCGGTGCGGTCCAGCTCGCGGACGTCGCCGAAGTCGACGTCCACCATCAGGAGCCGCCCGTCGTGCGTGGCGACCGCGACGTGCTTGCCGTCCGGCGCGGCGGCCAGGTCGAGCACCCGGCCGAGTTCCCCGGCGGCCAGGGTGCGGATCTCGCCGCCGGTCGCGCCGATCTCCAGCGCGTCCTCGCCGGAGGCGTCCGACACCCAGACGGCCCGGCCCGCGTCGTCGAGGGGCCGCGGCAGCCGTACCCGGACGCCGGGCTCCGCGCGCAGCACGCCCGCGGGGCCGTCGCGGTGGGTCAGCCAGTGGGCGGTGCCGCGGATCTCCACCACGCTGGCCCGCCCGGTGCGGTCCGGCGCGAAATCGCCGACCCTGTTCGGCGCCGGCCGCCTGGCCCTGGCCGGACGCGGCCCGCTCAGGATGACGTCCAGCTTGTACGGCTCGGCGTCCAAGCTCTCCAGCAGCCACAGGTCGCCGGCGAGGCTGTAGACGACGCGGGAGCCGTCCGTCGCGGCGTGACGCGCGTAGAAGCCGTGGTGCGTCGTGTGCTGCCGCAGGTCCGAGCCGTCCGGCAGGCAGGAGTACAGGTTGCCGTCGCCGTCGGTGTCGGCGAGGAAGGCCAGGCGCTCGCCCACCCACATGACCGCCCAGTGCTGCGCGGGGTTGCCGGCGAACAGACGGCTGAACTCGCCGTCGCCCGTGGCGTCCACCCAGATCTTGGCCGCGGTGCCGCCGCGGTAACGCTTCCACTGCGACGGCTCGCGCCACACCGCCGAGACGGTCGCCACCCTGCGTCCGCTGACCGCGGCCTCGCTGACCCTGCCGTACGGCAGAGCCGTCACCGACCCGCCGTCCAGCGGGACCGCGCAGGCCCACTGCCGGGAGCGCGAGGCCTGGCCCGCGGCGGTGACGGCCAGCACGTTCCCGTCCTCGGTCCAGCCGCGCACGCCCGTCATGGCGTTGCCCCAGTGCGTGAGCCGCTCGCCCTCCCCGCCGTCCAATTCGGCGGCGAACACCTCGGGGTCGCCCTCGCGGGTGCTCGTCCACGCGATGCGCGTGCCGTCGGAGGAGAACCGGGGATGGGAGACCGGCACCCGGTCGGCCGTGAACCGCCACGCCCTGCCGCCGCCCGTGGGCGCCAGCCAGACGTCGTCGTCCGCCACGAAGGTGAGGATGTCGCCGTGCAGATGGGGGAATCTCAGATACGCACCATTCGCCACATGCGCACCCTATGCCGAATGGCGACGGCTCCGCCGTACCGGACAGGTTCGTTCACGGTACGACGGAGCCGGGGTCACCCGTTACGGGACGATGTTGACGAGCTTCGGCGCCCGCACGATCACCTTGCGCGGCTCGCCGTCCAGGTAGGGCCGGACCTTGTCCGACGCCAGGGCCAGCGCCTGCAGGTCGGCCTCGGTGATGTCCGGGGAGACCTCCAGCCGGTCGCGGAGCTTGCCCGCCACCTGGACCACGGCCGTGACCGACTCCTGGACCAGCAGCGCCGGGTCGGCCACGGGCCAGCCGGCCTTCGCGACCGACGGCGCGTGCCCGAGCCGTTCCCAGCCCTCCTCCGCGGCGTACGGCGCGACCAGCGACAGCATGATCGCCAGGGTCTCGGCGGCCTCGCGGACGGCCGGGTCGGCCGCGCCGGGACCGGCGTCGATCGCCCGGCGGGCGGCCGAGGTCAGCTCCATCATGCGGGCCACCGCGACGTTGAACCGGTGGCTCTCGACGAGCTTGGTCACCTCGTCGATGGTCCGGTGGGTGACCTTGCGCAGTTCGACGTCGCCGCCGGACAGGTCGGCCCCCGGAGCGGACGCCGCACCGGCCTCGGCCATCACGCGGAACGCGCGGGCCAGGAACTTCTGCGACGCGGCCGGCGAGACGTCGGCCCAGTCGATGTCGTCCTCCGGCGGCCCGGCGAAGATCATCGTCAGCCGGACGGCGTCCACGCCGAAGGCGTCGATCTGCTGGCCCAGGTCCACGCCGTTGCCCAGCGACTTCGACATCGCCTTGCCCCGGTTGATGACCTGACCCTGGTTGAGCAGGCGCAGGAACGGCTCGGTGAAGCTCACCAGGCCCATGTCGTGCAGGACCTTGGTGAAGAACCGCGAGTACAGCAGGTGGAGCACCGCGTGCTCGACGCCGCCGACGTACTGGTCGATCGGGCCCCACGTGCGGACCTTCTCGACGTCGAACGGCCCGTCGGTGTAGTGCGGGTCGCAGTAGCGCAGGAAGTACCACGACGAGTCGACGAAGGTGTCCATCGTGTCGGTGTCCCGCTGGGCGGGGCCGCCGCACTTGGGGCACGCGACATTGACCCACTCGGTGGCCGAGGCCAGCGGCGAGACGCCCTTCGGCTGCAGGGCCGCGCCGCGCAGGTCGGGCAGCGTGACCGGGAGCTGGTCGTCCGGCACCGGGACCTCGCCGCAGTCCATGCAGTGGATGATCGGGATCGGGGTGCCCCAGAACCGCTGCCGCGACAGCAGCCAGTCGCGCAGCCGGTAGTTCACCGCGGCCTTGCCGGTGCCCCGCTCCTCCAGCACCTCGATGATCTTCTGGATCGCCTCGGTCTTGGTCAGCCCGTCCAGCGGGCCGGAGTTGACCAGCGTGCCCTCGCCGGGGGTGGCGACGCCGGTCTCGCCCGGGTCGGCCAGGCCGGTGTGCACGACGACCTTCACCGGCAGGCCGAACTTCCGCGCGAAGTCGAGGTCGCGCTGGTCGTGCGCGGGCACCGCCATGATCGCGCCATGGCCGTAGTCGGACAGCACGTAGTCGGCCGCCCAGACCGGGATGCGTTCCCCGTTGACCGGGTTGATCGCGTACGTGCCCAGGAAGACGCCGGTCTTCTCCTTCTCCGTGGACAGCCGCTCGATGTCGGAGAGCTTGGCGACCTCGGCGCGGTAGGCGGCCAGCGCCTCCGCCTGCTCGGGGGCGACGATCTCCTCCGCCAGCGGGGCGTCGGCCGCCACGACGAAGAACGTCGCGCCGTACAACGTGTCGGGGCGGGTGGTGTAGACGGTGACCGGCTCGTCGCGGCCCTCGATGCGGAACTGGACGTCGGCTCCGGTGGAGCGGCCGATCCAGTTGCGCTGCATGGTGAGGATGCGCTCGGGCCAGCCGCCCTCGATCTGCGCCATGTCGTCGAGCAGCCGGTCGGCGTAGTCAGTGATCTTGAAGTACCACTGGGTCAGCTCGCGGCGGACGACGTCGGCGCCGCAGCGCTCGCACTTGCCCGCCACGACCTGCTCGTTGGCGAGCACGGTCTGGTCCTGCGGGCACCAGTTGACCAGGCCGCCCTTGCGGTAGGCCAGGCCCCGCTCGTAGAAGCGGGTGAACAGCCACTGGTTCCAGTGGAAGTACTCCGGGTCGCTGGTGTGCAGGCGCCGCGACCAGTCGAAGGAGATGGCGTACCGCTTGAACGAGTTCGCCTGGGTGTCGATGTTGGTGTACGTCCACTCGGCGGGGTGCGCGTTGCGCTTGATGGCCGCGTTCTCCGCGGGCAGGCCGAAGGAGTCCCACCCGATCGGGTGCAGGACGTTGTAGCCCTTCTGGCACCAGTAACGCGCGACGACGTCGCCGATCGCGAAGACCTCGCCGTGCCCCATGTGGAGGTCGCCGGAGGGGTAGGGGAACATGTCGAGCATGTACTTGCGCGGCCTGGTGTCCGCGAGGTCCTCGACCGCCGCGAAGGGGTTCAGCTCCTCCCACCGCGGCAGCCACTTGGCCTGCAGCGCCTGCGGGTCGTACACCGGCTCGTCCACTTCCACTCCTCGCCAGGCGGCTGGAATCACACAGATGAAGGCGCGTCCGGGGCGGAACCCCGTCGCACTCCCCTTACCGCTCCGGCCCTCTCCGACCCGACTGTCTGACGCGACTGTCCGACCCGGGAGGGGAGGGCGGCCCGCGCTCTCACACGCCCGGTGTGAGGCGGCTGCCTGCGCAGCAGGGTGCGGCACGCGTGTCAAGCGTAGCGCAGACCGCAAGTGAGTCGCCGATCGCTCGTGTGCCCCTCGCTGCGGCCTTCGCCTCCGTCCGGGCTGATCTCGTCGGTCGCGGCGCTCGCTCGCTGACCTCGTCTGTCAAAGTGTGATATCCGATGGTGATAGTTCCGTTGTGGGCTCTTATGTCCATTCCCTTACTGTGCTGCCGTGGCCAACTCATATCCGCCCGCGGATTTGCCGATGCAGGACCCGCCCACCGACCCCACGGGTGAGCAGTTCCGCGAGGCATTCCGCGGTTTCGCTGCGGCAGCCCCCGGCGCGCATGAGATCATGCCAGGCACCCCCAATTCGGGCATGATCTCGGGAGGTACCGTGCCCACGGACCGCAGCGAACACCAGCGGGAACCGGCCTGGCCGGAGATCCCGCCGGCGTGGCCCGAGATGCCTCCGCCCTCCTCCTTCACCCCCACCGTCCGGTCCTTCGTCGAGGGGGCGCCGCAGCAGTCGCCGGACGCCACCGCGACCATGGCGGGCTCGCTTCCCGGCGCGACTCCCCGGCAGCCCGTCCCCGCCTTCGGTGAGCCCGACGCGCCCCGGCCCGCTCCTTCCTTCGGCGGCCCCGAGTCCTTCGCAGGCCACCCGCAGGCCGGCGCGCACCCGCAGCCCGGTGGGCACCCGCAGCCCGGCGCACCCGCGGCTTTCGGCAACCCCGCCCAGCCCGGCGGCCCCGCGGCCTTCGGCGGCCCCGCGCCCGCGTACGGCATGCCGGGCCCCGCGCAGAGCCACGATCAGAACCACCTTCAGAGCCCCGGGCAGAACCACGGTCGAAACCACGGTCACGGCAACGGGCACGGCAACGGTCACGGTCACGACCGGGGTCAGGCGGGCCCCCACGGGGTGACGTTCCCGGGCGGTCAGGACCGCGCGCAGCCCTCCACGCCGTTCACTCCCTCGGTCCGCGCGTTCGCCGAGTCCGCCCCGCCCGTCTCCACCCCGCCCGTCTCCGCGGCGCCCGTCTCCACCGCCCCTCCTCCCCCGCCGCAGCCGGAGGATCCGTACCGGCCGTTCGTGACGGCGGGACAGATCAGCGGGCCGAAGACGCCTCCCGCGCACCGGCAGCAGGAGCTGTGGAACACGGTGTTCGGGGAGAACTACCGGGCCATCGACGAGTACGAGGAGGAGGAGCCCGGCCGGCCGGTCTGGCTGTACGCGCTGGTGGCCTCGGTCGTCGCCGCGCTCGTCGGGGTGCTCGTGTGGGCCTTCGCCGCCGGGCCGCTCAGCTCCGGCGACACGGCCGAGGCGGCGACGTCCGCGAAGCCCGCCCCCGCCAAATCCGCCGCCACGGCCAAGCCGCAGGCGCAGGTCCCGCGGCTGCCCGTCTACAAGGGCACGGCCTCCCCCGTGAACGGCGTGGTCACCGACACCGCCGCCCGGATCACGCTGCCCCGGCTCGGCGGCCCCTGGCAGGCGGACGCCGACCCGGCTCAGATCAAGGCGACGTACGGCTTCACCAGCAGGCAGTACGTGCCCGCAGGCATGACCACCAAGGGCAAGCGGGAGTTCGCCCTGGTCATGTCGGGCCGGTTGGCCCAGTCCCTCGCCGTGAAGTACACGACGCCCGACAACCTGGGCCCGGTCGTGAGCGCGGTGATGTTCCGGGCGCGGCAGACCCAGTTCCCCAAGGACAACAAGGTCACCAAGGTCGCCCAGCAGCGTCTGGCCCGCAACGGCCTCACCGGCCTGACGGCCGCGTACAAGGTGACCGCCGACGGCGCGACCACCACGGTCGTGATCGCGGCCGTGAACACCGGCGCCGACCTGCCCACGATCGTCTACATGGCCGTGCCGCAGCTCAAGGACGATCTGCTCCCCGACGTCAACACGGTCTTCCGGTCGATCAAGCCGATCGGCTGAAGTAGCGGCGGGGGGTGTCCACCAGCATCTGCCGGATCTGGTGGTCGCCCACCCCTCGCTCGCGCAGGGCCGGCAGCACGTCGTCGTGGATGTGGTCGTACCGCCAGTTCGGCGTGACCTGCATGACCTGGTCCCACGCCCCGCCGAAGTAGTCCATGAAGCACGCCGCGTCGTGGCTCAGCACCATGCGGTCGGCGTAGCCGCGTTCGCACAGCGCCGCGATCGTCTCCACGCGCGCGGCCGTGGGGTTGTAGAGGTCCAGGCCGAAGCGGTCCATGCCCAGGATCGCGCCGGTGTCGGCCAGGCGCATGAGGTAGTCGAGGTCGTTGGAGTCCCCGGCGTGGCCGATCACGATCGCCCGCGGGTCCACGCCCTCCGCGACGAAGAGGTCGAGCGCGGCGAGGCCGCTGCGGGCCGCGGCGTTGGTGTGCACGGTGATGGGCGCGCCGGTGCGCTGATGGGTCCGCGCCACGGCCCGGCAGATCCGCTCGACGCCGGGGGTGAGCCCCTGCTGCTCGACCACGCACTTGAGGAAGGCCGCCTTCACCCCGGTGTCGGCGATCCCCTCGGTGATGTCCCGGACGAAGTCGTCCACCATCGGCTCGGGCATGTCCATGACCAGGCCCGGCCCGCGCAACTCGTACTGGTGCGGCACGCTCTCGAACATGTACAGGCCGGTGGCCACGATGATGTTGAGTCCCGGCACCTCGGCGGCGATCCGCCGCACCCGGGGGATGTAGCGGCCCAGTCCCCAGACGGTGGGGTCGACGATCGTCGTGACCCCCTTGGCCACCAGCGACCGGAGCGTGGCGATCGCGTCGGCGACCCGGGTCTCCTCGTCCCACCACGCACCCCGGCCGTAGTTGTCCATATGCTCGGTCGCCAGCACGAAGACGTGCTCGTGCATCAGCGTCTCGCCGAGGTCGTCCACGTCGACGGGGCCGCGTACGGTGTCCACGGTGGCCATGCGAGCACCGCCTCGGTCAGAAGTCGCAGGTCATGTGCTTGATGCCGTTGATGAAGCTGGACAACAGGCGCTCCGGCTCACCCGTTTCGATCTGGGGGATCCGCCGCATCAGCTCGCGGAACATCACGGTGATCTCGCGGCGGGCCAGGTGCGCGCCGAGACAGAAGTGGGGACCCGGGCCGCCGAAGCCGACGTGCGGGTTGGGGTCGCGCCGAATGTCGAAGCGCAGGGGGTCGTCGAACACCCGCTCGTCGCGGTTGGCGGCCCAGTAGTACAGCAGGACCTTCTCGCCCTCGCGGTAGAGGTTGCCGTTCATCTCGTGGTCGCGGGTGACCTTGCGGCGCATGTAGTTGACCGGCGCGGCCAGCCGGACGATCTCCTCGATCGCGCGCGGCGCCCGGCCCTCGAAGTCCTCCAGCCACAGCCGCCGCTGATCGGGGTTGAGGGTGAGCAGGCGCATGCCGTGCGAGATGGCGTTGCGGGTGGTCTCGTTGCCGGCCACGACGAGCAGGATGAAGAACGAGCCGAGCTCCTGGGCGGTCAGCCGCTCCCCGTCGATGTTGGCGTTGACCAGGGACGAGGTGAGGTCGTCGGTGGGCGTCTCCATCCGCAGCGCGGCCAGGTCCTGGACGAGCTGCTGCAGCTCCATCCCCGCGGTGAGCAGCGCGTGGGCGATGTCCTCGCGGTCGCTGACGTACTCGGGGTCGGTGGCGCCGAGGACGATGTTCGAGCGGTCGAAGACGAACCGGTAGTCCTTCTCCGGGATGCCCATCATGTCGCAGATGATCTTCAACGGCAGCTTCGCGGCCACCTCGGTGACGAAGTCGCAGCCCGGGCCGGTCTCCAGCAACTCATCGACGATGCGCGTGGCGGCGGCGTCCACGTCGGACTCGAACTGTTTGATCATCCTCGGCGTGAAGGCACGTGAGACGATCCGCCGCAGCCGCGCGTGACGCGGGTCGTCCATGTTGATCATCGAGCCGAAGTACTCGGCGAACTCCGCCGGCAGGTCCGGGATGTTGGTGGCCCCGCCGTCCCCGGAGCAGAAGACCTCCGGGTTGCGGCTGGCCTCCAGGATGTCGGCGTGCCGGACGAGCGCGTGATAACCCGGCCCGGTGGCGGCCGCGAAGCCGAACTCCGGCTCGGGGAAGAAGGCGGGCTTGTCCAGGTCACGCAGCAGCCGGAACGCGTGTTCCCGCTCCGCGTCGGGGCGGCCCCAGAAGTTCCAGTCGTTCAGGTCGATGTCCGCGGCCGAGGTGATGGGCGCGGGCTCCGCGGGCTCCGTCGGCTGAGTCGTCATGGAGAGGCCGGCCCCTTCCGAGTGACTAGAACCATATTCGGTCGTCAGTCTGCCACACTCCCCGGCTCAGCCACAGGGGCCTGATCGGGCCGGGAAGGCGGATCGTCGCCGAAGGAGGACGGCAGCGCGGTGGCCTGGGTCAGGCGGTAGCGCGAGGGCGGGATGCCGTACAGGTCGACGAAGGCCTGGCGGAGGGCCTCGGCCGTCCCGAAGCCGCAGCGGGCCGCGACGGCGCCCATCGGCAGCGAGGTGGACGCGAGCAGGTGGGCGGCGGCCTCGGTGCGGGCCCGGCGGACGAACCGGCCCGGCGTCTGCCCCATGTGCTTGAGGAACAACCGGGTCAGGTGGCGCTCGCTCACGCCCGCGCCGGCCGCCAGAGCGGTGGTGGACAGGTCCGCGTCCGGATGGCCGGTGACGTGGTCGACGACGCGCTTGACCAGGCCGTCGCCGGGCGGCGGGCCCTCGGTGAACATGCTCATCTGCGCCTGGTTGCCGGGTCGTTGCAGGTAGGTCACCAGGTTGCGGGCCACCTGCCTGGCGAGGGCGGGGCCGTTGTCCTCCTCGATGAAGGCGAGGGTGACGTCCAGCGCGCTGGTGACGCCGGCGGCCGTGGTGACGTTGCCGTCGCGGATGAAGATCGGACGGGCGTCGACGGCGACCTCCGGATGGCGCGCGGCGAGCGTGTGCGCGAACTGCCAGTGCGTGGTGGCGCGCCGCCCGTCGAGCAGACCGGCGGCGGCCAGCACCGCCGCGCCCGTGCACACCGACGCGACGCGGCGGCTCTCCCGTGCCAGCCGCCGCACATGGCTGACGATCACCCGGTTGGCGGCCGCGTCCTCGTGCCCGATCCCGCCCGAGACGAGGAGCGTGTCCAGCGGCCCGGTGAGGCGTTCGAGCGCCTGCTGCCCCTGCAGCGTCAGACCGCTGCCGCAGGTGACGGGCAGGCCCGACGGGGTGGCCAGGCACACGTCGTAGCACGGGGACGCGCCGTGGGCGTTCGCCATTATCAGTGCCGAGGTCACGCAGGCGATGTCGACGAGCTCCGCCGCGTGATATCCGACCACGACCATGCGCCGCTGGGTCATGACACGACTGTAGGCCGGACGGACCGGGAGCCCAAGATTTCGGACCTGTCCCCGTCTCTCTCCTTGGCGCGTCCCGGAGCCGCCCGGACAGTTGGGGCCATGACGCACACGACGCCCGAAAGGCACGCCGCGCGGCGATGGGGCCGATTCGCCCTCCACTATCTCGAGATGGTCGTCGCCATGTTCGCCGGGATGGCCGCGCTCGGCCTGCTGTGGTCCGCCCTGGGGATCGATCCCTCGTACGCACGCGATCCCGAGATCGCCTATCTGCTGATGGCGTTCGACATGTCGGCCGGCATGGCAGCCTGGATGCGCGTGCGCGGCCATGCCTGGGCCCCGACTCTGGAGATGTGCGGCGCGATGTTCGCCCCGGTCGTGCCGCTGTTCCCGCTGCTGTGGCTGGGCCTGATCGACGGCATGGCACTGATGGTCGCGGCCCACGTCGCGATGTTCCCGCTGATGCTGGCGGCAATGCTGCGGCGCCGCGACGAGTACGCTCATTGAGGACCGGAGCGATCCGGGTAACCGGCCCCCCAAAATACGCCCCTCCGAGCCGTTACGCTGAGGTACCTACCGGTTGGTATGGACCGAGGGTCCGACAGAAGAGGGAGCGGCAGATGCTCAACCTGGCCGTCGTGCTGGACGACACCGCACGAGACACCCCCGACGCCACAGCGGTCGTCTTCGGAGACCTCCGCCTGCCGTACTCACTCGTAAACACCATCGCCAACCAGGTCGCCAACCTGCTCGTCTCGCGCGGCATCGGCAGGGGCGACAAGGTGGCGCTGGCCTGCCCCAACCTGCCGTACTTCCCGTTCGTCTACTTCGGGATCCTCAAGGCGGGCGCGACCGTCGTCCCGCTGAACGTGCTGCTGCAGACCAGGGAGATCGCCTATCACCTGAACGACTCCGACGCCAAGGCCTTCTTCTGCTTCGAGGGCTCGCCGGAGCTGCCGCTGGGTGAGCGGGGCCGGGCCGGTTTCGCCGAGACCGAGGTCACCGAGCACTTCTTCGTGCTGCCGGCCACGCCGTTCGCGACCGAGTCCGAGCTGGGCGAGACGCTCTGGGCCGCCCTCGACGGGATGTCCGGCGAGTTCGAGACCGTGCAGACCTCGGCCGAGGACACGGCGGTGATCCTCTACACCAGCGGCACCACCGGTCAGCCGAAGGGCGCCGAACTCACCCACCAGAACATGGTCATGAACGCCGTCGTCAGCGACGAGATGTTCCCCCGGCAGCCCCGGAACACCTATCTCGTCACGCTGCCGCTCTTCCACTCCTTCGGCCAGACCGTGTTGCTGAACGCCGGCTTCCGGCGCCGCGGCACGCTCGTGCTGATGCCTCGCTTCGAGCCGGCCGAGGCCCTCGCGCTGATGAAGCGGGAGGAGGTCACGCTGTTCGCCGGAGTGCCGACGATGTACTGGGCGATGCTCACCGCCGTGCAGACCGGGGCGGCCGAGGTGCCGTCGTCGCTGGTCACGGCGGTCTCCGGCGGCGCCGCACTGCCGGTGGAGGTGCTCAAGGACTTCAACGCGGCGTTCGGCGTGGACATCCTGGAGGGCTACGGCCTGTCGGAGACCTCGCCGGTGGCGTCGTTCAACCAGCCCGGCAGGCCCGCCAAAGCCGGCTCGATCGGCACCCCGGTCTGGGGCGTGGAGATGAAGCTGGTCGACGCCGGCTGGAACACGGCCGACGACGTCGGCGAGATCGCCATCCGCGGGCACAACATCATGAAGGGCTACTACAACCGGCCCGAGGCGACCGCCGAGGTGATGAAGGACGGCTGGTTCCGCACCGGCGACGTGGCCCGCCGCGACGAGGACGGCTACTACTTCATCGTCGACCGGGCCAAGGACATGATCATCCGAGGTGGGTTCAACGTGTACCCCCGGGAGATCGAGGAGGTCCTCATGACCCACCCGGCCGTCTCGCTCGCCGCGGTCGTCGGGGTGCCCCACGACTCCCACGGCGAGGAGATCAAGGCGTACGTGATCCGCAAGCCCGGCGCCACGACCACCGAGGAGGAACTGGTGGCCTGGTGCAAGGAGACGATGGCGGCCTACAAGTACCCGCGGATCGTGGAGTTCCGCGAGTCCCTGCCGATGACCGCCACCGGCAAGATCCTCAAGCGCGAGCTGCGGTAGTGCTCTACGGCCAGTCGAGGGACGGGCGCAGCGCGACGTGCGACCGTCCCTCGTCGAGCCGGACGCCGAGCACCTGGTGCAGCTGCACCTTGTTGCGCTCGAACCCGACGACGCAGCCGGCCATGTAGAGGCGCCAGACCCGGGCGGTGCCCTGGCCGACCTCCTCGACCGCCTCGTCCCAGTGGGCGTCGAGGTTCTTGCACCATTCGCGCAGCGTCAGCGCGTAGTGCTCGCGCAGGTTCTCCTCGTGGCGGACCTCGAACCCGGTGTCCTCCATCTGGCGGATGAGGTGGCCCACCGACTCCAGCTCGCCGTCCGGGAAGACGTAGCGGTTGATGAAGCCGCCCTTGTTCAGGGTCTTCTCCGTGCTGGTCGGACGGGTGATGCAGTGGTTGAGCAGGCGCCCGCCCGGCTTGAGCTTGCCGTACAGGAAGGAGAAGTAGGACGGCAGGTTGTCCTTGCCGATGTGCTCGGTGAGGCCGATCGAGCTGACCCGGTCGAAACCGGTTTCGGCGACGTCGCGGTAGTCCATGTGACGGACCTCGGCGAGCTCCGACAGCCCGGCCTCCGCGATGGCCTTCTGCGCCCACTCGGCCTGCTGGCGCGACAGCGTGACGCCGAGGCCCTTGACGCCGTACTCCTTGGCCGCGTGCATGACCATGCCGCCCCAGCCGCAGCCCACGTCGAGCAGGCGCATGCCGGGCTTGAGATCGAGCTTCTTGGCGACCAGGTCGAACTTCGTGTACTGCGCCTCCTCCAGCGTCGCGTCCGGCCGGGGGAAGACCGCGCACGTGTACGCCATGGAGGGGCCGAGCACCCACTCGTAGAAGCGGTTGGAGACGTCGTAGTGGTGATGGATCACCTCGGCGTCGCGCTGCTTGGCGTGCCTGCTGCCCAGCTTGGCCAGGGTGCTCTGCCGCGCCTCCTGCGGCGGCGGCGGAACGCGCATCAGCAGCGGCTTGATCCCGAGCGAGCGGACCGCGGCGATCTTCTCGCTCAGCGGCAGGTCGTTGAGCGTCAGCGACCACATCCGGTCGAGCAGGGTGTACATGTCACCGTGCACATCGATGTGCCCGGAGATGTACGCGCGGGCGAGGCCGAGTTCCCCCGGCGCCTGCGCGAGGTAGGCCACCGCCGCCGGCGACTTCACCTCGATGCGGACGTCCGCGCCCGAAGATCCGGCCTTGCTGCCGTCGTAGGCGACGAATTCGACGCCTGCGTCAGGACCGACGATCTTCTCAAAGATCTCCGCAAGAGTCATTGCACCTCTCCCGACGTTTCGACGCCTACCTGCCCCTGACGCACTTGTCATAGAGGTCAAGAAGCCGGCCGCCCGGGTCGTAGGCGCGTTTGACCGGCCAGTAGGCGTCACCGTTGTAGAGCCGCCAGAACTCCTCACGCTCGTAGAAAGAGGTGGAGTACAGCGACTTGTGGCCGTCGAGCGAGTGCACCGCCCGCTCGATCAGCCGGTTGTGGTACCCGTCGTACTGACCGCGCGGCAGCGGCACCATGCCCCAGAAGCCGAAGTTCACGTACAGACGGCCGGGCTCCAGGGGGTAGAGCGACCACTGGCCGGTCGCCTTGAGCGGGCACATCCACACCGGGGTCATGCCGACCCTGTCGTGGAAGACCTCCAGGAACTCGGCGCCGCGCTCGACCGGCACCTCGACGTCCTGGATCACCGACTCGTGCACCGGGTTGTTCCGCCAGCGGTCGACGCGGGCGGTCACGCCGTACCTCTGGTCGAGGCCGACGAGCTTGCGGTAGACGTCCGAGCGCAGGTAGCGGCGCGGCAGGAGCGAGCGGACCAGCGGCTGCTGCACGCCGAAGGCGCGCGAGCACCAGAACCAGTCGGTGTCCCAGCGCCACAGGTAGTCGCGCACGGTCAGCCAGTCGCGCACGCGGCTGCGGATCGACTGGTAGTAGATCCGCATGCCGGTGTAGTCGGACGTGTAGGGCGCCCGGTCGGAGAACGAGCCCACCGTGATGTACAGCTCGTCCGGGCCGAAGAACGTGCCGTCGACGAAGTCGACCTGCTCGCCGTCGTGCTCGCGGCTCTCGCAGATCTCCTGCATGGCGAGCATGCACTTGTCGGCGTCGCTGAAGCGGATGTGCGTCAGCTTGACGTACGGCTTCACCCGGGCCAGCTTGATGCGGATCCGCAGGGCGTAGCCGAGCGTGCCGTAGGAGTTGGGGAACGCCCGGAACAGGTCCGCGTGCTCGTTGTCGGCCCGGGCCACCACGATCCGCCCGTCGCCGGTGAGGATCTCCAGCTCCTCGACCGACTCGTGCGGCAGGCCGTCCTTGAAGCTCGTCGACTCGATGCCGAGGCCGGTGACCGCGCCGCCCAGCGTGATCGTCTTGAGCTGCGGCACGACGTACGGCATGAGCCCGTACGGCAGCGTCGCGTCCACGAGGTTCTCGTACGTGGTCATGCCCTGGACCTCGGCCGTCATGGTCGCCGGGTCCACCTGGATGACCTGGTCCAGATCGCGGGCGGACAGCGATGCCGTCTTCGCCGGCGTACGGAAGCGGAACAGGTTCGTCGTCGCCTTGGCCAGCCGGGGAGCCGCGTCCGCGGGAATGGCGGCGTAGGAGTCCCTGATCTGCTCGACGGCCTTGCTATGGGCGGTCATACTGGCCGTGCGCTCTGGCATGACACCACCCCCATGGATCGTAGAGATCGCCTTCTTGGCACGCTATCCCCGGAGGGGAACGCAGACCAGAGTAGACACGTTACGCCCGCGAAAACTATCCGGTTGTTCTCACGGCGGCCCACCGGCGTAGATCGTATCTCGCCTCTTTTCATCGCCTCCGCCGCCCCTGGTGTAACTGTGGAAACCGTCAGGACGTGGGCGGACGCCGGCGGACGAGCGGGTCGGCGCCGTTGACCACGTTGACGACGGGACGGCCCTCCATCGCCGCGGCGAGATTGTCCAGCACGCACCGGATCAGCCGCGTCGTCGCCTCGGGCGTGACCCCGGCCGCGTGCGGCGACAGCAGGACCCGCGGGCAGGAGCGCAGCGGGTCGTCCGGCGGCGGGGGCTCGCTGTCGTACACGTCGAGCGCCGCGCCCGCGAGGTGGCCGGACTCCAGCGCGGCCAGCAGCGCCGCCTGGTCCACCACCCCGCCGCGGGCCGCGTTGACCAGCACCGATTCCCTGGGCATGCGCCCGATCCTGGCGGCGTCGATCAGCCCGCGGGTCTCCGGCGCGAGCGGCACGGCTAGGACCAGCACGTCGCTGCCCGCGGCCAGCGCGTCGAGGTCCAGGTAGGCCGCGCCGTACGACTCTGGCTTGGGCGTGCGCGACCAGTAGGAGACCCGGCAGCCGAGCGCGCCGAACAGGCGGGCGCAGGCCGCGCCGATAGGCCCGAAACCGGCCACTCCCACGCGGCATCCGGCGAGCTCGCGGCGCTGGTAGGCGAACTGCGGCCACTCCCCCGCCCGCATGTCCCTGTCGCCGTCCGCGAGATGGCGCAGCAGCGCCAGCGCGGCGGCCAGGCACCATTCGGCGACCGCGGCGGCGTTCACCCCGGCGGTGTTCGCGAGGGGCACCCCGGCCCGGGCCAGCGCCTCCAGGTCGTGCCCGTCCACGCCGACGGACGGCTGCTGCACGAACGCCAGGCGCGGCGCCAGCCGTACGGCCCGCGCGTCGAGCGCCAGGGCGCCGCTCCAGTCGCCGACGACGATCTCGGCGTCCGGCAGGGCCTCCAGCAGCGATTCGCGGTCGTGGCGGGCGGGGACGCGCACCTCGGCGCGCCCGTCGAGATCGGCGAGCAGGCCGCGCACCGCGTCCTCGGGGAGCGGCGGCAGCGCGAGAACATTCCACGTCACGGGCGCAGTCTCGCACGTCTCCAGAAACATGTTCTACTGTCGCGTTGAGTGCTGCCGCGTTGAGGAGGATTCGGATGGACGAGTCGCGGGGACCGCTGGCGGGTGTCCGCGTGCTGGAGCTGGCCGGTCTCGCGCCCGGGCCGTTCGCCGGGATGATGCTCGCCGACCACGGCGCCGAGGTGCTGCGGATCGACCGCGTGAAGGCCGTGAGCGACACCCCGCGCCGCGACGTGATGGACCGCGGCAAGCGCACGATCGGCCTCGACCTGAAGTCGCCCGAGGGCGTCGCCGCGTTCAGGCGGCTGGCCGAGCGGGCCGACGTGGTAATCGAGGTGTTCCGGCCCGGCGTCGCCGAACGGCTCGGGATCGGGCCCGCCGACCTCCACGCGGTGAACGAGCGGCTGGTCTACGGCCGGATGACCGGCTGGGGCCAGGACGGCCCGCTCGCCTCCACGGCCGGGCACGACATCGACTACATCGCGATCGCGGGGGCCCTGTCGATGCTGGGCCGCGAGGGCGGCAAGCCGACCCCGCCGATCAACATCCTGGGCGACTTCGCCGGTGGCGGGCTCATGCTGGCCTACGGCGTGCTGCTGGCCCTGCTGGAGCGGGAGCGCACCGGCCGGGGCCGGGTGGTGGACGCGGCGATGGTCGACGGCGCGGCGCTGCTGCTGTCGATGTTCTACGGCGCGGTGCACGGCGGCCACTGGGGTCCGCGCGGCACCAACCTCCTCGACACCGGCGCCCCCATGTACGACACCTACGAGACGGCCGACGGCGGTTTTCTCGCCGTGGGCGCGCTGGAGCCGCAGTTCTGGGCGGAGATGCTCGCCCGGATGGGCATCGACGACATGCCCGACCGCGACGACCGGGCGAACTGGCCGGCCATCGGGGAGCGGCTGACGGAGGCGTTCCGGTCCCGTACGCGGGCCGAGTGGGAGGCGGTCTTCGACGGCTCCGACGCCTGCGTGTCCCCGGTGCTCGACCCGCGCGAGGCCGCCCGGCACCCGCACAACCGGGCGCGCGGCACGTTCGTGGAGGTCGGCGGGCTGCCGCAGGCGGCGCCCGCGCCCCGGCTGCTCGGCGCGCCGCGCGGCGACCTGTCCCCCGCCACCCGGCTGCGGGACCTGAGCTCCTGGGGACTGCCCGACGACGAGGCGAAGGCCCTGCGCGCCGCCGGCGTGCTGGCCTGACCGTCCCCGCTTCACCCTGCCGACAGAAACGAGGAGACCCCCCGCACATGGACGTTTTCGAAGCCCTCTACACGACCCGCGCCATGCGGCGGGTCAAGCCCGACCCGATCCCCGCGGAGGTCCAGGAACGCATCCTGGACGCCGCGGTCCGCGCCCCCAGCGCCGGCAACACCCAGGGCTGGCGGTTCCTGCTGGTGGACGACCCGGAGGTCAAGTCCCAGCTGGGGCCGTTGTACCGGGACGCGCTCGGCAGGCTGTTCGAGGGGCACTACAAGCCGATGCGCGAGCGGGCCGAGGCGACCGGCGACGCCGGCACGCTCAACGTGCTGCGCTCGGCCCAGCATCTGGCCGACAACTTCGAGTCCTATCCCCTGCTCATGTTCGCCTTCACCCGCAACGATCCCGGCGGCGGCTCCATCTACCCCTCGGTCTGGAGCGCCCAGCTCGCCGCCCGGGCCTTCGGCGTGGGCAGCGCGCTGACGTCCGTGCTGGGGCTGTTCCACGGCGCGGAGACGATGCGGATCCTCGGCGTGCCCGAGGGCAAGGGCTGGCAGGTGGCGTGCATGGTCACCTTCGGCTACCCGACCGGCCGCTGGGGGGTGGCCCCGCGCCGGCCCGCCCACGAGGTCGCCTACCGCAACCGCTGGGGCGAGCCGGTCGGCTTCGAGATCCCCGAGCCTCTCTGGACGCCCTGAGCGATCACCCGATACGCCCTCTGATGCAGCAGCCCTTGTCTCGAATGTAGTACATCTACTACATTCGAGAGTAAGGCTGCTGCATAGGAGGGTGCATGGACGACGTCGTCATCCGCGTACGCGGGCTACGCATGGCGTACGGGCCCGTCCGGGTGCTGGAGGGGGTCGACCTGGACCTGCGGCGCGGCGAGGTGTTCACGCTCCTCGGGCCCAACGGCGCCGGCAAGACCACCCTCGTCGAGATCCTGGAGGGGTTCAGGACCGGCTGGACCGGCGAGGTGAGCGTGCTCGGGGAGAACCCGGCGCGGGCCGGCGACGCCTGGCGGGCGCGGCTCGGGGTGGTGCTCCAGTCGTGGCGCGACCACCCGCGCTGGCGGGTGCGCGACCTGCTTCGCCACGTCGCCGCGCACTACGACGACCCCCGCGACGTCGACGACCTGCTGGCCGTGCTCGGCCTCACCGAGTCGGCGGGCGTCCGGGCCGCCGTGCTGTCCGGGGGGCAGCGGCGGCGGCTCGACGTGGCGCTCGGCATCGTCGGGCGGCCGGAGGTGCTGTTCCTGGACGAGCCGACGACCGGGTTCGATCCCGAGGCCCGGCGCGAGTTCCACCTGCTGATCGAGCGGCTGGCGGCCGAGGAGGGGCTGACCGTGCTGCTCACCACCCACGACCTGGCCGAGGCCGAACGGCTGTCCGGGCGGATCGCCGTGCTGGTGGCCGGGCGGGTGCTCACCTGTGGCAGCCCGGCCGAGCTCGCGCGAGCCGTGCAGGCGCCGTCGCGGGTGCGCTGGGCGGAGGGCGAACTGGAGACCGCCGACCCGTCCGGGGTGGCCTGGGAACTGCACCAGCGGTACGGCGGCCCGGTCCCCGGGCTGGAGATCCGGCGGCCGACGCTGGAGGAGAGCTACCTGGACCTCATCGAGGAGGCGAGGACCCGATGAACGCGACGATGCTGGGACTGCGGCGAGGCTGGATCGAGCAGCTCAACCAGTGGAGCGACCGCAAGGAGCTGTTCAACGCCGTCGCGGGGAGCGTCGTCACCTACGGGCTGCTCATCCTCTGGATCGGCGACACACCGGTCGAGGGCACGACCGTCACCGTGGGGACGTTCATGACGCCGGGCTTCATCGCGTTCGCGATCTTCACGACCGGGCTGACGGCGCTGCCCATGCTGATCGCCGCGGACCGGGAGGAGGGGACGCTGCTGCGGGCGCGCACGCTGCCCCGGGGCATCCGGGTCTACCTGGTCGGCCGCGCCACCACGGTGCTGCTGACGATCCTCGTCAACATCACCCTGGTCCTGGCGTTCGCGATCCCGCTCGCCGGGGTCCCGGCGCCGGCGACGCCCGCGCGCTGGTTCACCCTCGCCTGGGTCGTCGTGCTCGGCACGCTGGCCGTCGTGCCGGTGGGCGCGGTCATCGGCAGCCTGCTGCCCGGCCCGAAGGCGGGCGCCATGCTCGCCCTGCCGGCGATGCTCCTGATGGTCGTCTCCGGGGTGATGCTGCCGCTGGACACGCTGCCCGACCTCGTGCGCCGCATCGCCGAGGTGTTCCCGCTCTACTGGCAGGCGCTCGGGCTGCGCGCGGCGCTCCTGCCGGACTCGGTCCTCGCGACCGAGGTCGCGCAGGCGTGGCGGCTGGGCCAGGCGGCCACCGTGCTGGGCGCGTGGGCGGTCGGCGGTATGGTTCTAGCCCCCTGGTTGCTGCGCCGGGTCCGCGGAAGGTGAGCGGTCCCGTGGGCCCGACGGAGGTGAGACGTGGCCGAGGAGCCGGTGTTCAACCGCATCGCGGTGCTGAGGGCCGATCGCGGCGTCTCGCGCCGGGACCTGGCCGCCGCGCTCGGGGTGCACTACCAGACGGTGGGCTACCTGGAGCGCGGCGAGTACAGCCCCAGCCTCCACCTGGCCCTGCGGATCGCGGAGTTCTTCGAGGTGCCGGTGGAGGTCGTCTTCTCCCTCAAGCCGTTTCCCAGGCTGGGGAGCGCGTCATGAGCCTGCGCGACCGCTGGGACCACCACATCGCCCGGGCGATGGAGCAGGAACACCTTCCCGCGCTGCACCGCACCCGGCGGCGGCGGCGCCTGCTCGTCGTGGCGGGCGCCGCCAGCGTGCTGCTGCTGTGGGCGGACGCGGCGGTGTCGTGGGCGATCGCCCCGAGCGACACCGCCGTCCGGGTCAACCTCGTGCTGCTGGTCGTCATGGCGGCGATCTACATCCCGGTCGTGACCGCTCTCAACAGCGCCACCCGCGGGCTCGCCTCGCTGCCGGAGAGCCGTCTCGACGAGCGGCAGGTCGGCGAAAGGTTCCGGGCCCACACGTACGCGAACAGGGTGATGCGGCTCGTCCTGGGCGGCCTGGCGGTGTTCGTCGTGGTCGCGACCTGGGACGCGGGCGAGAAGGCCCAGATCCCCGGCGCGGCCGTCTTCCTCGGCGTCTTCGCCCTGTTGTGGACGCACATCCTGCTGCCGCTGCTGGTCGCCGGGTGGCGACTGCCCGACCCGCCGCCCGACGACGACGGCATGGACGACGGCCTGGACGACGGCCTGGACGACGACCGGACCGGCGGTCAGGCGGGCGTGGCCTGAACCGGCGGGATGGGCCCGGTCGGATCCCCGAACGACGGGAGCGTGGCCACGAAGAGGTCGACGCCCCCGGGGTGGTGGATCTCCAGGTCGGTGGTGAAGGCGCGGGCCGGGGTGAGGCCCGACTCCGCGTGCTTCCACACCTGCTGCCAGGCCTCGGTGAGCGCCCCCGGCATCGGCCCCCGCGCCTCGAACAGCAGCGCGGGCACGCCGGGCACCCGTACGGCGACCATGCCCTCGGGCAGCCGCGCGGCCGTGCGCACGGCCACGCCGACGATCTGGGTGTAGGCGCCGTTGTGGTCGCTCTCGTAGTCCGTCAGGACCGCGTACAGGTTCTCGTCGACCCGGCCGGGCACGTGCGCGAAGGCGCCGGGCGCACCGGCGCGGGCCCACAGGCCCGGCAACTGGGCGCGGGCCGGGTCCGCCTCCGCCGCGTTGGTCGTCCGCACGGCGAAGCCGACGACGAGCGTCTCCGGACGGTCAACGAAGATCACAAGCTCTCCTTTCAGGCGAGGTCAATGTATCCCGTGTCCGGGTCTGGTCCGGCGGCGGCCGGGAATGCCGGGTATGACCCGCTCACAACGTAGGCTGGACAAACGTGCGATTCCTCAATGATGTGACGCCGCCCTACGATCTCACGTACAGCGATGTGTTCATGGTGCCGTCCCGTTCCTCCGTCGGGTCGCGCCTCGCGGTGGACCTGTCCACCGGCGACGGCACCGGCACCACGATCCCCGTCGTCGTCGCCAACATGACGGCCGTCGCGGGCCGCCGCATGGCCGAGACCGTCGCCAGGCGCGGCGGCATCGCCGTCATCCCCCAGGACATCCCGATCGACGTGGTGGCCGACGTCATCGACTGGGTGAAGAGCCGCGACCTCGTCCACGACACGGCCATCACGCTCACGGCCCACGACACGGTGGGCGAGGCGCTCACCCTGCTGCCCAAGCGCGCGCACGGCGCGGTCATCGTCGTGGACTGGGAGAACCGCCCGGTCGGTGTGGTGACCGAGGCCGACTGCCACGGCGTCGACATGTTCACGCAGCTCTCCCAGGTCATGACCGCCTCACCGCAGACGCTGCCGCGCGGCGTCGACCCGCAGGCCGCGTTCGACGCGCTGCACGAGGGCCGCCACCGGCTGGCGCCCGTGGTGGACGAGGACGGCCGCCTGGTCGGCATCCTCACCCGCACCGGGGCGCTGCGCTCCACCCTCTACCAGCCCGCCCTCGACCCGCACGGCCGGCTGCGCGTCGCGGCGGCGGTCGGGGTGAACGGCGACGTGGCCGCCAAGTCCAAGGAGCTGCTCGACGCCGGCGTCGACGTGCTCGTGGTCGACACGGCGCACGGCCACCAGGAGAAGATGATCTCGGCGCTGCGGGCCGTACGCGCGCTCGATCCCTCCGTGCCGGTCGCGGCCGGCAACGTCGTCACCGCGGAGGGCGTACGCGACCTCGTCGACGCCGGCGCCGACATCGTGAAGGTCGGCGTGGGCCCGGGCGCGATGTGCACGACCCGGATGATGACCGGCGTGGGACGGCCGCAGTTCTCCGCCGTGCTGGAGTGCGCGGCCGAGGCCCGCCGCCTCGGCCGGCACGTGTGGGCCGACGGCGGCGTGCGCCACCCCCGCGACGTCGCGCTCGCGCTCGCCGCGGGAGCCTCCAACGTCATGATCGGCTCCTGGTTCGCCGGCACGTACGAGTCGCCCGGCGACACCCGCACCGCCCCCGACGGGCGGAAGTACAAGGAGAACTTCGGCATGGCCTCGGCCCGCGCCGTACGGCTGCGCACCGCCGAGGACTCGCCGTTCGAGAGGGCCCGCAAGGCGCTGTTCGAGGAGGGCATCTCGACGTCGCGGATGTACCTCGACCCGGCGCGGCCCAGTGTGGAGGACCAGATCGACGCCATCGTGGCCGGTCTGCGTTCCTCCTGCACGTACGCGGGCGCCACGACGCTGGAGGAGTTCCACGAGCGGGCCGTGGTCGGCGTGCAGAGCGCCTCCGGCTACAGCGAGGGCATGCCGCTCCACCAGAGTTGGTGACTCCTTCTATTCCGCACAGGAATATCGGGCTCTGTCGGGGTAGTGCGTTCGTGTACCGACCGCACTACCCCGCGGAGGCGATCATGCAGTACTCCCCGGCCGGAGGGCCGGTCAGTCCGGCGGTCGACAGACGGCTGCTGGTCAGTTACGACAACTACACGGCGGCGCAGCGAGCCGTGGACACCCTGTCCGACGCCGGATTCCCGGTGGAGAACACCGCGATCGTCGGCAGCGACCTGCGCCTGGAGGAGACCGTCACCGGGCGGCTCACCAACGGCAGGGCCGCGCTGTCGGGCCTGATCACCGGTGCGGTGTTCGGACTCGTCGTCGGCCTGTTCCTCGGGCTGTTCACCTCGACCACGACCTCGTTCATCGGGCTGGTGCTGTGGTCGATCCTCTGGGGCGCCATCGCCGGCGCCGCCTTCGGCTTCACCAGCCACGCCTTCACCGGCGGCACGCGCGACTTCTCGTCCAGGAGCTCGATCGTCGCCGGACGCTACGACGTGCTGGTGGCCTCCCCCATGCTCGACCAGGCCCAGGCGCTGCTGCAGGGCGGTGTGCAGCCGGCCGACACCGTCGTCGTCCAGCGTCCGCCGTCGGCCGGGCCCGTCACCACGTCGCCGGTCACCACGTCTCCGGCCACCACGTCTCCGGTCACCACGGGCGACACCGCGCCCCAGGAGGCGCCGGCCGAGGAGGAGCGCGCCGAGGAGGAGCGCGCCGACGACCGGACGGGCGCGTCCAGGGGCCTTCGCCGGTAACCCTCTCCCGTCGTCCACGCGAGCCGCGACGCCTTCCCCACGCCGTGTGGGGAAGGCGTCGTCGTGTCGGCCGTCACCGGTAGAGTCGTCAGCCGGTCGGAACTTCCGGCACTGGAAGAACAGGAGGCCCACGTGGCACTGGAGAAGCCCGAAATCGACTTCCCCGAGGGCGCGCCGCCCGCGGACCTGGAGATCGTCGACCTCGTCGAGGGGGACGGGCCGGAGGCCAAGCCCGGGCAGAACGTGACCGTCCACTACGTCGGGGTGGCGTTCTCCACGGGTGAGGAGTTCGACGCCTCCTGGAACCGCGGCCAGCCGTTCCAGTTCCCGCTCGGCGGCGGCCGGGTCATCGCCGGCTGGGACCGCGGCGTGGCCGGCATGAAGGTCGGCGGGCGGCGCCGCCTGACGATCCCCCCGCACCTCGGGTACGGCAACCGCGGCGCGGGCGCCCTCATCAAGCCCGGCGAGACGCTCATCTTCGTCGTCGACCTGCTCGGCGTCGGCTGACCCGACACCGGAAGGCGCCTGTCCGGGGGTAGGCGAGCCGGAGCGCTTCGAGGATGATGGCCGCGTGGACGATGCCCTCCCGAAGCACGGCTCCAGAGGCGGCCCCATGCGAACGCCGGCTTCCGGGAGGCCGGCGTGACCGCGGACGGGCAGGCGATCGCCGGCACACCGGCGGCAGGCAGAGGTGTCCGGGCGGGCGGCCCGCTCGCCGCGCCGCCCCGGGCCGTGGCCGGGATCGCGGCCGTGACCGTGGCCGTGCTCCTCGCGGTGAGCCCGTGGTACGGGTACCACCGCGACGAGCTGTACTTCCGCATGCTGGGTGAACGGCCGCGGCTCGGATACTTCGACACTCCGCCGCTGACGCCGATGATCGCCCGGTTGTCCACGACGCTATTCGGGGACACGGTCGTCGCGCTGCGGATCGTCCCCGCCCTGTGCACCGGGGCTCTGGTCGTGCTCGTCGCGCTGGCCGCCCGCGAGCTGGGCGGCGGCCGCGCGGCCCAGATCCTCGCCGCGGCCGGGACCGCGACCTCCGTGCTGCCTCTCGTGGCCGGGCACGCGCTGCTGACCCTCACCCCCGACCTCGTGCTGTGGAGCGCGGTCACGCTGTGCCTGCTGCGGGTGCTGCTCAGGGGGGACGGGCGTTACTGGCTCTGGACGGGAGCACTGTGCGGGATCGCGGCGTACAACCGCGATCTGATCGTGGTGCTGCTGGGCGGCGTCGGCCTGGGCATCCTCGTGGCCGGTCCGCGCGAGGTGCTGCGGGACAGGCGGCTGTGGGCGGGCGCCCTCCTGGCCCTGGCCATCGCCTCGCCCAACCTGGTCTACCAGGCCACGCACGACTGGCCGCAGTTCCAGATGGCCGAGGCGTTGCGGATCGACGAGGGCGCGGACAACCGCGCGTCCTTCGTCCCCCTTCAGATCGTGCTGCTCGGGCCCGTGCAGGCGGTGGTGTGCGCGGCCGGGTGGCTGCGCCTGTGGCGGAACCGGCGGGTCCGCTCGCTCGCCATCGCCTATCCCGTGGCCTGCGCGCTGATCCTGATTTCGGGCGGCCGCCCCGACTACACCGGCGCGTTCCTGCTCTACCTGTTCGCGGCCGGGTGCGTCACGGCGGCGGGGTGGCGATGGCGGACGGCGCTGACCGCGGCACTGGCGGTCGGCGCCGTGGTCGCGGTGGTGCTGGCGCTGCCGGTCGTCCCGGCCGCGTCGCTCGGGGGAACGCCGGTGGCCGCCGTGAACGAGGTGGCCCGCGAGTCGGTGGGCATGCGCGACGTGGCGGCGCAGACGGCCCGGGTGGTGGACGGCCTGCCCGCCGCCGAGCGCGCCGGAGCGGTGCTGCTCGCGGCCAACTACGGCGAGGCCGGCGCGCTGCGCCGCTGGGCGGGTGAGTTCGGATTGCCCCCGGTGTACAGCGGCCACAACGAGCTGTGGTGGTGGGGGCCGCCGCCGGAGGGGACCCGGGTGGTCGTGGCCGTCGGCTACCCGCCCGCCGGCCTCGCCACCGTCTTCACCCGCTGCGTCCCGGCGGGCAGGCTGAGCGGAATGCCGGGCGAGGAGCAGGGCGTGCCGATCACGGTCTGCCGCGATCCCGTCCGCCCGTGGCGCGAGCTGTGGCCGAGCGCGCGTCACTACAGCTGATGCCCGACCCCCGGCCTGGGCACCTGCCGCTGCGGTGAGGCAGGATTACGGTGTGTTGCTGATCGACCTTGCCAGGACCTCCGCGGCCGTCGCCGCGGACTCGGCGCGGCTCGCCAAGATCAGGCATCTCGCCGAGCTGCTCGGCAGGGTGGGAGCGGACGAGGCCGGGATCGCCATCGCGTACCTGTCGGGTGAGCTGCCGCAGCGGCAGATCGGGGTGGGGTGGCGGAGCCTGTCCGACCTCCCCGAGCCGCGTCAGGTCGCCACGGCGACCCTGACCCGGGTCGACGAGCTGCTCGAACGCGTCAAGTCCCGGTCCGGCGCCGGTTCGCAGGCCGCGCGGCGTGAGCTGCTGGGCGAGTTGTTCGGCGCCCTCACCCGCCAGGAGCAGTCGTTCATGCACCGGCTGCTGACGGGCGAGCTGCGCCAGGGAGCGCTCAACGGCGTGATGATCGAGGCGATCGCCATGGCCGCGAACGTGCCCGCGGCCGAGGTGCGCCGGGCCCTGACCCTGCGCGGCTCGCTGCCCGCCGTCGGCGCGGCAGCGCTGCGCGGCGGCGTCGCGGAGCTGAAGGCGTTCCATCTGGAGGTCGGGCGTGCGGTGGCGCCGATGCTCGCGCAGAGCGCGCCCAGCGTGACCGCCGCTCTGGAGAAGGCCGGCGCCCCTGCCGCGGTGGAGTGGAAGCTCGACGGCGTGCGGGTCCAGGCCCACCGGTCGGGCGACCGGGTCGCCGTCTTCACCCGCACGCTCGACGACATCACCGCCCAGGTCCCCGAACTTGTGGAGGCCGTGCTCGGCCTGCCCGGGACCGATCTCGTGCTCGACGGCGAGGTCATCGCCCTGCGCCCGGACGGCCGCCCCGAGCCGTTCCAGGTCACCTCGGGCCGGGTGGCCAGCAGGACCGACGTGGCGTCGCTGCGCGCGACCGTGCCGCTGACCGTCTTCTTCTTCGACGCCCTGCGCGTGGGCGGCGCCGACCTGCTCGACCTGCCCGACGAGGAGCGGCACGCCGCGCTGGAGGCCGCGGTCCCGGCCGGGCTGATCACGCCTCGGCTCGTCACGGCCGACGCCGACGAGGCCGAGGCGTTCTTCGGCGACGCCGTGCGGCGGGGCCACGAGGGCGTCGTGGTGAAGTCGCTGCGCACGCCGTACGCCGCCGGCCGGCGGGGGGCGGGCTGGATCAAGGTCAAGCCGCGGCACACGCTCGACCTGGTCGTGCTGGCCGCCGAATGGGGCAGCGGGCGGCGCCGGGGCTGGCTGTCCAACCTGCATCTCGGTGCCTATGACCCGGAGACCGGCGGCTTCGTGATGCTCGGCAAGACGTTCAAGGGCCTCACCGACGAGCTGCTGACCTGGCAGACCGAGCAGTTCCTGCGACTGGCGGAGGGGCCGGCGGACGACTACGTCGTCACGCTCAGGCCCGCGCTGGTCGTGGAGATCGCCTTCGACGGCGTGCAGCGGTCGAGCCGCTACCCCGGCGGCATGGCGCTGCGGTTCGCGCGGGTGCTGCGCTACCGGCCCGACAAGCGGCCCGAGGAGGCCGACACCGTGACCGCGGTCCGCGCGCTCATGCCCTGACCGGACGCCCCGCTCCGGACGTCACTTCACGAGACGGATGGTCAGCGGGTAGCGGAACTCGGTGCCGGCGAGTGCCGACACCCCGCCGACGACGCACAGGGCCAGTCCGACGACCCAGACGACCGGCACCAGGACGAGCCCGACGACGGTGAGCGGCAGCAGCACTGTCGCCCCCAGCACGGTGAGGTGGAAGTTCAGCGACTCCACCGCGTGCCTCCTGATGTAGGGGGACGTCCGTCCCGCGGTCACCATCATCAGCAGCGGGCCGATGATGAACAACCCCAGCAGCCCGAACACGTGCGAGGCAGCCGCCCCGACCCGGTCTCCCCCGTCAGGGGCCGCGGCCGCGCGGTACGACGGCGGCCGGGGGACGTAGGCCGGCCGGGTCCCGTACAGGTCGTTCATGATGGGCACGAGGTCGGCGTGCGTGCGCGCGGTCATCGCCAGATGCAGGCGCTCGTCCATCTCGTGCTTGTCGAGCCTGCCCTCGGCGTAGGCCGCCTTGACGTGCTCGACCACCTGTTCCCGATCCTGGTTGGTGACGCGCAACTGAGGATGTGGCATGGGGGCACGGCCCTGCCAGGGTGGTGTCACTGCCGTGGGCATCACTCATCGCCTTCCGTCACGTCGGCTGCTCGGCTCTCTTCGAGTCTGCCTCCATCTTGTGCCGGTTACGTGCCCGGCGGCATCAGGGACATCCCCGACATCGCCCCGAGACCGTTCCCTTAACGTCATCGTGATCCCCGGCGATGTATACAAGCACTATGAGATGGCGAGATCGCTATGGGCTCCGGCGGCGGCGGGGCGCCCGCGTGGCCAAGTTCGACCGCGAGGCGACCGACGCCGACATCGAGACCCTCATCGAGTTCGCCAAGACGCGGCGCGGCGTCGAGTTCTACGTCGAGCCCGAGACCTTCGCGACCGACACCACCGCGGTGGCCGTCGCGCACGACGGGGAGTGGACCCGCCGCCGTGTCGGATCTCCCGCTGTGATCGCGAAGGTCGCCAGGGACCTCGCTCTCCCGGTCTACGACGTGCAGCTCACCGGTTACCCCGCCCGGATGCGGGCCTACAACGAGCGCCGCCGGGCTCAGGACGGCGACCCGGTCTGACGGCCGCCCGGCACCGCCGCCGGCGCCGGCTCGGGCAGGTCCCGGGCCAGCAGTGCGCGCAGCGGCGCGAGCCAGATCGCCCGGGGACGGCCCATCTCGTCGTCGAGTTCCTCGGGCGTCGGCATGCGGTCGCGGAGCATGGCGGGGGACATCATGTACGTCAGGGCCTGCCGGAGCAGGAGCGCCATCGAATAGCCGGGGTCGGCGGCGAGCGCCCGCTCCAGCGCCATCCCGGCGAGTGCGCACTCCCCCCGATGCCACGCGGCGGCCGCCAGCAGTGAGGCCGCGGGCGCGGCGTGGCCCGGCTCCAGGCGGCGGGTGAGGTCGCGCCACAACGCGATGTGCGCGTCACGGTCGTCGACCAACGCCCACGCCTCGTCCCGCACCCTGACCACGGCGAGATCGAGCCCCAGCCGGGCGGCGCCGTCGTCGTCCAGCCGGCCCCCGGAGTCGTACAGGCCGAGGGCGGTGCGCACCCGTGCCAGCCCTTCGGCCACGAACCGCGCCGCCAGTTCGTCCGCGGCGGGTTCCCCGGGCTCCGGCAACGCCCGCAGATCGGCCATCACGCGGAGGGTGGCCTCCCGCATCGCCGCACCGCCGCACCGCTGGACCGATCGCCGCAGACTGCCCCGGTCGGGCAGGGCGACCAGCCCGTGCATCACGGCCTCCGCGGTGACACGGCTGCGCTCGGTGTCGTACGGCGTGCCCTCCGCGGGACAGCAGGTCGCGCTGCCGCAGGAGTAGGACCAGTAGCGCCCGCCTTCGGCCCGGAGACTCTCGGTCACCCCGATGCCCTCGGCACGCAGCAGCCGCGTCACCGTGTCGACGGCGGGGGTCACCGTGGCGCCGGGGCCGTATCCGATGACGAACACGGCCGTCACCGCCTCGCGGCGCAGCAGCGAGACCAGCCGGTCGAGGTCCTCGGCGGCGGCCGGCAGGTCCCAGCGCGTCGTCAGCCGCACCTCGGAACCGGCGAAGCCGGTCACGACGAGGCTGTCGGCGGGATGGAACCCGACGAGATAGGGCACGGCGGCGAGGATGTCCGCCGGCGAGGAGAGCACGAGCTTCGGAATCGTCATGGCCGCAAGCCTCGCCGGACGACCGCGCCCCCAGGAGGACCGAAGCGCGTTCTGGGGACAGCCGTCCTCCTGTGGACAACCGGACGACCGGGCAGCCCGGCAACCGGGCAGCCTGGCAGCCTGGCAGCCGGAAAACCGGGCAGCCGGAAAACCGTTGGCACCGGGCAGAGCGCCCGGCCTACACTCGGCACCATGTCTCTGCCCCGGATCTCCTAGCTCGGACACCCGCTTTCACGCCACCCGTGTGTCCTTGAGCTTCTCCGGAGCGTCATCCTATGATCACCCTTCGCGGTGTCGACGTGCGCGTCGGCGCCCGTCTCCTGCTGTCCGACGTCACCGCCCACGTCTCCCCCGGCGACCGCGTCGGCCTGGTCGGCCGCAACGGCGCGGGCAAGACCACCCTGCTGAAGACCCTGGCCGGCGAACTGCGACCGGCCGCGGGCACCGTCACCCGCACCGGCCCGGTCGGCTATCTCCCGCAGGACCCCGCGGCGGCCGATCCGTCCCTCACCGTCGCCGCCCGCGTCCTGTCGGCCCGGGGCCTCGACGAGGCCGAGCGCGCGCTGCGGGCCGCCGAAGCGGCCATGGCCGACCCCGCCCTGCGGGAGCAGGCGATGCGGCGGTACGTCCGGGCCGAGGCGGAGTTCGAGGCCCGCGGCGGGTACGCCGCGCAGGCCGAGGCCGCCCGCATCGCCGCCGGGCTCGGCCTGCCCGAACGGGTCATGGCCCAGCCGGTCGGCACCCTGTCCGGCGGGCAGCGCCGCCGGGTCGAACTCGCCCGCATCCTGTTCGCCGGGCACGGCACGCTGCTGCTCGACGAGCCCACCAACCACCTCGACGCCGACTCGGTCGCCTGGCTCCGGTCGTTCCTCGCCGGCCGCACCGGCGGGCTGGTCCTGATCAGTCACGACACCGGGCTCCTGGACGACACCGTGAACAGGATCTGGCATCTCGACCCCGGCCGGGCCGCGCTGGAGGTGCACAACACCGGCTGGCGCACCTATCTGGCCGACCGCGACGCCGCCGAGCGCGGGCGCGCCCGGCAGCGGGCGGTCGCCGAGCGCAAGGCCGCCGCGCTGCACGCGCAGGCCGACAGGATGCGCGCCGGCAAGTCGACGGCCGTCCGGGCCAAGGAGATGGCGCGCCGGGCCGACCGCATGCTGGCCGAGGCGGCGCCGGCCCGCCGCGCCGAGAAGGTCGCCCGCATCCGGCTGCCCGAGCCCGCCCCCTGCGGCCGTACCCCACTGGGCGCGATCAGCCTCACCAAGGCGTACGGCGACCTGCGGGTGCTCGCCGGTGTCGACCTGGCGGTGGACCGGGGCAGCCGGCTCGTCGTCCTCGGTCTCAACGGCGCGGGCAAGACCACCCTGCTGCGGATCCTCGCCGGGCGGGAACGCCCCGACTCTGGCCGCGTGGTGCACGGGCCCGGTCTGCGCCTGGGCTACTTCGCGCAGGAGCACGACACGCTCGACCCGGCGCGCACCGTCGCCCAGAATCTCGCCGCCGCCGCGCCGCATCTGGGCGACGGCGAGGCGCGCCGCATCCTCGGCTCGTTCCTGTTCGGCGGGGACGACGCGGCCAAGCCCGCCGGTGTGCTGTCGGGCGGCGAGAAGACCCGTCTGGCGCTGGCCACCCTGGTCAGCTCGCAGGCCAACGTGCTGCTGCTCGACGAGCCGACCAACAACCTCGACCCGGCGTCGCGGGACGAGGTGCTGGCCGCGGTCGCCTCCTACCGGGGCGCCGTCGTGATGGTCACCCACGACGAGGCCGCCGTGGACGCCCTGCGCCCCGACCGCGTCCTGCTGCTGCCCGACGGGGTCGAGGACATGTGGAACGCCGGCTACGCCGGTCTCGTGTCCTTGGCCTGACCTTCCGGTACGGCCGCCGGCGCCATACGCATGCGGACGAGCATGGCGGCGCCGGCGACCGCGCCGGGCATCGCGACGACGCTGACGAGCGGCACCATGAACGCGAGGAAGAGCGGCACGCCGAATCCGAGCGTGGCGGACATGTTCGACCTGAGCAGGGCGAAGCGCTCCTTGCGCCGCAGGCCCCGCCGTTCCATCGCCAGGGCGGTCAGCTCGACCGTGAGGAAGAACCCGGAGACGAACGCCCCCACCACGGGCACCACGGTCTGTCCGACGACCGGCACGAAACCGAGCACGAACAACGGCACCGTGAACAGCAGGACGTACCAGAGCGTGACGAGGCTGTCGCGGATCGACCGGAGCAGGGACGACCAGAAGGGCTGGTCGCCGCCGGGAAGACCGCCGCAATCCTCCTCGACCTTCTCCGACAGCTTCTCGTAGAACGGGTCGCCGATGACGAGCGTGACGGCGGTGAACGTCAGCACGGCGAGCGCGAGACCCACCACGAAGATCATCACGCCGACCAGCGTGCGGAACGTGTCGCGCCAGCCCCAGTCGTCCGCGAAGGGCGTCGCCCAGGCCGCCACGTCGGTGGCGTGCGTGCCCAGCCAGACCAGCGCCAGGGCGTACAGCACCAACGCGATCAGAGCCGGGATCAACCCGAACAACCACCAGCGGGGATGCCGGGCGACCCACCCGAGACCCCGGAAGCAGAACCCGATTCCCTCGGCGAAACCGCCGACGCCGCGCCGTCCGGCGGGCCGCCCGATGCCACTCATGGCGGGCAGGCTAGCGCCACAAGGTCGTCACCGGCACGTCCAGATCGGCGAAAAGGCGGCGAAGCAGGGGCAGCGAGATGCCGAGCACGTTGCCGTGGTCGCCCTCGATGCCCTCCACGAACCAGCCGCCCAGGCCGTCGAGCGTGAACGCCCCCGCCACGCGCAGCGGCTCCCCGCTGGCGACGTACGTCTCGATCTCCTCGTCGGACGGCGTGCCGAACCGCACCACGGTCGCCGCCATCTCGGAGACCGCGCGGCCCCCCGCCACGTCGACCACGCTGTGCCCGGTCAGCAGCCGGCCGGTCCTGCCCCGCATCATGTGCCAGCGGCGCACCGCCTCCTCGGGCGTCCCCGGCTTGCCGTACGCGACGCCGTCGAGTTCGAGCACCGAGTCGCAGCCGATCACGATGCCGTCGCCGAGCGTCCCGGCGACGGCGTCCGCCTTGGCCACGGCCAGTTTCAGGCACAGCTCCTCGGGCGTCCCGGCCGTGATCGCGTCCTCGTCGACCCCGCTGACGATCACCTTCGGATCGAGCCCGGCCGCCCGCAGCACGCCGAGGCGGGCGGGCGAGGCGGAGGCGAGTATCAGATCCGTCACACGGTGAAGCCTAGTCGCTTCTACTATGTCTGGCGTTTGCCGATCAAAGACGGGGGATCCGGTGTCAAAACCGACGGTCAAGGAGCGCCTGAGCTACTGGTTCGACAACACGATGGCCAGGGGCACGGCCGCCCTGATCGGCTGGCTGGCCATGGTGTCGCTGGGGCTCATCGTGGTGGTCGGCGCGCTGACGATGTGGCTGACCCCCGACGAGGCGCTCAAGTACCACGGCTGGCCGGGTGTGCTGTGGCTCGCGCTCATGCACGCGCTCAGCCCGGGGAAGATCGCCGGCGACGCCGGGACGGCGCCCTTCCTCGCCATCATGCTGGGCGCCTCCCTCGGCGGCATCTTCATCGTCAGCATCCTCGTGGGCGTGCTCTCCGCCGGCCTGCGCGGCAAGATCGAGGAGCTGCGCAAGGGCCGCTCGCGCGTCATCGAGAGCGGTCACACCGTCATCCTCGGCTGGTCCGAGCAGCTCTACACGATCGTCTCCGAACTGGTGAAGGCGCACGCCAGCCAGCACGGCTCGGTCATCGCGATCCTGGCCGACAAGGACAAGCCGGCCATGGAGGACGCCATCCGGGCGCGGGTGGGCGACACAGGCAGGACGCGGCTGGTCTGCCGCACCGGCCGGCCCACCGAGCCGACCGACCTCGACCTGCTGAGCCTGAACACGGCGCGCACGATCGTGGTGCTGTCCCCCGAGAAGGACGACCCGGACGCGCACGTCATCAAGACCCTGCTCGCGCTGGCGAAGCGGGCCGGTGACCACCCTCCCGTGGTCGCCGCCATCGCCTCCTCGCGCAACATGGCCGCCGCCCGGCTGGCCGGCGGGCCGGGCGTCCACCTGGTCGACAGCGACGACATCGCCGCCCGGCTGATCGTGCAGTCGTCCCGCCAGTCCGGCATGTCCGTCGTCTGCATGGATCTGCTGAACTTCGACGGCGGCGAGATCTACCTGCGCCGCGACCCCTCCCTCGCCGGCCGGTCGTACGCGCAGGCCCTCGACGCGTACGCGACCGCGACCGTCCTCGGCCTGCGCACCTCCGCCGGCGTGGCGCTGAACCCGCCGCGGCACACGGCGATCGGAACCTCCGACGAGCTCGTCGTGCTCGCCCAGGACGACTCGCTCATCCGCCTGGCGAACGGCACCGCGCCCGCCGACGAACGGCACATCGTGCCTCCTCGCGCCCCGGAGAGGACCGCGGAGCGGACGCTGATGCTCGGCTGGAACGGCCGTGCCGCGCGGATCATCCGCTACCTGGACGGCTACGTGACCCCCGGCTCGGTGCTCGACGTCGCGAGCGACCACCCCGGCGCCAGGGCCGGCCTGGCGGGCCTCGCCAATCTCACGGTGAACGTCAAGGAGTGCGACGCCACCGACAGGTACGCCCTGGAGTCGCTCGGCGTCGGCGTCTACCAGCACGTCATCGTGCTCTCCGACGACCGGCACGACCCGCATCACGCCGACACCCGCACGCTGATGACGCTGCTGCAGCTCCGCGACATGCAGGCGACCCTCGGCGAGAAGTACTCGATCGTGAGCGAGATGCACGACGAGAACAACCGCGCGCTCGCGGAGGTGACCGAGGCCGACGACATCGTGATCAGCGACACGGTGATCGGCCTGCTGCTCGCGCAGCTCGCCGAGAACCCGCACCTCGCCGAGGTCTTCGGGCAGCTGTTCGACTCCGCGGGCTCGGAGGTCTACCCGCGGCCCGTGGAGGACTACGTGACCACCGGCGTGCCCGTCGCCTTCCGCACGATCGTGGAGTCGGCCCTGCGGCGCGGCGAGACCGCGATCGGCTACCGCCTGGCGGCGAACGTCGGCGAGCCGCCCCACTACGGCATCGTGCTCAACCCCGACCGGTCGCGTACGGTGGCGTTCGCCCCGGACGACTCCGTGATCGTTCTCGCCGAGCATTGAGCCCGGGCGTCCGTGCGCGCCGGCGCGGGCTCACTCTCCGAGACCGGCCCGGCGGGCACGTACGACGGCCTGCGCCCGGTCGGCCACCTGGAGCTTGGCGAAGACGGACGTCAGGTGGTTCTTCACGGTCTTCTGGCTGAGGAACAGGGCGCGGGCGATCTCCGCGTTCGACTTGCCGGACGCGAGCAGGTCGAGGATCTCCCGCTCCCTGACGGTCAGCTCGGGGAACGGCGTGACGTCCGGGCCCGACGCCAGGAACCTGCGGATGCGCCGGGCCACGGCGGGGCCGTACACGGCCTCGCCCCTGGCGACCGCATGCACGGCGGCGATGAACTCCGCCCCGCCCGTGCCCTTGAGCACGTAGCCGCGCGCGCCCGCGCGCAGGGCGGCGAACACCGACGCGTCGTCCTCGCTCATCGTCAGCACGAGCACGCCGAGGCCGGGATCGCGGTCGACCAGCCGGCGGGTGGCATCGAGGCCCGAGGTGCCCGGCATCACCAGGTCCATCACGACCACGTCGGGCCGCAGCGACAGGGCGAGGGCGACGGCCTCCTCCCCGTCTCCCGCCTCGCCCACCACCTCGGCCCCGCCGACCTGTTCGAGCAGCGCCCGCAGGCCGTGCCGCAGCAGCGGGTGATCGTCCACCAGCAACACCCGCACCGGCTCGCTCTCCGTCACAGCGGCAGCACCGCCTCCACCGTCGTGCCCGCCCCGGAGGCGGACGTCCTGCGCAACACGCCGCCGAGCTCGGCGGCACGCTCCCTCATGCTGCCCGAGCCCACGCCCTCGACGAGCGGCTCGGGCAGCCCCCGGCCGTCGTCGCGGACCCGCAGGACCAGCCCGTCCCGATCGATCCGGACGACGATCTCGATGCTCCGGGCCCCCGCGTGGCGCAGGGCGTTGGCCAGCGCCTCCTGGGCGATGCGGTAGGCCGCCACCTCGACGGCGGCGGGCAGTTCGGGCAGCGGCTCCGGCACCCGGACCGCGACCGCGGGGCCGCCCTCCGCGGTCTCCCCCGTGTCCAGGGCCAGGTCCTCAAGGGCCGCGGCCAGCCCGAGCTCGTCCAGCGCCGGCGGGCGCAGGTCGTGGACGATCCTCCGCACGTCGCCGACGAGGCCCTGGACGAGCTGCCCGACCTCCGACAGCGACGACCGCACGGCCGGCGACACGCCCGCGGCGGTGGCCTCGATCACGTCGAGCCGTACGCCGATGGCGGCCAGGCCGGGACCGAGACCATCGTGGAGGTCACGGCGGAGCCTGCGCCGCTCCTCCTCCCTGGCGATGACCAGCCGCTCCCGCGACGTCTGCACCTCCCTGGCGAGCCGCACGGCGGCGAGGGCGACGGCGAGCTGGCGGGCGAGATCGTCGAGTACGGCCAGGTCGGCCGCCGACAGGGCTTCGCCCGGCGAACGGGGAGCCGCGCGCAGCTCCCCCTCCACACGCCCGCCCACCACGAGCGGCAGCCGTACGCCGTCGCCGGGGACGCCGCCCTCGGCGCACACCGGCGTGCCGTCGGCGGCGAGCACGGCGACCGCGGGCAGCCGCAGCGTGTGCGCCACGGTCTCGGCCGCGCGGTCGAGCAGCCGCGTCGGGTCGGCCGACGACTCCAGGCGCTGGCCGAGCAGGGACAGCGCGGCGGCCGGGTCACCCCGGTTGCCGAACAGCAGACGGCCGACGGCCCGCTGCGCGGCGTCGCGTGCCGGCGCGAACGCCACCGCGACGACGGCGGTGGCGGCGAGCGGCTCCAGCATCCCGTCTCCGGCCTTCAGGAGCGTGCCGACCGTGGCCACGGTGACCAGGTAGGCCCCCAGCAGCACGACCGTGACCAGCGCGTACACGACGGTGCGCCGGACCAGCACCTCGATCTCGAACAACCGGTAGCGGAAGATCGAGACCGCCGTGGCCACGGGGAACAACGGCAGCGCCGCCGCCTGCAGCCACACCCCCACGGGCGGGTCGGGCGGCAGCAGCGCGTCGGCGACAACCGAGATCACCACCGCGACGACGGCGGCGAGGACCGGCAGGAGCCGCCGCCTGTCGTCCGAACGGGTCACCCTCGTGGCCAGCGCCGCCACCCCCGACAGGGCCAGGCCGAGTGCCACCACGACGAAGGCGATCTCGGCGACGGGCTTAGTGGGGATCAGGCCGACGGGGCTGGGCGCCTCGTGTCCCCACACCCAGATGCGATCCCTGAGCATGAGCATCACCTGCAGCACGGCCATCCCGGCGAGGGCGGTGACCAGGACCGGCCGCCAGCGCGACGACGGCAGCCGTCCGTCGGGCAGCAGGAGGGGAAGCAGCAGGAGCGGCCCGAACCCGGTGAAGAACACCCAGTTCGTCACCCACGCGGCGGCCGGCCCGCCGGGCAGCCCGTGCGCTTGGCCGTACGCGGCGTATCCCCCGGCCAGAGCCTGGAGCGCCAGCCCGGCGCCGCTGAGGCAGAACAGCCACCCGATGGGGTGCCGCGCCCACCGCGACAGGATCAGCGCGCCGACCACGGGGCAGGTCAGGCCGACGGCCGCGTCGAGCACCAGATAGGTCGTGTCGGGCGCGGGCACGGCCGTGGTGAGCGCGACACCGGCGACGACGGCCGCCCCGCACAGGACGGGGATCAGCCAGAGCCATCGAGGCCACGCGGAGCTTCGCATCAGGACATCATTGGACATTCCTCACGTGAGGGGAATGGGACCCGGGTCCCGCCTTGACCGGGACCTCCCGGGCGCCGGGCGACGGGACGGAACGGGACCCGGCCCTCAGGCGGGCGGGACCGCCGGGACGCTGGGATCGACCCATGCGAACTGACACCTCAACCGTCCGCGAGCCGCGGCTCGCGGTGTACGCCGTCACTCTGGCCGCCCTCGTGCTGCCCGTCGTGGCCCTCGCCGTCTCGCAGGGCGCCGATCTCGACCGGATCGGCGACGCCCCGATCGGCACCCAGATCGCCGTCTACAGCCAGGCGTTCATGCCCGCGCTCGCCGCGCTCGCCGCGTGCCTGGCGGGTGGCGGCGTCCGCGCCGTGGACTGGGGTTTCCACCGGGTGCCCTGGCGCACGCTCGCCGTCGCGTGGGCCGTGCCCGTCCTCGGCGCCGGCCTCGCGTACGGCACGGCCTGGCTGACCGGCGCCGCCCGCTTCGATCCGGGCGACCTCGCCGCGTCCACCGGACTGCATCCGGCGCTCGGCGTGCTGCTCGGCCTCGTGCCCGGCGTGGCGCCGTTCGTCGTGCTGGCGCTCGGCGAGCAGCTCGGCTGGAGCTCCGTGCTCGTCACGAGGCTCGCCGCGCGCCGGAGCCCGGCCGCGACGGCGGTGATCCTCGGCCTGGCCTGGGCCTCGTTCCACTACCCCCTGATGCTGTTCGTGCCGGGCGCGGTGGAGGAGGGCGTGCCGGTGCCGTACGCGCTGCTGATGTTCACGCTCCAGACGGTCACACTGGCCTTCCCGCTCGTGTGGCTGCGCCTGCGGACCCGGAGCATCTGGCCCGTCCTGGTGCTCCACGCCACGATGAACGCGTCGCTGTACTTCGTGGCCGAGGCGCTGACCTCGGCGCACGACAGGTCGGCCTGGATGGTCGGGGAGGGCGGCGCCCTCACCACCGCGGGGCTCGCGGCCGCCGTGCTCCTGACACGCCCCCTGTGGCAGCGCCCGCTGTCCCGCTAGAGCGCCCTGACCGACGACATCACCGTGTTGATGTCGTGCCAGCGCTTCTTCTGGCTGTCGGGGATCGTGACGAACACGACGGCGGGCTTCTTCTCCGGGACGTCCACGAGGGCCAGCGCCGCCGCGGAGACCCGCTTCTTGCCCTTGAGCGTGTAGTGCACGGTGTAGCCCAGGAGCCAGCCCTTCCGCTTGCCCGCCTTGATGGGCTGGGAGGCCGTCCAGGTGATCGTGGCGCCCGAGGGGTGGTGGTTCAGGGTCCACCGGGCCGCCAGGAACGCGGTGTCGCGCAACGTCTCCTGCTCCGGGATCGGCACGGGACAGGAGACCAGCATCCCCCGGTACGACGCGCCCTTCACCCTGGGCAGCAGCTGGCGGGAGGCGAACGGCGTGGGCGTGGCGAGCGCCCACTGTTTCGCGAAGCGAGGCAGGGCGACGCCGGAGCGGCGGTCCTTGACCAGACCGCGGGTGGCGGCCGCCCGGCCGGGCAGGCCGCGGAGCCGGCGGTCGGCCTCCGGCAGCGCGGGCACCCGGGGGTCTTTCAGGGCCGCCGCCAGCGCCGGATCCAGGGCGTCCGGACTCGCCGCCGGACTAGCGGCGGGACTGGACGGCGGACTGGAGAGGGGACTGAGACCGGGCGTGGCCGCCGCGCCCGCGGCCGGCGCGGCGGCGCTCGACACGGACGAGGCCGACACAGCCGAAGGCAGGCCGACCACGGCGGACTGGCGCGGCGCGGCGGCCCTGGTGCCAAGGTCGTCCCGGTTCAGCAGCACGACGGCCGCGCCCGCCCCCAGCACGGCGACCCCCGCCGCGACCGCGACGACCTTGTAGACCACCCGCATCGGCAGGTCCCCGAGTTTCTTGGGAGGACTCGCCGGCGGCACCGGCTCAGGGACCGTGATCTTCGGTAGCGGAGTGGTCTCGGCCTCGGCCGCTATGTAAGAGGGGACGGCCTTCGTCCCATAGTCCCCAGGTGACACGATCGGGAGCGTACGGCAAATCCCGCTATTTCGGGTGCCTTCCCCATCACACTTCGGGAACGCCCACCCGCAGCCACGGCGCGTCGGCCACGACCGTCGCGGAGCCCGGTTCGATCTCGGTGAACCCGGCGTCCCTGACCACCGGCAGCCCGCTCGCGGCCAGCGCGTCCCATCGTCCGGGGGCGGCCGTCCTGACCCGTACGGCGAAGCCGCGCCCGCGCCAGCCCGCCCGCTCCGTCTCGCCCGCGCCCCACCAGGCGAACTGCGCGCCGTGGCCTGCCTGGGCCATCGCCTTGCCCGCCGTCATCTCCAGACGGGGATTGATCCAGAGCACCACGTCATCGGGGCCCGCCTCCGGCGGCGCCACGTCGTCGGTGAGGTCGGTGCCCGACACCTGGAGCCTGGCGAGGTCGCGCGGCCAGCCGTCGAGCGGCACGGGAGGATGCACGCGCACCTCGGCCGTGCCCACGGCCACGGTGATGCCGGGCAGGGCGAGCGCACGCCGCCACTCGGCGCCGCGTGCGCGCCTGACCACCTTCCTGATCCGGCCGTCCTGCCACTCGGCGACCTCCTGCGGCCACTGTCCCCCGCTCTCGGCACTGTCCAGCAGGAGCACCACCGCCGTCGCGGCGGCCTCCAGCGCGTCGGTGCGCCGCGGGGGCGTGGCCCGCTCGATGCGTACGACCAGGGGAAGAACGCGTTCGGTCACCCGACAAGGATCGCAGCTTCGCCGCGGTCCCGGACACGCGTGACGATACGGGACGACATGAGCGCGGCCAGCAGGCACAGCGCGCCCGAGCCGTACCACGCCAGGTCGTAGTTCCCCAGATGGTCGCGGGTGAGCCCGGCCACAGTGGCGACGACGGCCGCGCCGACCTGGTGGGAGGCGAAGACCCAGCCGAACACCACGGCGCCGTCCGCGCCGAAGATCTTGCGGCACAGGGCGACGGTCGGCGGCACGGTGGCCACCCAGTCGAGGCCGTAGAAGACGATGAAGACCAGCATGCTCGGCTCGGCCGTGGCGGCGAAGAGCTGCGGCAGGACCAGCAGCGACAGCCCGCGCAGCCCGTAGTAGACGACGAGCAGGAGCCGTGGGTCCACCCGGTCGCTGAGCCAGCCGGAGAAGACGGTGCCGGCGATGTCGAAGATCCCGATGACGGCGAGCAGCGAGGCGGCGGTGGTCTCCGGCATGCCGTGGTCGTGGGCGGCCGGGATGAAGTGGGTGCCGACCAGGCCGTTCGTGCTCGCGCCGCAGATGGCGAAGCCGAGCGAGAGATACCAGAAACGCCGGGTGCGGGCGGCGTCCCGCAGCACCCGTACGGCCCGCGCCGCGGCGCCCTTGCCCGGCGTGCGCACGACCGGCCCGGTCGCGCCCAGCGCGGTCAGGCCCAGCTCCTCCGGCGTGTCCCTGAGCAGGAACCACACGAGCGGGACGACGGCGAGCGCGGCCGCCGCCACCGTGATCGAGGCCCACCGCCAGCCCTGCGACTCGGCCAGGTGCGCGAGCACCGGCAGGAAGACGAGCTGTCCCGTCGCCCCGCCCGCCGTGAGCACGCCGGTGACCAGGCCGCGGTGCCGTACGAACCAGCGGTCGGTCAGCGTGGCGGCGAAGACGAGCGCCATCGAGCCGGTGCCCAGCCCGACCAGGACGCCCCAGAGCGCGACGAGCTGCCAGCTCGCGGTCATGAACACGGTCAGGCCGCTGCCCACCGCCACCAGCAGCAGGGCGTAGGCGACGACGCGGCGCATGCCGAAGCGGTCCATGAGCGCCGCCGCGAACGGCGCGCACAACCCGTAGAGCATGAGGTTCACCGAGACGGCGAGTGAGATCGTGCCCCTCGTCCAGCCGAACTCGTCCTCCAGAGGCGTGATCATCACGCCCGGCGAGGCGCGGAACCCGGCCGCCCCGATGATCGCGACGAAGGCGACGGCGGCGACGATCCAGGCACGATGCAGCGACTTCATGGCGAGCATCATCCCGTCGCGCCCGCCATCGGGGACAGTGGCCGAGAGGCCAACATGTGAAAGAATCAGGCCATGCATCCGGCTGTGCACCGCGTCGCCGTACTGGCCCTGGACGATTTCGCCACACTCGACCTGGGCATCCCCGGGCAGGTGTTCTGGGCGGCTCGCGATCCCGGCCCGCTGTACGAGGTCGTCACCTGCACTCCGGGCGGCCGCCCGGTGCGGAGCCGGGCGGGCTACAGCGTGGTCCCCGACCACGACCTCGGCGTGCTCGCGACGGCGGACACGGTGGTGGTGCCGGGCATCCACAGCGGGACGCCGCTGGAGAACGGCACGCTCGACGGCGAGGTGCGCGCGGCGCTGTGGGGCGTCGCGGGACGGGCCCGGCTCATCTCCATCTGCACCGGCGCCTTCGTGCTGGCCGCCGCGGGCCTGCTGGACGGGCGTCCGGCGACGACGCACTGGCGCAACGCCGCGCACTTCCGCGGCCTGTTCCCCCGCGTACGGCTCAATCCCGACGTGTTGTTCATCGACGACGGCGACGTGCTGACCTCGGCGGGCGTGGCGGCGGGGATCGACCTGTGCCTGCACGTCATCCGGCGCGACCACGGCAGCGAGGTGGCCAACCGCACCGCCCGCCGGTGCGTCACTCCGCCGTTCCGGGAGGGCGGCCAGGCCCAGTTCATCGAGCGGCCGCTGCCCGACCCCGCCGGGACGACCACGGCGCCGACCCGGGCGTGGATGCTCGAACACCTGGAGGAGCCGGTCAACCTGGCGGCCCTGGCCGCGCACGCCCGCATGAGCGTGCGGACGTTCACCCGCAGGTTCCGGGAGGAGACCGGCCTCAGCCCGGCCAGGTGGCTCGCCGGGCAGCGGATCGCGCACGCCCGGCACCTGCTGGAGACCACCGACCTGCCGGTCGACGCGATCGCCAGGAAGGCCGGGTTCGGCAGCGCGGTCTCACTCCGCCAGCACCTCCACGCCGCCGTGGGGGTGTCCCCCCTGGTCTACCGGCAGACGTTCCGCACGCCCGCCGTGCTCGGCTGATCGCCCGGCTGTCTCATCGGCGGTTGCCGGCGGAAGGGCCGCGCCAGGCGTACGGGTTGCCCGACCGGCGTCCGGGCTCGCGGAGCGCCGGGGCCTGCGCGGGCTGCTGCTTACGGGCCCGCCGCTTGCGCATGAACAGCCAGCCGAGGCCGAGCAGGACCATTCCGATCGGCGTACGCGCCAGCCAGCGGGTGAAGACGAGCTGCAGGATCCTCTTCATGACACCCGCCCCTACCCGGCACGGATGTGATCATGTGTCCGCGGTTCAGGATGCCAGCTGCGGATACAGTCCGGCCACGTCGCCGGACAGCTTGGCCCGCACCTGGCGGCTCACGTCGTCGGCGACCACCTCGAAGCTCCCCTGCTCGATCCCCTGCAGGGCCTGGGCGGCGACCTCCGCCGGGTCGATCTTCGGGCCGTCGACGCCGGCGGCCATGTCGGTGTCCATGTATCCGACGTGCAGCGCCGTGACGAGCGTGCCCTGCTCCTGTAGTTCGAGGCGGAGACTGTTGGTGAGCTGCAGCGCGGCCGCCTTGGCCGCGGAGTAGCCGGCCACCTGCGGGGCCGTGAACCACGACAGCACCGACAGCACGTTGAGGATCGCGCCGCCCCCGTTGCGGCCCAGGACCGGGGCGAACTCACGAGCCATGGCGAGCGTGCCGAAGTAGTGCGTCTCCATCTCCAGGCGGATGTCGTCGAGCGCACCGGCGACGATCGACGAGCCCGTGGAGATTCCGGCGTTGTTGATCAGGAGGTCCACGTCGCGGGCACGCTCGGCCGCGGCCCGGACGGACGCGGGGTCGGTGATGTCCAGGGCGAGCGGCACCACGCCCGGCAGGTCGACCGTCTCCGGCCTGCGCGCCGCCGCGTACACCTTGGCGGCGCCCCGCTCCAGCAGCGCGACCGCGAAACGCCGTCCCAGCCCGCGGTTCGCGCCCGTGACCAGCGCGACTGATCCCTCGATCTTCATTGTGGCCTCCATCGCTCGACGACTTCGCGTCCACACTAGAGACCTGACTTTAAAATTACAAGTCAGCTTCCCCGGGCTAGCCTGGATCCGACCGGCGACGAGCGAGCGAGGCGTGCGATGACGACCACCGAACTCCCCGACTCGATGACGTGCTCCATCGAGCGGGCGGTGACCCTCCTCGGAGAGCGGTGGACGCCGCTGATCCTGCGGGAACTGCACACGGGAGTCGTCCGCTTCGCCGACATCCAGCAGCGCCTGGGGATCGCCACGAATCTGCTGACCACCCGGCTGGCGACGCTCGCCGGTGCGGGCGTCGTCGAGAAGCGGCCCTACCGCGACACCGGGGCCCGCACCCGGTACGAGTACCACCTGACCGATTCGGGCCGCGACGCGCTCGTGATCCTCGGAGCGCTGCAGCAGTGGGGGGACCGCCACGTGCCCCGGCTCGCGGGACCGACGGTCGAACGCCGCGATCGACGGACCGGGGCGCGGCTGGACGTGTCGTTCACCGACCCCGAGGGGCGCGCCGTCCCGCTGGACGCGGTCGCCTTCGTACGCACAGACAACTGACCGGCCGCGTCGGTATCCGGTGAGCACTGCGGACACGCCGATCCCACGCTGCCTCGCGATGTGTACGACGTCTACATGACCGTCGCGGATTCACGTGAGCTCGCCCTGCGCCTCATGGCCCACTGATCATCGGCGGGGCGGCGGTATCCCGAAGCCGAACGCCTCGCCGCGCGTGTACGCCGTCTCTTCACGCCGCGTCCGGCGAGATATCCGTGGATGCCGGAGACCGTCTCGGCGCCCGTAGAAACGCCGAGAGCCGCCCCCCTGCCGGAGGACGGCTCTTGCGATGCCTCATCGATCACGGTGGAGCTATGGGGACTCGAACCCCAGACCCCTTCCATGCCATGGAAGTGCGCTACCAGCTGCGCTATAGCCCCTTACCCACGCCGCGTCGGCGGCGCGTGGCCAGTGTATAGGACTTTCGCGGCGTGGGTGTAACCGAGAAGGTCTCAGCAGGCGCAGGCGGCCCCCAGGGGCGCGGTGAGCGGATCGGCCGGCCGCGCGCGCACGCCGGAGGGCTCCACGACGGGGAAGCCCTCGCGCACCCAGTACTCGAACCCCCCGATCATCTCCTTGACCCGGTAGCCCAGCCGGGCGAACTCCAGCGCCGCGCGGGTCGCGCCGTTGCAACCCGGCCCCCAGCAGTACGTGACCACGGTCACGTCACGGGGGATCAGCGCGGGCGCCCGGACGACGATCTCCGTCGTGGGCAGGTGGACCGCGCCCTCGATGTGACCCTGCCGCCAGCTCTCCGCGCTGCGGGAGTCGACCACCACGATCCCCGGCTCACCGGAGAGCAGATCGGCGCGTACGTCGGACACGTCGGTCTCGAAGGCCAGGCGGGCGGAGAAGTGGGCGGCGGCGGTGGCCGGCTCGGCGGCCGGCGTGTGCGTTACGGCGGACATGCCCATCAGGGTGCCCGGGCATCCCGCCGCGCCAGAAGAGGCATAAAAGCCCGATATCGCTAATATCCCGCCATGCTCCCGCTTCCGCGCCGGAGCCGTACCGTGTCGGTGCTGGCCTTCGACGGCATGAGCCCCTTCGAACTCGGCTGCGTCGTCGAGGTCTTCGGGCTGCCGCGCCCGGAGCTGGACGTCCCGTGGTACGAGCTGGCCGTGTGCGCCGAGAGGCCCGGCCCGTTGCGGGCGGTCGGCGGGTTCACGATCGAGGCGGCGCACGGGCTGGAGGTCTTCGCCGGGGCGCGCACCGTGATCGTGCCCGGCGTCCCGGACGTGCGGGCGGAGGTCTCCCCCGCTCTCACGGAGGCCCTGCGCCGGGCGCACGCGCGGGGCGCGCGGATCGTTTCGATCTGCTCGGGCGCCTTCGCCCTCGCCGCCGCCGGGCTGCTCGACGGGCGGGCCGCGACGACCCACTGGAGGTACGCCGAGCTGCTCCAGCGGCGTTTCCCCGAGGTCACAGTGGATCCCGGGGTGCTCTACGTGGACGAGGGCGACGTGCTGACCAGTGCGGGCAGCGCGGCGGGGCTCGACCTGCTCGTCCACCTGGTGCGGCGCGACCACGGGCCGAGCGTGGCCAACGCGGTGGCCCGCAGGCTCGTGGTGACGCCGCACCGCGAGGGCGGGCAGGCGCAGTTCGCCGAGGCGCCGGTCGCGGCCGTGGAGGACGACGACCCGGTGGGCAGGGCGATGGAGTGGGTGCTGGCCGATCTCACCCGGCCGGTCACGGTGGCCGCGCTGGCCCGGGTCGCGGGGATGTCGGAGCGCGGCTTCATCCGGCACTTCGGGCGGCGCACCGGTACGAGCCCCCTGCGGTGGGCGATCGCGCAGCGGATCGCGGCCAGCCTGCCACTGCTCGAGACGACGGCGGCTTCGATCGAGGAAATCGCAACCGCCGTCGGCTTCGAGAGCCCGGTGACGTTCCGCCACCATTTCGGCCGATCGATGCGTACGTCGCCCTCCGCCTACCGCAAGGCGTTCCGGCGTTAGGGAATCGCCAGCGAGAACCAGACGGTCTTGCCTCCGGCGACCCGGCTGGTCCCCCAGTGCTCGGCGAGCTGGCTGACCAGGTACAGCCCTCTGCCGTCCTCGTCGAGCGGGCCGGGCTCGCGGACGACCGGCAGCCGGTGGTCGTCGTCGCTGACCTCGCACAGCAGGTGGTCGGTGCGCAGCAGCCTGAGGGTGATGGGCCGCTGGGTGTGCCGTACGGCGTTGGTGACGAGCTCGCCGGCGAGCAGTTCGGCCACCGGGGTCAGCCGCGCGAGACCCCACGAGTCGAGCGTCCGGCGGACCAGGCCGCGCACGCGTCCCGGCGTCGTCGGCTGGGGCTCCAGCAGCCACTGGGCGACGTGCTCGCTGGGGATGCCGCGGAACCGGATGGCGAGCACGGTGACGTCGTCGGTCCTGGCCGCGGACAGCACGTCGTCGCTCAGCGCCTCGATCGAGGTGCCGTTCGCGAGCCTGCGGCGCAGCGACTCCACGCTCAGCCCGATGTCCTGCCCGCGCTCCTCCACGAGGCCGTCGGTGTAGAGGACGAGCATGCTGCCGTCCTCCGCCGCGATCTCCATCGTCTCGAACGGGGTACGGCCCAGCCCGATCGGCGGGCACCGGGGTGGCGACAGCACCTCCGCCTTGCCGTCCGGCCTCAGCAGGATCGGCGGCAGGTGCCCGGCGCTCGCGATCGTGCATCTGCGCAGCACCGGGTCGTACACGCAGTAGACACAGGTGGTCAGCGTCTGCGCGGCCAGCCGCTGGGCCATCTCGTCCAGCGAGTGCAGCACCTGCTCGGCCGGCAGGTCGAGCGAGGCCAGGGTCTGCACGGCCGTGCGGAGCTGGCCCATCACGGCCGCCGCGGCCAGCCCGTGGCCCATCACGTCGCCGACGACCAGCGCCACCCTGCTGCCCGGGAGCGGGATGACGTCGTACCAGTCGCCGCCCACCCGCTCGGCGGCGGGCTTGTAGCGGTAGGCGATCTCCAGCCCGGGCAGCTCGGGCGGGTCGCCCGGGCGCATCCCGCGCTGGAGGATCTCCAGGGTCTCGTCCTGCTGCCGGTCCCGCCGCCCATGGAAGATCGTGAGCGCGGCCGGCACGGCGAACTGCCCGGCGGCCAGCACGTGGGCCTCGCCGAACGGCGGACGCCGGGCGTCGCGCGCCAGCAGCGCGCAGCCGACCGGCGCGCCGTACGCGCGGAGGGGCACGGCGAGCAGATGCCCGTCGAGCAGGGCCGCCTCACGGATGCCGTCGCCGGTCCAGCGCGGCGGCAGCCGCCCGTCGGGATCGACCCGCTGGCAGACGGCGCCGTCCACGTAGACCGCGGCGGCGTCGGCCAGGCCGGGCACGACCGCCTCGCAGAGAACCCTCGTCGCCTCCTCCGGCCCAGGGCTTTCGCCGATGGCACGGACGATCCCACTGACATCACTCAGCACGGCGAGCGGTTCCCCGTCTCCCGACACGGGTGGGGCCGCTCAGAATTTGTCGTCACGCCGGCAGTTGACGAACAGCTGGATTTCCGGCGGCGCCTGGGTGGTCGCCGGAGCATACGAAAGGTGATTCTCCGACAGCACACTGAAACCTGCGGCTTCGATGACCTCGCGCAACTCGTCGCGCAGATATCCGGTCACCCGTACCGGCGCGCCGAGAAACTGGAAAGGCACGTCGTCGAGGTCGATTTCCACCATGCTCAGCGAGAACAGGCCGCCGGGCGCGAGCACGGCGTGGATTTGGCGCAGCGCCTGCTCGATCTCGGCGCGCGGCAGCATCAGCAGGCTGAAGAAGGCCGTCGCGGCGTCGAACACGCCGAGCGAGTCGTCGAGGTCGAGCACGTCGCGTTCGAGGAAGGTCCCGGTCGGCACGTTCTTGCGCGCCAGGTCCAGCATGACCGGGGAGATGTCGATGCCGGTCACCTCGCAGCCGGCGTCGGCGAACTGCTGGGCGGTGGGCGCGCCCGTCCCGCAGCCGACGTCGAGGACCCGCGCTCCCGGCTTGAGCTGCTTGATCAACCATTCACCGGCGGCTACCTGGCCTTCCTTGTGCGGGAACGCCTCGTCGTACCGTCCGCCGATGCGATTGAACGCCTCGGCCTGGATGGCGCGGTACTCCTGACGCGGATTGTCCGGTCCTGATTCGATTGTCATCGTCGCCGCCGTTAATGATCAGCCGTCTTTGCCTCCTTCTAGATAGGGGGCTGAACCCCAACAAGTCAAGACATTCCCCGGCCAAATGGGCTTTTCGGCTGGCGATTGTGTCAAAGATCGTTGTCAATCAGATGTGCTCGATGACGATCACCGCGGTGGTGCCGGGTTCGAGTGCCTCGAAGACGTGCGGCGCGTCTCCGGGATAGACGATGTAGTCCCCCGGCCCGAGCTCCACCGGTTCCTCCGCCGGCCCGGCCGACGCCCGGCCGGTCCCGATCACCAGGTGCTCCGTCGTACCGGGCCGGTGCGGGTCCGATCTGCGGGGCGGGCCCGGCTCGGCCGAGATGCGGTAGAGGTCGCGCCGGGCGTGCGGCGGGCAGGAGGCGAGCAGCGTGACCCCGTAGTTGGCCTGCTCGGAGTAGGTGGCGGGACCCTCCCCCGCCCTGATCACCTGGACGACCGTGCGCGGCGGGTCCACCAGGCGGCTGAACGGCACGCCGAGCGCGGCCCCGAGCGCCCACAGGGTCTCCACGCTCGGATTGCCCCCGCCCGACTCCAGTTGCGAGAGCGTGGACTTGGCGATGCCCGCCCGCTTCGCCAGCTCGGTCAGTGACAGACCGGCGCGTTCACGCTCCCGGCGGATCGACGCCGCGATCAGCGCGATCAGATCGAAGGACGCCTTCTCAGCCACGTGTTCGCTCCACGCTTCCAATCGTTCGACTTGACGAACCTCGCCATTTTTGTTCACTCTACTGGACATGAATTCGTTATGGCGAACACTCGATCGCGGCACGCTCCGCGACATCGCCCTGGTCTGCCTCGCCGATGCCATGGTGGGCGCCGCGTTCGGCGCGATCGCCGTGTCCGGCGGTCTGCCTCCGTGGGTGCCGGTCGTCATGTCCCTGCTGGTGTTCGCCGGCGGCGCCCAGTTCGCCGCGGTCGGCGTGGTGCTCTCGGGCGGCGCGCCGATCGCCGCCGTCGCGGCCGGCCTGGTGCTGAACGCGCGCCTGCTGCCGTTCGGCTTCGCCGTCGGCGACGTCCTCGGCGGCAGGTGGTGGACGCGGCTCGCCGGCGCGCACCTCATGACGGACGAGGCGGTGGCCTTCGTGCTGCGCGACGGCGATCCCCGCCGGCGTCACGCCGCGTTCTGGGCCTGCGGGCTCGGTCTTTTCGTCAGCTGGAACGCGGCCGTCGTGCTCGGCGCGCTGGCCGGGCGCGGCATCGGGGACACGACCGCACTGGGCCTCGACGCGGCATTCCCCGCGGTGCTGCTGGCCCTCGTCCTGCCCTCGCTCACCGAGCGAGCCGAGCGAGCCGAGCGAGCCGAGCGGAACGTGCGGAACGTGCGGAACGCCGCCCTGCTCGGGGCGGCCGTCGCGGTGGCGGCCACGCCGTTCCTGCCCGCCGGCCTGCCGGTGCTGCTCGCCCTGACCGGTCTCGTGCTCACCGTGCGGACCCCCTCCGGTTCGGAGGTCTCATGCCCCTGATCGCCATCCTCGCGCTGGCCGCCGGCACCTACGCGTTCCGGGTGGCGGGCCCAGTGCTGCAGCACAGGCTCCGGCTGCCCGGACGCCTGCGTCACCTGCTGTCCGTCACCGCGACCGTGCTGCTCGTCGCCCTGGTGGCCACCTCGGCCCTCACCGAGGGGCACGGCTTCGCCGGTTGGGCCAGGCTCGCCGGGGTGCTCGCCGCCGGGATCCTCACGCTGCGGAAGGCGCCGTTCCCCCTGGTCGTCGTCCTCGCCGCCGCCACCACCGCTTTGCTACGTCTCTGCGGGATTGATTAGGCATATCCGATTTACAGGGAAGAATACGGTCATCTCGAATGCCAGGATCGCGACCTTCCGCGTTCGCGCTGTAACAGGTGCCGGACTGCGACGATCTAATCGATGACCACGAATCACGCCGCGAGAATCGAGCGGAGACGTGATCGCCCCTCCCGCAGAGCGCCGGTACGGCCTTGATCAGTCGGAGATCTCGTGAGTGCATGGCGCATCAGGCTGGCCGTCCTGCTCCTGGTCTTGGCGACTCCAGTGGCCGTCGAGTCGATAATCGCGGCCGTCAGGAGCACTTTCAGCCCGGCCCGCGTGCTGCTGCAGGTCCTCGGTCTCGCGATACTGCTGGCGCTGGCCAGAGGAGCGGAGAGATTGGCGCGAAGAACGCAGATCTACTCCCTGATGCTGATTCCACTCGTACTGATCGGCCTACTGAACATGGGGCTCGGGGCGATTCTGCTGACCGGAGGCGACAACGGTTCCGGCGGTCTGGACCTCGGTGTCGCGGGCGGGCTGACGCTGGGAGGGGGACTCTTCGTCTTCGGCCTGTCGCTGTCTCTCGTGTATCTCGACATGAGAAGCGTCCACATCGCGCCCTTCCCGACCGGGCCCGCCGCCGATGCGGGATATCGCCCCGTAGCCGAGACTCTCACCAGCGAGGAGCATCTCACCGTTCATGAGTACCGGCATTCGCCACAGGACGTGAGTGAGCTGATCCTTCTGTGCCGACCGGAACTGAACGTCGAGGGCCTCCATTACGTGCAGATATGTGCTCGCGACGGAATACTGCTCTCGGCCGACATCCTGGACCATCCCCTGCTCGCACGTTATTTCGGCGACACCGGAAAGGACCAGAGGAGGAACGTCTACATCAACGTGGGGAAGCAGGTGGGCTGGCTCATCAACGGCCTCAACGACTTCCTCGCGGACGCCGAGGGAGGGGTGCTCATCCGGACCGTCCTGGACGTCGAGAGGGGCGCCGTCTACTACTGCCGGATAGACGAGAGCAAATATCTCATCGGGGTGACTCTGGATCAGAACGTCGTCCACGTCGCCGACAGCGCGACCCGTCTGCTCGCCGACAGGATACGCGGCTACTACAGCCTGCCGCCTCTCCAACAGCCGAACGTCTGACGCAACGAGCCCTCGACATCGCCCGGCAGGGATACAAATGGTCGCACCTTTCCAGAACGTCGCCTCAGCGGTCGACACCTCGCCCCCGAACAGGCGGCGCGCCGTCGTGGCACGGCTCACCCTGTGGATCCTGTTCGGCGTGATAATCGGCCTGATGCCGCTCGTCTTCGACACGTTGCGGGCGACTTTGTCGGTACAGGGCTTCAGCGTGATCACGACCCTGGCACGAGGACAACTGTTCATCTCGTCGGCGGCCATGTCCGCCGGAGCCATGGGCGAGTTGTTCTTCTCGTCCTCGACCCGGCGAGGCGACATGCTGCAGGTGATCGCCGGTTTCTTCTGCCTGCTGTGCTGCCTGGCCAACTCGGTCGCGTACACGCAGGTGCCGGTCGCCCAGCCCGCCGCCATAGTGACCCTGTCCCTGATCTTCTTTCCTCTCACCATCCTTGCCAGCGGCATCTGCATCGGAATGACGGCGGGACGATGAACATCGCATTGACCGTCTCCACGGTCCTCATGGGCGTCGGCACCGTGGGAGTGGTGGCCGCGGCCGCGATCTCGCGCCTGCTCGGCAGGAACGGCCGGCAGATGGGCGCCGACCACATGCTGCGATCCGAACAGTCGCCCTATCGTCTCCCCTGAGGCTCCGGTCTCCCGGCGGCGCGGAAATCGGGCGACGAAAAAAGGGCGGTCGATCGACCGCCCTTCGAGTGTGGTGGAGCTATGGGGATTCGAACCCCAGACCCCTTCCATGCCATGGAAGTGCGCTACCAGCTGCGCTATAGCCCCTTGCGACGCAGTCAGTGTATAGGAGTCCGCGCGAGGGTGGTAACCGGACGAGCCGACGTCACACAACGGTGGGCATGATACGTCTGGCATGACATGACCATCGAAGTCTTCACCGCGCACCGGAGCCTGCTCATCGGCGTGGCGTACCGCATCCTCGGCAGCGCCGCGGACGCGGAGGACGTGGTCCAGGAGGCGTGGCTGCGCTGGGCGGACGTGGACGCCACGTCGGTGGCCGACCCGAAGGCCTACCTCGTGCGCGTCACCACCAACCTCGCCATCGACCGGCTGCGCCGGGTGCGGGCCAGGCGGGAGGCGTACGTCGGGCCCTGGCTGCCCGAGCCCGTCGCCGCCGCGCCGGACGCCGGGGAGCCCGCCGATCGCGCCGACAGCCTCGAACTGGCCCTCCTCGTCGTGCTGGAGACGCTGTCCCCGCTGGAGCGGGCCGTGTTCGTCCTGCGGGAGGCGTTCGGCTTCTCCCACGCCGAGATCGCCGAGTTCCTCGGCCGGGGTGAGCCCGCCGTACGGCAGCTCGCCCGGCGCGCCCGCGACCACGTGCGCGAACGCAGGCCGCGTTTCGACGTGGACCGGCGCGAGCGGCGCACGATCACCGAGCGCTTCGTCGCGGCCTGCGAGGAGGGGGACGTCGAGGCCCTGACGGCGCTGCTCACCGCGGACGTCCGCCTGGTCGGCGACGGCGGCGGCAAGGCGCGGGCGCCGCTGCGGGAGCTGGCCGGGGCCGCGCCGGTCGCCCGGTTCCTCCTCGCCATCGCGAGCCCGCAGGGCCGCCGGCGCTTCCTGGCCTCCATCGGCGCTCCCCCGGGCGTGGAGATGGACCTGGAGATCGCCGAAGTCAATGGCGGGCCCGCGATCGTCGCCCGGCTGGACGGCCGGCCCGTCACGTTCGTCTCGCTGGTGATCGCCGACGGACTGGTCGGCACCGTTTATCTCATCGCCAACCCCGAGAAGATGTCACGACTCGGGGTCTCGGACGCGTCCGGGAGTGCATGAGAGAAGACATCACGATCGTGGGCGGCGGGCTCGCCGGGCTGACCGCCGCCATCGCCTGCGCCGAGGGCGGCGCGTCCGTCGTCCTGCACGAGGCGCACCACACCCTCGGCGGACGCGCCCGGTCCACCCCCGCGCCGTACGTCGCGAACGAGGGCGTCCACGCCCTCTACGCGGACGGCCTGCCGTGGCGGTGGCTGGACGAACGGAGGCTGGTCCGGCCGTACGCGCCACCCCGGCCGGGGCATCTGCTCCGGGCACGGTTCCGCCGCGACGGGAGGCTCACCGGGCGGCCCCCGGCCGCACTGCTGCGGATGGCCGCCCGGCGCGGCCTCCGGGCGCCGGTCGAGGAGGACTTCGGGTCCTGGGCCACGCGCCACTTCGGCGAGGAAGCCGCCCGGGTGGCGGCCGGGGCGACCGGCGTGGTCACCTACGACGCCGATCCCGGCAGGCTGTCGGCCGCGTTCGTCTGGGAGCGCCTCCTGCGCGTCGCGGCCCCTCGGTATCCGGCCGTACGTTATCTGGTCGGCGGGTGGGGACGGATGATCGACCGGATGGCGGCGTACGCCCGCGACCTGGGCGTGCGCGTCGAGACCGGGTCGAGGATGGACCGGCTGCCGGACGGCCGGGTGATCGTCGCCACCTCGCTCGACGCCGCCCGCGGCCTGCTGGGCGACGACTCGCTGCGCTGGGAGAGCGGACGGGGAGTCCTCCTCGACCTCGGGTTGCGCGCGCACCCCCGGGACCTGTTCCTCGTCAGCGACCTGGACGAGGGCGGGTTCCTGGAGCGTTACTCGCTGCCCGACCGGTCGGTCGCCCCCCGCGGGGAGAGCCTGGTGCAACTCGAGCTGCCGATGCGCCCCGGTGAGGCGAAGGGCGAGGCGCTCGCACGGCTGGAGCGGATCGCCGACCTCGCCCTGCCGGGCTGGCGCGACCGGGTCACCTGGCGCCGCGAGTCGGTCGCCGCCGGCCGCACCGGCGCCCTCGACCTGCCCGGCGCCTCGTGGCGCGACCGCCCGGCGGTCGAGCGCGGCGACGGCGTCTGGCTGGCCGGCGATCAGGTGGCCGCGCCCGGCCTGCTGGCCGAGGTCTCGGTCAACAGCGCGCTCGCGGCGGCCCGGGCCGCCCTCGCCGCCCGATCGCGGGCCCGGCCGGCTGCCTGACGCGCGGAAACGGGCCCTCCCCACAGGGGAAGGGCCCGTATGGTCAGGGGGACCGGATCAGCACCAGAGCCCGGATCAGCCGAGAGAGGAAAGCAGCCGGGCGTACTCGGCCTGCGTGACGCCCAGCACCGTGCCGTGACGCGGACGGCTCGGCAGCTGGTAGGCGGCCGGGACGGTCCAGTCGCCCTTCTCGAGGTCGGTCGACTCGAACGGCACGTAGCCGCGGCCGCCGTACTCGTCGATGAACAGGTACCACTTGTCCTCGACGTTGGACTTGAAGATCGTCGACCCCTCGCCGCGCGACAGCGCGCCGGAGCCGATGCACTCCTTCAGGAAGTCCCAGTTCGTGCTGGTCAACGAGGTGGACTTCTCCTCGATGATGTACTTGCTGCACGGGCTGGAGGAGCTGTTGTTCCGCTCGTCCTTCGTGAAGCGGTAGTAGGTCCCGTTGTGCTCGACCACCGTCGAGTCGATGACCGAGTAGCCCGGGTCCTTCCAGATCTTCGGCTCGGAGAAGGTGTAGAAGTCGCGGGTCGTCGCGTACACCATCTTGTTGTAGGTGTCCCCCGTGTGCTGCGGGTTGCCGTACAGCTTGGACGCCCGGAACACGACGTACGCCCCGAGGGTCTTGTCGTAGTACGCCTCCGGCGCCCAGGTGTTGCCTGCCTCCGGCGGGGAGACCTGGACCAGCCGCTGGTTCGTCCAGTGCACCAGGTCGGCCGACTCGGCCACCATGATCGAGCGGCTGCCGCCGCGCTGCGCGCGGTCCCAGTCGCCGTTGCCGTAGATCTTGAGGTCCGTGGCGATCAGGTAGAACCTGTCTCCCTCGGGCGAGCGGATCACGAACGGGTCGCGCAGGCCCTTCTCGCCGACGTCGGACGTGACGACCGGCCGGCCGCCGTTGAGCTCCTGCCAGTGCAGCGGGTCGTTGCCCTTGCTCAGCGCGTTGTAGATCTGCTCGCCGTCCGCAGCGTGGCGGCGTCGGTCTCGACGGCCCGCTTGTCGGTGTAGATCGCCTCGACGGTGACGTCGAACGTCTTCGTCTCCGTTGCCGTGCCCTTGGTGAGCGTGGCGGTGAGCATGACGTGGGCGTCCTGCGCGCCCGCCGGCGGCCGGGCGACGGCGCCTGTCGCGCTGACGACGGACGGGTCGCCGGAGGCCCAGGTGATCGTGGACTCGGACGCGCCCCTCGCCGGCAGCATTAGGTCGGACCGGACCGCGCCGGTGTCGCCGAGATCGAGCGCCGCGGCGTCCTGCTTGACGATCTCGGCGTTGACCGGCGCCGCCAGCCGGGCGATCTCGGACGCACCGAGGGCCCGGCCGTAGACGCGGAAGTCCTTGACCCTGCCCTTGAGGTACTTGTCGCCGGAGTAGAGCGAGCGGCCGATGTAGTCGGCGGTGGTCGTGCCGCCGCCGATCGAGCCCGGGGTGAGCGTGACGGCGGTGTTGCGGGCCACCTCGTCGCCGTTCTGGTACAGCACCCCGACGCCGCCGCCGAGCGTGTAAGCGATGTGCTGCCAGCCGCCGCGCGGCAGATCGACGCCGGCGTTCACGTTCTGCTCGGTCGACCAGTTGCCCGACGCGATCGACGTACGGGACGCGTCGCCGGTGGTGAACAGGTAGCCGTTGCCGCTGGACCCGCTGGAGTTGCCGAAGCCGTAGACGAAGTACGGCGTGGCCTGCGTGGGGTCGATCCGGACGTCGAGCGCGACCGTGATCGAGGTCATGCCGCGCATGAGGTTGTCGGGCACCTTGACGTACCCGTTCGTGCCGCCGAGCTTGAGGCCGTCGCCCCAGCTCGCGTCACCGTTAAGCGTGCCGTTCCTGCCGTTGCCGGAGGAGTCGGCGGCGGTCGTGCCGGAGGTCTCGTCGAGCCTGTACCAGAGCGCGAGGCCCTCGTCCGCCGCCGAGGCGGCCGAAGGGACGAGTGCCCCGGCTCCGAGTGTGAGGGCGGCCAGGCCGCCCATCACGAACCTACCGAGCGTCAAAATCCTTGCGCGAGCCGATAGTAGGCCTGGTTCCACCGCAGTTCCTTGGTGAACTGGCGGGAGGTGGTCGCCTCGTCGATGACGAGCAGCTCGACGCCGAGCATGTCGGCGAAGTCGGTCAGCTCCTCGGAGCCGACGGCCGAGGAGAGCACCGTGTGGTGCGGGGCGCCGGCGGTGATCCACGACTCGGCGGAGGTGCGCAGGTCGGGCCGGGGGCGCCACACGGCCCGGGCGACCGGCAGGGCGGGCAGCGGCTCGGGCGGCGCGACCACGTCGATCTCGTTGGCCACCAGGCGGAACCGCTCGCCCATGTCGGACAGGCCGACCACCACGGCGGGGCCGGGGGCGGCGTCGAACACCAGCCGCACCGGGTCCTCACGACCGCCGATGCTCAGCGGGTGGATCTCGCACGCGGGGGTGTCGGCCGCGATCGTCGGGCAGACCTCCAGCATGTGCGCGCCGAGGATGAGCTCCTCGCCCGGAGTGAGGTGGTAGGTGTAGTCCTCCATGAAGGACGTGCCGCCGGGCAGGCCCGCCGACATGACCTTGAGCGTGCGCAGCAGCACCGAGGTCTTCCAGTCGCCCTCGCCGCCGAAGCCGTAGCCGTCGGCCATCAGCCGCTGCACGGCCAGGCCGGGGAGCTGGCGCAGCCCGCCAAGGTCCTCGAAGTTCGTGGTGAACGCCTTGAAGCCCCCGCCCTCCAGGAACTGCCGCAAGCCCAGCTCGATGCGGGCCGCGTACCGCAGCGACTCGTGCCGCTCCCCGCCCGCGCGCAGCTCGGGCGCCATCCGGTAGAGGTCCTCGTACTCCTTCACGAGCGCGGACACGTCCGCGTCCGCGGTGGCGTCCACGGCCTCGACCAGCTCGTTGACCCCGTAGGTGTTCACCGACACCCCGAACCGCAGCTGCGCCTCGACCTTGTCGCCCTCGGTCACCGCGACGTCGCGCATGTTGTCGCCGAACCGGGCCAGGCGCAGCGAGCCGACCTCCGCCCGGCCCGCCGCCGCCCGCGCCCAGGTGGCGATGCGCCCCGACACGGACGGGTCGCTGACGTGCCCGGCGATGGTCTTGCGCGGCACGCCGAGGCGCGTCTGGATGTAGCCGAACTCGCGGTCGCCGTGGGCGGCCTGGTTGAGGTTCATGAAGTCCATGTCGATGGAGCTCCACGGCAGCTCCACGTTGGCCTGCGTGTGCAGGTGCACCAGCGGCTTGCGCAGCGCGTCAAGCCCGGCGATCCACATCTTGGCCGGGGAGAACGTGTGCATCCACGCGATCAGGCCGATGCAGTCGTCGTCGGCGTTGGCCTCCAGGCACACGCGGCGGATGGCCGCCGCGTCGGTGAGCACGGGCCGCCACTCGAGCTCGAACGGCAGCGCCTCGCCCAGCTGCTCGGCGATGCGCCGGGACTGCTCGGCCACCTGCCGCAGCGTCTCCTCGCCGTACAGGCCCTGGCTGCCGGTCAGAAACCATAGCCTCACAGGTGACTCCTCTGTCCATAGACGTTCTGGTAGCGGTCGTACAAGCTGTCGATGTCGCTCTGGGCGATCGGCAGCGGCTCGCCGAGCTGGCGGGAGATGTGCACGGTGCGGGCCACGTCCTCGCACATCACGGCGGCCTTCACCGCCGCCTTCGGCGACTCGCCGATCGTGAACACCCCGTGGTTCTGCATCAGCACCGCCGGGGAGCGGTGCCCGGTCAGGGTCTCGACGATCCCCTTGCCGATGTCGTCGTTGCCGATGAGGGCGAACGGCCCGACGGGGATCTCGCCGCCGAACTCGTCGGCCATCGCGGTGAGCACGCACGGGATCGCCTCGCCGCGGGCCGCCCACGCCGAGGCGTACGTGGAATGGGTGTGCACCACACCGTTCACCTCCGGCATGTGCCGGTAGACGTAGGCGTGCGCGGCCGTGTCGCTGGAGGGGGCCAGGTCGCCCTCGATGAGGTTGCCGTCGAGATCGCAGACCACGATCGACTCGGGGGTCAGGTCGTCGTACGACACGCCGCTGGGCTTGATGACGAACAGGTCCTCACCGGGCACCCGGCCCGAGACGTTGCCCGCCGTCCACACCACCAGGCCGTACCGCACGAGCTCGGCGTGGAGTCTGCAAACGGTTTCGCGAAGGTCATCGATCATGCACTGGCCTCGTTCCTGATCGCGCGGAGCCGGTGGAGCATGCCGCCGTCCGCGAAGTGGTCGTGCAGCCTGCGATATTCGGCGTACAGCCGGTCGTAGGCGTCGGCCCGCCCGGCGTCGGGCACGTACGCGGCGGCCTCGCGCTTGCCCATCGCCGCCGCGGCGGCCGTGATGTCGGTGTAGGCCCCCGCCGCGACGGCGGCGTGGATCGCCGAGCCGAGGGCCGGCCCCTGGTCGGAACCGATCACCGACAGCGGGCGGCGCAGCACGTCGGCGTACGTCTGCATGAGGAAGCGGTTCTTGAGCAGGCCGCCGGCGACCACGAACTCCTCGACCGGCACCCCCGACGCCTCGAACGTCTCCACGATCGTCCGGGCGCCGAACGCGGTGGCCTCGATGAGCGCGCGGTAGACGTCCTCCGGGCGGGTGGCGAGCGTCTGCCCGACGATGACGCCGGACAGGGTGTGGTCGACCAGGACCGAGCGGTTGCCGCCGTGCCAGTCGAGCGCGACCAGCCCGTGCTGCCCGACCTTCTGCTCGGCGGCGAGGGAGGTCAGGTACTCGTGCAGGCCGATCCCCGCCTCCGCCGCCCGCTCCGCGTAGGAGGCGGGCACGCAGTTGTCCACGTACCAGGCGAAGATGTCGCCGACGGCGGACTGGCCCGCCTCGTAGCCCCACAGCCCGGGGACGATGCCGTCGCGTACGACGCCGCACATGCCGGGGACCTCGGCGAGCTGGTCGGAGCACATGACGTGGCAGGTCGAGGTGCCCATGATGGCCACCATCTGGCCCGGCCGCACGGCGTCGGCCGCCGCGGCGGTGACGTGGGCGTCGACGTTGCCGACCGCGACCGCGATGCCCTCGGGCAGCCCCGTCCACTCGGCGGCCCGCGCGGTCAGGTGACCGGCGAGGCCGCCGAGTGGAGCGAGATCCTGACCGAGCTTCCGGGTGAAACCGGAGAAGGCGGGATTGAGCGCGGCCAGGAAGTCCTCGGACGGGTAGCCGCCGTCCTGGTGGATGGCCTTGTACCCGGCGGTGCAGACGTTGCGGGTCTCCACCCCGGTGAGCTGCCAGATGATCCAGTCGGCCGCCTCGATCCAGCGGTCGGCCCGGTCGTACAGCTCCGGGTCCTCCTCCAGCAGCTGCAGGCCCTTGGCGAAGGCCCACTCGGAGGAGATCTTGCCGCCGTACCGCGGCAGCCACGACTCGCCGCGCTCGGCGGCCAGCGCGTTGATGCGGTCGGCGTGGGGCTGCGCCGCGTGGTGCTTCCAGAGCTTCGGCCAGGCGTGCGGCCGTTCGGGGAACTCCTCGCACAGCGGGTGGCCGTCGGCGGTGGCGGGCAGGATCGTGCAGGCCGTGAAATCCGTGCCGATGCCGATCACCTGCTCGGCCGGGACCTGGGCCGCGGCCAGCGCCTTCGGCACGGCGTGCCGCAGCACGTCGATCCAGTCGGCCGGCGACTGCAGGGCCCAGTCGGGGCCGAGACGGACGCCGGAGCCCGGCAGCGCGTCCTCGATCACGCGGTGGGCGTACTCGTGGACGGCGCCGCCCACCTCCTCGCCGTCGCTCACCCGCACGACGACCGCACGCCCGGACAGCGTGCCGTAGTCGACGCCGATGACATAGCGGTTGTTGTTAGCGTTCACATTGAACTCCAGGGACTTTGGGGGCGTCCGGATCATGTCCAGGGGCTTCGGCCTCACCACCAAGCCGGCTCTCAGGAGCAGGTGTTCTTCGCGGTGGGTCCCGCGCTGCTCCCACCAGCACCTCGATGCGATGACGACCTGCGTGCTGCAGAGCGGTGCTCCCGGCGTCGATCCTGCCCTCGATAGGTTTCCTGTCGGCGACTTATTCGATCAGCGTGAGGCACCTGCCCTGCGCTTGGTCCACACGTCGAACGCCACGGCGGCGAGCAGGACGGCGCCCTTGACGAGCATGACCCGCTCACTGGGCGAGCCGATCAGGGACATGCCGTTGTTGATGACCGCCATGATCAGACCACCTGTGATCGCACCCACGACCTTGCCGACGCCGCCCTGAACGGCCGCGCCGCCGATGAAGGCCGCCGCGATCGCGTCCAGCTCGAAGCTGTTGCCCGCCGTGGGACCCGCCTGATTGAGCCGGCCTGCGAAGATGACGCCGGCGATGGCCGAGAGCACGCCCATGTTGACGAAGATCCAGAAGACGACGGACTTGACCTTCACACCGGACATCACGGCCGCCTGCAGGTTGCCGCCGATCGCGTAGATCTGCCGGCCGAACACCGTGCGGTTGGCCATCAGCGAATACCCCAGCACGAGCACGGCCAGCAGCACCAGCACCCATGGCAGGTTCTTGAAGCGGGCGAGCTGCACCACGACGAAGAGGATCAGCGCGGCTCCGGCAGTCATCTTCAGCGCGAACAACACAACGGGCTCGACCGTCTGGCCGTAGCCCTTCCGGGCATTGCGTGTGCGCCACTGCGCCATGACCATGCCGGCGATCGCGACCAGGCCGATCAACAGGCTGAACAGGTCCGCGCCGCCGAGCGGACCGAGGCCGACGTTACCGAGGTAGCCGTCGGTGAAGCCGTTCGCCAACGTGCGGACCTGGTCAGGGAACGGGCCGATGCCCTGGTTGCCCAGCACGGTCAGGGTCAGCGCCCGGAACAGCAGCATTCCGGCCAGAGTCACGATGAACGCGGGGATGCCGAAGTAGGCGATCCAGTATCCCTGCCAGGCCCCGATCAGCCCACCGGCGACGAGCGTGATCAACAGGGCCAGCGGCCAGGGCGTGCCCATGTTCACCATGAGCACGGCGGCCAGCGCTCCGGTGACCGCGACCACCGAGCCGACCGACAGGTCGATGTGCCCGGCGATGATGATCAGGATCATCCCGATCGCGAGGATCAGGACGTAGGAGTTCTGAACGATGATGTTGGAGATGTTCTGCGGCTGGAGCAACGCGCCGTCGGTCAGCACCGAAAACAGCACAATGATCAACGCGAAGGCGATGTAGATACCGCTCGAGCGCAGGTTGATCGACAGTCCGCCGAGCGACACCCGTCCCGGCTGCCGTGGCGATCCCCCGTCGCCCTTGGCGCCGACCTGTACGTCGGCGGGCGTGATGCTGCTCATTCGAGCTACTCCTGTCCCTTGGTCATGAGATACATGAGGCGTTCCTGCGTGGCTTCCCCGCGCGGCACTTCCCCGGTGACGCGCCCCTCGGAGAGCGTGTAGATGCGGTCGCACAGGCCAAGCAGCTCAGGCAGCTCAGAAGAGATCACCAGTACGGCCTTGCCCTGGTCGGCCAGACGGTTGATGATCGTATAGATCTCGTACTTCGCGCCGACGTCGATGCCCCTCGTGGGCTCGTCGAGGATGAGCACGTCCGGCTCGGTCAGGATCCACTTGGAGAGCACGACCTTCTGCTGGTTGCCGCCGCTCAGCTTGCCGACGACGCTGTTGACGCCGGGCGCCTTGATGTTCATGCTCTTGCGGAACTGCTCGGCGACGCGGAATTCCTCGTTCTCGTTGACCCACCCGCGCCGGGACAGGCCCCTGAGCCCGGCGGCGCTGACGTTCCGCTTGATGTCCTCGATGAGGTTGAGGCCGTACCTTTTGCGGTCCTCGGTGGCGTAGGCGATGCCGTGCTTGATCGCGTCCTGGACGTTGCGGATCTCGATCGGCTTGCCGTCCTTGAAGATCCTGCCGGCGATATGGGTCCCATACGTCCGCCCGAACACGCTCATCGCCAGCTCGGTGCGTCCGGCGCCCATCAGCCCCGCCAGCCCCACGATCTCCCCGCGGCGCAGTCTGAGCGAGGCGCCGTCGACCACCTTCCTGCCGGGCTGGCTGGGGCTGTAGACCGTCCAGTCCTCGATCCGGAACGCCTCCTCGCCGATCGCCGGCTCCCGTGCGGGGAAGCGGTTGTCGAGAGCGCGGCCGACCATGCCCGAGATGATGCGGTCCTCGGTGACCTCGTCGCCGGCCATGTCGAGCGTCTCGATCGTGCGGCCGTCGCGGATGATCGTGACGGCGTCGGCGATGGCGATCACCTCGTTGAGCTTGTGCGAGATGATCACGCAGGTGATGCCCTCGTCCCTGAGCCCGCGCAGCAGGTCGAGCAGGTGCGCCGAGTCGTCGTCGTTGAGCGCCGCGGTCGGCTCGTCGAGGATGAGGAGCTTGACCTCCTTCGACAGCGCCTTGGCGATCTCCACGAGCTGCTGCTTGCCCACGCCGATGTCGGAGATGAGCGTCGTCGGATTCTCGCGCAGGCCGACCCGCTTCGTCAGCTCGCCGGCCTCGTAGTTGGTACGGTTCCAGTCGATCACGCCGCGTTTGGCGCGCTCGTTGCCCAGGAAGATGTTCTCGGCGATCGACAGCTGCGGGCTGAGCGCCAGCTCCTGGTGGATGATGACGATGCCCGCGTGCTCGCTGTCGCGGATGCCGCCGAACTCGCAACGCCTGCCCTCGAAGGTGATCTCACCTTCGTACTCGCCGTGCGGGTAGACCCCGGACAGCACCTTCATCAGCGTCGACTTGCCCGCGCCGTTCTCGCCGCAGATCGCGTGGATCTCGCCCCGCCGCACGGACAGGTTGACGTCCTGCAGCGCCTTCACTCCCGGGAACGTCTTGGTGATCCCGCTCATCCGCAAGATGTGCTCGGTCATATGCCCCTCGCTCAGGGAGGGCCCGGAAAGACGCCTCTCCGGGCCCTGATCCCCTACTTGAGCTGGTCCTCGGTGTAGTAGTTGCTGCCGACGAGGACATCCTTGTAGTTGCCCTTGTCCACGATCACCGGGTCCAGCAGGTACGACGGGACGACCTTGACGCCGTTGTTGTAGTCCTTCTCGTTGTTCACCTCGGGCTTCTCGCCCTTCAGCACCGCGTCGGCCATCTTCACGGTCTGCTCCGCGAGGTTGCGGGTGTCCTTGAAGATGGTGGAGTACTGCTCGTCGCCGATGATCGACTTGACCGACTGAAGCTCGGCGTCCTGGCCGGTGACGACCGGGTACGGCTTGCCGTACCCGGAGCTCTTCAGCGCCGACAGGATGCCGATGGACAGCCCGTCGTACGGGGAGAGCACGCCGTCGACCTTGGTGTCGCCGGTGTAGGTCTTGGTGAGGATGTCCTCCATGCGCTTCTGCGCGGTGGCAGGGTCCCAGCGCAGAATGGCGGCCTGCTTGAAGTCCGTCTGGCCGCTCTTGATCACCAGCGTGCCGTCGTCGATCTTCGGCTGCAGCACCGACATGGCGCCGTTCCAGAAGAAGGTCGCGTTGTTGTCGTCGGGCGAGCCGCCGAACAGTTCGACGTTGAACGGGCCCTTCTTGCCGTCCTCGACGCCGAGGCCCTTCAGCAGCGACGTCGCCTGCTGCACGCCGACCTTGAAGTTGTCGAAGGTGGCGTAGTAGTCGACGTTCGGGCTGTTGCGGATGAGCCGGTCGTAGGCGATGACCGGGATCTTGTTGTCCGCGGCCTGCTGCAGCTGCGAGGTGATCGCGGTACCGTCGATCGAGGCGATGATCAGGAGCTTGGCGCCCTTGGTGATCTGGTTCTCGATCTGGTTCGCCTGGGTCGGGATGTCGTTCTCCGCGTACTGGAGGTCGACCTGGTAGCCCAGCTTCTCGAGCTGCTGCTTGACGTTGTCGCCGTCGTGAATCCAACGCTCGGACGACTTCGTCGGCATGGTGACGCCGATCAGGGCGCCGGCGTTGCCGGCGGCGGTGGACGCCGAGGCCTGGGCATCCACCGTCTTCTGGCTGGAGCCGCAGGCCGTCATGGTCACGGCGACCGCGATGGCGGACACCACGCCCCCGATACGTGCCAATCTCATGCGCTTCTCCTTGTTGGTGAGGGCACGGCAGAGCTGGGTGTGGCTGCTGCCGATGGAGGGAGTGGGTTCACAGAACCTACCAAATCGACTCAAAGTTCACTGGTGTGACCTGCACCTTTGCCAAATCTATAGACGTATCGTCCGTGTGTCGCGGTGCTCACCGGCGTGAGCGGCCCAGGAACAGCCGTTGCAGCAGGATGAAGGCGAACAGCAGCACACCAATGAAGATCTTGGTCCACCACGAGCTCAGCGTGCCCTCGAAACTGATGATCGTTTGAATCAGGCCGAGCACGAGCACGCCGAGCACGGTGCCGAGCAGATAGCCGCTGCCGCCCGTGAGGAGCGTGCCGCCGATGACGACCGCCGCGATCGCGTCCAGTTCCATGCCGACGGCCCCGAGCCCGTAGCCCGACAGGGAGTAGAAGGCGAACAGCAGGCCGCCGAGGGCGGAGCAGAAGCCGCTGATCGTGTAGACGGCGATCTTCGTGCGGGCCACCGAAAGGCCCATCAGGAGGGCCGACTGCTCGCTGCCGCCGGTCGCGTAGACGCTGCGGCCGAGCCGGGTGTAGTGCAGCACGAACGCCGCGATCAGCACGACCACGACGGCGATCAGCGCGCTCGGGGAGACCGACAGGTCGCCGCCGAGGCCGACCCGCGTCTGGGCGATCGCGGTGAACGTCTCGTTCTCGATCGGGATCGAGTCGGTGCTGATCGTGTAGCACAGGCCGCGCGCGAGGAACATTCCGGCCAGCGTGACGATGAACGGCTGGATCTCGAAGTAGTGAATGATCGCGCCCATGCCCAGGCCCAGCACCGCGCCGATCACCAGCACCAGGACGATGACCCCCAGCGCCGGCCAGCCGTCCCTCAGCAGACTCGCCGCGACCATGGTGGAGAGCGCGACGACGGACCCGACCGACAGGTCGATGCCGCCGGTGAGAATGACGAACGTCATCCCGACCGCGACCACCAGCAGGAAGGCGTTGTCGATGAAGACGTTGAGGATGATCTGCCCGGTCGCGAAGTTCTCGTAGCGGATGCCTCCCGCCACGAACATCGCCACGAACAGGCCCGCGGTCACCAGGACCGGGATGTACTTCTGCGGGACCGTGCGATGCAGGCCCGGCAGGCCGGTGATGCTCGTCACGCCGAGACCCTCACCTTCTCTTCGGTCGCCGGGCGCGCCTCGACCGTGCGCATGCGGCGTTGGAAGACCTTCGCGCGGAAGGCCGGGGACTGGATCAGGCAGACCACGGTCACCACGAGCGCCTTGAACAGCAGCGTGGTCTCCGGCGGAACGCCGATCGAGTAGATCGTGGTGGTCAGCGTCTGGATGATGAGGGCGCCCAGCACGGTGCCGCTCAGGGAGAACCGGCCGCCGGCCAGCGAGGTGCCTCCGATGACGACGGCGAGGATGGCGTCCAGCTCGATCCACAAACCGGCGTTGTTGCCGTCGGCGCTGGAGACGTTCGAGCTGATCATCAGGCCCGCGATGCCGGCGCAGAGCCCGCAGAAGGTGTAGACCGTGATCAGCACGCCGCGGGCGCTGATGCCGGCCAGCCGGCTCGCCTCGGCGTTGCCGCCGACGGACTCGATCAGCAGGCCCAGCGCCAGCCGCCGGGTGAGGAACGCGGTGAGGGCGAGGACCACCGCCACGATGATGATGCCGAACGGCAGCGTCAGCCAGTAACCACCGCCGATCAGCTTGTACGGCGAGCTGTTCACCGTGGTGATCTGGCCGTCGGTGATGAGCTGCGCCAGACCGCGCCCGGCGACCATCAGGATCAGCGTCGCGATGATCGGCTGGATCCCGATGCCCGCGACGAGGAAGCCGTTCCACGCGCCGAGGACCACCGACAGCACGAGCGCGAGGCCCACGGCCCCGAGCACGCCGGCCACCGAGTTCTGGTCCGACAGATCGCTGATGCGCAAACAGGCCAGGGCTCCGGCGATCGCCACGACGGAACCGACCGACAGGTCGATGCCGCTGGTGGCGATGACGAGCGTCATGCCGAGCGACACCAGGATCAGCGGAGCGCCGAACCGGACGATGTCGATCAGGCTGCCGTAGAGGTGCCCGTCCTTCATCTGGACCTTGAAGAAGTTGTCGGTGAAGAACAGGTTCAGCGCCAGCAGCGCGACCAGGATCACCAAGGGCCAGAACAGGCGATGTTTGAGGAACCCTCTCATGACCGAGCTCCGCTCGCGATCGTCTCCGTCAGGCTGTCGGTGGTCAGGCGTTCGTCGTTGTCGATCTGGGCGACCAGCTTGCGGTCGCGCAGCACGCCGACCTTGTGGCTGAGCCGCAGCACCTCCTCCAGTTCGGCGGAGATGAACAGCACGGCCATCCCGCCGTCGGAGAGCTCGGCGACCAGGCGCTGGATCTCGGCCTTGGCGCCGACGTCGATGCCGCGGGTCGGCTCGTCGAGGATGAGCAGGCGGGGCTCCAGGATGAGCCAGCGGGCCAGCAGCACCTTCTGCTGGTTGCCGCCGCTGAGATTCCTGATGAGCTGGTCGGGGTTGGCCGGGCGGATGTTCAGCGCGGCGATGTACTTGTCGACCAGCTCGTCCTGCTTGCGCCGCGGGATCGGCCGGGTCCAGCCGCGCGCGGCCTGCAGGGCGAGGATGAGGTTCTCGCGGACGGTGAGGTCGGGGACGAGCCCCTCCGCCCGCCGGTTCTCCGAGCAGAAGGCCAGCTTCCGGGAGACCGCGGCTCGGGGCGTGCGCAAGCTGACCTGCTCACCGCCGATCTTCAACGTGCCCGTGCCCGCGTGGTCGGCCCCGAACAGCAGCCGGGCGATCTCCGTACGGCCCGAGCCGAGCAGTCCGGCCAGGCCGACGACCTCGCCCTCGTGGATGGTGAGCGTGAACGGCTCGATCGCCCCGGAGCGGCCCAGCTCGGCGGCCTCCACCAGCGGCGCGGCCTCGCGGGCCGGCGGGCGGCCCTCCAGCTTCTCCAGGTCGGCCAGCTCACGGCCGATCATCTTGCCGACCAGCTCGACCTGGCTCAGCTCACTGGTGAGGTACTCCCCCACGAGCTTGCCGTTGCGCAGGATCGTCATCCGGTCGGAGATCTCGTAGATCTGGTCGAGGAAGTGCGAGACGAACAGGATCGCGATGCCCTGATCCTTGAGCCGGCGCATCACCCGGAAGAGCTGGGCGACCTCCCCGGCGTCGAGGCTGGAGGTCGGCTCGTCGAGGATGAGCACCTTCGCGTCGATGTCCACCGCGCGTGCGATCGCCACCATCTGCTGGATCGCCAGCGAGTACGACGACAGAGGGGCCGACACGTCGAGGTCGAGTTCGAGGCGGGCGAGGATCTCCGCCGCCCGGCGGCGCATCTTCTGCCACTGGATCCGGCCGAAACGGCGCGGCTCGCGGCCGATGAAGATGTTCTCCGCCACCGACAGGTTGGTGCAGAGGTTGACCTCTTGGTAGACGGTGCTGATGCCCGCCTGCTGGGCGGCGAGCGGGCTGTGGAAGACGACGCGCCTGCCCTCCAGCTCGATCTCGCCGGCGTCGATGTCGTACACGCCGGTCAGCACCTTGATCAGGGTCGACTTACCGGCGCCGTTCTCCCCCATCAGCGCGTGGACCTCGCCCGGCAGCAGCCGGAAGTCGACGCCGTCCAGTGCCTTCACGCCGGGGAACTGCTTGCCGATCCCGCTCATCCGCAGGATCGGCGCGGGTGCGGCCATGCGGCGCCCCTCTCTGCTCTGTGTTTCCCGCTCACCATCGGGGCGCTCACTTCCGCCGTCTTCCCTCGTCGCGCTTGGTCGCTTCGCTCCCGCGCACTCCTCAGTCCAGATCGGCGGCGCACCCCTCAAGATCGCTCGGTCCTGTTTCCCGCTCACCGTCGGGGCGCTCACTTCCGCCTGGTCGTGCCGGAGGCGCGCATTCGAACGCCTCCCTCGTCGCGCTTGGTCGCTTCGCTCCCGCGCACTCCTCAGTCCAGATCGGCGGCGCACCCCTCAAGATCGCGCGATTCTCGTGACTTGTCCTCGCGGGGAAGGGCCGTCCCCGCGTGGGGACGGCCCGGAACCCGATCAGTACTTGCGGTTGGGCAGGGCCTCCTTGGCCTGCTCCTGGGTGAAGGTGGTCTCCTCGGTCACCACCCGCTGGGGCACCTGCTCACCCTTGACGACCTTCTTGGCGAGGTCCATGAGCTGGGTGCCGAGCAGCGGGGAGCACTCGACGATGTAGTTGATCTTGCCGTCGGCGAGGGCCTGCATGCCGTCGTGGACCGCGTCGACCGTGATGATCTTGATGTCCTTACCAGGCACCTTGCCCGCACCCTCGATCGCCTCGATGGCGCCGAGGCCCATGTCGTCGTTGTGCGCGTACAGCACGTCGATCTTGGGGTTGGACTTGAGGAAGGCCTCCATGACCTCCTTGCCCTTGGCGCGGGTGAAGTCGCCGCTCTGCGAAGCGATGATCTTGAACTTCGGATCGGCGGAGATGATCTCCTGGAAACCGGACTTGCGGTCGTTGGCGGGCGCGGAGCCGGTGGTGCCCTCAAGCTGGACGATGTTCACCTCGTCCTTGCTGTCCTTGTACTGGTCCACCAGCCACTGGCCGGCCTTCTTGCCCTCCTCGACGAAGTCGGACCCGAGGAAGGTTTTGTACAGGCTGGTGTCCTTGGAGTCCACGGCCCGGTCGGTGAGGATGACCGGGATCTTCGCGTTCTGCGCCTCCTTGAGGACGGTGTCCCAGCCCGACTCCACCACCGGCGAGAAGGCGATCACGTCGACCTTCTGCTGGATGTAGGAGCGGATGGCCTTGATCTGGTTCTCCTGCTTCTGCTGAGCGTCGGAGAACTTCAGCTCGACGCCGGCGGTCTTGGCCGACTCCTGGATGTCCTTGGTGTTGGCGGTACGCCAGCCACTCTCCGCGCCGACCTGGGCGAAGCCCATTACGATCTTGTCGTCGCCACCGGACGAGCCGCCGGCCGAGCCACCGGCCGTCGTCGAGCCGTCGTCGCTGCTACCGCAACCGGCCATCGTCAGGGCCGTGGCGCCGGCCAGGATCAGTGCCGAGATCCTCTTCAACACTGTGGGATCCTTTCATTTCTGTTAGCGCTAACACCTCAGGTGGGCGCAGCGCTGATCATTCGTTGTCTCCGTACGGCTAGCGCGCGGCTGTGCTTCCCCTGAACACGAACTGGGGAGGCACGACGAGACGCTCATGGGGGAGCGGCTCGCCCGACTCGATCTGCCTGAGCAGCACGTCGATGCTGCGCCTGCCGACGGCCCCGAAGTCCTGTCTGATGGTGGTGAGCGGCGGGGAGAAGAACTCCGACTCAGGGATGTCGTCGAAGCCCACGATGCTGATCTGCTCGGGGACCTTCACCCCCTCCTCCGTGAACGCGCGCAGGAGCCCGAGCGCCATCTGGTCGTTGGCGACGAACACCGCGGTGACGTCGCCGGCCATGGCGGCGAGCTGCTTGCCGGCCCGGTAACCCGAGCGCGGGCTCCAGTCGCCGGTCAACGAGCCGGGGACGGGCCGGCCCGCGGCGGTCAGGACCCCGCGCCAGCCCTCGATCCGGCCCTCGGCCTCCAACCAGTCGGCCGGGCCGCTGACATGCCAGACGGTCTCGTGTCCGAGGTCGAGCAGGTGCGAGGTCGCCAGCCTGGCGCCCTCGACCTGGTCGACGCTGACCACGGAGACGTCGCCCTGATGCCAGCCCTCGACGGCCACGGCGGGCATGCCCGCCGGCAGGTCGTCGAGCGCCCGGGCCGCCGAACGCTGCGGGGCGACGACGACGATGCCGTCCACCCCCTGCTCGGCGAGGTAGCCGATCGCGTCGTTCACACCGGCCCTGTCGATGGTTCGCAGGCTCACGATGCTGACGAAGTAGCCCGCGTCCCTCGCGGCCTGTTCGATTCCGTATACCGTGCTCGCGGGGCCGTACAGCGTCGTGTCGAAGCTGACCACGCCCAGCGTGCGCGAGTGCTTGGTGACCAGTGCCCGGGCGACGAGGTTGCGGCGGTAACCGAGCTGGTCGATGGCCCGCATGACCCGGGTGCGGGTCTCGGCGCGGACGTTCGGATGGTCGTTGAGCACCCGCGAGACCGTCTGGTGCGACACCCCGGCCAGCCTGGCCACGTCGGCCATGACGGGCGGGCGGCGGTCGACGTTCGGTCTCACTGGCGCTCCTCTCAACTGCTTGGGAAGACTGTGAGCGTTAACACGACCTCCCGTCAAGGAGGCGGCCGGTTACGGTCCGGTCACACCGAAACATCGCGTTAACCTCCTATTGACGGACATGCCATAGGGCTCTTAACTGGGGGCCGAATCCAGCTTGTTAGCGCTCACTATGCGATCACCCGGCAATGTTAGCGCTAACAGATTCGCGGAGGAGCCCCCCATATGATCAGAAAGGCCTGGTCACTGGCCTTATCGGCGGCCCTGTTGAGTGGCACGGTGAGCGGCGTGCTCTTCACCACGCCCGCTCAGGCCGAAACCGCCGACCCGGTTCCCGCGGGCGCGGCCGTCGACCAGTTCGACGCCGCCGCGCTCGGTCCCGACTGGCAGGTTCTCAACCCCGACGACACGCAGTGGTCGCTGCGCGAGCAGCCCGGCAGCCTGCGACTCCACTCGCTGAAAGGCGACACCTACCAGACCGACAACTCGGCAAAGAACATCTTCCTCATGGACGTCCCCGCCGGGGACTTCGAAGTCGTCACGAAGTTCAGCGCCCCGGTGGCGCTCGACTACCAGAGCGCCGGCATCTTCGCCTGGCAGGACTGGGACAACTACGTCCGCACCGGCCTCGCCCACGTCGGATCTTCCGGCGGCAACGTGATCGAGACCGACACCGAGGTCAAGGCCGCCTTCACCGCGGCGTTCGCGAGCCGCCCCGGCTCGACCGGGGAGATCCTGAAGCTGACCAGGTCGGGGAACGAGTTCACCAGCGCCTACTGGGACGGCTCCGGTTGGGTGCAGGCGTCCAAAGTAACCGCCACGCTCGACGTCAAGCAGGTCGGCCTGTTCGCGCTGTCCGCGCAGAACGGCACGCCCGTCACGGCCGACTTCGACTACTTCGCCGTCAAGACGGCCGAGGGCAGGACGGTCGTGCCGTCCGGGCCGTTCACGCTGCGCGCGGCCGGCGCCACGCCGTACCTGTCGGTTGCCGAGGACGGGCGGGTCGCCGCCTCCGGCGCCCAGGGCATGACGAGCCTCGCGCTCACGGCCCAGGACAAGGGCGACGGCACGGTGACGCTCGAGGACCTGAACGGCAAGGGCTACCTGCGCGTCGCCGGCGACTCCACGCTGCGCCTCGGCTCCGCGGCCGGAGCGTTCCAGCTGCGTGACGCGGGCGGCGGCAAGGTGTACCTGTCCGCCGGGGGCAAGCAGGTCGCGGTGCGCGACGGCACGCTCGTCGCCACGGCCCAGGACTCAGCGGCACAGGGAACGAAATTCCAGGTCGAGGGTTACGCCGAGGACGTCGGCGAACTCAAGGTGGACACCACCGCGGCCGGCACCAAGGTCGGCCCCAACCTGTACGGCATCTTCTACGAGGACATCAACCACGCGGCCGACGGCGGCCTGTACGCCGAGCTCGTACAGAACCGGTCCTTCGAGTTCGACTCCGTCGACAACCGGAGCTACAACGGCCTGACCGCGTGGACCAAGGTCGAGCGCGGGGGCGCGACCGGTACGGCCGCGGTCACCGGCGACCAGCCGCTGAACAGCAACAACCGCAACTTCCTGCGGCTCGACATCGCCACACCCGGCACCGGCGTCGGCGTGCGCAACGCCGGCTTCAACAGAGGCATCGCCGTGCAGGCCGGCAAGGAGTACGACCTGTCGCTGTTCGCCCGGCGCACCAGTGGCGGCCCGATCACCGCGACGATCGAGAACGCCGACGGCTCGAAGGTGTACGGCACCGCCACGATCGACGCGCAGTCGGCCGAGTGGAAGAAGTACACCGCGACGATCACCGCGAGCGGGACCAGCGACGCGGCACGCCTGGTCGTGCTGGCCGGCGGTGCCGGCCGGGTCGACCTCGACATGATCTCGCTGTTCCCGAAGGACACCTTCAAGGGCCGCCCGAACGGCATGCGCAAGGACCTCGCCGAGACGATCGCGGCGCTCAAGCCGCGCTTCCTGCGCTTCCCCGGCGGCTGCGTGACCAACGTCGGCACCTACGACCCGTACTCGCTCAACCAGGACCGGCGCCGCATCTACCAGTGGAAGGAGACGCTCGGCCCGGTCGAGGAGCGACCGACCAACTTCAACTTCTGGGGCTACAACCAGACGTACGGCATCGGCTACTACGAGTACTTCCAGTTCGCCGAGGACCTGGGCGCCGAGGCGCTGCCGGTCCTGTCGGTGGGCGTCAACGGCTGCAACGAGAATCGGCCGCTGACCGACGAGGCCAAGCTGCGGCGCTGGGTTCAGGACACGCTCGACCTCATCGAGTTCGCCAACGGCCCGGCCGACTCCACCTGGGGCTCCAAGCGGGCGGCCATGGGACACCCCAAGCCGTTCGGCCTGAAGTACATCGGCCTCGGCAACGAGGAGATCTACAACGAGTTCTTCACGAACTATCCCAAGTTCGCGAACGCGATCCGGGCCGAGTACCCGGACATCAAGATCCTCTCGAACTCCGGCCAGACCTCCCAGGGCGCCTGGTTCGACCGCATGTGGCAGTTCGCGCGTGACCAGAAGGCCGACCTGGTCGACGAGCACTACTACAACGACCCGAGCTGGTTCCTGGCCAACAACCACCGCTACGACACCTACGACCGCAACGGCCCGCACGTGTTCGTCGGGGAGTACGCCTCGAAGGGCAACACGTACTGGAACGCGCTGACCGAGGCGTCGTACCTGACCGGCATCGAGCGCAACTCCGACGTCGTCGAGCTCGCGTCGTACGCGCCGCTGCTGTCCAACGTCGACTACGTCAACTGGACGCCGGACCTCATCTGGTTCGACAACGACCAGGTGTACGGCTCGCCCAGCTACTACGTGCAGCGCATGTTCTCCCGCAACGTGGGCGACACCGTGTTGCCGAGCACGTACAAGGCGAGCCCCCTGCCGGTGGACGACATCAAGGGCGCCATCGGCCTCGGCTCCTGGAGCACCCAGGTCCGCTACGACGACGTCAAGGTGACCGGAGCCGACGGCACGGTTCTGTTCAGCGACGACTTCTCGAACGGCGCGGGCAAGTGGACTCCCGGTCAGGGGACGTGGGGCGTGCAGGACGGCGCGTACGTCCAGACGGCCAACGTGACCGACGCCCGGTCCACAGCCGGCTCGGCGGACTGGTCCAACTACACACTGGAGGTCACGGCCCGCAAGACCGGCGGCGCCGAGGGCTTCCTGGTGATGTTCGGCGCGAAGGACACCGGCGACTTCTACTGGTGGAACATCGGCGGCTGGAACAACACCCAGTCGGCCATCGAGAAGGCCACCAACGGCGCCAAGTCGTCGATCGCGACCTCCGGCACGACCGTCCAGACCGGCCGCGACTACACGATCAAGATTCAGGTCGCCGGGCGGCGCATCACCACCTGGCTGGACGGCCAGAAAATCAACGACTTCATCGACAACGCCTCCGTCGAGCCGCTCTACCAGGTGGTCTCGAAGGACAGCGACACCGGCGACGTCGTGATCAAGGCCGTCAACGTCCAGGACACCGCCGTGCGCAGCACGGTCGGCCTCGGCAACGCCAAGATCGCCCCGAAGGCCGTCGTCACCTCGCTCACCGGTGACCCCGCCGCCGTGAACTCGCTCACCGAGCCCACGAAGATCGCCCCCGTCGAGCGGGAGGTGAGCGGCTTCTCCGAGTCGTTCACCTACGACTTCCCCGCCCACTCGGTGACGTTCATCCGCCTCGGTGAAGACACACGGGCCGACACCACCGTCACCGCCCACGCCTCGCCCAAGCAGGTGAAGCAGGGCAAGAAGGTCCAGGTTCACTACAGCGTCAGCCCGAAGGGCGCGACCGGCGAGGTGACCGTGTCCGAGGGCGCGACCATCCTCGGTGAAGGCACGCTCAACCCGGGCGGCCAGGGCAAGACCGAGCTCGGCCTCGACCTGCCGGCCGGCACGCACGAGCTCACCGTCTCCTACTCCGGTGACGCCCGCTTCCGGCCCTCGACCACCACCCTCACCCTGCAGGTGAAGCCGTAGGACCCGCAGGTGAAGCCGTAGGACCCGCCACCCGGCGGCCTCCACCCGCGAGCGGCGGCAGGCGTGTCCACGCCTGCCGCCGTTCCTCGCTGTGTCCGATCACCGCAGCGGGCGGTCCAGCCGACAGCCCGCTAATGGGATATCCGGAGGAAGGCGTGTTCCACGCGTCCCGCCGGGGGCCTAGACCGGCGGGACGCGGTTTTCCGCCCGGCTCGCTCGCGAGCCGGGCGGAAGCTCTCAGGGGCTCACGCCGGTGCTCTCCCTCACCACGAGTTCGGGTTCCACCATGCGTCTCGCCTCGCCTTCCGCGCCCGCGATGCGGTCCAGCAGGAGCTGGAACGCCTGCCGTCCGACCTCGCCGAAGTTCTGCCGTACGGTCGTCAGGGGCGGCCAGAAGTAGGCCGCCTCGGGGACGTCGTCGAACCCGACGACGCTCACGTCCTCGGGAACCCGCCGGCCCGCCTCCCGCAGGGCCCGCAGCACGCCCATCGCCATGTGGTCGTTGGCCACGAAGATCGCCGTCACGTCGGGCTCGCGGGCGAGCCGCTTGCCGATCTCGTAACCGGAGTGGGCGGTCCAGTCGCCGACCAGCGGCTCGGGAACCTCTCTGCCCTCCGCCTCCAGCGCCGACCGCCAGCCTGCCACCCGGCCGTTCGCGTCGATCCAGTTGGGCGGGCCCGACAGGTGCCACACCGTGCGGTGACCGAGACTGAGCAGGTGGCGGGTGGCGCGGGCGGCGCCGGCGCACTGGTCCACCGCCGCCACCGGCACCGGCAGGTCCGATCCCCCGCCGACGTCGACCACCGGGAGCCCCGGGGGAAGATTCCGCAGCCCCTCGGCGGCCGACTCGTGCGGCGCGACGACGATGACGCCGTCCACCGACTGGGACCGCAGACGGTCGATCCCCCTGGTGATCCACCTGCGGTTGAGCGCGGGCAGGCTGGCGATGCTGACGAGGTAGTCGCTGTCCCTGGCCGCCTGCTCGATGCCGAACAACGTGGAGGCCGGGCCGTACAACGTGGTGTCGAAGCAGACGACCCCCAGCACGCCCGAGCGGCCGGTCACCAGGACCCGCGCCGCCGAATTGGGCCGGTAGTCCAGCTCGCGGACCGCCGCGAGAACACGCGCGCGGGTCTCCGGGCGCACCTTCTCCGGGGCGTTCAGCACTCTCGACACCGTCATCGCCGACACCCCCGCCAGCTCCGCGACGTCCTCCATGACCGCCGCCCTGGGGCGTTCGGCCGGCTTCTCTCCAGGCCGGACTTTCGTCATCCGCCGCGTCCCCGCTCGTTCGTCAGGTTTCCTGAGTGTTTGCGGTAACAGCGAGCCCTGTCAATACTGACATGACCACTGTTGCGTCACGAGCCTTGCGAAACACGTTCCGCCTGGTGACCGCGTATTCGTACCACTCACGAGATGGTATCGCTAACAGCTCGCTTCGCCCTGCTGTGACGCTCCCGCCGGTTCGCCGCGCAGCTCACCGCGGGCGAGCCAGGCGAGGGCGCACAGGAGCACGACCGCGCCACCAGCCTGTACGGCGGACACGCGCTCCCCGAGCAGCACGACGCCGATGACGGCGGCGACGAGCGGTTCGATCAGGGACAGGACCGACGCCGTGGTGCCGCCCACGACGCGCAGCCCCGCGAAGAACAGCCCGTACGCGAGGGCCGTCGGCACGGCCGCCAGGTAGCCGAGCAGCAGCACGTTGGTCACGGCGTGCCCGGCGGGCAGGAGCCCTCCGGCGGCGGCGAGCGGGAGCAGGCAGGCCGCGCCCCCGGCGAACCCCCACACGGCCACGCCGTCGGCGGGCATCCGGCGGGTCGTGAGGGTGACGAGGGAGTAGGCCGCCGCCGACAGCAGCGAGTAGCCGGCGCCGGCCGGAGTGACCGCGTCCGCCCCTCCCACGAGCATGGCGAGGCCGCAGACGGCGAGCGCGGCGCACCCGAGGCCGGTGCGGCGCAGCGGTTCGCCCAGGAAGACCCGGCCACCGGCCGCCACCAGGAGCGGGGTCGCGCCCATCGTGATCATCGTGGCGACCGCGACCCCGGCCTGGGCGATCGCCGCGAAGTAGGCGGCCTGGCAGATTGCCATCGCGGGGCCGACGAGCAGCACCGCCCGCCAGGAGGGGCGGCTGCGGGCGACGGCGAGCAGGAGCACCGCGCCGCAGGCGAAGCGCCAGAACGACACGGCGACGGGACTCAGCTGTCCCGCGCCGTGCAGCAACGCCCCCGCCGGTCCCCCGGTTCCCCAGGCGATCGCGGCGGTGGACACGTAGACGAGGCCCTGCCGTACGGACAGGGCTGGAGCATGGTTCATCGACGTCTCTCCAGTGAGGTGGGCCCGATTCCCGTACGCGGGCAGGAGCCACCGGCCGGGCCGCCCGGGCCCGGCTCACCGGAGGACGCCGCCCGCTAGCGGGCGGGCGGCGGAGAGACGATCAATGTCACGCGGGCACCGTAACGCGCCCAAGCGGCTCGCCGCATCACCATTTAGGCACTTTCGGGGGTGCCGGTGCGCGCGGCCGGAGCAGGAAGGCTTAGTCTTGCATCGTGGCAGCCCGAGGCGAGGTCAGGTCGCCTCGGGCTGTCCGTTCTCCCGGACGCTCCCCGGTGAGGAATCCCAGGATCCGCGCCCAGGCGTCGCCGCAGGCCTCGGCCAGCTCCGGGCGGCCCAGCTCGAAGAAGCCGTGCGGCGCCCCCGGATAGGTGACGAACTCGCGCGCCACCCCGGCACCGTCGAGCGCCTCGCCGAACGCGCTCACCACTTCGGGGGAGATGCCCTCGTCGGCGCCGCCGAACAGCCCCAGGATCGGCCCGCGCAGCTCGCCGGCCATCTGCGTCGGGCCGGGGTTGCCGAACAGCACGTCCGGATAGCCGTACAGGCCGATCGTGCCGGCGAGCCCGAAGCCGGGCCGGGCCGCCATGAACGCTAGCCTGCCCCCGAAGCAGAAACCGAGCGAGACGATCTCCTCGCACCCCTCGGCGCGCAGATGCGCGGCGCCCGCGGCGATGTCGGCGAAAAGCCCGTCCTTGTGCGCCCTGCCCAGGTGCTCCATGAAGGGGAAGTCCTCGGGCCGGGGGCCGGTGCCGGCCGTACGCCCGAAATAGTCGATGGCGAGAGCGGTGTGGCCCTGCTCCGCGAGCCGCTCGGTAAGACGCTCGTAGAACCCCGACAGCCCCCGGTTGTCCGGCAGGACGAGCACCGCCGCGCCGGACGGACGGCCGGGCCGGGACAGGAAGGCCGCGAATCCCGCTCCGTCGGCCGAGGTGAGAACGGCACGCCCGGAGGTCACGGTCGTACGCGGAGAGCCGTGGACGGGCGGCACGGCATCGGGTTCGTAGCACACGGGCGGCATCCCTATCGATCGATCCAATGGATACGCCCGTGAGGCTATAGGAACGTTTTGCCATCATATCATGGCTGAATAAATTTTCGATCTCCTGCAAATAACAAGCCCATCTCCCGAATATCGGGAGATGGGCTTGCCGATGCCTGGATCAGATCACCGGACCGGGCGTGTCGCGCGGCGGCAGCGGGCCGGTGCCGGGGACGGGACCCGTGCCGGGAGCGGGCGGGATCGGGCCGGTGCCGGGCGGCGGCAGCGGCGTCTCGCGCGGATACCCGGGGTTCACGGTCTGGGGCGGCATCGGCTCGCCGATGTCATACCCCGTGCCGGACCCGCCGGTCCCCGTGCCGCCCTGCTGGTGCGGGCCGGGAACCTCACCACGCCAGCCGCCGGTCTCGCTGCCGCGCGACTCGATGAAGGTCTTGAAACGCTCCAGGTCGCCCTTGACCCGCATGCGGACGATCTGCAGGGCGTCCGCGGCCTTCTCCAGGAAGCCCTCGGGGTCGTACTCCATCTGCAGAGTGACGCGGGTGGTGTCGTCGTCGATCCGGTGGAAGGTGACGACGCCGGCCTGCCGCGGCGTGTCCACCGAGCGCCAGGCCACCCGCTCGTCAGGGTGCTGCTCGGTGATCTCCGCCTCGAACTCCCGGCGGACACCCGCGATCTCGACGACCCAGTCGGTGCGCGTGTCGCCGATCTGCTTGACCGACTCCACGCCCTCCATGAACTCCGGGAAGCTCTCGAACTGCGTCCACTGGTTGTACGCGGTGCGGATCGGGACATTCACGTCGATTGACTGCTCGATCGAGCTCATGCCTTCTCCTTCTCTCGTGGGTTTCTGCACCTACGCCTGCCCCGAGAGGGAGAGGTAAACCCGGATGAGCGGCCTCAGCGGGAGGCCGACCTGCGGCGATCATCTCCTCGGCCCGCACCGCGCCGCCCGGCCGGACGGGTCAGGCGCGGCCGGGCCGCGGTGACGCCGTCACCCGACCGCGCACGCCGCGCCTTGTCGGCGGACCGGCGCATCCGCCCCACCACGAGGTCGCGCACGCCCCGCGAGACGTGGTCGTCGCGCCGCCCGCCGGGCGCGGACCCGGGCGTGGACGGAGTCTCGTCTTCCAGCACGCGGTCGGCCGCGGCGTACCAGCCGGTGACCACCTGCACGGCGAGCGCGGCGAACAGCAGGCCGAACGGCAGCACCCATCCACCGCTCATCTGGTGCAGCAGGCCGAACGTGATCGGCCCCGCACCCGCGATGAGGTATCCGGCGCTCTGCCCGAAGGCCGACAGCGCGGCGGTGCCCGCCGCGGTGCGGGTCCGCATGGCCAGCATCGCCAGCGCGAGCGGGAACGTGCCCCCGCCGACGGCCACGAGGATCGACCACGCCCACAGCGCCTGCCCGGTGAGCAGGCCCGCGAAGCCCACCGCGTACAGGGCGGCGAAGGCGATCACCATCGGGCGCTGGCCGGACAGCCGAGTCGCCAGCGCGGGCACCGCCATGGAGACGGGAATGCCGAGCCCGGTGAACACGGCGAGGACCAGACCGGCCTGCCCGGCGGTGTAGCCGTTGTCCCGTAGCAGCAGCGGCAGCCAGCCGAACATCACATACGCGATGAGCGACTGCGAGCCGAAATAACCGGCCACGGCCCAGGCGAGCCTGCTGCGCAGGAGGCCGTCGGCTCCGGCCCTCACGGAGGTGTCGCGCCGCTCCGGCTCACCGCGCCTGAGCGCGAGCCACGGAATCGCGGCAACGGCGGCCAGGACCGCCCACACCCCGAGTGCCACATGCCAGTTGCCTCCCGCGGCCTGCTGCACGGGAACGGTCGCGGCGGCGGCGACCATCGTCCCGGCCGCGAGGGCCGTCGAGTAGACGGTGGTCATCGCACCCGCCCGCCGGGGGAAGTGCCTCTTGATCAGCGCGGGGATGACGACGTTGCCGACCGCGCCGCCCGCCAGCGCGACCGTGCTGGCCGCCATGAACGGCACGGCCGAGTCGACGAGGGAGCGCACGGCCTGCCCGGCCGCGAGCAGGACGATCGCGGCCAGCAGCAGCCTGTGCTCCCCCATCCTGCGGGACATCACCGGCGTCAGGGCGCCGAACAGGGCGAAGCTCATCACCGGCAGCGTGGTGAGGAGCCCCGTCATCGCCCCCGACAAGCCGAGACCCGTGCTCACCTCGTCGAGAACGGTCCCAACGCTGGTCACCGCGGTGCGCAGGTTCAGCGCGGCGAGGGCGATACCTCCGGCGATCAGCCACGCCATCGATCCGCGCCGTGCTCCCCATGGTGCCCTCCATGGTGCTCGCAGCACGCCCCTTCGCGTCTCGACGGCACTCATCGCCGCAACATCTCCCCTCATCCAGTCATCCTACGATTTGCACCATACCAAAGCCCCCATCGCTCTCGTTTGTTCCCTTGCTTCCCGAGAAGCCGTTTTACGAGCGGCGGACGCCGCGCAGCAGCCAGAGCAGACCGACGACGGGCAGCACGAGCGGCACGAACAAGTACCCGCTGCCGTACCCGGACCACACGGTCGCGTGCGGGAACGCGGCGGGGTCGGCCAGGCTCAGCGTGCCGATCACCAGCACCCCGGCCAGCTCGACCAGGCAGGCGGCCACCGCCAGGCGCCGGGCGCCCCGGGCCAGCGCCACCGTGAGCACGATGTAGACCACTCCGGCGAACGCCGACAGCGCGTACGCCAGCGGCGCCTCGGCGAACCGCGTGGCGATCTGCACGGCGGCGCGGGACGTCGCGGCCAGCGCGAAGATCCCGTACACGGCCACGAGCACGCGCCCCGGCCCGGCACCGGAAGGAGCGCTCATGCGCCCGCGTTCCAGAGCTGCAGCAGCCGCCCGGTCATCACGGCCACGGTGAAGGCGGCCACGGCGATGACCCCCGGGCCCCAGCGCGTACGCTCCGCACGGCCCCACCACATGGCGGCGGGCGGGATAACCGCGGTGCCCGCAAGGTAGCCGATGAAGGTCGCCTTCTCGGCGACGTGGCCGAGCCCGGCCAGCGCGAAACCCGCCTGCGCGAGCACGGCCAGCTCCAGCAGTCCCAGCCCGGCCAGCAGCACCGGCCCCATCGGCCGGTCCCGCACGGCGGTGACGACGGCGGCCAGCGCCAGCAGCAGGGCGGCGCCGATCAGCCAGCCGGAATACGCGCCGTTCACGCCGCGCTCGGGGCGGGGATCGCAGATGTGGCCAGTGACATGGCCAGTAGATTATCGGTCCGATCTCCCGCCCCGTCACGGGCACTAGCGCTGCCGGGTCTCGGCGAGCAGCAGGTCGACCGCGTCCTCCGGCTTCCCGTCGACCGCGTACGCCCCCCGCTGACGGGAGGCGGAGCTGCCCCGGCGCAGGGCGGCGTCGGCGAGCTCCGAGACGGTCTCCCAGTCGCCGAGATCCTCCAGGGTCGGCCGCAGTTCCTCCAGCATCCAGGCGATGAGCCGCGGGGCCGGCTCCGGCCGGCTCGTCACCGGTGACAGCAGGTCGCCCTCCAGCCCGTCCCGCGCCGCCCGCCAGTTGGCCGCCCGCAGCAGCGCCAGGCGCTGCTCGCCGACCGGCGGCTCGCCCCGCTCCACGGCCTCCATCTCCCTCGTCATGAGGGCGCGGAAGAACCCGGCGAGCAGCACCACGTCGTCGGCGAGCGGGCAGGAGTCGCAGATGCGCATCTCCACGGTCGGCACGTGGGCGCTGAGCCGCAGGTCGAAGTAGACCATGCCCCGATCCTCGATGACGCCGGAGGCCACCAGGTCCTCGGCCGTCCTGTCGTACTCGGCCGCGTCCGCGAACGGGCCCAGGGGCCCGGCCGTCGGCCAGCGCTGCCAGGTCAGCGCCCGGCTGCTGGCGTACCCGCTGTCCTCGTCCATCCAGTACGGCGAGCTGGCGCTGAGCGCGAGCAGCGGGGGAAGCCACGCCTCGACGCGCTGGGCGGCGAGCACCGCGACGTCCCTGTCGTCGATCTCCACGTGCACCTGCGCCCCGCAGATGAGCTGCTCCTCGGCGAGGAACCGGTAGGACTCCGACAGGTAGCGGTAGCGCTCCCCGGGAGTGAACGTGTAGCCCTCGATGCCGGTGATCGGGGTCGTGCCGGAGGCGATGACGCCCACCCCCAGCGGCTCGCCGGCCGCCACGAGCGCCTGGCGCAGCCGTACGATCTCGGCCCGTACGTCGGCCAAATCTTCCATCGGGGTGCTGTTGGTCTCCACCACCGACCGCTGCAGTTCGGCCGCGAACCCCTCGTCCGGCAGCCGCTCCAGCATCGACTCCGCCAGCGGCGTCAGCCGCCGGGTCTCGAGATCGACGACAAGGAACTCCTCTTCAACGCCGACAGGCCGTCTCTTCGTCATGACCGATCACTACCCCCGTGGTGCGGAATAGGCCTGACCTGGCGAGTCCCCGCACAGGGAAAGTCAGAGCACACCGAACCTTTTCCGTGGATGATGACTCTTATCGGTGGGGGCCCGACATTTCCACTACGGGGAAGGAATCGACATGCCTGTCGACCTGTCCAACGGGAAGCCGCTCGCATGGGATTCGGCGAAACTCGACGCCGACACCAAGGCGATGCTCGACAACCTGCAGCCGAACATTCTGCAGGGGCACGTACGGGAGAGCCTGTCCCTGCTGCTGGTGCGCTTCGGCGACGGCCCAGACGGCAGGCGCTTCCTGCGCTCCCTCGTGCCGCTGATGAAATCGGCCAGGAAGCATCTGGAGGAGGTCCGCGACTTCAACCGCTCGAAGAAGCCCGGCACGCCGTACGTGGGCGTGGGAATCAGCAAGCTCGGCTATCTCAAACTGGGCGAATCCACCACGAAATTCACCGACAACGCGTTCAAATCGGGAATGAAACGGCGTAAGGACACGCTGAGCGACCCCGCGGTCGGCGCCTGGGAGAAGCACTACCAGGAGGAGATCCACGCGATCGTGCTGATCGGCGACGCCACATCCGAGCCGGTCGCCGCCACCCGCACGCGGGTGCTCGCGCTGCTGCCGAAGACCGCGAAGATCGTCGGGGAGGAGAAGGGCGAGGGCCTGCGCGACGCCCAGGGCCGGGGCATCGAGCACTTCGGCTACGTGGACGGCCGCAGCCAGCCGCTGTTCCTCGCCGACCAGGTGGCCGCCGAGTCCGGCACCAACTGGAATCCGTTCTTCCCGCTGAGCCACGTGCTCGTCGCCGACCCGCTCGCCCCGCACCCGAGCCGGCACTTCGGCAGTTATCTCGTCCTGCGCAAGCTGGAGCAGAACGTCCGCGCGTTCCGCGAGGCCGAGGAGTCCCTCGCCGACGCGCTGGGGCTGAAGGGCGACGACCGGCCGCTCGCGGGCGCGATGCTGGTGGGCCGGTTCCGCAACGGCACCCCGCTGCGGCTGCACGGCAAGCCGAGCTCCGAGGGCCACCCGGTGCAAAACGACTTCAGCTACCGCGACGACCCCGGGCCGAAGTGCCCGGTGAGCGCGCACATCCGCAAGGCCAACCCGCGCGACTCTCGGGACGGCGGGCTGGAGCGCGCGCTCGGCGTCATGATGGCCCGGCGCGGCCAGACGTACGGCAGGCGCACCGACAGGCCGTGGGACGACGCGCCCCCGAAGACCAGGCCGACGGGCGGGGTGGGCCTGCTGTTCATGGCCTTCAACTCCAGCCTGCAGGCTCAGTTCGAGTTCACCCAGCAGACCTGGGCCGACAATCCCGATTTCCCGGCCGAGGGCACCGGCCACGACCCGGTGATCGGCCAGGGCAAGCGGGACGTCAAGGTGCGCTACCCGAAGGCATGGGGCGACACGAAACTCAGCGCGCCCCAGCGGCAGATCCCCCAGACCGTGACGATGAAGGGCGGCGAGTACTTCTTCATGCCGTCGCTCGCCTATCTCAAGAGCCTGTGACCCTCCGTCAGGCGCGGGAGCGGCCGACGTAGACGTTGCGGGCGCGGTAGTAGGTGGTGGCTCTCGGGCCCGGGGAGCCGGACGAGCCCTCCATCTGCAGGTTGATGATCAGCCACATCGGCTTGCCGACGAAGCCACGGGCGTGGTGGACGGCCTTCCACTGGCCGTCCACGTAGTAGTGGATGTCCACGTCCGTGGCGCTCACCTTGGTGATCCAGGCCCGGTAGGTGTGCCAGGAACCGGGCGACGACACGCCCACGATCGTGCTGTCCACGTCGGACGAGGTCCGGAACGTGTTGAACCAGTTGCGGCTGTCGCCCTTGAACTCCAGGATGTCGCTCTCGGGCGGCCAGCTGTTCACCCCGGTGAGCCAGAACGCCGGCCAGGTCCCCCGAGACGACGGCGCCTGGAAGTCTCCCTTGACCTCCCAGTTGGGGAACTGGTCGTTCACCACGACCTGGTCGCGGGCGTGGATCGCGCCCGAGTGGTAGTGGATCGCCGGATGCGGGTCGGCCGTGCTCGTGCCCTCGTCCCAGGTGATCCTGGTGGCCGTCAGCGTCAGCACCCCGCCGGACAGCGAGATGTGGTTGTGGTCGCTCGGCGAGCCGTACATCCGGGCGGAGCCGTTGTGGTCGGACCCCCAGGGATACAGGTACTTCCACTCCGACTCCAGAGCGGAGTAGCCGGCGAACGAGCCGGTGTCGACGACCGTCTCCCACGCCGCCGCGTGCGCCGGGGCCGGGGCCGTGAGGGCCGAGCCCGCCACGGCGGCCGCGAGGAGGAGGGCACTGTGACGTCTCACGCCGGAAGAGTCGGACAGCGGCCGGAGGCGAGTCAACGTCCGCGGCGAGGCCCTGCGCGGGCCCGCAGGTCATGCGAGAGACGAGCGTGAAAGTTCCAGTCGTCGTGGGTGGAGCTATGGGGATTCGAACCCCAGACCCCTTCCATGCCATGGAAGTGCGCTACCAGCTGCGCTATAGCCCCTTGCCACCGCTCCGGGTGCTCCCGGCGCGGCGCTCGGAGAGCATATAGGTATGCCCGTCCGTTTACCTAATCGTCACCGGTCACACCCGTATCAGGCGTCGGCGGTGGCGGCCGGGCTGTCGTCGCTGCTGATCGGCTCCGGCAGCGTGCCGGCGTTGTGCTCCAGCAGGCGCCAGCCGCGGCGGCCCTCCTCCAGGACCGACCACGAGCAGTTGCCCAGGCTGCCGAGCGCGGACCACAGCTCCTGCGGCAGCCCGAGCAGCCGGCAGATGCCGAGCCGCAGCGCGGCGCCGTGCGAGGCGACGACCAGCAGGCCGTTCTCGTCGAGGCGGGACGCCCAGCGCCCGATCGCGTCGGCGACGCGGTCGGCGACGTGCGCCACGTCCTCGCCGCCCGGGGCCTCCCACGCCTCGTACTCGACCGGCCAGCCCGCCCTGATCTCGTCGCGGGTCAGGCCCTCCCACTCACCGCCGCCGCGTTCGCGCAGGTCCTTGTCCACGGCGACGTCGAGTCCGGTGAGCCGGCCGAGGGCCGACGCGGTGTCGTACGCGCGTCGCAGGTCGGAGGAGACGAGCATGGTGGGCCGCAGCGCCGCGAGCAGGGAGGCCGCCCTGGCCGCCTGCGCGACGCCGGTCTCGTCCAACGCGATGTCGGTGTGCCCCTGGAAGCGTTTCTCGACGTTCCACAGCGTCTGCCCGTGCCGCAGGCAGACGACGCGACGGCTCATCGCGCCGCCCCGATGATGGCGTTCGTCACCGGGCCGCTCCGTGCCCGCGCTGCTCGGCCACGCGCTTGACGCTCTCCGGCAGTTCGATGGACGGGCAGTCCTTCCACAGGCGCTCCAGCGCGTAGAAGTTGCGGTCCTCCTCGTGCTGCACGTGCACCACGATGTCGAGGTAGTCGAGCAGGACCCACCGCCCCTCCCGCTCGCCCTCACGGCGTACGGGCTTGGCGTCGGCCTCGACGCGCAGGCGCTCCTCGATCTCGTCGACGACCGCGCGGACCTGGCGGTCGTTGGAGGCGGAGCAGAGAAGGAAGGCGTCGGTGATGACGAGCTGTTCGCTCACGTCGTAGGCGATGATGTCGTCGGCCAGCTTCTCGGCGGCGGCCTCGGCCGCCACCCGCACGAGCTGGATCGATCTCTCGGATGCTGTCACGATTCGGTTCTGTCCTCCGTTGACGGGCTCTTACCAGGGTGCACAGTTCGCGTGTCCCCTACAACCGGCTTTCCCGGGGAGACCCTACCGGCACACCTCGGCGATTCCGGAGTTATGCCCGGGATCAGGAATTCAACGTCCTTCGGAGCCCGTGGATTCCAGCAGAGGAAAGGCCGCGACAGTGGCGCCGACCCGGATGGTGCCCGGCGTGCGGGGGGCCGCCGCGCCCTCGTGCAGGTCGACGATCGCGGCGAGGATCCTGGCGCGGACGTCGTGCCACAACTCGGGCTCGACCCACAGCTCGGCGTCGGCCGTCACTCCCTCCTCGTCCGCGCGCCGCCGCCCGGCCCGCTCGCGCAGCGCCCTGGCCAGTGCCTCGGCCAGCAGCGGGAAGCCGTCCAGTTGCTCGGTCAGCGGTGTGCCCCGCGTCGCCCGGTAACGGCGCTCACGGCCGCCGCGCCGGACGCGTACGTCGGCCAGCTCGGCCAGCCCGGCGTCGTCCAGGCAGCGCAGGTGATGGCTGGCGAGGGCGTGGGAGATGCCCAGCTCACGGGACAGCTCGGCCGCCGACATGGGCGTGCCCCACATCAGCGAGAGCATGCGCAGCCGCACCGGATGCGCGAGCGCCCTGAGCTTGGGATCCGCCTCCGTCATGGCGGAAAGTAAACACCATCACAACCCCCAAGCATTGACTTGGGGGTTGTCTGCGGCGATCATCGATCGTCGTGAAAGCCGCTCTCGCCGACCGCAACGCCCGTCGTTACCTGAGCGCCGTCGTGGTCTCCGGTTTCGGCACCATGGCCCTGTCCCTCGTCGCGGGCATCTGGGTGAAGTCGCTGACCGGGTCCGACAGTCTCGCCGGTCTCACCGCCTTCTGTTTCTGGGCGCCGACGGCGGCCGGGCCGGCCCTCGGCGCGCTGGTCGACCTCCTCGGCGCCCGGCCCGTGCTGATCTGGACCAACGTCGTGATGGGCGCGGCGCTCTGCCTGCTCTTCCTGGTCCGCTCCCCCGGGCAGGTCTGGCTGCTGTTCGCGGTGCTGGTGCTCTACGGCGTGAGTTTCGTCCTGCTCGACGCCGCGGAGGCGGCCGTCCTGCCCGCGGCCGTGCCGGAGGCGCTGCTGCCCGCGGTCAACGGGCTGCGCATGAGCGCGTCGGAGGGCACCCGCCTCGCCGCGCCCCTGCTCGGCGCCGGGCTTTTCACCGTCGCGGGCGGCGACGCGGTGGTCGCGCTCGACGCGGCCACCTTCGCGGCCGGCGCCTGGCTGCTCGGCTCACTGCGCCTGCCCGCCGCCCCCGCCCGGCGCGCGCGTGTGACGCGCGGCTGGGCGGCCCGGACCGCGGACGGGGCGCGATTCCTGTTCGGCGACCCGCTCCTGCGCCGCCTCGTGCTGTCCGGGGCGGCGCTGATGCTGGTCTCCGGCGTCAACGGGGCGGTGGTTTTCGCCGTGGTCGACCAGGGTCTCCACCGGGAGCCGGGCTTCACCGGCGTGCTGTCCGCGATCCAGGGCGGCGGCACGATCCTCGGCGGCCTGATCGCGGGGCCGGTGCTGCGCCGGATCGGGGAGGCGCGGCTGTCCGCCGCCGGAGGGCTCCTCTTCACCGTCTCGGTGGCACTGCGCGCCACCCCCTGGGAGCCCGTTGTGGCGGTGGCGAGCCTGCTGTCGGGGCTGGGCCTGCCCTGGGTGCTGATCGCCGCCTTCACCGCCGTACAGCGGATCACACCCCGCGACCTGCTCGCCACGGTGTCCGCCACCGCCAACACCGTGCTGTTCGTCCCGACCGCTGTGGGGATGGCGCTCGGCGCCGGGCTCCTCGCGCTGACCTCCTACCGTCCGGTGCTGTACGCGGCGGCGATCGGCGGCGCGCTCGCCGCGGCGTGCTGCCTGCGCCCCGGGCTCCCGCGTTCCGACGGTGCGCAGCGATCACCCCGCGATGGCCGATCCGACCTCGCCTGACTCTCCCGAGCCCTGCCGAGCGGACATCAGACACAGATCACGTAGACGCTGCCCTTGGCCTTCCTGGCGACGGCAAGCCAGCCTATCGGCTTGTCCTTGGACACGACAGGAGCACTCGCGATGATCTCCCGGCCGTTCTCCGCGGGCTCGTCGAGAAAGAATCCTCCGCCCGTCGCGATCTTCCCGCCGGGACAGGAGACGATCTTGTTCCCCCCGCCGGGGAAGTTGAAGTCCGCACGCTCGACGCTCGCCTTGACCGAGTCGGCCGGTCCCTGGGGAAGGCTCTCGTTCCACGAGAGCTTGCGTTCGCCGGCTTTGCACGTGGTCGTCTCGACGACGATGCGCACGTCGCCCGATCTGTTCTTGACGCAAGCGTGGATGACGTCCGCGTCCGAGGACGCGGCGGCGATGCCGCCCGCCGCGAAGAGGAACCCGGCGAGCACCCCGACCGTCAAAGCGGCGATCGTGCGTCCACCCGAAGACTTGATGAGCATGGGATACACCCCTCCCGAGAGAACGCGCCTCGACGCGTCAGGACAAGCCGGTGTCTCTGCCCTGCCGTCCGCGGCGGCCACGGCGGCCAGGCGTTGTTCACCGGCGAGCGCAGTCTGGGACAGGCCTCTTGCAACCGGCTTTCAGGACGGTTGCCCCACGCGGAGCGGCGGAGAGGGAGGGTCGAGCCCGGTGCTTCCCCGTGGTCGCGGCGCCCGAGCCGCGGTGGACGAGGGGTCGGTCAGGACTCCGGATCGCGGTACAGGTGGCGCTTGTTGATGTACTGCACGATGCCGTCGGGGACGAGGTACCAGATGGGCTCCCCGGCGGCCACCCGGTCACGGCACTCCGAGGAGGAGATCGCGAGGGCCGGGATCTCGACCAGGCTGACCTTGCCCGCCGGCAGACCGGGGTCCTTCAGGGTGTGCCCGGGCCGCGTGCAGCCGACGAAGTGCGCGATGGTGAACAGCTCGTCGACGTCGCGCCAGCTGAGGATCTGCGCGAGCGCGTCGGCGCCGGTGATGAAGTACAGCTCCACCTCCGGGCCGTAGACCGCGGCGATGTCCCGCAGCGTGTCGATCGTGTACGTCGGGCCGGGCCGGTCGATGTCCACCCGGCTGACCGAGAAGCGGGGGTTCGAGGCGGTGGCGATGACCGTCATCAGGTAGCGGTCCTCGGTCGAGGACACGGTCTGCTCGGCCTTCTGCCAGGGCCGGCCGGTCGGGACGAACACCACCTCGTCGAGATCGAAATGGTGGGCCACCTCGCTTGCCGCCACCAGGTGGCCGTGGTGGATCGGGTCGAAGGTCCCGCCCATCACGCCCAGTCGCCGGATCGCCGTCCCGTTTCGCATGCACGGACGATAACGCGCCTACCGGACCACACCCGAAACCGGCCCCTACCCGGACGGCCCGGGCTCCTCACGGCGTCCCGCGCGCGTCCGGCCCGTGAGACATAGCATGCGGGACATGACCACTCCCGATCGCAATCGCGTGCAGCTGACCGGCATCAGCTCACGAGCCTACGAACATCCCGCCGACCGTTCCGCCCTGGTCGCGATGCGTTCGCTGTCCGGCTTCGACGCCGTGCTCAAGCGCACGTCGGGCCTGTTCAGCGAGCGCCGGCTCCGGCTGATGTTCCTGGCCTCCGCGGTGCGCACCACCGACACCCAGTTCCGCGCCCTGCACGACATCGGCCGCGACAGCGCCTACATCCTCGACCTGCACAGGATCCCCGAGATCTACGTGCAGCAGGACCCCAAGGCGTACGCGATGGCGATCGGTTTCGACGAGCCGTTCATCATCGTCTCGACGGGGCTGCTCGACCTGATGGACGAGGAGGAGCTGCGCTTCGTCATCGGCCACGAGACCTCGCACATCCTGTCGGGCCACGCCGTCTACGGCACGATGCTCGCGATCCTGACCCGCCTGGCCACGCGGGTCGCCTGGATCCCGCTCGGCTACATCGGTCTGCGGGTCATCGTCGCCGCGCTGGAGGAGTGGCAGCGCAAGGCGGAGATGTCCGCCGACCGCGGCGGCCTGCTCGCCGGGCAGGACCCCGACGCCGCGCTGCGGGCGCTCATGAAGCTCGCCGGCGGCTCGCGCCTGCACGAGATGAACATCGAGGCGTTCCTCGACCAGGCCAGGGAGTACGACACCGCCGGCGACGTGCGGGACGGCCTGCTGAAGGTCCTCAACATGCTCGGCACGACCCACCCCTTCGCGGTGACCCGGGTCGCCGAGCTCGACCGGTGGCGTCGCAGCGGCGAGTACGAGCGCATCATCGCGGGCGACTACCCCCGTCGGGAGGACGACGCCAACGCCAAGATCACCGAAGAGATCAAGGCGGCGGCCAACTCCTACCGCGAGTCCTGGGCCCAGTCGCAGGACCCGTTCATCGGCGTGCTGCGCGACGTCGCCGAGGGCGCGGTCAACGCCGGCGAGCGTATCTTCAACCGCTTCGCCCGCCGCGAGAACTGACCCCGGGACGCGCCCGCGGGCTGCCCGCGGCCGTCAGAGGAAGGCCGTCAGAAGAAGAAGGCCACGGCGCGCACGGCCGCCGCGCAGAGCGCGACGAAGCCGCCCAGGACGGCGAGCGCGCGCAGGCCCTCCCGCCGCAGGCCGGGAATGGCCGCTCCCGCGCGCTCGATCTCGCGGCCGATGATCGCGCCGCTGACGACACCGAACGCGACGCCGGCGATGGTGACGGGCACCGGCCTCGTCCACCACTCCGGCTCCAGTCGCGCCCCCGAGCCCGCCCACAGCGCCGCGAACGCCGCCGCGGCGGCGGGCAGTCCCGGCCACGCGGCGGCCGACAGCAGCGAGCCCGCCAGCGTGAGCGGGAACGCCAGCGCGCGCAGGAGTGCGCGGGCGCGGCCGGGCCGGCGGCCGCGCACCAGCCAGTGGCTGGTCCACACGGCCCTGGTCACCACGGCGAAGGCCGCCGTGATCGCGAAGGTCGCGAGCGGGTAGATCACCGACGCCACCACGCACGGGACGGCCAGCAGGGCCACCAGGACCAGGGCCGCGTTCCCGGTGGGGATGCCGAGCGCCCCCTCGGGCGCGTGGGTGTCCGCGCGGCCGCCGGTGGACCGGGCCTGTGCGCCCGTCCCGCCGCGTCCACGTGGACGTTCCGCGGCCTGGCCCTTCACCGCCGGCTCCGCGGTCTTCCCCGCCGCCGTACGCGGGGGCGCCTCGGCACGGACCCGCGCGACCGCCTCCGCTCCCACCCTGTCGGTGGCGCGGTCGGCGGCCCTGTCGGTGGCGCGGTCGGCGACACAGTCGGCCGCGGACGTCTCGCTGGCCCGGGCGAGCCGGGACAGGCGGTCGGCCAGCAGGGCGGCGGTGGGACGGCGCGCCGGGTCGCGGTGCAGCGCCGCGCGCACCAGCGGCAGCAGGGCCGCGGGAACCCCCACGAGATCGGCCTTTCCGTTCAGCACGGCGTACATCTGCGACTCCGCCGTGCCCCGCCCGAAGGTCGGCCGTCCGGTGGCGGCGAACGCCACGGTGGCGGCCCAGCCGTGGACGTCGGCAGGCTCCCCCACCGTCTCGTCCGAGAACACCTCGGGAGCGCAGTAGCCGGGCGTGCCGAGGAACGTGCCGGTCATCGTGACCCGCGTCGCGTCGAGCACCTGGGCGATGCCGAAATCGATCAGCACCGGCCCGTCCTCGCCCAGCAGGACGTTGGCCGGCTTGACGTCGCGGTGCACGACCCCGGCCGCGTGGATTATCGCCAGCGCGGCCGCGAGGCCCTGCGCCAGCATGATGAGCCGGGACTCCTGCAGCGGCCCGCGCCGCCGTACGGCGTCGAGGAGGTTCTCCCCCTCGATGTACTCCATCACGAGGTACGGCCGGTCGCCGGACAGGTCGGCGTCGAGCACCTGGGCGACGTACGGGCTCTCGACCCGGCGCAGCGCCCGGACCTCGCGTTCGAGGCGTAACCGGGCGTCCGGGTCGTTCTCTATGGGGTCGCGGAGCATCTTCACCGCGACGCTGTCGCCCCGGCGGCCGACGGCGAGGTACACCTCACCCATGCCACCCCGGCCCAGCCGCTCCTGCAGCGCATAGGGGCCGACCCGACCAAGACGTCCAGCCATAGGAGCGCCAACCATAGCGGTCCGGCCGCCCGAATCGGCGGAGGCGCGCCGTAGAGCCGCATACAAGCCGTTGCCAACCGGCTCACAAGCCCGCCCCGGCAGTCTGTCCACGACGACGGCCGGACCGCAGGGCCCGCGCTCCCCATCGGCGAGACGAAGACAGATGAACGATGACTGAATCCTCCGGCGCGATCACCGTCGTGATCGCCGACGATCACCCCCTGTTCGTCGAGGGGATCCGGTCCGCCCTGCAGCAGGAAGCCGCGCAGGCGGACGGTCTCTCCGTCGCCGGGACCGCCTGTGACGACCTCGACGCCCTCCGTCTGTGCGTACGGCTGTCGCCGCGGGTGCTGCTGGCCGACCTGGCCATGCTGGACGGGCTCGACTCCCTGCGCCGTCGCTGCCCCGCCGTACGGGTGCTCGCGCTGGGCGACGACGACGGGGAGGCGGGCTTCTTGGGCGCGCTGCGCGCCGGCGCGCACGGCTACCTGCTGAAGGACTCGAAGCCCGCGGAGATCGCGGCGGCGGTCCGGTCCGTGGCGCTCGGGCAGGTGGTCTTCGGCGGCGGGCTGGCGCCCCGGCTCCTCGACCGGCTCACCACTCCGCCGTCCCGCAGCCCGTTTCCCGGCCTCACCCAGAGGGAGCACGAGATCCTGGAGCGGCTGGCCGACGGCAGGTCCAACGCCGAGATCGCCCGCGAGCTGTGCCTGGCCACCAAGACCGTGCGCAACCACGTGAGCAACGTGCTGGCGAAGCTGGAGGCGCCGAGCCGGGTGGACGCCGCCCTGCGGGCCAGGGACGCGGGCCTCGGCTCGCGTCCCGTGCTCACGCGCGTCTGAGCGTCACCCGCGGACGTGACCCTCGCCGGTGTAGATCCACTTCGTGGAGGTGAGCTCCGGCAGCCCCATCGGGCCACGGGCGTGCAGCTTCTGGGTGGAGATGCCGATCTCCGCCCCGAAGCCGAACTCCCCGCCGTCGGTGAAGCGGGTCGAGGCGTTGACCGCGACCGCCGCCGAGTCCACGGTCGCCACGAACCTGCGGGCGGCCTGCTGGGACCGGGTCACGATGGCGTCGGTGTGGGCCGAGCCGTACCTGCGGATGTGCGCGACCGCGTCGTCCAGCGAGTCCACAACGGCGGCGGCGATGTCGAGGGAGAGGTACTCGGTGGTGAAGTCCTCCTCGGTGGCGGCCACGACGTCGGCGCCGTAGGCCCGCACCCGCTCGTCCCCGTGGACGGTGACGCCCGCGTCCTTGAGCGCCGTCAGCGCCTTCGGGACGAACTCGTCGGCGATGGCGGAGTGCACGAGGAGCGTCTCGGCCGCGTTGCACACCGAGGGCCGCTGCGCCTTGGCGTTCACCAGGATCTTGAGGGCGGTGTCGATGTCGGCGTCGGCGTCCACGTACACGTGGCAGTTGCCCACGCCGGTCTCGATCACCGGCACGGTCGACTCCTCGACCACGCTGTTGATCAGCGAGGCGCCGCCGCGCGGGATCAGCACGTCGACCAGGCCGCGGGCGCGCATCAGGTGCTTGACCGACTCGCGGGTCTGGCCCGGCACGAGCTGCACGGCGTCCGCCGGCACCTCGGTCGCCGCCAGCGCCTGCTGCATGACGCGCACCAGCGCCGTGTTGGAGGAGTACGCGCTGGACGAGCCGCGCAGCAGCACGCCGTTGCCGCTCTTGAGGCACAGCGCGGCCGCGTCCACGGTCACGTTGGGCCGGCCCTCGTAGATGATGCCGATGACGCCGAGGGGCACCCGCACCTGGCGCAACTCCAGGCCGTTGGGCAGGGTGCCGCCGCGCACGACCTCGCCGACCGGGTCGGGCAGGTCCGCCACCTGGCGGACGGCCGCCGCGATCGTGGCGATCCGGCCGGCGTCGAGCCGCAGCCGGTCGATCATCGCCTCCGAGGTGCCGTTCTCCCTGGCCCGGTCCACGTCCGCGGCGTTGGCCGCGACGATCTCGTCCGTGGCGGCCACGAGGGCGTCGGCCACGGCCCGCAGCGCCGCGTCCTTCGGCGCGCGCGGCATCGGCGCGAGCACCGTCGCGGCGTCCCTCGCCGCCCGCGCGACCTTCAGAAATTCCTCTGCCTCAGACATTGCCTCGCGCTCCGTCACTTGTGGTGGTGGACAGGCTCCAATATCACGATGTCGTCCCGGTGGATCAGCTCGCGCTCGTACTCCGGGCCGAGTGTGCTGGCCAGCTCCCGGGTGGAGCGGCCGAGCAGGTCGGGGATCTCCCCCGCGTCATAGTTGACCAGACCCCGGGCGACGACGGCTCCCGACGGCGCGCACAGGTCGACCGGGTCGCCCGCGGCGAAGTCGCCTTCGACCTTCTCGACGCCCGCGGGCAGCAGCGACTTGCGCCGCCCGACCACGGCCTCGACCGCGCCGGCGTCCAGGTGCAGGCGGCCCCGGCCGGTCGTTGCGTGGGCGAGCCACAGCAGCCGGGTGCCGGGGTGCCGGCCCCCCGGGTGGAAGCAGGTGCCGATATCGGCCCCCGCGAGCGCCTGCGCCGCGTGCGCCGCCGCCGTGAGCACGACCGGGACCCCCGCCCCGGTCGCGATGCGGGCCGCCTCCACTTTGGTGATCATGCCGCCGGTGCCGACCCGGCCGGAGGTGCCCAGCTCGACGCCTTCCAGGTCCTCGGGCCCCCGGACCTCGGCGATGCGGGTGGCGCCGTCCTTGCGCGGGTCTCCGTCGTACAACGCGTCGACGTCCGACAGCAGCACCAGCCCGTCGGCGTGGGTGAGGTGGGCCACCAGCGCCGCGAGCCGGTCGTTGTCCCCGAACCGGATCTCGTCGGTGGCCACGGTGTCGTTCTCGTTCACGACGGGCACGATGCCGAGCTCCAGCAGCCGGGCCAGCGCCCGCTGGGCGTTGCGGTGGTGGATGCGGCGCATCATGTCGTCGGCCGTCAGCAGCACCTGCCCCACCCGCAGGCCGTACCTGGCGAAGGAGGAGGTGTAGCGGGCGACCAGCACGCCCTGCCCGACCGAGGCGGCCGCCTGCTGGGTCGCCAGGTCCTTGGGCCGGTCGCGCAGCCCCAGCGGCCCGAGCCCGGCGGCGATCGCGCCGGACGACACGAGCACGATCTGCGTGCCCGCAGTGCGCCGGGCCGCCAGCACGTCGACCAGCGCGTCCACCCGGTCGACGTCGATCGTGCCGCGGGGCGTCGTCAGCGACGACGACCCCACCTTGACCACCAGCCGCGCGGCCTCGCGGATCCGTTCCCTGCCTGTCACGCCGTCTCCCCGATCAGCCGAGCCTCGCGTCGCTGCCACGCGGGCCCATGGTCGCCTCCGTGCCCTGCGACGGCTGCCAGTCGAAGACGTAGCCGCCCTCCATCGAGCCGATGATCACCTCGGCGCCGGCCGTCGCGCCGGCCTTGATCAGCTCCCCCTCGACCCCGAGCCGTTCGAGGCGGTCGGCCAGGTAGCCGACGGCCTCGTCGTTGGAGAAGTCGGTCTGCCGGATCCACCGCTCGGGCTTCTCTCCGGTCACCTGGAAGCGGTTCTCGTCGACGCGCCGCACCGAGAACCCGGTCTCGCCGAGCTGCCTGGGCCGGATGACCAGCCGTGTGGGCTCCTCGACCGGGGCCTGCGCCCGGGCCGCCGCCACCATCTCCGCCATCGCGAACGCCAGGGGCCGCAGGCCCTCGTGGCTGGCCGCGGAGATCTCGAAGACGCGCAGGCCGCGCTCCTCCAGCATGGGCGTGACGATGTCGGCCAGGTCCCGGCCGTCGGGCACGTCCACCTTGTTCAGCGCGACCAGCCGCGGCCGGTCCTGCAGCGACCCGTACGCCGCGAGCTCGGCCTCGATCGCCTCGTAGTCGGTGACCGGGTCACGCCCGGGCTCGATCGTCGCGCAGTCGAGCACGTGCACGATCGTCGAGCAGCGCTCGACGTGCCGCAGGAACTCGTGGCCGAGACCCCGGCCCTCGGAGGCCCCCGGGATGAGCCCCGGCACGTCGGCGACCGTGAAGACGGTCTCGCCCGCCGTCACCACGCCGAGGTTGGGGATGAGCGTCGTGAACGGATAGTCGGCGATCTTGGGCCGGGCCGCGGAGAGCGCCGCGATCAGGGACGACTTGCCCGCGTTGGGGAACCCGACCAGCGCCACGTCGGCGACCGTCTTGAGTTCGAGCACGATCTCGGCCTCGTCGCCCGGCTCACCCAGAAGGGCGAACCCCGGCGCCTTGCGCTTGGCGTTGGCCAGCGCGGCGTTGCCGAGGCCGCCGAAGCCGCCCTGCGCGGCGACGTACCGGGTGCCGGCGCCGACCAGATCGACCAGCACCTCGCCGGTCCTGGCGTCCTTCACGACCGTGCCGTTGGGCACCGGAAGGACGATGTCCTCCCCGTTGGCGCCGTCCCGGTTGGAGCCCATGCCCTGCTTGCCGTTGCCCGCGCGGCGGTGCGGCCGGTGGTGGTACTCCAGCAGGGTGGCCGTGTTGGGATCCACCTCCAGGACGACGTCGCCGCCGCGTCCGCCGTTGCCGCCGTCGGGCCCGCCCAGCGGCTTGAACTTCTCCCGGTGGATGGAGGCGCAGCCGTTGCCCCCGTCACCCGCCTTGATGTGCAGGACGACGTGGTCCACGAAGTCGGCCATCAGCCGCTCCCCCTAACTGCCGTATGAAAAAACGAATGAGGCGGACCGAATGCTCGATCCGCCTCATCGCGCTGCTTGTTGGTGTCCGGGGCGGATCTACTCCGCGGCCGGGACGATGCTCACCGCGCGGCGACCGCGCTTGGTGCCGAACTGCACCCGGCCGGTGGCCAGGGCGAACAGCGTGTCGTCGCCACCACGGCCGACGTTGTCGCCGGGGTGGAAGTGCGTGCCGCGCTGACGGACGATGATCTCGCCCGCGTTCACCAGCTGACCGCCGAAACGCTTCACACCGAGGCGCTGAGCGTTCGAGTCACGGCCGTTCCGGGTGGACGAGGCGCCCTTCTTGTGTGCCATGATTCACTCCCTTTTCGGGGGTAAGCGGGGGTCGTCCCCCGGGAAACTACTGTCCGGGGTTGATGCCGGTGACCTTGACCTGGGTGTACCGCTGGCGGTGACCCTGGCGCTTCTTGTATCCGGTCTTGTTCTTGTACTTCAGAATCCGGATCTTCGGGCCCTTGGTCTCGCCGAGGATCTCGGCGGTCACCTGGAACCGGGAAAGCGTGGCTGCGTCGGTGGTGACATCGCCGTCGTTGACGACGAGCACCGCCGGCAGCGACACCGAGGAGCCAACCTCTCCGGCGACCTTGTCCACCTCGAGGACGTCCCCGACGGAGACCTTCTGCTGCCTGCCGCCGCAACGAACGATCGCGTACACCGCGGAACCCTTCTACTGGCTAAATGCTGAGATGCCGCGCCCCGCATCCAGCTGCTGTCGATAACACGACCGGCGATCCGGGCAGGCGCGCGAAGCCAGGCACGCCGACACCGGGCGCACCGGTTGCCTAGGGTACCGGATATCCGGCACCCAGGTCGAACCGAGCGGATCGCCGGGTGACGAAGTCGTTACTCCGCCGTCTTCCTGCGGGAACGTCGCCGTCCCCGGGAAGCCGGCGCGGAGCCGTCGCCCTCGTCGGAATTGCCGGGATCGGCGTCGATGGCGTCGGTGACGCTCTCGCGTGCCGAGCCCGACGCCGCGGCCACCGATCCCTCGCCGGCCGCCAGCTTCTCGGCCACCGTCTTCTCGATGGCCATCTTGCCCTGCGTGCCACGCGGCTCGGGCTTCGCCTCGACCGGCTCGGTCGACACGATGATCCCGCGCCCGTGACAGCAGTCGCACGGCGTGGAGAACGCCTCAAGCAGGCCTTGACCGACCCGCTTACGCGTCATCTGCACCAGACCCAGCGAGGTGACCTCGGCCACCTGGTGCTTGGTCCGGTCCCGCGCCAGGCACTCCAGCAGTCGCCGGAGCACCAGGTCGCGGTTGCTCTCGAGCACCATGTCGATGAAGTCGATCACGATGATGCCGCCGATGTCCCGCAGCCTGAGCTGACGGACGATCTCCTCGGCCGCCTCCAGGTTGTTGCGGGTGACGGTCTCCTCGAGGTTGCCGCCCTGCCCGGTGAACTTACCGGTGTTGACGTCGACGACCGTCATCGCCTCGGTCCGGTCGATCACCAGCGAGCCGCCGGACGGGAGCCACACCTTGCGCTCCATCGCCTTGGCGATCTGCTCGTCGATCCGGTAGGCGGAGAAGGCGTCGGTCTCGTCCTCCCACTTCGTCAGGCGCTCGGCCAGGTGCGGAGCGACATAGCGGACGTACTCGTCCACCGTCGTCCACGCCTCGTCGCCCTCGACGACCAGGGAGCTGAAGTCCTCGTTGAAGACGTCGCGGACCACCCGGACGGTCAGGTCGGGCTCCCCGGACAGCAGTTCCGGCGGGCTGGCCGACTTCGCCTTGCGCTGGATGTTCTCCCACTGGGCCGACAGCCGGGCCACGTCGCGGCTGAGCTCCTCCTCCGAGGCGCCCTCCGCCGCGGTGCGCACGATGACGCCCGCGTTCTCCGGCATGACCTTGCGCAGGATTTGCTTGAGCCGGGCCCGCTCCTTGTCGGGGAGCTTGCGGCTGATCCCGGTCATCGAACCGTCCGGCACGTAGACCAGGTAGCGGCCGGGGAGGCTGACCTGGGAGGTCAGCCTGGCGCCCTTGTGGCCGATCGGGTCCTTGGTGACCTGGACGAGCACCGACTGCCCGGACTTCAGCGCCGCCTCGATCCGCTTGGGCTGGCCCTCCAGCCCCGCGGTGTCGAAGTTCACCTCGCCGGCGTACAGCACGGCGTTGCGGCCCTTGCCGATGTCCACGAACGCCGCCTCCATGGAGGGCAGCACGTTCTGGACCTTGCCGAGGTAGACGTTGCCGACGTACGACTGGCTCGACTCACGGTCGACGTAGTGCTCGACGAGGACGCCGTCCTCGAGCACCGCGATCTGAGTGCGGCCGCCCTGGCGGCGCACGACCATGATGCGCTCGACCGACTCGCGCCGGGCCAGGAACTCCGACTCGGTGATGATCGGCGGACGACGGCGGCCCAGCTCGCGGCCCTCACGGCGGCGCTGCTTCTTCGCCTCCAGCCGGGTCGATCCCCGTACGCCCTGGACCTCGTCGACCGAGGTGGACCTGGTGGCGCGGGGCGCCCGGATGCGGACGACGGTGTTCGGCGGGTCGTCGGGGGCCAGCTCGGCCTCCTCGGTACCGCGGCGGCGACGGCGGCGACGGCGCCGGGTGCCGGTCTGGCCCTCGGAATCGTCGTCCCCCTGCTCGCGGTCCTCCTCGTCGCCCGAGGCGGCCTGCGGCTCCTCGCCCTCGCCCTCGGACTCCTCGCCGTCCTCGGTGTCCCTGGCGCGGGCGCCCCGGCCGCGTCCGCCGCGACGGCGGCGACGCCTGCGGGCGCCGCCGTCGGCCTCGGACTCGTCGTCGCCGGACTCGGTCGCCTCCTCCGGCTCCTCGGCTTCCTCGTCCTCCGCCGGCGCCGGCTCGGCGACCGGCGACGCGGGCCTCTGCGCGGGCACCGCGAACGGGTCGGGAGCCTGGAAGATCGGCTGGAACAGCGCCGACGGCGCCTGGAAGGTCACCGAGGGCACGGACGGCTGAGGCGCCGACAGCCCGAAGGGATCGGCCACGACGTCCGGCCGTCCGCCGTCCTCCTCGATGTCGATGTCCTCGATGTCGAGCGGCTCGTCGTCCAGCGGTTCCTCGTCGGGGAGGTTGAGCCCGAGCGCGGCGGCGACCTCGGCCTCGGCGGCGCTCATCGCCCTGGATCGTTCCGGCGCCGGCTCCTCCGCGCGGGCACGGCGGCGCCGCCGCGGCGCGGCGGGCTCCTCGGCCTGCGGCGTGTCCCCGGCCTGCGCCGTCTGCTCCGCCTGCTCCGGCTGGGGAGACGGCTCGGTCTCCTCGGTCCTCTTGCGGGTGCGGCGACGCCGGGCCGGCGCGGCCGGCTCGTCGTCCCCGGTCGCCGCCGCCTCCGGAACGGCCGTCTCGGCGGCCGGTGTCTCGGCGGCAGGCTCGGTGACCTGTGCCTCGGCGACCTGTGTCTCCGCGACCTGGGCCTCGGCGACCTGGGCCTCGGCGGTCTTGGTGCGGCGGCGGGTGACCCGCTTGGGCCGCTCCTTCGCTACCGGCTCCTCCTGCACCGCCGACCCGTCCTGCGCGGAGGTCTCGCCGGCGGGCGCGGCGGCCACCGGGACGTCGGCGGCGACCACCGTGGTCACCGGTGGCGGCACGTCGTCCGGCTCGGGCGGGGGCCCTGCCGGACGGCTCGCCGACCGGCGGCGCGGCGTCGCGGAAACGCCGGACGGACCGGAGGAAACCGCGTCTCCCCCGGCCTGGCCGCGTTCTTCTGTTGTCGTGTCACCGTCAAGGCTCACAGCCCCGTCAGTGGGCTCGTTGTCGAGCATGCGGGCGCTCTCCCGTCAGCCTCCGGGCACGTTGCCGCGCCGCGCGAAGGCTCTCGTCTCTCGCGGTCCGCCGGGCTTCCTGTCGGCGCCTCGGCGGCAAGTCTTATCGGTCTCCGCCTGCCCGGTCGAAGGCGAACGGGTCGGCGGGCTCACCGGTCGCGTCGAGCGGCCCCTGCGCCAGCCTGGTCACCGCTGCGGGTGACGGCGGCGCGAAGCCTGCCACGAGACGCAGACCCATGAGCACGTCATCGGGCCGTACGGCAGGTGTTTCGTGCCGAACAACCATACGAAGTATGACACACGGTTGAACGGTCTCCTGACCTGCCGTAATTCCCGGCCCGTCCACTACGGCGAGCGAACGCACCGCCTGGCGGGCGTCGAATCGCCGCATCCCCTTCTTGGTCAGGCGCTCGACCTCCACCTGGCCGGCCGCCAGGAACTCCTTGACCGCCCGCTCGGCCTCGCCCGGATCGGCCCCGGGGAGCCGTAGCTCCCACATCGAGCCCTCCAGCCGGTCGGCCAGGTTCCCGTCCCGCGCCTCCACCACGTCGAGCACGTCCAGCCCCGGCGGCAGCGAGGCGTCGAGGTCGTCGCGAACCCGCCGCGGGTCACACGGCCGGTTCACCCCGATCTCGAGGTACTCGGCCTCGCTCGCCACTCCGGTGGGGGCGGCGCCGGCGTAGGAGATCTTCGGGTGGGGGCTGAAGCCCGCGCTGTAGGCCACCGGGATGCCGGCTCGCCGCACCGCCCTTTCGACGGCACGGGAGATGTCGCGGTGGCTGGTGAAGCGCAGGCGGCCCCGCTTGGCGTAGCGCACACGCAGTCGCTGCACCGTGGGTTCGGGCGCGGGCCCGTCGGGAACGGGTTTCAGAGTTCCGTCGTCCTTCCGGTGTCGGTCGATCGTCTTTCAGGATAGGCCGTGAGCGTCAGATCACGGTGAGTGGCAGCAGTTTTCTGCCCGTGGGGCCGATCTGGATCTCGGTCCCCATGGTGGGGCAGACGCCGCAGTCGTAGCAGGGCGTCCAGCGGCAGTCCTCGACCTCGACCGTGTTCAGCGCGTCCTGCCAGTCCTGCCACAACCACTCGCGGTCGAGGCCGGCGTCGAGGTGGTCCCAGGGAAGCACCTCGTGCTCGTCCCGCTCGCGCGTCGTGTACCAGTCCACGTCGACCGGCTCGTCGGCGAGGGCGCCGTCCGCCGCCGCCATCCACCGTTCGAACGAGAAGTGCTCGCTCCAGCCGTCGAACCGGCCGCCGTCCTCCCAGACGGCGCGGATGACCCTGCCCACGCGGCGGTCGCCCCGCGACAGCAGCCCCTCCACGATCGACGGCTTGCCGTCGTGGTAGCGGTAGCCGATGGCCCTGCCGTACTCCTTGTCGGAGCGCAGGGCGTCGCGCAGCGCGCGCAGCCGGCGGTCCACCGTCTCGTGGTCGCACTGGGCGGCCCACTGGAACGGCGTGTGCGGCTTGGGCACGAACCCGCCGATGGAGACCGTGCAGCGGATGTCCCGCGAACCCGTCGCGTCACGGCCCGCCTTGATGACCTTCTTGGCCAGGTCGGCGATGCCGAGGACGTCCTCGTCCTCCTCGGTCGGGAGCCCGCACATGAAGTAGAGCTTCACCTGCCGCCATCCGTTGGAGTAGGCGGTGGTGACCGTGCGGATCAGGTCCTCCTCGGTGACCATCTTGTTGATCACCTTGCGCATCCGCTCGGATCCGCCCTCCGGCGCGAACGTGAGCCCGGAACGGCGGCCGTTGCGGGACAACTCGTTCGCCAGGTCGATGTTGAACGCGTCGACCCTGGTGGACGGCAGGGACAGGCCGACCTGGCTGCCCTCGTAGCGGTCGGCGAGACCCCTGGTGACGTCGGCGATCTCGGAGTGGTCCGCGCTGGACAGCGACAGCAGCCCGACCTCGCTGAAGCCCGACTCCTTGATCCCCGCCTCGACCATGTCGCCGATCGTGGTGATCGACCGCTCCCGGACCGGACGGGTGATCATCCCCGCCTGGCAGAAGCGGCAGCCCCGGGTGCACCCCCGGAAGATCTCGACGCTGAACCGCTCGTGCACGGTCTCGGCGAGCGGGACCAGCGGTTTCTTCGGGTACGGCCACTCGTCGAGGTCCATGACCGTGTGCTTGAACACCCGCGTCGGCACGCCGTCGCGGTTGGGGACGACGCGCTTGATGCGGCCGTCCGGGTGGTACTCGACGTCATAGAACTTCGGGACGTACACCCCGCCCGTTGAGGCGAGGCGCAGCAGCAACTCGTCGCGGCCGCCGGGCGAGCCCTCGGCCTTCCACTCGCGCAACACCTCGGAGATCGCGATGGCGATCTGCTCGCCGTCGCCGAGCACGGCGGCGTCGAGGAAGTCGGCGATGGGCTCCGGGTTGAACGCGGCATGGCCGCCCGCCAGCACGATCGGGTCCTCGTCGGTGCGGTCCACCGCCTCCAGCGGGATCCCCGCGAGGTCGAGCGCGGTGAGGAGGTTGGTGTAGCCGAGCTCGGTGGCGAACGACACCCCGAGGACGTCGAACGCGCGAACCGGCCGGTGGCCGTCCACGGTGAACTGCGGGACGCCCTCGGACCGCATGAGCGCCTCGAGGTCGGGCCACACCGCGTAGGTGCGCTCCGCCAGCGTCTCGGGCAGCTCGTTGAGGATCTCGTAGAGGATCTGCACCCCCTGGTTGGGCAGGCCGACCTCGTAGGCGTCCGGATACATCAGGGCCCACCGGACGGTCGCCTCGTCCCAGTCCTTGACCGTCGAGTTCAGCTCGCCCCCGACGTACTGGATCGGCTTCTGCACCTTGGGCAGCAGCGGCTCCAGGCGGGGAAACAACGACTCGACAGACATGCCTCCAGGGTATCGGCTCCCGGGAGTGTCCCCTGCGGATCTTCCGGCCTCAGAAGGGGTGCCAGATCCGGTCGTCGCCCGCGCGCAGCGAGGCCAGGCGGTGGCGCAGCTCCGCGTGCGCGCGGTCGTCGCGGTGCCCGATGCGCAGCACGGCCGTCAGCGTCTGGAGCTCCCGGATGTCGCGCAGCACCGGATAACCCGGCCAGTCCCTGACGTCGCATCCGTACGCGCGGGCGAAACCGTCCCGCTGGGCGTCGGACAGGCCGAACCGGGCGCCCTGCAGGGTGGGCACCAGGTCGACCTCGCGCGGCCCGGCGCTGGCCGAGTCCCAGTCGCACAGCAGGATCCGGTCCGCGGTGCGGATCACGTTCCCCCGGTGCGCGTCCCCGTGGACCAGCCCGTACGGCAGGGCGAACTCGACCCGCTCGTAGTACGCCTCCTCCAGCGCCGCGCACCGGTCCAGCAGCCACTCCCGCTCCTCGCCGTCCAGCACGAGGCTGGCCCGTACGGCCCGCCGTACGCGGCCGAAGGGATCGTAGGTCGGCAGCGCGAACGGGACCGGCGGCAGGGAGTGCAGCCACCTCAGCAGCAGGCCGAGCGGGACCGGGTCGCCGTCGTCCGCGCCGTCCTCGTAGTGCCAGAAGGTCGCCAGGCAGCCCTCGACGGCCAGCGGCTGGCGCACGTCGAGCGGCAGCGTGACGGGGAAGCCCTGCTCGTGCAGCCAGCGCGTGACCTTGAGCGAGGTGGCCAGCCTGTCGTACTTGCCGGGGGTGCCGGCCTCCGCCAGGCGGACGACGGCCCCCTCGCCCGGCAGGTGGTAGACCACGTTGGCGAAACTGCGCAGCAACCGTGCTCCGTCGGCGCTGAGCCCGGCCTGTCGGCACGCCTCCGCGAGCGCGGGCGGGGTGCCGGCGACGGTGGAGACACTCATGCCTCCTCCTCGCCTGGCGGCTCGGAGTCGCAATCGATTCGCTCGCTCCGCTCGCTCATCGCAAATCCCCCTCGCCGCCCGGTGCCTCGGAGGAAGCCTCGGGCAGCGCCCGGGCGGCCGACTGGGGCAGGCCGGTCGCGCAGAACGCCTCCAGCCGCCCGGCGAGCTCTCCCCGCACCATCGGCCTGGTGGACTGCAGGGTCTCGGCCAGGCTGTCGATCCTGCGCTCCGGCGGCAGGGCCAGCAGCGGCGTCAGGGCCTGCTCGGCCCCGCCGGGGTCGTCCTCCATCAGGTGGGCGACGGCCAGGTGCGCCCCGGCCATGGCCTCGCAGCCGTACGAGCGGTTCTGGCGGTCCTCCCGCGCGTACAGGCCGAGCGCGGCGCGGGCCTGCTCGATCGCCCGGCCCGCCTGTCCGAGGTGCAGGTGCGTGACCGCCGTGTAGTAGGCGTGCTTGGCGGGCCGGAAGGCGAACTCCCCGGCGAACCCGTCGTGCAGCTCGTCCCCGGTGCCCGCCTCGCGGGCGTCCGCCGCCTTGAGCAGGTCGTCCTCCGCCTCGCGGATCCGGCCGAGCATCGCGCCCGCCCGCGCCCGCAGCATGTGCAGCCGCGCGCCGCCCTGACCCTGGTGCAGGTGGGCGAGGCCGTCCTCGGCGTAGCCCGCCGCGTCCTCGTACCGCCGGTCCCACAGCGCGACCGACGCCTGCATGCCGCGGGCCCAGCCCATGAGGGACCGGTGCCCGGCGATCCTGCCGTACGTCCACGCCGCGCGGGCGAGGTCGTCGGCGGGCACCCGGCGGCCCATGTCCATGCTCGCGTTGGCCATCAGCCCGCACAGCGTCCCGGCCAGGAAGAACAGCTCGCCGGCCTGGGCCGGGTGGACGCGCCGCTCCAGCGCCCGGCGGGTCTGCTCCTGCAGCGCCCGCATCTCCACGAACAGCGGCAGCGGCGCCTCCCAGACGTACCGGCGGGACAGCCATATCACCTGCGTGCGCAGCCGTTCCAGCGCGCTGTCGCCGATCTCGCTCGTCTCCGCCCGCTCGGCGTGCTCGCTCGCCTCCCGGGCGGCGGCGCTGATCAGGTCGGGCGCGGTACGCCGCCGCCAGGTCCCGGGATCGCGCATCTCCGGCGGCGTGTAGTCCTTGGCGAACCCGAGCTGCACCGGGCCCGTCTCGAACAGGCGGCACAGCAGGTCGGTGTAGTCGCGGTCGGGCCGCGCCCCGGCCTCCCACTCCCGCCAGGACCGCTCGCTCAGCCCCCTGCGTTTGATCTGCTCGCGGTCGCACATCGCGTGGAAGCGCTCGATCGCCTCCTCCACCGTCCACCCGTACGCCAGACGCAGGCACTTGAAACGGGCCAGCCGCGGGCAGCACAGGTGGATCTCGTCGGCGATCTGATGGAAGACCGCGGTCGTCGGCGGCTCCCGGAGAGCGGCGAGAGTGCGCTCGCGGATGCCGCCGGCGATCTGGATGGCGGACCGGTCCCCGCCGCGTGAGGGTGTCGTCATCGGCTCTCCCAGTGGTGACACCCGCACGCTAACGCCGTACGTGTCACGAACCGGTCACCTCGCGCACTGCGAGTCCCTCTCCATCGAGCGGAGAGGAATGATGGTGCCGCCGCTGCGCAGCTGGGCCGTGAAGAGCTGGCCGCACAGGCTCGCCGGCGTCTCGGCGAACCACACCGTCGGCGGGTCGCCCGCGGCCGCGGCGGCCCACCTCCCGCCGCCGTACACGATCCGGTAGTCGGGGAAGGCCGTGCGCAGCAGGTCAAGGGCGCGCTGGCGTTCCCGCGCCTCGTCGTCCGGAGTCACCGTTCCTCCGTAAGGGTTCGTTCAGCCCCCGAACCTGTTCCGTTCCCATGATGTTCGCCGCGTGGTGCGGGCACCAGTGAGAGCCGGGATCCGGCACCCTGCGGACGGCTCTCATGCGAGACCGCGAGAACACGGGGAACACGGGGAACACGGAGAGCACGGCGAACGTCAGACCGGTCGCGATCTCAGATGGATCGCCTGCAGGATGGCGATCGCCGTCATGTTCGCGAACGTCGCGGTGCCGCCGTAGGAGACGAACGGCAGCGGCACGCCGGTGATCGGCATGATGCCGATCGTCATGCCGACGTTGACGAGCGTCTGGAAGGCCAGCCACGCGACGATGCCGGCCGAGACGAGCGCGCTGAACCGGTCGCCGCACATCCGCGCGATCCGCGCGCCGCGCAACAGCACCACGCCGAGCAGGGCGACCACGGTGACCGACCCGACGAAGCCGAGTTCCTCACCCGCGACGGTGAAGATGAAGTCGGTGTGCTGCTCGGGCACGAACCGTCCCGTGGTCTGGCCGCCGTGGAACAGGCCCTTGCCGAACACCTCGCCCGACCCGATCGCCACCAGCGCCTGCGTGCTGTTGTATCCCACGCCGCGCGGGTCGCTGGACGGGTCGATGAGCGCGGTGAACCGGGCCACCTGGTACGGCTTGAGCAGCCCCAGCGACCACACCGCCACCGCCGCGAGGCCCGTGAGCAGCACCCCGGCCACGACCCAGCGCTTGCGTATCCCGGAGAAGACGATGATCGCGCCGGTGGTCGCCATCAGCACCATGGTGGTGCCGAGGTCGGGCTGCAGCATGACCAGCGCCGCCGCGGCGCCCGCCGCCGCGAGGGACAGCGCGAGACCGGCGGCTCTCGGCCGGTCCTTGGTCTTCTTCCCCTTCTCCGACGTCGGGGCCAGCAGCCGCGCCAGCATCACCACCAGCGCCGGCTTCATCAGCTCGGCCGGCTGCAGGGCGAAGCCCCCGCCCAGCAGGATCCACGAGTGGTGGCCGTTGATCGTCGACCCCATCGGGCTGATGACCAGGATCAGCCCGAGGACGGCGATGCCGTACAGGACCGGCGCGTACGTGCGCAGCCAGCGGTAGTCGGTCACCGCGACCGCGCTGTAGAGAGCCACACCGATGAGCAGGTTGAGCACGTGCTTCTTGGCCATGCCCGTCGGCTCGATCGACGACCAGGTGCGGGTGGCCGACCACACCAGGAGCGTGCCGACCGCGCTGAGCGCGACCACCGCCCCGAACAGGAGCCAGTCCATCCGCCAGACGACCGATCCCCGCCCGACGACCCGGCTCGCGAACGACCTCCGCCGTATTCCGATGGCCTCAGTCATGGCAGGCCCGCCTCACTGCGTGTTGTCGCGGCTGATGGCCGGCAGCCGCGTCACCGGTTTGCCGTCCGGAAGCGCCGGCTTGACCGGCTTGCCGTTGTCCCCCTTGCCCAGGCCGAAGATGCCCTCCCAGATGCGCCGCACGGCGGGCGCGGCGGTCGAGGCGCCGAAGCCGCCCTGCGCGACCATGACCACGGTGACCAGCCGCGGATTGTCCGCGGGCGCGAAGGACGCGAACCACGACGTGTCCTCCTTGCCGTAGACCTCCGCCGTACCGGTCTTGCCGCCGATCTTGACGACGTTGAACGGGAAGCCGCGGAACGCGCCCGCCGCCGTGCCGTCCGAGGGCACCTCGCTGAGCGCCTTGCGGATGTACTCCCGCGTCTCGTCGTTGATCGGCAGGTGTGCCTCGACCGGGACCGGGATCTCCTGCTTCAGCGTGCCGTCCGGACGCATCAGCGCCCAGCCGATCCGCGGGCTGCGCACGTTGCCGTCGCCCAGCAGCGCCGCGTACGCCCGGGCGAGCTGGAGGGGGGTGACGAGCACGTCACCCTGGCCGATCGAGAGGTTGACCGCCTCGTAGGCGTGGAAGATCGCGCCCTCCACGCAGTTCTCGTGGGCCAGCCGCTTGGCGAACGAGGCCCGGCTCTGGTCCTTCATCTCCGGATAGCCGGTCTTGGCCCGCTTGCACATCTCGTCCTTCGTCGAGCTCCACAGGTCGCGCTTCCAGCCCCGGGTGGGGATGCGTCCGGCGGACTCGCCCGGCAGGTCGACGCCCGTACGGCGGCCGAAGCCGTAGGCCTTCGCCATGTTCGGCATCGGCTCCTTGACCTTGGACTTGGGCGTCTTGCCGCCGTCTCGCAGCCACTCCTCGTACCCGGCCCGGTAGAACACGGTGTCGCACGACTTGACCAGCGCCTCGTGCAGCGAGATCGCGCCGAGACTCATGCCGCCCGCGTTGGGGTACGCCCGGCCCTCGACCGTGTAGGCGCCCGGGCACTGGTAGGTGCCGTGCAGCGGCTGACCATCCGCGACCATCGCCGACACCGAGCTGATCTTGAACGTGGAACCCGGGGCGTACTCGCCGGCGATCGCCCGCGACACCAGTGGCTTGCCCGACTTGTCCGACAACAGCCGGCGGTAGTCCTTCTCCGCGATGCCGCCCGTCCAGACCCTGGGGTCGTACGTCGGCCGGCTGGCCATCGCGACCACGCGGCCGGTCTTCACGTCGAGCACCACGCCGGCGGCGCCGTCCGAGTTCGGCACCTCCTGCATGGCCTGGTCGAGCGACTTCTCGACGATGCGCTGCACGTTGGCGTCGATGCTGGTCACCAGGATGTCGCCGGGAACCGGATTGGACTGCTGGTTGACCGTGATGACCTTGCCCATCCGGTCGACCTGCACGTTGCGCAGGCCCGGTGCGCCGCGCAGGGCCGAGTCGTAGGTTCGCTCCAGCCCGTCGCGGCCGGTGAGGTCGACACCCGAGTAGTTGGCCTTGAGACCCTCCCGTTTCTCCAGCTCGCTCTGTGTCACCGGCTGCAGATAGCCGAGGAGCTGGGCGGCGTCCTTGCCGTTCGGATAGTCGCGAATCGCCTGGATGTCGGCCGTGACGCCCGGGAAGTCCTCCTGGCGTTCCAGGATCTGCAGCGCCGCCCGCGGGTTGACGTTGTTGGCCACCGGGATCGGCGTGTACGGCGAGCCGGGCCAGCACGGACGGCTGACGCCGGGCCCGCATGCCCGGATCTCCTGCTTCAGCTTCGACAGCGGCACCTTCAGCACGGCGGACAGGCGACGGAGCACCGCGTCGCCGCCGTCCCGCATCCGCTCCAGCCGGCCGCGGTCCACGGAGACCACCAGCGTCGTGCGGTTACGCACGAGCGGGCGGCCGGCGGAGTCGAGGATCGCCCCCCGCAGGGCGGGGACCCGCACCTCGCGGGTGCGCGTCTCCGTCGCGACCGTGACGAAGCGCGACCCCTGCACCACCTGGACCTGCCACAGCCGGACGACGAGCACCACGATCATGGCGATGACCAGCACCTGCAGGACGAGCAGGCGCCCCCGCAAACGTGTCATGCCGTCCCCCGTCTCCAGCTCGGCACGAGCTCGCCACCGCCCGCGCGCCTCCGGTGGCCGCCGTGCATGACCTTGACCGCCCGGAGCACCAGCGGAGCGGCCACGAGATTGCAGATCGCGGCCCGGGGCCAGGCCGCGGCCAGCACCGGCCACGTGATCCCCGGGGCGCCGAGCAGCGCGCCCAGACCGGCCACCATGCCGGGCGCGATCACGGCGCACGCCGCCACCGCGGGCAGCGGCAGGCGCTCTCCCACACGGCCCGCCGCGTAGCCCAGGAAGCACAGGACCAGCGCGTACTGGCCCAGTGTGTGGTTGGAGGGCGGCAGCAGGTCGTAGGCGAGCCCTCCGCAGAAGCCGATCACCGCGCCGGGTACGGCTCCGCGCCTGGTGGCGAGTGCGGCGACCGTCAGGAGCACCAGGTCCGGCGCCCACGAGAACAGCAGCCGGTTCACCACGCTGACCTGCAGCACCAGAGCGACGAAGAGCAGCAGCGCGGCGACGAGGTTGCGGGCCATCGTTCAGTTCCTCCCGCCGCGGCCGTCGTCCGCCCGGGTGCCGTCGTCTTCCACGGTGCCGTCGTGCTCCCGGGGCGCGCGCCGAGGCGCCGTCCCGGCGGAGTCGGTCTCCCGCCCCGCGCGCGGCTCCTGCATGGGCGGCTCCTGTACGGGCGGCTCCTGCGCCTCCCCGTCCACGGCCTGCGTACCGTGCCGGCCGCGCCGCTCCTGCGCCGCCTCGGGCCGGCCCTCGCCCGTGCCGCGGCCCCGGTCGCCGAGCCCCCACTCGGCCTCCAGCGACGCGCGCCCCTGCCCGCGGCCGTCGTCGCCGCGCCGCTGCCGGTCCTCACGCGCCGGCTTCGGCGGCTGCGGCTTCGGCGGCAGCACCGCGTCGCGCGGATCACGCTTCGGCGCCGCGACCACCACGCCGACGACGTCCAGCGCGGAGAAGTCGGTGAAGGGCCGCGCGTACGCCGTCCGGGTCACCTCACCCGGCGTGTTGTCCACCCGCTCGACCACGCCGATCGGCACGCCCGGGGCGTACGGCCTGCTCTGCTGCGAACCGAACGAGACGATCCGGCGGCCCACGCCGATCGGAACGGTGGAGTCGAGCAGGCGGAACCTGACGAGGTTGCCGCCTCCGCCCGCCTCGCCGAGGCCGCTCACGACGCCGAGCTCGTTGCCGCCTTCCAGCCGCGCCCCCGCCGAAAGGGCAGGGTCGGTCAGCAGGGCCACCGTCGAGCTGACCGGGCCCGCCTGGACGACGCGGCCGACCAGCCCCACGTCGCTCAGCACCGTCATGTCGGGCCGGATCCCGTCGCCGGTGCCGGCGTCGATCTCGACCGTGTCCTCGAAACCCGCCACCGTACGCCGCGCGACGACCTGGGCCCCGACGACGCGGTAGCGGCCGAGCCCCGCCAGCCCGAGCATGCGGTCCAGTTTCTCGGCCCGCGCCCGGTCGAGCCGCTGCGCCGACACCTCGTCCCGCAGCTGCGCGTTCTCCTTGCGCAGGTCGGTGATGACGCGCCGGGCCGAGGGCGCGTCACGCAGCATGCCGACGAAGCCGGTGATCGGGCGGGTCACGGCGGCGCCGACGCGTTCGGCCTTCCCGAACACGGCGCCCACGGTGTCGCGCACCGGGCCGAGGACGTGGTCGTTCCCGGCCCGGTGATCCACGGTGATGAGGATCAGCGCCACGGCGAGGAGGAGTCCGAGAATCAGACGGGCGCGGCGGGTGTCTCTCATGACGCTCCTTAGTTGCGGGGCTCCGGCACGAGCACCTGCTGGAGGGCTTCAAAGTCCTCCACGCACCGCCCGGAGCCGAGCGCGACCGAGTCGAGCGCGTTCTCGGCCAGATGGACCGGCATGCCGGTCTCCTCGCGCAACCGGTCGACCATGCCGCGCAGCAGGGCGCCGCCACCGGTCACGGCGATGCCCCGGTCCATGAGGTCGCCGGAGAGCTCCGGCGGGCACTTGTCCAGCGTGGACTTCACCGCGTCCACTACCGCGTTGACCGGCTCGGCGATCGACCGGCGGATCTCCTCGGCGCTGATGACGACCGTCTTCGGCAGGCCGCTGACCAGATCGCGGCCGCGCACCTCGGCGTGGAAGTCCTCCCCCGTGACGCACGCGGACCCAACGGCGATCTTGACCTCCTCCGCCGTGCGCTCCCCGAGCATCAAGGAGTACTCCTTCTTCGCGAAGGCGATGACCGCCTGGTCGAGTTCGTCGCCCCCGACGCGGATCGACTGGCTGGTCACGATGCCGCCCATCGAGATGATGGCCACCTCGGTGGTGCCGCCGCCGATGTCGACGACCATGTTCCCGGTCGGCTCGTGGACCGGCAGGCCGGCGCCGATCGCGGCCGCCATCGGTTCCTCGATGATGTACACGCGGCGGGCCCCTGCCTGATAGCCCGCTTCCTTCACCGCGCGTTGCTCCACCGCGGTGATGCCACTCGGCACGGCCACGATGATGCGCGGGCGCACGAAGTGGCGGCGTTTGTGAATCTTCTGGATGAAGTACCGCAGCATCCGCTCGGTCACATCGAAATCCGCGATGACACCGTCCCTCAGGGGACGGATCGCGACGATGTTTCCGGGCGTCCGCCCGATCATCCGCTTCGCTTCTATTCCAACTGCCACGATCTTTCCAGTCGTGACGTTGATGGCGACGACGGACGGCTCGTTCAGGACGATGCCGCGCCCTCGGACGTAGACGAGAGTGTTCGCCGTGCCAAGGTCGACAGCCATGTCACGGCCCAGGAATGTCAGCTTGCTGCCCATGCGGAAGGAAGCCTTCCTTCAGGTGGTTAGCGGTTACCGGGTTCAGCGGGTGTGCGGGATGACGCATCGCATTCGAATCGTAACGGCACGTGCTCATCACTGGGCACATCGCGCTCTCAAGCCCCCGGAAAAACCGGCGTCCCCCCGCCTAAGCTCGGTCACCACCTGGAAAAACACGAGAGGCCCCGGTTTAAACCGGGGCCTCTCGTGCGGCAAGGACTAGAAACGGTCCGGAAAGAAAATCTTGATTTCCCGGGCGGCGGACTCCGGCGAATCGGAGCCGTGGACGACGTTCTCGCCGATCTCCAGGGCGTGGTCGCCGCGGATGGTGCCGGGCGCGGACTTCACCGGGTCGGTCAGGCCGGCCAGGGCGCGGAACGCCTCGACCGCCCGCGGGCCCTCGAGCACCAGCGCGACCAGCGGGCCGCCGGTGATGAACTCCACCAGCTCGCCGAAGAACGGGCGCTCGGAGTGCTCGGCGTAGTGGGCCTTGGCCGTCTCGGCGTCGAGCGTGCGCAGGTCCATCGCCACGATCTTGAGGCCCTTGCGCTCGATGCGGCCGATGACGTCCCCGATGAGACCGCGACGGACCCCGTCGGGCTTGATCAGGACAAGCGTACGCTCGGACACGGTCTGTTCTCCTAAGGTCGTTGCTGAGGCTCACGTGGCGTCGTGCTCGCCGTACGGTGACCCGTGCAGGTCGCGGGCGCACCCGTCAAGCATCTGGAGCTCCGGCTGGGGAACTCCGTACGCAACGGCAGCTTACCGGTCCGCGAACGCCGCTCCGATCGGGCGAGGCCGGGTGTCGCCGGCACGACGGGCCCGGCCGGCGAGGTCGACCGGCGAGGTCGACCGGCGTTCAGTAGGCGGGCCTCTCGTCCCCACGGGCGCCGTCGTCCTCCTCCGGGGACGGCGTCGGCGCGGGGATCACCACCTGGTCGTTCCCCGGCGCGGCGGCGGCCCTCCGGGTCAGGACGGCGGAGAGCACGATCACACCGACCACGACGAAACCGCCGATCTGCGCCCACATGTGCAGCGCGTCGATGAACCCCTCGACCAGGGCGTTCCCGTTGCCTCGCGCGGTCTCGGCGGCGTCACGCAGCCGGTTCACCTGGATGCCGGTACCGAGCAGGAAGCCCGCGAGCACGGCCGGGAAGCACAGGGACAGGCCCAGCATCGCCGAGCCCAGACCCGCCGTGCGGAACGCGCCGACCAACGCGACCGCCGATCCCACGGCCAGCAGCACGAACGGCACCACCAGCGGCGTGCCGGACGGCGCCGGCACCAGCAGCCAGGTCGCGCACAGGCCCGCGACGACGGCCGCGAGACCGAGGGCCGTCATCCGGTCCGTGAACGCATCCGGCGCCCGGCCTGCGAGGACGGCGGCCGCGAGCGCGGCAAGCGCGGCCACCAGGAACGGCACCCACAGGCCCTTGAGGCCGGGACCGCCCAGTGGGCCGCCGAGCTCGATGTAGGTCATCTGCGCGGCCGTCGGCAGCACCACCAGCCCGACCGCGACGTTCACGAACGCGAGCGTACGGCCGCCCTGCCCCTCGAACGTGCCGAGCGCCGCGAGGCCCAGCATCGCCACGACGGCGAGCGCCGCGGCGGCGACGACCAGGCGCGGCGGCCAGTCGAAGGTGATCCCGACGCCCAGCACCGCGATGGCCGCCGCCGGCACGATGGCCAGCGCGAGCCGCCCGCGCTCGGCCGACGTCGGCCGGTTCGCGGGCAGGATCTCCCCCTCGGCCCGCGTCCCGCCGTCACCGGAGATCATCCAGAGCACCAGGTACGCCGCGGCGAGGGCCAGCGCCACTCCGGTGAGCAGCGGGTACGGCTGGAGGGTGACCTGCCACGAGGTCACGTCGCGGATCGCCCACAGGGCGAGCGCCTGGGCCGTCAGCAACGAGGCGGCGAGCGCGCCCGCCCAGATCGGCAGCAGCACCCGGCGCCGGGAACGCTCGGCGACCGCGACCAGGGTGGCCGGCACGAGCATGCCCGCGCCGACCCCGTGGAGCACGCGCAGCACGCCGACCAGCGCGACGGTGTCGGTGTACCCCCCGGCGACGTCGGCGAGCGCGAGCAGCGTGAGCCCCGCCACGAGGATCGGCGCCGCGCGGAACCTGCGCACCGCGACCGCGGCGAGCGGCACGGTCACCAGCATGGCGGGCAACGCCAGGCCGTGCGCGCGGATCATGTCGACCTGCGACACGCCCGGCGGCAGCAGCGCCGCCACGACGGAGATCGTGTTCGGGATGGCGACGAGCGCCAGAGGAAGGGCCACCAGGGTGAGCAGCCCGATGACGACGTCGACCAGCAGAGGGACGCGCACGGCACGGACCGGCGCGGCGGTCCGAGCCTGCGGTACGGGAGGGACGGCCATGGTTGCCGACTTTAGCGCTTCGTCGTCCCTTCGACACGGCGAGCGACGAAGATGGCAGTTATCCACAGGGCGGCGAAGATCACCCCGAGGAAGAACATGACCGGGACGAGGAATCCTGTGGCGATTGTCAGGACCTCAAGCACAGTGCCCGCGATGTACGCGGAAGGGCGTTTCAGCATGCCGACGACCACCACGCACAGGACGGCGAGCCCGAGCCCGACGGTCAGCGCGAGCGGTGCGGACACATGGTTGATGGTGATCGCGACCGGACTGATGAGCGCCACGACGATCGCCTGCATCCCGAGGACGCTCGCGCAGAGCCGGCGCATACCCGGGGTGACCTCGAACACGCCGCTGCTCATTTCGCGACCTTGAGGAGGATGCGCGCGTCTCCCGCCGTCACGACCGAGCCGGTGATGAGGACGCCGGAGCCGAACTCGTCACCCTGGTCCGCCAGCGCGACGCCGGTGTCGATGGCGTCGTCGAGCCGGTCCTCCACATGGACGCGATCCGGGCCGAAGACCGCCTCCGCGCGGGCCGCCAGGTCGTCCGGGCTCAGCGACCGCGAAGAGGAGTTACAGGTGACCACGATCTCCTCGGCCACCGGTTCCAGCAGGTCCAGGATCGTGTCCACGTCCTTGTCCGCCATCACGGCCACCACCGCGACGAGCCGGGTGAACCCGAACGCCTCGGTCATGGCCTCGATCGTCGCCTCCATGCCCGCGGGATTGTGCGCCGCGTCGACCAGGACGGTCGGGCCACGCCGCACGACCTCCAGCCGTCCAGGGCTCTTCACCTGGGCGAACCCCTGCCGTACGACCTCATCGCCCAGCGGGTCGTCACCGGCCGTCAGCGCCTCCACCGCGGCCAGGGCCCCGGCCGCGTTGCCCGCCTGGTGTGCGCCGTACAGCGGCAGGAACACCTCCTCGTACACACCCTTCAAGCCCTTGAGCTGGAGCATCTGGCCGCCCATGGCCAGCTCGCGATGCAGCACGCCGAACTCCAGCCCCTCGCGGGCCACCACCGCGCCGACCTCCGCCGCCCGCCGCATCAGCACCTCGGCGGCGGGCAGCGGCTGCTGCGCCAGCACGGCCGTCGCCTTGGGCTTGATGATGCCGGCCTTCTCACCGGCGATGGTCGCGACGTCCGGTCCCAAGTAGTCGGTGTGGTCGAGCGAAACAGGCGTGACGACCGCGACAGTCCCGTCCGCGACGTTCGTCGCGTCCCAGGTGCCGCCCATTCCGGTCTCGATCACCGCGACGTCCACGGGAGCGTCCGCGAACGCCGCGTACGCCATCCCCGTCAGCACCTCGAAGAAGCTCAGCCTGCCCACCTTGGCGTCGATCATCTCCAGGTAGGGGGCGATGTCCTCGTACACCTCGGCGAACCGCTCCTCCGACAAGGGCTCGCCGTCGATCACGATCCGCTCGCGCATCGACTGCAGATGAGGGCTCGTATAGCGGCCCACCCGCAGGTTACGCTCGCGCAGGAGAGCCTCGACCATCCGCGCGGTGCTCGTCTTCCCGTTGGTGCCCGCGATGTGAACGACCTTGTACGAGTTCTGGGGATCGCCGAGGATCTCCATCAACGCGGTGATCCGGTCAAGAGTGGGGCTGAAATCCCACTCCACTCCCCGTGCCATGATCGCTTGCTCGACGGCTCGATATTCCACGACCCTCAGCGTACGGGACCCCGCACCCGCCCTTTCACAAGGCAGTAGGCCACGTGACCGCCGATGTGAGCGCCAATCCGCGCGGTCCTGTCGCGGCGTGTTCATGCGCTGTGCGGCGCAGAACCTGGGACGCGGGGGGCCTGGCCGTGAGGGACACAGGGCAGCTGCGAGACGTGGGACCAGGGATCGGGGGGGACTGTCGTGAGGGTGACGATGATCTGGGCGTGCTGAGGCTCGGTGACGGATCCGGGTGTGGTGAGGGTGAGTGACGATGATCCGGGTGTGGTGAGGGTGAGTGACGGTTATCTGGCTGGGGGTTGGTCACTGCGCCGGCCGGAAGGTCCGGTCCTCGCGAAGCCCGCTTCGCTGGGCCTTCGCTGCGGTCCTCCCTCCCGCCCGCTCCGCT